>NZ_JNXD01000011.1:0-540978 GCF_000725785.1 Streptomyces flavovariabilis | reverse complement strand
TCTCAAGGAACGGTCGCTTCCTTTGTACTCACCCTCTCGGGCTTTCCTCCGGGCGCTTCCCTTCGGTCTTGCGTTTCCGACTCTATCAGATCTTTCCGCGCGTTTCCCTTTCCGGCGGTTCCGACTCTACCAGATCCTTTCGGGCCTGATCCCCGGTCAGCGGGGTTTGTCTTTGCGGCTGTTGGGCCGTTCCGACGTTCCCAACCTTAGCGCGCCCTCTCGGCGATTCCCAAATCGAAGCCGTTCGGAGTCGATCAGGTAGTCGAGTCCCCATTCGAATTGAATTCCGGCACGCCGAAATCAACCCCGTAGGGATGTCGAGCTGGTGGTTTGGGTGCCGCTGGTGCGGCGGAAGTGCTGTCGCAGAACCGTTACGGCTCCGCGGCAACCCGAAGAACTCTACGGATCCACCAGGGGGCTGTCAAGCAGCCCCTGTCAAGATCTTTTCGACCCGGGTCTCAGTCCAGGTCGGTGAGGCGCCCGCCGGCGTCCGGCTGGGCGTGCTCGACCCGGCGCAGCAGGCGCGTGAGCACTTCGCCCAGTGCCGTGCGCTCGTCGGGAGCCAGGTCCTGGAGCAGGTCCTCCTCGAAGACCGACGCCAGGCGCATCGCCTCCAGCCACTTCTCTCGCCCCTCGGATGTCAGCTCCACGATGACTCGTACACGGTTCGTCTCGTCTCGCTCACGGGTCACCAGAGATTCGGCGACCATGCGGTCGATCCGGTGGGTCATCGCAGCCGGGGTGAGGCCGAGGCGCTTGGCGAGGTCGCTGGGGCCCAGGCGGTAGGGAGCTCCGGAGAGGACGAGGGCCTTGAGGACCTCCCACTCCGCGTTGCTGATGCCGAGGGCCGAGGTCTGACGGCCGTAGGCGACGTTCATACGGCGGTTCAGGCGGGACAGGGCCGAGACGATCTGCTCCACCTGGGGGTCGAGGTCCTGGAACTCGCGTTGGTACGCGGCGATCTGCTCTTCGAGGGTCGGCTCGCTGGGGCCGGGGGTGTCGCCCATGGGCGCAGTATGGCACGGCCGTTCTTTGCCTTGAAGTCCTTGGATATGTACTCTTTAGCTTCGAACTTTAGTTTCGAAGTCTTCACTCCTAACTTGTGAAAGAGGTGAACGTGACCAGGGCGATGGGCGCAGCGATGCGCCGCATTCACGTGGGTAACGCACTCAGCGCGTTCGGGCTCGGCTTCACGGTCCCGTACCTGTACGTCTATGTGGCGCAGGTGCGAGGACTGGGGGCCATGACGGCGGGTCTCGTACTCGCCGTCTTCGCTGTGGCCGCGCTGGTGGTGCTGCCGTTCGCCGGGCGGGCCATCGTCCGGCGCGGCCCGCTGCCGGTGCTGCTCACCGCCCTGGTCACCGCCGCTCTGGGTGCGCTCAGTCTGGGGATCGCGAGCAGTGCGGCGGCCGTGCTGGTGTCGGCCGCTCTGCTGGGGGCCGGGCAGGCCGTGATGCAGCCGGCGCTGGCGACGATGATCGTGGACTGCTCGTCGGCGGAGACGCGGTCGCGTGCGTTCGCCATGCAGTTCTTCCTGCAGAACCTCGGGCTCGGCGTCGGTGGCCTCATCGGCGGGCATCTCGTCGACACGACGAGTGCCGCCTCCTTCACGCTGCTCTTCGCGATCGAGGCGGCGATGTTCCTGCTGCTGGTCGTCGTGATGGCGACCGTTCGGATGCCGCGCGCGCCGCGGATCGAGGACGCTCCCACGGCTTCGGGCCGGGGCGGCTGGAAGCAGCTGATGGGCAACCGGGCCATGGTGCAGCTCTGCGTGCTGGGCTTCGTGCTGTTCTTCGCCTGCTACGGGCAGTTCGAGTCGGGGCTCAGTGCGTACGGGGTCGAGGCCGCCGGGATCTCGACGTCCGCGCTGGGGACCGCGCTCGCCGCCAACACGCTGGTGATCGTCGTCGCGCAGTTCGCCGTGCTCCGGTTCGTGGAGCGGCGCCGGCGGTCGCGGGTGATCGCGGCTGTCGGGGTGATCTGGGCCGTGGCGTGGGCCGTCGCGGGGTACGCGGGACTCGGGCACGGGAGCCAGGAGATGGCGACGGCCGCGTTCGTCGCGACGTACGCGCTGTTCGGGCTGGGTGAGGCGATGCTGTCGCCGACCGTGGCCCCGCTGGTCGCGGATCTCGCGCCGGAGGGGATGGCCGGGCAGTACAACTCCGCGTTCGCCCTGGTCAAGCAGCTCGCGTTGGCTGTCGGGCCGGCCGTGGGCGGGCCGCTGGGGGCCTCGTTGCACGCGCCGTACATCGTGGCGTTCCTGGTGTTCTCGCTGGGGATCACCGTCCTGGCCGTGCGCTTGGGGCGGCAGCTGACCGATGTACAGGATCAGCCGTGGCTCGGGAAGAGCCGGGTCGTGGCGCGGGGTGGGGCCCCCGTTTCCGCGGACGTCTGATCCACGGCCCGGTCACGTCGGCTGCGTGCGCGGCAGGGCGAACTCGCACCAGACCGCCTTGCCGCCGCCGGGTGTGCGGCGGCAGCCCCAGTTCGACGCGATCGTGGCGACGATGGCGATGCCCCGGCCCGATTCGTCGCCCGGTTCCGCGCGGCGGCGTCTGGGCAGGTGGTCGTCGCCGTCGGTGACCTCGATGATCAGGCGCCGGTCGGTGCGGTGCAGACGCAGTCTCATCGGCGGGGTGCCGTGCTGGAGGGAATTGGCGACCAGTTCGCTGGTCGCCAGGACGCCCAGGTCGTGCAGGTCGGCGGGGAAGCGCCAGCTGGTCAGGACGCCGGAGGCGAAGGCACGCGCGCGGGGGGCCGCTTCCACTCCGCCCAGGAGTTCCAGGGCGGCGTTGCGGAAGAGCTCACTCTCCGGGCCCGAACGGGCGGGGTGCTGGAGGACCAGGACGGCCACGTCGTCGTCGTGGTCGGGGGTGACGCCCGCGGAGCGGACCAGGCGGTCGCAGACGACCTGGGGGGTGCCGGTGGCGCCGGCCAGGGCGCGTTCCAGGGCGGCGATGCCCTCGTCCAGGTCGGCGTCGCGGCGCTCGACCAGGCCGTCCGTGTAGAGGACGGCCGTAGAGCCGGGGGCGAGGGGGATCGAGCCCGAGGTGTGCATCCAGCCGCCGGTGCCGAGCGGGGGGCCGGTGGGTTCTTCGGCGCGCAGCACCGTGCCGGTCTCGTCGCGGACGAGGATCGGGAGGTGGCCCGCCGAGGAGTAGATCAGCTTGCCCTCGTTCGGGTCGTGGATGGCGTACGCGCACGTGGCGATCTGGTTGGCGTCGATCTCGGCCGCCAGGCCGTCCAGGAGCTGGAGGACCTCGTGCGGGGGGAGGTCGAGGCGGGCGTAGGCGCGGACCGCCGTGCGGAGCTGGCCCATGACCGCCGCCGCTCGGACGCCGCGGCCCATGACGTCGCCGATGACCAGGGCCGTGCGGCCGCCGCCCAGGGTGATGACGTCGTACCAGTCGCCGCCGACCGCGGCTTCCGTGCCGCCGGGGTGGTAGGTGGCAGCGACGCGCAGGTCGTCGGGTTCTTCGAGCTCCTGGGGGAGCAGGGACCGCTGGAGGGTGACCGCTGTTTCGCGCTGGCGGCGTTCGCTGGCGCGCAGGCGCTCTGCGGCTTCGGCGTGGTCGGTGACGTCGGTGGCGAAGACGAGGACGCCGCGGCCGTCACTGCCTCCCTTGCCGTCGCCCTGGGCTACCGGGGTGCAGGTGAAGGTGTAGGAGCGGCCGTCGGGGGCTTTGCGGGACTTGACCGTGCGCGGTTTGCCGCTGCGCTGCACCTGGTCCAGGAGGGGAAACAGGCCGAGGGCATCCAGCTCGGGGAGGGCCTCGCGGGCGCGTTCGCCCAGCGGGCGTACGCCGAAGGCGGCCGTGTAGGCGTCGTTGACGTAGGCGATGCGGTGGTCGGGGCCGTGGACCAGGGCGACGAGGGACGGAACGCGGTCGAGGACCTCGCGCACCCGCAGTTCGTCGACGGCGGGTACGGACGGCGACTCGTCGGTCAGTTGTTCGGCACGGGCGGCGGGCACGGAGCCTTCCCCCCGCCGGTCCGGGGAGGCCGTCTGCTCGGTCCGCGCTGCGGCGCGGCGCTGCGTTCCGGGGAGCCGGGCGCTCCAGCGCGTGAAGTTCACGAATCCTTGCCTCGTGTAGTGGTCGGCGGCCGGCACCGGAACCGGCCGGGGCCCCGGGGGGCCCGCACCGGGGCGAGTGGTGGCATGCCCGGGTGGTGGACCAGTCTGGCAGTGCGCGGACCGGACCGACATCCGTCAGACGCCGGGCCGGCCGGTGGAGTTCCTGGGTCCGGTCAGGACGACCCCTTCGGGTTGTGCGGGGGATCGTGAGAAGGCTTTCCACCGGCCGCGAGTTCGAACTCGGCCCGCGGGTGTTCGAGTGAGCCCAGGGAGACGATCTCCCGTTTGAACAGGCCGGCCAGGGTCCATTCGGCGAGCACGCGCGCCTTGCGGTTGAAGGTGGGCACGCGGCTGAGGTGGTAGGCGCGGTGCATGAACCAGGCGGGGTAGCCCTTGAGCTTGCGTCCGTAGACGTGGGCGACGCCCTTGTGCAGGCCCAGGGAGGCGACCGATCCCGCGTAGGCGTGTTCGTACCGCTCGAGAGGTTCGCCGCGCAGAGTGTGCACGATGTTGTCGGCGAGGACCTTGGCCTGGCGGACGGCGTGCTGGGCGTTGGGGGCGCACTCGCGGCCCGGTTCTTCGGCGGTGACGTCCGGGACGGCGGCGGCGTCTCCCGCGGCCCACGCGTGCGTGGTGCCGTCGACCGACAGTTCCGGCGTGCACGTCAGGCGTCCGCGGTCGTTGCGTGGCAGGTCGGAGGCGGCGAGCACCGGGTGGGGTTTCACGCCGGCCGTCCAGACGACCGTACGGGTGGGGAAGCGGGCGCCGTCGCTGAGGACGGCGACCCGGTCGGCGCAGGACTCCAGGCGGGTCCGCAGGCGTACGTCGATGTTGCGGCGGCGCAGCTCGGTGACGGTGTAGCGGCCCATCTCCTCGCCGACCTCGGGCAGGATGCGGTCCGAGGCCTCGACGAGGATCCACTTCATGTCCTCGGGCTGGACGTTGTGGTAGTAGCGCGCGGCGTAGCGAGCCATGTCCTCCAGTTCGCCGAGGGCCTCCACCCCGGCGAAGCCGCCGCCGACGAAGACGAAGGTGAGAGCCGCGTCGCGGATCGCGGGGTCGCGGGTGGAGGAGGCGATGTCCATCTGCTCGATGACGTGGTTGCGCAGGCCGATGGCCTCCTCGACCGTCTTGAAGCCGATGCCGTGGTCGGCGAGGCCGGGGACCGGCAGGGTGCGCGAGACGGAGCCGGGGGCGAGGACCAGCTGGTCGTAGGACAGCCGCTGTCCGCCGGTGCCCTCCTCCTCGGTGGCGAGGGTGGTGACGGTGGCGGTGCGTTTGGCGTGGTCGACGGCGGTGGCCTCGCCGATCAGGATCCGGCACCGGTCGAGGACGCGACGCAGCGGTACGACGACGTGGCGGGGGGAGATCGCGCCCGCGGCGGCCTCGGGGAGGAACGGCTGGTAGGTCATGTACGGGTCGGGGGTGACGACCGTGATCTCCACCTCGCCCCGGTCCAGTTCCCGTTTCAGCCGGCGTTGCAGGCGCAGGGCCGTGTACATCCCGACGTAGCCGCCACCGACAACGAGAATGCGCGCACGTTCCTTCACCACCCCATGACGCACCCGTCGCTTGCGTTTGTCCACAGCCTCGACGAATTGTGTGACCGGAGCGGGTGAGCGCGCGGAGTTGGCCGGAATCGCGACCTGTGGTGCATACGTGCAGGTCAGAAGGGGTGGTGTGGGGGGCGCGCGGGGGCACATTCGGGACGTATGCGGCCCGTACTCCGATCGGTGGGCGCTCCGTGCGGAACCTGCCCCTTCTGAATTGACTCCCTCTCAACTATGTTCGTGTGTCGACGGGGTGTAGGGGGATGTGCTCACCGGGTCCGCGACGGGCGGGCCCGCGGACCCGAGCCGTTCCCTCGCCCCGGCATCGAATGGCGGGGAGTGTCTCCGGGGGGAGACGTCATTACCGGGGGAATGCTTATGCATGTTCAGGACTCTCATTGGTCGCCCGCGTCCGCAGTCGCGGCGGGTGGCATGACGATGAGCGCGGCGGCGGGCAACGGACGCGGCACATCGCGGACGACGCCGCTGCGCGTGGACGCACAGCGCAATCTGGAACACGTGCTGCGGGCCGCGCGCGAGGTCTTCGGCGAGCTGGGATACGGCGCGCCGATGGAGGACGTGGCGCGGCGCGCGCGGGTCGGTGTGGGCACGGTGTACCGGCGGTTCCCGAGCAAGGACGTCCTGGTGCGGCGGATAGCCGAGGAGGAGACCTCCCGGCTGACCGACCAGGCGCGTGCGGCGCTCGGGCAGGAGGACGAGCCGTGGTCGGCGCTGTCGCGCTTCCTGCGGACGTCGGTGGCTTCCGGCGCCGGGCGGCTGCTGCCGCCGCAGGTGCTGCGGGTCTCGGTCGAGGACGGCGCCGGTGGCCCGCGGGTGCCGCAGCAGCGGACCCAGCCGGGCGGGACGGAGCTGCGGCTGGTGCCGGACCAGCCGGTCGCCGTCGCTGCGGTGCCGGCGGTCGCGGGCGAGGACGACGCCGGGACTGCGGCGCTGCTCGAGGTCGTGGGTCAGCTCGTGGACCGGGCGCGTGCGGCCGGTGAGCTGAGGGCGGACGTGTCGGTGTCGGACGTGCTGCTGGTGATCGCCACGGCCGCGCCCTCACTGCCGGACGCGGCACAGCAGGCGGCCGCGTCGGCCCGGCTGCTGGACATCCTGCTGGAGGGGCTGCGCTCGCGACCGGCGTGAGCCACCGGGGCCCGGGGCGAGCCCGCCTCGGGCCAGGCAGGGCTTCCAGGCTCGGAGCGAAACAAGGGGATCCCTGCCCGGAGCGGAAAAGGGGGATCCTTCCCCTGACGAGTGACGGCCAGTACTGCCGTGCGGGGAATCCCCACGGATGAGTGATGGTCCGAACTCCGGGGTTCTGACCAAAAGCCAATATGGCACGCTGACCCGGTGGTCTGGACGGGTTGGGCAGCTGGCGGGGGCTTTCCGCGATGAGCGGTGACGGTCGGGACGAGTCGAGCGGCAGCGGGAAGGGCGACGCCACGGCCGGCGGCCCGGTCCCGCCGCAGGTGCCGAGCCAGGGCGGACGCGCGAGCGTGCCGCCCGGCGGGCGCCCCGCCGGCGGCTCGGTCCCGGCCCAGCGCGACTGGCGCGAGGACAGCGTCCTGCCGCCGCCGCGCGAGCTGCCGCCGTCCGACGCCGACCTCATCGACCGGATGCGCTCGGGCGACGACACGGCGTACGAGGAGTTGTACCGGCGCCATGCGCAAGCCGTGCGCCGGTACGCCCGCACGTGCTGCCGGGACGCCCACACCGCGGACGACCTGACCGCCGAGGTCTTCGCCCGCATGCTCCAGGCGGTGCGCGGCGGGGCGGGTCCCGCGCACGCCGTACGCGCGTATCTGCTCACCTCCGTCCGGCGCGTCGCCGCCTCCTGGACGAGGTCGGCGCGGCGCGAGCAGCTCGTCGACGACTTCGCGGTGTTCGCCGCCCAGTCCGCACGCGGGTCCGACGTGTCCGACGACGACGCGCTCGAACTGGGCGCGGACGTACGGGCGATGCACCAGGCCGAGCAGGCCATGGCCATGCGGGCCTTCCGGTCGCTGCCGGAGCGCTGGCAGGCCGTGCTGTGGCACACCGAGATCGAGGACGAGTCGCCCAGCGAGGTCGCCACGCTGTTCGGGCTGGACGCCAACGGCACGCGCGTGCTCGCCAGCCGGGCCCGCGAGGGACTCAAGCAGGCCTATCTGCAGGCCCACGTCAGCGCCACGCTCACCGGCGACGAGGAGTGCGCGCGCTACGCCGACCAGCTCGGCACCTACGCCCGCGGACGGCTGCGCACCCGGGCCGAGCGGGGGCTGCGCGAACACCTGGACGAGTGCGCGAAGTGCCGGCTGGCCGCGCTGCAGATCGAGGAAGTGGCGGGCGGCATCCCGGCCGTCGTGCCGGTCGCCGTCATCGGCTGGTTCGGAGCGGCCGGGTACGCGAAGGCGGCCGGGCTCATCGCCGGGGGCGCGGGAGCGGCCGGTGCGGCGGGAGCCGCCGCGGCGGGAGGCCCGACCGGTGGAGCAGCCGCGGGCGGCGGTTCGCCCGGCGGGGGTGGTGCGGCGGCCTCCGAGGGGATCGGCGCGCCGGTGAAGGCCGGTATCGCGGCCGGTGTGGTCGCCGTGGGTGTGGTGGCCGCGGTGGTGATGGCACTGGCCGGCAACGAGAAACCGAAGCCGGAGGCCAGAAGGGCTCCCTCGTCCCCTCCGCCGTCCTCGGTGGTGCGCCCGGGTGAGCCCACGCCCTCCTCCTCGCGGCCGGAACCGGGGCCGCGGCCGCCGGGAATCGCGCCCGCGCGTGCCGAGACACCCGCGCCGGCACCGGACTCCAGGACCAGCCCGATCCCGGCGCCGTCCCCGCCCCCCACCCCCACCCCGTCCCGGACGCCCGCTCCACCGCCCGCGCCCCCGAAGCCGACACCGCCGCCGGCCGTGACACCGACGCCCACTCCCCCGCCACCTCCGCCCGCCCCGGCCGTCTACCAGTGGAGCGACCTGTCGTACGACATCAACGGCGACGACACCAAGCCCGAGATGCGGATCGGCTCGAGCAGCTGGGTCTGGAAGCGGTCCGGACTGTCGGTCGGCGACCAGCGGTACGCCCACGGCGTCACCGTGCACGGCCGCTCGTCCGTCACCGTCGACCTCAACCGCTCCTGCTCGTCGTACGACGCGCTCGTGGGTGTGGACGACATGACGCTGAGGCTCGGCAAGGTGTACTTCTCCGTCTACGCCGACGGGGCCCGGCTGTGGCGGTCCCCGCTGGTCGAGGGCGGTGACCCGGCCCTGCCCGTCCATGTCGACCTCACCGGCCGCAGCACGGTCCGGCTCGTGGTGGAACCGCGCAGCGCCCTCGACAACCTGATGCCGGTGGACTGGGCGGAGTCCAGGTTCACCTGCGGCTGACGGTACGGCGGCTCACCCCGCCCGGCCGGCGGTGTACGCGCCCCGCGCCTCGGCCGGCTCGCGCGCGACGCCCGCAACGGGGGCGGCCCGCACCCGCCGTCATACGCAAGGGGCCGTGTCGGGGGGTGTCCGCCCGCAGCTGGTTGGCGCGTCAACGCCAGTCAGTCGGTACGCAACCCCATCGCGCCGTTCCGAGGGCGGACACCCCCCGACGCGGCCCCGACCCCCACCCGGCAGAAGGCGCAGGCACGCAAGCAGTCGCTACCCCCGCCGCCCTCCGCCGGCCCCCGCCCCCAACGCCCCGCGTTGCGGCGCGATCCCGGCCGGTACCGCGCGCTGCCGAGCCGGTGTGCCCGTCCAGCACGTGCCGCGGCGGGACAGCAGGCGGCGGAGCCAGAGCTCCAGGGCGACCAGGTCCGCGAGGCCGTCCAGGGGAAGCGGTTCGCCCGCCGCCGCGCCGCGCAGCGCCTTGCGGACCACGCGGGCCTCGACCAGGCCCGCCTCCGCCAGCAGCGGGGTGTCGAACAGGGCGACCAGGGAGTCCGCCGCCACGCGCAGCCCCGTACGCTCCGCGGCCGCCGCCGTCGCCTGGGTCGGGGCGCCCCAGCCGGGCGGCAGCTCCCGGACCCCGGCCCCTTCCAGCACCGTACGCAGGATCGCCGCCCGCGCTCCCGGCCGCACCCGCAGCGCCTCGGGCAACGCCCGGGCCGCGCGGACGACCTGGTTGTCGAGGAACGGCGCGTGCAGCCGCTGGAAGCGGACCTCCGCGGCCTGCTCCAGCACCCGCAGGTCCGCCGCATGCCGCGCCAGCGCCGCACGCGCGCGGAAGTCACCCGGCCGCTGTCCCGGCCCCACCAGCTCCGACCGGTGCGTCGACGCCTGAAGGCGAACCGATACTTCAGCGAGCGCCTCACCGGTCAGCCAGCGCGCGGCCGGCCCGGGTCTGCCCCAGGTCAGCGCGGCGAGCGAGGCATCCAGCGCACCGCCGGGCGCGTCGAGACCGTCGTCGGAGCGGGGGTCGAGGAGACGCTCGGCGAGCGACTCGAGTCCCGACCGGTACGGCGTCCGCGACAACCGCCGCGCCGCCGCGTACACGCGCGCGGGCACCAGCACCGACCCGTCAGCCTTGGCCAGGGCGGCGACCGGCCGTACGAGATGACGCCGCCGGCGGTCCATCAGCAGGTCGGCGAGGCGCGCGGGATGGGCGTCCAGGACCTGGCGCGCACCGTAGCCCGTGAAGTGGTCCGCGCTGCCCGCCGCGAGCCGGGCCCGATGGCGCGCCGCCGACACCAGGCACGGCCCGGGTTCGTCGGTCAGGGGCCCGTCCAGGTCGGCGTACGGGAGGGTCTCCTCGCCGCCCGCCACGACGACGTGGTGCAGCCGCGGGTTCGCCGCCAGCGCGCCCGCCCGCTCCAGTTCGGCCTCCCGCCCTCCGACCGCGAGGTCGTTGAACGTGACGGCCAGCAGCCGCTCGCCCGCGCCCGTGCCGTGCCCCAGCACCGTGCCCGGCATCCCGGGCAGCCCCGCGGCCAGCAGTGCCAGTGCCCCGGAGGCCGGACCCCCGGACAGGTCCGCGCCGATCCCCGGCACCGGCATCCCGCGCGCGGCACGTCGCTCCGCGGGCCCCATGCCGGGCACGGGCCCCGGGTCGATGTCCGCTCCGGGGACGTGCCGCGGCGCGGACAACCGCGTCCGTACGGCCTCCACGAGGGCGTCGCGCACGGCGTCGACCGCGCTGTCGGGGTCGGCCGGAGGCGCCGCCACGGCCAGCGAGGCGACCGGCTCGTACCCGGCGATCTCGCGCGCCCCGGCGCGCAGAATGAGGGCATGCCCGGGCGGAATGCGCTTCACGCCGTCGTAGGGCGTGGAGTCGTGCAGCGCGGCGGGCACGTCCGGGGCGGCGAGCAGCGCGGCGAGGTGCCCGAAGTCGAGGTTGGCCTCGATGAGGTCGGCCAGCGGCAGCGCGGCGGTCGCGTAGGCCGTACCACCGGCCCAGGGCGTGTGGAACACCGGCCGCGCGCCCGCGAGATCGCCGCAGACGGTGATCCTCCTGCCGACCTGGACGATGGCGGTGTAGCTGCCCGGCCAGGCGGTCAGATGCCGTAGGGCGCCGCCGCGCGCGGCGAACAGCGCGACGCGCAACTGCTCGTCGGTGGCGCCGCAGATGCCGAGGACGGCGATCCTGGTCCGGTCGTCGGCCTTCACGACCCGCACCTCGTCGGGTCGCCAGTCGCCGACGGCCCACAGCGGATCGGGGTCGCCCCACAGGAGTTGGGACCCCACCGGGTGCAGCGTCTCACCGTCGCTGCCGGTGGCCCCCGCCGAACCCGCAGCGACGGCTCCCGCGGCGGTGCTGCTCCATCCCACCAACCACCGCATCGCCGCCTCCACAGGCTGTGGACAACCAGTGCACCGTACGAACCGGTGCCCATGCTGCCATGAAGGAGGCGTTCCAGAGGGTGCCGACGCCGCTTGCACTCCGTTGAATGCGCCCCGGCGGAGCCACCCGCGCCGTCCCGGGCGGCCCGAACACCCGCACGTCCTGTGAGGAGCCGGGCGGGAACGGCGGACGAACGGGACGGCGGCACAGACGCGGAGGAACGAAGAGACGGCCAAGAATCAAGGCACGCCAGCGACATGTCTCCGGTACGACTGCGACGCGAATGCGCCCCCGAAACGCGCCCCCATCACGCCCGACGCGCCGTCAAGTGCCATGGTCGGAGCCCTGATACCGTACGACCGGCTGGGTCGATTTTCGGCCAAATCGGCCTCACGCGGGCAGCCTCGAACACTCTCCGTACAGGCTGCGCACCCTGCCACCCGATCGCGCAGTCCGGGAGACGGAGCACGCCTCCCGGACCGTTCCGCCGCCCGCGGGGATGAAGGCGGCGGTATCCCCCAGCCCACTGGATCCAGTACAGCGGGCCGACCCACGCAATGACCATGGAACCGCTCCCGCAGTGGCCGGAGAAGAGCGCACGGACAGGCGCACGGCCACACAGCGGGAGCACGTCGCAACAGCCCGTATCTGAACCGCACTTCAGTACGGACCACAATCCCGCCAACCGGAACAATGCCCCTTAACGCTTGGGATGCGGCGAACTACGCTGGGTTTACGAATGCCGCATGGTTATGCCAGCGCGGCAGCCGTCTGTGTCGAGGGGTGGCGCATGTCCAGGGAGCAACGCGGGCCGAACGAAAAACTCGGCGCCGTTCTCGCCCTCGCGGGAATCAGCAACGCAGGCCTCGCGCGGCGCGTCAACGATCTTGGCGCTCAGCGAGGACTGACGCTTCGCTACGACAAGACGTCGGTGGCGCGCTGGGTGTCGAAGGGCATGGTGCCGCAGGGTGCGGCCCCGCACCTCATCGCCGCCGCCATCGGCCAGAAGCTCGGCCGCCCGGTGCCGCTCCACGAAATCGGCCTGGCGGACGCGGACCCCGCCCCCGAAGTCGGCCTCGCCTTCCCACGGGACGTCGGCCAGGCGGTGAGGTCCGCGACCGACCTGTACCGCCTCGACCTCGCAGGCCGCCGGGCCGGTTCCGGTGGCATCTGGCAGTCGCTGGCCGGATCGTTCGCGGTGAGCGCATACGCAACGCCCGCCTCACGATGGCTGATAACCCCGGCCGACAGTTCGGTCGCGCGTGACGTGGGCCCTGGCGAGGGCTCCGGCGCACCGCTCAAAGTCGGCCACAGCGATGTGCAGAAGCTGCGGGAGGCCGCCGAGGACGCGCGACGCTGGGACTCCAAGTACGGCGGTGGCGACTGGCGTTCGTCCATGGTCCCCGAGTGCTTAAGGGTGGAGGCCGCCCCTCTGCTGCTCGGTTCGTACTCCGACGAGGTCGGCCGGGCTCTCTTCGGCGCCTCCGCCGAACTCACCCGGCTCGCGGGCTGGATGGCCTTCGACACGGGCCAGCAGGAAGCGGCCCAGCGCTACTACATCCAGGCCCTGCGCCTGGCCCGGGCGGCGGCGGACGTCCCCCTCGGGGGCTACGTGCTGGCCACCATGTCCCTCCAGGCCACCTACCGCGGCTTCGGCGACGAGGGCGTGGACCTCGCCCAGGCCGCCCTCGAACGCAACCGCGGCCTGGCGACGGCCCGCACCATGAGCTTCTTCCGCCTCGTCGAGGCACGCGCGCACGCACGCGCCAACGACGCCCCGGCGGCCGGCGGCGCCCTGAAGGCGGCCGAGAGCTGGCTGGAGCGCGCCCGCCCCGGCGACAACGACCCGAGCTGGCTCGGTTTCTACTCCTACGACCGCTTCGCCGCCGACGCGGCCGAGTGCTACCGCGACCTCAAGGCGCCCCGCCAGGTCCGCCGCTTCACCGAGCAGGCCCTGTCGAAGCCGACGGAGGAGTTCGTCCGCTCGCACGGTCTGCGCCTGGTCGTCTCGGCCGTCGCCGAACTGGAGTCGGGCAACCTGGACGCGGCGTGCGAGCAGGGGGTGCGGGCGGTGGAGGTCGCCGGGCGGATCTCCTCGGCCCGAACCACCGAGTACGTGAAGGATCTCCTGCACCGGCTGGAGCCGTACGGCGACGAGCCACAGGTGGTGGAGCTCCGTGAGCGTGCACGGCCCCTGCTGATGACTCCGGCGTAGTCGGAGCAGGCATGCCGCCCGTCCCGCGTTTGAAGGCATTGTCAGTGGCGCAGTGCACTATCGAAGCGGGAGGTGGTGCGAGTGCGGATCACATACGACTGTGACGTGCTGGTGATCGGCGGCGGAATCGTCGGCCTGTCGACGGCGTACGCGATCACACGCGCAGCACCGGGCACACGTGTCACCGTCCTGGAGAAGGAACCGGGCCCGGCCCGCCACCAGACCGGCCGCAACAGCGGCGTCATCCACAGCGGCGTCTACTACCGCCCCGGCTCCCTCAAGGCGCGCTACGCGGTGCGGGGCGCGGCGGAGATGGTCAAGTTCTGCGCCGAGTACGGCATCCCGCACGCGGTCACCGGCAAGCTGATCGTCGCCACCGACCGCGCGGAGCTGCCTCGCCTGCACGCACTCGTGCAGCGCGGCCGGGAGAACGGCATCCCGGTGCGGGAACTGGGCGCCTCCCAGATCACCGAGTACGAACCGGAGGTACGGGGCCTGGCGGCGATACACGTCGGCACCACCGGCATCTGCAACTTCGTCGCGGTCGCCCGCCAGCTGGCCCACGGCTCGGGCGCGGAGATCCGCTACGGCACCCGGGTCGTGCGCGTCGACCGGCGCCCCGAGCGAGGGGTCGCGGTGCTCACGGCGGCGGGTGACGTCGTACGCGGGCGGGTCCTGGTGAACTGCGCGGGTCTGCAGTGCGACGAGATCGCCCGGCTCACCGGGGACGACCCGGACATGCGGATCGTGCCGTTCCGGGGCGAGTACTACGAGCTGGCCCGGCCGGAGCTGGTGCGCGGCCTGGTCTACCCCGTGCCCGATCCGGCCTTCCCGTTCCTCGGGGTGCATCTCACGCGGGGCATAGACGGAGGTGTCCATGTGGGACCCAACGCGGTGCCGGCGCTGGCCCGCGAGGGGTACGGGTGGGGCACGGTCCGCCCGCGCGAGCTGGGCTCGACCCTGGCCTGGCCGGGCTCCTGGCAGATCGCCCGCCGGCACTGGCGGTACGGGGCGGGTGAGCTGCGGCGGTCCCTGTCCAGGAGGGCGTTCACGGAGGCGGTGCGCCGGCTGCTGCCCGGAGTGTCCGAGGACGACCTGGTGCCCAGCGCGGCGGGAGTGCGTGCCCAGGCGGTTCTCCGCGACGGAACCCTGGTCGACGACTTCCTGATCCGCGAGGCCCCTCGCACGGTGCACGTCCTGAACGCACCGTCTCCTGCGGCCACGGCGTCCCTGCCGATCGGCCGCGAGGTGGCACGGAGAGCGTTGAGCGCGCTGTGAGGTCTTCAGGTGCTCGGAGACGTCGCGGAGGCCGGGGCGTTCCGCAACCCGGCGGAGCGGGGTGCCGCTGCGCCCACCCGTGCCGCCCTTAGCGGCACGCATGCCCGCAGCGACGGTCGCCGTACGACGCAAGGGGCCGTGTCGGGGGGTGTCCGCCCGCAGCTGGTTGGCGCGTCAACGGGCAGTCAGTCGGTATGACACTCCATCGCGCCGTTCCGAGGACGGACACCCCCCGGCGCGGCCCCGACCCCACCCACCGGCGGCAGGCGCAGGCACCGCAGCCGTAAAATCAGGGGCACTGTGTCTGACTCCGCGAACACCCCCGAAGACCCGCACCCGCACCCGCACACCCCCGGTGTCCCCGTCCGGCGCACCCGGGCCAAGGGAGAGCCGCGCTTCCCCGACGGGCCGAAGGCCGATCCCGCCGGGTCGCACTTCGAGCGGCGGATCCGGAGTTTCCAGCCGCGGCGCAGCCGGGTCACCGCCGGTCAGGCGGACGCGTTGCAGCGGCTGTGGCCCAAGTGGGGCCTCGACATCGACGGCAGCCGGACCCTCGACCTGCCCGAGCTGTTCGGCAACGACAACCCCGTCGTCCTGGAGATCGGCTTCGGCATGGGCGAGGCCACCGCCCAGATGGCCGCGGCCGACCCCGCCACGAACATCCTCGCTGTCGACGTCCACACCCCCGGCCAGGGCAACCTGCTCAATCTCGCCGACCACAACGGCCTGTCCCACGTCCGCGTCGGCAACGGCGACGCGATCATCCTCCTGCGCGAGATGCTCGCCCCGGACTCCCTGGGCGGCCTGCGCGTCTACTTCCCCGACCCCTGGCCGAAGAAGCGGCACCACAAGCGCAGGATCATCCAGCCCGACTTCCTCACCCTCGCCGCCACCCGCCTCAGGCCCGGCGCGATCCTCCACTGCGCCACCGACTGGGAGCCGTACGCCGAACAGATGCTCGATGTCCTCACGGCACACCCGGACTTCGAGAACACGCAGGCGGACGGCGGTTTCGCGCCGCGTCCCGACTTCCGTCCGCTGACCCGTTTCGAGGGCCAGGGACTGGACAAGGGACATGTCGTGAACGACCTCCTCTTCCGTCGCGTACAGCACGAGGACCAGCCCCCCGCCGGCGCCTGACCATCCCTGGCCTCTCGCGCCTGCGGACAGCGCCCATCCGTCGTTAGGGTCGAAGCCGTGGCCACCAGCCCCCCGCACCCGTCGTACCCCAGTGGTCCCGCCGAGGGCGTGCCCCTCACCGGCGGCCCGGGCACTGCCGGCTCCTTGCGGCACGCCCACTGGTGGCAGCGCGCCTGGGTCCGCTACGGCGCGCTGAGCACGCTCCTCGCGCTGTCCGGCCTCGTCATCCTGGCCCTGGTCCGCGAGGAGACCGGCACGGAAGGGTTCCTCGTCGGGCTGGGGCTGGCCGTCCTCCCGGTGCCCCTGCTGATAGCCGCGTTCCGCTGGCTGGACCGGGTCGAGCCCGGCCCCTGGCGGAATCTGCTGTTCTGCTTCGCCTGGGGCGCCTGCGCGGCGGCGCTGATAGCGATCGTCGCCAACAGCTTCGCGACGAGATGGATAGCGACGGCGACGGCGGACCCGTCCAGCGCGGACACCCTCGGCGCGACCGTGATAGCGCCGGTGGTCGAGGAGTCGGCGAAAGCCGCGGCTGTCCTCCTGGTCTTCCTCTTCCGGCGCCGGGACTTCACCGGCATCCTCGACGGCGTCGTCATAGCCGGCGTGACCGCCACCGGCTTCGCGTTCACGGAGAACATCCTCTACCTGGGCACCGCCTTCGGCACCGACCAGCTCACCGGCGGCACCGGCATCGCCTCCGTCACGGCGGCGACCTTCTTCGTGCGCATCGTCATGTCGCCGTTCGCGCACCCCCTGTTCACGGTCCTCACCGGCATCGGCTTCGGTATCTCCGCGCTCTCGGCGGACCGCCGGCACCTGCGCCGCGGCGCCTTCCCGCTGGCCGGGCTGCTCCTCGCGATGGGCATGCACGCGATGTGGAACGGCTCCTCGGCCTTCGGCGAGTACGGGTTCTTCGCCGTCTACGCGGCGTTCATGGTGCCCATCTTCGGGCTGCTGACGTGGCTGGTGATCTGGACCCGGCAGCGGGAGCTGAAGACCGTACGTGCGGAGCTGCCCGCCTACGCCGTGGCCGGCTGGCTGACCCCGGCGGAGCCGTACGCGCTCGGCTCGATGCGGGCCCGGCGGATCGCCCGCCAGTACGCCCGGCGTCACGCGGGCAGGGCGGCGGCCCGGGAGGTGGCGCGGTACGAGGCGTATGCGACGTCCCTGGCGTTCCTGCGGCACCGGGCCCGGCGGGACCGCGCCGGGGCGGATTTCGCCGAACGGGAGCGGGAACTGCTCGGCGAACTGTGGCGGCGCCGGGAAGCGGCCCGCCCCGCGCTGGACCACGCGGCGCGGATCACCGCCCCTCCGGTCCCGGTGGCGGCCCCGCCCTGGCCGGTGTACGGGGTGTACGGGTACGGCCCCCAGCCGGCGCCGTACCCCGCGTACAACCCGTACCGCTCCTGAAACCTGCCGTCCGGATCAGGCCGAGACCCGGGAGCGGGCCGAGACCCGGGATCAGGCCGAGGCCTGCGTGAGCCGCCCGATCTCGGCCTCCGAGAGCGTCAGCTCGCCGACGCCGGTCAGCGCGGGCAGCTGCTCCACCGTCCGCGCGGAAGCGATCGGCGCCGCCACGGTCGGCTGGGCGGCCAGCCACGCCAGAGCCACCGTGGCCACGGGTACGTCGTGCGCCCCGGCGATCTCGTCGAGGGCGGCGAGCACTCGCCGCCCTCGCTCGGTCTCCAGGTGCGTGGCCGCACTCCCCGCCCGCGCGCTCGCCACGGTCGTGCCGGGCCGGTACTTGCCCGTGAGGAAGCCGGACGCGAGCGCGAAGTACGGCACGGCGGCCAGACCGGTCCGCTCGGCGAGGTCCCGGAGCTCGCCCTCGTAGGTGTCGCGGGAGACCAGGTTGTAGTGCGGCTGGAGGGCGACGTACCGGGCGAGTCCCTCGCGTTCGGAGAACTCCAGGGACGCCCGCAGCCGCTCGGCGGAGATGTTGGAGGCGGCGATGTGCCGCACCTTCCCGGCCTTCACGAGACTGTCGAGCGCGCCGATGATCTCCTCGACGGGCACGTCGGGCTGGTCGAAGTGCGTGTAGTACAGGTCGATGTGGTCGGTGCCGAGGCGCCGCAGGGAGGCGTCGGCGGCGGCCTTGATGGTGTCGGCGGACAGGCCGCGGAACTCGGGGTGCTGGCTGACCTTCGTGGCGACGACGACGTCCGAGCGGTTGCCGCGGGCCTTGAGCCACGCTCCGAGGACGGTCTCGGATTCCCCGCCCCGGTTGCCCTCGCCCCAGGCCGAGTAGGAGTCGGCAGTGTCGATGAAGTTGCCGCCGGCGGCGGTGTAGGCGTCGAGGACGGCGAACGACTGGTCCTGGTCGGCGGTCCAGCCGAAGACGTTGCCGCCGAGGGCGAGCGGGAAGATCTCGAGGTCGGAGGAGCCGAGCTTGCGGAGAGAAGTCATGGCCACTGTCAACGCCCGTACCGGAGCGCCTCATTCCGCAGTTGACGCAAAGCTTCCGTAAGCCCGTCCCGTGGCACGCCGAAAGAACCGGCGGCCCTGACGTCGGGGGGTCGTCGTCAGGGTCGCCGGTGCTTCAACGGGCGTGTACCGCTTACGGGTTCAGTCCCTTGCCGCGCAGCCAGGCCATCGGGTCGATGCCGCTCGAGGATCCACCGGAGTGGACCTCGAGGTGAAGGTGCGCCCCGGTGACGTTGCCGGTGGCGCCCACGCGGCCGATGACGTCGCCGGTGCTGACCTTCTGGCCGACGCTGACGCCGATGGAGGACTGGTGCGCGTACCAGATCTCGGTGCCGTCATCGAGGGTGAGGACGGTCTTGTAGCCGTACGAGCCGTTCCAGCCCGCCTCGGTGATGGTGCCGCTGTGGACGGCCTTGATCGGCGTGCCCGTGGGGGCGGCGAAGTCGAGGCCGGTGTGGTAGCCGGAGGACCAGTAGGCGCCGGCCTGGCCGAAGCTGGAGCTGATGGTGTACGAGGAGGTCGGCAGCGTGAACTGCTTGGCGAGGGCGGCGAGCCGCTCGGCCTCGGCCTTCTTCCTGGCCTCCTCCTCCGCCTTCTTCTTGGCTTCGGCGGCCTTGGCCTTGGCTTCCCTCTCCGCCTTGGCGACGGCGTCCGCGGCTGCCTTCTCGGCGGCGGCCGCGGCGTCCTGGGCGGCCTTGGTCTCGATCTGGTCCTGCTGGTGCTCGACCTGGGCCATGATCCGGGCGCGCAGCGCCTCACCGGCGCCGGCTTCGGAGGTGCCCTGCTCGGTGTCCGCCGTGACGGTGCCGAGGCTGCTGAGCGGGGTGGCGGAACCTTCGGGGGTGTCGTCGTCCGAGATGAGGGAACCCACCGAGGGCAGGTCCGGGACGGAGATGGACACCGGGGGCTTGCCGGTCTGGGCACTGGCCATGCCGCCGGCACCCACGGCGGCTATGACGCCGACGCCCAGGACGGTGGAGCTGCGGGCGAGGCCTCCGCCGCGCTGCTTGGTGACGCGATGCCGGCCGCGGACGGGACGGATGGACTCCTCGGTGGGGTTCCACTCCTGGAACGGGCCCTCGTCGGTGTGCTGACCGCCGTAGCCGAAGGTGTCTGTGTCGCGCTTCGGCGCGAACGGGGCCGCGGGGGCAGGCCGGTTGGACGCCACGTGGGCGTGCTCCTTTCCTTCCTTCTCGCCTACCGGGTTAGCTGACGGGTTCGGAGCAGGAAGGTCTCCTACGCGCGTATACCGGCCGTGCTGCCACGGTGGTATACGCCCGATTCACCCCAAGTGGTGGTTCCCCGGTTCCCTTTCGGGATTCGGCACGTGCGCACGGAGCCGCCTTCTGTGACGGCTGGGACGACCGCGCTGCGTTATCGAACGTTAATAGACGCGCGAGGGGTATTCCAGCGATTCCACTTGATCATTAACCTTTTTCGTGCGGACTTACCTGCCATGACGGGGCTAAATCGGGCGAGTTGACCGCCACACAAGTAACTGACGAGTTTTGACGGTGCGTCAGTTGCGGTGCGGAACGGGGTGGTTCTCCGGCCCTCGGCCTTCAGTAGCGGGGACAGGATTTGAACCTGCGACCTCTGGGTTATGAGCCCAGCGAGCTACCGAGCTGCTCCACCCCGCGTCGTTGTGACTCCAGTGTACGCCATCCGCGGGGCACCTCGTGCACACCCTCCGCTCAGCCCGCCGGGGCGCCCGCGTGGGTCAGGGTCTCCCAGGCGGTGAACAGGTCGTCGGTGCCGGCGGGCCGGGCCCGTGCGGCCAGCTCGTGCGCGGCCGGGACGGGCCGGCCGCGCCGTTCCTCCAGGTGGTGGAGGGCGACCTCCAGATGGGGTCCGAGGTTCCGTTCGACGCGCCCGCCGCACAGCCACTCGGGTGCGCGTTCGCCCAGCTCGTGGCGGGCGTGCAGGGCGAGCGCGGCCGCCAGCCGGTCCTCGCTCCCGCCGTAGAGGTCGACGCCCTGGTGCCAGGCCGTCTCGGCGATGTGGGCGGTGGCGGCGAGCGAGGCGCCGACGTGCCGGAAGCTGCGACAGGTCTCCTGGGAGACGCCGTCGCGGTAGGTGGTCTGCCCGAACCAGTACGACGCCATGCGCTGCGGGCCGTCCACGCCGGAGCCGGGCACGGTGAGCGGCACGGGGCCGTCCTCCTCCAGGTAGAAGTAGGCGGGCACCCGCTCCCGGAAGCGTTCCAGGGCGTGGTCGAAGGCCCGGCGGTCCTCGAGGAACACGGCGACGGAGATGACCGCGTCGGTCGCCACGAGGTCCCAGGTGCCGGTGAAGTCCGGGTCGGACGAGGTGACTTGGGGAAGGTGGACGGTGCGCAGCATGTCCTCGAAGCCCCGCACCCGCGCGGCCGGCCAGCCCGCGCCGGGCGTGTGCCGCACGATCTCGGCGGCCCGGGCCCAGACCGACCCGGTCCAGCCGGCCTGCAACGCGGCCTTCTCCCCGGTGTGCCGGCGCAGCGTTGCCGACCAGGCGTCCATGATCTGCCGGGCCTTCTCCGCGTGCCGCCGCTCGCCGGTGACGGTGAAGAGCAGGGCCTGGGTGTAGGCGGCCAGGGCGTCCGCACGCTCCTCGGCGCAGCCCCGGCCCCGAAGGTCACCGGCCGGGCAGACGACGGTCTCGTGCGGCTCGGCCCGGTACCGGTAGGAGCCGTACACGCTGTCCCGCATCGCGAGGTACGCCTTCAGCCAGGGCTGCCGCCCGGCGGTGACGTGCTCGCGCAGGGCGTCCAGCTGGTCCCGGTCGACGAGGACGCCGGGATGGGTGAACGCGGCGTCGGAGGACAGGGCCGGGCCCATGGTGCGGGCGTCCGGACCGTCGGCATCGAAGGAGGGGACGAGCAGGGCGAGCGCGGTGACCAGAGGCACGAGGAGCAGTGCCGCCGTCCGTCGTCTCCCCGCTGACCTCATGGCCGCCGCCTCCGTGCTCTCGTCCTGGCCCTGGAGGCAGCGTGGCCCGGGCGGTGGTGCGGACGCAGGATCTGTTGGGCCGATCGGCCCGCACTCAGCCCGGCAGGTGGCGGTTCGGGGCCTGGGCCCGCTCCTCGTGCTCCGGGAGGACGACGACCTCCACTCCCTGGGCTGCGAGAAGGCCGCTGCCGTCGGCGTCCGTCACGAAGGTGTCCGGCTCGCGCCAGGCCGTGACGACCCGTCGTACGCCCGCGTCGAGGATCAGCCGGGCGCAGGGGGCGGGGCGGGAGGCGCGGCGGGCGCAGGGCTCCAGGCTGCTGTACACCGTCGCGCCGGGCAGGCGCGGGTCGGCCGGGTCGAGTTTGGCGAGGGCCGCCTCCTCGGCGTGCACGACCGGGTCGCCGGCCTCGCGGGAGTGGCCGCGGGCCAGTTCCGTGCCGTCGGCGGCGACCACGACCGCGCCCACGCTGAACGCCGTGTCCGACGGCGGGCAGCGCTCGGCCAGTTCGCAGGCGAGAGTCAGCCAGTGGTGGTCGGCGGCGGTGGGCAGGGGGCCGGTGCCCGGGGCGGTCGGTTCGTAGCGCATGAGGACCACGTCCTCGATCTGCCGTGACTCCAGCAGCCGCAGGCGGCCGCCCTGGTAGCCGCCGGGGCCGAAGAGGCGGGGTGCCCGGGGGTCGCCCACGAAGAGCGGGGCGAGGACCAGCTGGAGTTCGTCGGCCAGGCCCTGGGTGAGGAGCTGGGTGTGGATCAGGCCGCCGCCCTCGACCATGAGCCGCCGTACGCCCCGGACGTCGTGCAGGTGCGTGAGGAGCCGCCGCCAGTCGAGGTCGGGGCCGAGCGGGACGACGTCGGTGGCGAGGCCGAGGGCACGGGCACGGTCGGCACCCCGGTCGGTCGTGTAGAGGACTTTGTCGCCGCCGGTGTGCCAGAAGCGGGCGTCCGGGTCGAGGTCGCCGGAGCCGCTGACAGTGACCTTGAGGGGGTACTCGGGTTTCCCGGCGGCCGTGCGGGCGGCCCGTCGCTTCTCCGAGTTCACCAGGAGCCGGGGGTTGTCGGCGCGGATGGTGCCGGCGCCGATCAGGATCGCGTCGACGCGGGCCCGGACCTCGTCGACCCGGTCGAAGTCGGCCGGGCTCGACAGGAGCAGCCGGTCGGGTCCGGTGTCGTCCAGGTAGCCGTCGAGGGAGACGGCGGCGGACAGCAGGACGTACGGGTGAGGCATCGACGCTCCGCGGCTGGTCGGGACGGCGGGACTGGAGGGGTCCACGGCGGGACTGGACGGGTCTTGGTTCAAGTTTGAAACAAACCTACACTGGTGGCATGACGACTCGCTGGCTCACCCCCGATGAGCAGCGCGCCTGGCGCGCCTACATCGCCGCCTCGCTGCTCCTGGAGGACGCGATCGACCGGCAGCTCCAGCAGGACGCCGGCATGCCGCACCTGTACTACTCCATCTTGTCCGTCCTGTCGGAGTCACCGCAGCGGCGGCTGCGCATGACCGACCTCGCCGAGCGACTGAAGATCACGCGCAGTCGGCTGACGTACGCGGTCACGCGGCTGGAGAAGGACGGCATGCTGCGGCGCGAGGCCTGCCGGTACGACAAGCGGGGCAGCATCGCCGCGCTGACCGACGAGGGGTTCGCCGTGCTGGAGCGGGCGGCGCCCGGGCATGTCGAGACCGTGCGGAGTTTCCTGTTCGACCGGCTCAGCGAGGAGCAGGTGGGGCAGCTGGAGGAGATCTCCGCGGCGATCGCGCAGGGACTCCAGGAGGACGGGACGCGGCCGGCGGCGGACGACGTGCCGTGGCGGCGGAGGTCTTCACCGGCCTGTTCGTGACGCGCGCCACACAGAGCCGGATTCTCATTGCTTCAAATTTAAAGCAAGAGTAGGGTTCCCGAACGTGGATCTGCTTCAAATCTGAAGCAGTACGGCTGTGCAGCCGAGCAGGAAACGGAACCCGGAGGCCCCGCATGCCCGACACCCCCGACGTCATCGCCACCCCGCGCTCCCGCGTCCGGGTCCCGCTGCGCTTCCACGACGGCTACGAGGCCGACGCCGAGCTCGTCACCTTCCACGGGCTGGCCGACGGCCGGGAGCACGTGGCCGTGGTCCTCGGCAAGCCCGGCCCGGTCCCGCTGGTGCGGCTGCACTCCGAGTGCCTGACCGGGGACGTGTTCGGCTCCGCCCGCTGCGACTGCGGCCCGCAGCTGCGCGAGGCGGTCGAGCGCATCGCCGAGCGCGGCGGCGTGCTCCTCTACCTCCGCCAGGAGGGCCGCGGGATCGGCCTCTACAACAAGCTCGACGCGTACGCCCTCCAGGACGAGGGGCTCGACACGTACGAGGCGAACGCGGCCCTGGGACTGCCGGAGGACGCCCGCGACTACACGGCGGCGGCCCAGATGCTCCGGGCCCTGGGCATCGGCGAGCTGGACCTGCTCTCCAACAACCCTGACAAGGCGGGCCAGTTGCGGTCCCTGGGCGTCGGCGTCCGCGACCGCGTTCCCACGGGCGTCTTCACCACCGCCCACAACGTCCGCTACCTGCGGGCGAAGGTCCTCCAGACCCAGCACACGCTGCCGCTAGCCGCGTTGACGGAACTCAGCGCGGGCTGAGCCGCCCCCGGTCGGGCCGGGCACTGAACCGGGCTGCTTGCCCCCCGGTTCATCGGGTACAGCCATTGAAAGAGGGCGACCTCATCAGTACCCGGAGCTTTATGGAAGTGACCGTTTCGTGACCGATCTCGGCGGCCCCGGCGACCACCGGGCGAGGGGACCGGGCGATGGCCCGGAGGCCCTCGCATCACAGATCGCCGATGCCGTGGAGACTCTGACGACGCTGTGGTCGGTCGCCGCGCAGGAGGCGTCCCTGCGCCTGTCCCCGCACCAGTTGCGGGCGCTGCGCACCGTGCAGGGGGCGCCCGGCCTGAATTTGACGGCGCTGGCGGACGGACTGGACATCGGCCCTCCCACGGCCAGCCGCCTCTGCGACCGCCTGGCGGCGGCCGGCCTGCTGGAACGGGCCCCGCACCCCGACACCCGCCGCGAGGTGCAACTGTGGCTCACGACACACGGACAGCGCGTCCTGCGCGATGTCGCCGGCCGCCGCGCCCAGGCCCTGGCCACGGCACTGGCGGCGATGGAACCGGCGGAACGCGAGGCGCTGAGCAGGGGGTTGCTGGGCTTCCTGGCAGCCCAGGACACGACGCCGGGCGCCGATGAGGCGGAAGGGCTGTGAGCTCCGGCAGCGCGGGCCCGCACGGGCGGTGAGTTCCGGCCGCCCGGACGTGAGTTCCGGCCGCCCGGACGTGAGTTCCGGCGGCCCGGACCTGGAGGGGCGGTGACTTCTCGTCCCGGCCCGGCCACACGGACGGTGACTTCTCGGCCCGGCCCGGCCGCACGGACGGTTGCTCCGCGCAGGTCAACCCGCCTGCGCCTCGCGTGAGTTCCCGCGGCAAGCCCGCCGCCCGGGCCGCGACTCCCCGCGGTGTCCGGCCGCACGCACTGCCCGACCCGCCGCTGGAACCGGTCGCCGAGTGCCCCTGTGGGCACCTGGAGCCCGGTCTGCCGGGCGGCCGGCCGGATCGCCCGCCGCTCACGCCGCCCGTGGCGCCCCGCCGCTGCACCCGGATTTCGGACCCCGGACCTCGGACCCCGGGCCCCGGATCCCCGCCGGTCCACCGGTCTCCCGGCCCCCCGACGCCCCTCAGACCCCCGAGCCGTGGCGGCTCACGCCGCCGGCGGTCAGGACCGCCACGCATGTGTCGTCCCGTACCGGCCGGGCCGCGCTCCCCGCGTCCCGGAGCACCACCGCGGCCGCCACCGCCGGGTCGCAGCCGGGCAGTACGCCGTCGTCGGGCGGCGTCCAGCGGCTGGGCAGGCCGTCGCTGTGCAGCACCAGCAGGCTGTCCGCATGCCAGGGCATCCGCTGCACGGGCACGGACGCCGGGGCCTGCGCGCCCACGATGCCGGGGTGGGACAGCAGCGCCTTCCAAGTGCCCCCGGTCCGCAGCCGGGCGCCCACGTTGCCGATCCCGGCGAAGCTCAACTGCGCCTCTCGCAGATCGAGTTGGGCCACGGCGACGGCCGCGCCCCGGGTGGGGCGCAGGGCCGGGCCCAGCCGCCGCAGGAGGTCGGCGGGCGGCAGCTCCCCCATACCGCGCAGCTCCTCCACCGCCGCGGTGGAGGCCTCGGCGGCCTTGACACCATGACCGAGCCCGTCGGCGAGCAGCAGGGTCAGCCGGTCCCCGCCGCGCACCCGGCCCCAGGCGTCCCCGGAGTGCTCGGCCCGGCCGAGGGGGACGTTGACGCCCCCGGCACGCGGGCCCGGCGGGGGCGGCCCCTGGTTGCGGACGGCGGGCTCGTGGCCGATGCGGGCCATCACGACGGTGCCCCGGCCGGGCGCGCTGTGCAGGTCGAAGTCGTTCGCTATGCGCCGGCACGTGCCGAGTCCGGCGCCGAGCGAGGCGGCGACGGTCGTGGTGTAGCCGTCGCGCATCGCCGCCGCGACGTCCGGGATGCCGGGGCCGTGGTCGACCGAGACGAGCTGCACGGCGGCCCGACGGCCGTCGTCGTGCGCCCGCTCGACGAGGTTGATCAGCACGCGCCCGTCGTCCGCGTGCCGCAGCAGGTTGGTCGCCAGCTCCGTCGCCACGAGCGCGGCGGTCGCAGTGCGGTTCGGGGGCAGGCCGGCGCAGGCGCTGGCCTCCTCGGCCGCCACGCGTACGTCCCGCACCCGGGTCGAGTCGTCCACCGGCACGTCCCAGACCCTGCTCATCACGGCACCGTCCGGGAGGGCGGTACGACGGTGGCCCAGGCGGTGACGGTGACGGTGGTCCCCTCACCGGGCCGGCTGTCCACATCGAACTCCTGCACCAGCCGCTTGGCCCCGCTCAGGCCGAGCCCGAGCCCGCCGCCGCTGGTGTAGCCGTCGGTCAGCGCCAGGTCCAGGTCGCGGATGCCGGGCCCGGTGTCGACGAAGGCCAGCCGCAGCCCGTGCGACTGCCCGGCGTCCAGCGGGGTGAGATTCACATGGCCGCCCCCGCCGTGGACGAGGGTGTTGCGGGCCAGCTCGCTCGCCGCGGTGACGAGCTTGGTCTGCTGCACGAGCCCGAAGCCGAGCTCGGCGGCGGTCTGCCGGACCTGCTGCCGTACCCAGGCCAGATCGGCGTCCGAGCCGATCGGCAGGCTGGCCGGACCGGCATGGCGGCGGGAAGCCTGCATCATGGACTCCCCTCGCCCCGGCGCGTGGTCACGCCGAGCATCTCCATCGCACGTTCGACATCCAGGGCCGTACGCATGCCGGGCAGGGTGAGCCCCAGCTCGACCAGGGTGATCGCCACCGCCGGGCGCATCCCGGCCAGCACCGTACGGGCCGCCAGCAGCTTGGCTCCGGCGGCGATCTCGGCGAGGACCCGGCCCAGGAAGGAGTCGACGATCTCCACGCCGGAGATGTCGATCACGACCCCGGTCACCCGGGTGTGCGAGATCCGGGCCGTGATGTCCTGCTGGAGCTGCTCGGCCATCTCGTCGTGCAACTCCCCCTGGAGGGTGACCAGCAGGACGTCGCCCAGCTGGAGGACCGGCACGGTGAAGCCGTGTCCGCCCAGGGGGCCGTGTCCCGCCGACCCGGTCACCGCGTGCCCGCGTCCGCCGCCGCGCCGACCGCCCTCAGCGGCGCGATCTCGACACCCTGCCGGCTGAGCGCGTAGGCGAGCGCGTCCTCCAGGCTCGAGCGGGTGAGCACCGTGCCGAGGTCGATGCCCAGGTGGACGATGGTCTGCGCGATCGCGGGCCGGATGCCGGAGACGATGCATTCGGCGCCCATCAGCCGGGCCGCCGCCACGGTCTTCATCAGGTGCTGGGCGACCAGCGAGTCGACCGTGGGCACGCCGGTGATGTCGAGGATGGCGTAGCGGGCGCGCTCGGCGACGATCGCGTTCAGCAGACTCTCCATGACGACCTGGCTGCGCGCGCTGTCCAGGGTGCCGATCAGCGGGACGGCGACGGTGCTCTCCCACAGCTTGATCACCGGGGTGGCCACCTCGTGCAGCTGCTCGCGCTGCCGGGCGATCAGCTCCTCGCCCGCGCTGACCGTCGTCTCCAACACGACCAGGCGCAGCGTGCCCATGAGCACGGTCAGCGCCACCACGGCCTCCTGGGCCTCGGGGGCGTACGGCTCCGGGAACTCGGCGCGCAGCAGCTCGGTCACCGGCTCGCGCAGCGCGGCCACCTCGTCGGCGACCCCGTCCGGATCGATGCCCGTACGGGCGCGGGAAGCCGCCATCCGCCCCAACTGGTCGCGCACGGCTTCGAATCCGGATGCCCGGATGTCGTCCAGCCGCCCCGAGGCCGCCACCGCCGCCAGTGCCGCGGTCACGGCCCTGCCCGCCTCCACCGCCTCGTCGCGTGACACGGTGAAGACCGTGCGGAACAGCGCGGCGTCCGCCCAGCGTTGGGCGATCTGCTCCCGGCGCCGTTCCAGAAAGGCGCTCACCTGGTATGCGGCCGGCTCCTGTTCCGTGTTCTCTTCCGACACCGACACTTGCATCGCTCCCTTGCACGGGCCGGACCGAGGTCGCACGACGGCGCCTCAGCCCGTTAATTGCCATATGACAAACATTAGTGCCGGTGTACGACACCACCAAACAGCCGACGACCGGCACCCCCGACCTGCGCCTTCCCCGTCGCTTACCGCCCACGCCAGTCCAGGCACACCACGAGGGCGTCGTCGTCCGGGGCGGACCGGCCGCGGTGGCCCGTCAGTTCGCGCAGAAGGGCCCGGGGCACCTCGGCGGCCGGCAGCAGCCGGGTCGACTGGATCGCCCGGGCCAGCGCGGCGTCCCCGTAGGCCTCGCCGCCCGGGGAGGCGACGTCGTAGACCCCGTCGCTGACGAAGATCAGCCGGTCGCCCGGCTCGACCCGGAGCTCCTGGACCACGTAGTCGGTCTCCTCGAACATGCCGAGCGGCAGCTGCGCGTCGAAGGGCACCCGCTCCACCACGCCCCGGCGCAGCCGCAGCATCTGCGGCGACCCGGCATCCACCGCGCGCACCCGGCCGGTGGCCAGGTCGAAGTCGAGCATCAGCACGGAGAGGTAACAGCGGCCCCGGTGGTGGGCGTACACCGCCTGGTCGGCCAGGGCCGCCTGGTCGTCGATGGACAGCCCCGCCCGGCGCGCGTTGCGCAGGGCGTTGATCGCCAGGTTCGTCAGCAGGGAGGCCTCTATGCCCTCGCCCATGCCGTTGGTGACGTAGAGGCTGAGCCGGTCGGCCGTGGCGGACCAGTCGAAGTTGTCGCCGAAGATCCCGTACGCCGGTTCCAGCTGCGCGCCCAGTTCGTACTCCGGGCGGGTGCAGGAGCGGCCCGGCAGCAGCTGCCACTGCATCTCGGCGGCCAGCGTGAGCCGGTCCCGGCGGCGGGCCTGGAGATACAGGTCGGTGTCGCGCTCGGCCACGACGACCTCGTGCCCGAGCACCTCGGCGATCTCGGCCAGCTCACCCAGGCAGCCGTCGGCGTGCTCCGCGCCCGGCAGGGTCACGGTCAGCACGCCGAGGCGGTCGCCGCGCACGGTGACGGGCAGATGCACCCGTACGAGATCACCCGAAAGGACTTCCACATACGGTTCCTGCGCACCGAAGGCACGGCCCGCCGGGCTGTTGGGCACGGATACCGGTTGAAGGGTGTGCGGCAGCACGGACACCGGCTGAAGCACCGTCAGTCCGTAGTCGGCCAGGAAAAGCTCGACGGAGTCCGCCGCGTACTGATCGGTCAGTACACCACGGACCGCGTCCAGCAGTTGATGGGGCGCCGCCGTGCGCAGGGCGCGCTCGGCGGCCACGAATCTGTTCGTGATCGTGGTCACGGTGGTCTGTTCATCCTCCTCGGTGGGACGCCGACGCGTCCTCGTCAAACGGGTCTCGTCTACGGGCCGGGAAGCGGTCCCGGACGGCTCACCTCACGCCTAGTACGCTGGCGGCCATCCCGGTGCCTGCGAGAGTGTGACTGTGACTTCCCTCCGACCCCGCCCTGAGCCAGCAGAGGTCGCCCGTGTGACCTCCACGGCCGCGGAGTTGCTGGAAGTCCTCTGGGGCCGGGCCTCGACCGCGCCGGCCTCCGCGTCCCAGCTGCGGGTGCTGCTCATCCTCGAACACCACGAGGGCATCAACCTGCGTACGCTCGCCGACTCCCTCGCCTCCACACCGCCGTCGACCAGCCGGCTGTGCGACCGGCTGCATGCGGCCGGGTTCGTCGAGCGTGAGGTGAGTCCGGCCGACCGGCGCGAAGTCCGCCTGCACCTCAGCGGCCGGGGCCGCGCCTTCCTGGCCGACCTGCGCGTACGCCGGGAGCAGGCGCTGCGCGCGGTGCTCGACCAGATGCCCGCGGCGAAGCGGGTGGCGCTGCTGCAGGGGCTGGAGGCGTTCTGCGACGCGGCGGCGGCCCAGATACACGACGACTCCGAAGACTCCCGCTCGTCCGGTACCCGGACTGCCTGAACTGCCCTAGGTTGTTGTCCTGCACCTATAGTTGTCAAACGACAACTGTCCGCTCCATGACCCCCACGGCTTCCTCTCGCGCACCCCACCGCCCGCCCTCCCTGCCCGTACCGTCGCAGCACAGGTCCGGGTACCCCGCCACCGCCTCGACCTGCGCCGACTGTGGTCAACGTCTCGCCGGGGCATATGCGGAGCATGACCCGGGCGAGGGCGGGTAGCGGCGCTGGAGGTGGCCTGTCGGGGGATGGGAGCGGGCCGGACTGAGAGGGAGGGCCCCGTGACGGCGACCATGCGCATCGGCACGACGACGGATTCCGCCACCTACACCGGTGAGGAGCTGCCGCAGATCGCCGAGCCCCAGAAGCTCGCCCCGCAGGACGCACGCGGGCTGACCGGACAGTTCCTCGACCGGCTCGCGGTACTGGAGGAGGGCACCCCCGAATACCAGTACGCCCGCAACACGCTCATCGAGATGAACATGTCGCTGGTGCGCTTCGCGGCCCGCCGGTTCCGCACCAGCGGCCAGTCGATGGAGGACATCGTCCAGGTCGGCGTCATCGGGCTGATCAAGGCCATCGACCGGTTCGAGGTCTCCCGCGAGGTCCAGTTCACCAGCTTCGCGGTGCCGTACATCATCGGCGAGATCAAGCGGTTCTTCCGTGACACGTCCTGGGCCGTGCATGTGCCCCGCCGCCTCCAGGAGGCCCGCACCGAACTCGCCAAGGCCACCGAGGAACTGTCCTCCCGCCTCGGCCGCGCGCCGAAGGTGGCCGAACTGGCGGCCCTGATGAACCTGTCGGAAGAGGAAGTCGTCGAGGCGCAGATCGCGGCCAACGGCTACCTGTCCTCCTCCCTCGACGCCACGGTCACCGGCGACCCGGACGAGAGCGACACGACCCTGTCGGAGTTCATCGGCGAGGAGGACCCGGCCCTCGAACTCGTCGAGGACTTCCACGCCCTGGCCCCCCTCGTCGCCGAACTCGACGACCGCCAGCGCCTCATCCTCCACCTGCGCTTCGTGGAGGAACTGACCCAGGCGGAGATCGGCGCCCGGCTCGGCATCTCGCAGATGCACGTCTCCCGGCTGATCTCGCGCACGGTGGCACGACTGCGGTCGGGCATGCTCGCCACCGGCTGACCCGCCCCCCACAACGGCGAGAGCCCCGGCCCGGAGACGATCCGGACCGGGGCTTCCTTGTAGGCCCTGTGGGACTCGAACCCACAACCAATGGATTAAAAGTCCACTGCTCTGCCAATTGAGCTAAGGGCCCAAGCGATGTTGCCCCCACGAGCATAGCCGGACGACGCCGCGTCTCCGATCGGGTATCGGGGTCCCGGCCCTGCCGAACGGACGAACAGGGCCGATCAGGACCCCCGATCGACCGGTTCGGGCGGATCCGACGGCCCCTCGCACAGCCCGCCGGAACGACAGAGCGCCGTGGCCCGCCCGTCGGGACGGAACCACGGCGCTCCTCATGCGCTGATGTCAGCCGTTGCGCTTCCAGCGCGGCTTGTCCTCGCGGCGCTGGAACGAACCACCGCCACGGTGGTCGTCACGACGGCCGGAGGGGCGGTCGTGACCGGCGGCGCGGAAGCCGGGACGGTCGCCCTGACGGTCGCGGTTGAAGGGACGGTCACTGCCCCGGTGCCCACCGCGCTCGTCCCGGCGCTCGAAGGAACGGCCCACGACTGTCGTCACGACGCTCGAAACCACGACCACCACGGTCGTCACGACGCTCGAACGAACGACCGCCACCACGGTTGTCATCACGACGGTCGTCACGGCGGAAACCGCCACCACGACTGTCGTCACGACGCTCGTACGAACGCCCGCCACGGTCGTCACGGTCCGCCCGGTCGACGTCCTGCGCCGCCGGCTGCTCGGGCACGGACACCTCGGCCGCCGCGGCCACCACCGCTGCCTGCGCCTCGGCCACCGCGGCCTCGGGGTCCTCACCCTGCTCGCGGGCGACCCGGGCGACCAGACGGTCGGCCTCCTCGCGCAGCTCGTTCGCACGCCGCTGCGCCCGCTCCAGCTCCCTGGTGAGCTCGGCGACCTCACGCTCGGCCTGCTGCGCGGCATTGCCCACGGACTCGGCCTGGACCTCGGTCATCGACCGGGCACCGGTGATCTCCGCGACCTCCGGGTCGAAAGCACCGGCACTCTGGATGATGTGACGCCCGGCGTCGACGCCCGCGTCCTCCATCAGCCGGAAGATCTGACGCCGCTGGTGCGGCAGCGACAGGGACACGACCGTGCCCGTGCGGCCGGCACGCGCGGTGCGGCCCGCCCGGTGCAGGTAGTCCTTGTGGTCACCGGCCGGATCCACGTTCAGCACCAGGTCGATACCGTCGACGTGGATACCGCGAGCGGCGACGTCGGTCGCGACGAGCGCGTTGACGTAGCCCTTCTTGAAGTCCTCGAGCACCCGGGTACGCGCACCCTGCGTCATACCGCCGTGCAGCGCGTCGGCCTTCACACCCGAGTCGCACAGCTGCTCGGCGATACGGTCGGCGCCCAGCTGGGTGCGGACGAAGATGATCGTGCGGCCCTTGCGGGAGGCGATCGCGGCAGTGACCGGCGCCTTGTCCTTGGGCTTCACGATGAGGATGTGGTGCGACATGGTCGTGACGTTGCCCTGGGCGCTGTCGACCTCGTGCGTCACCGGGTCGGTCAGGTAACGCTTGACCAGCGTGGAGATCTCGTTCTCCATCGTGGCCGAGAACAGCATCCGCTGACCGCCCGCCGGAACCTGGTCCAGCAGCTCGGTCACCTCGGGCAGGAAGCCCAGGTCCGACATCTGGTCGGCCTCGTCGAGAACGGCGATCTGCACGTTCTCCAGCGAGCAGGCGCCGCGGTTGATGATGTCGCGCAGCCGGCCCGGGGTGGCGACGAGAACGTCGACGCCACGCTCCAGGGCGTAGATCTGGTTGCCCATCGACGTACCGCCGCAGACGACCTTCATCTTCAGGCCGAGGACGTCGCCGTAGGGCTGCAGGGCGTCGGCGACCTGCATGGCGAGCTCACGCGTCGGCGTCAGGATGACCGCCCGCGGCTTGTGCTTCTCGGTCCGGCCGCCGGCCAGCGTGGCCAGGGTCGGCAGACCGAACGACAGGGTCTTGCCGGAGCCGGTGCGGCCACGGCCGAGGATGTCCTTGCCGGCCAGGGCGTCCGGGATGGTCGCGGCCTGGATCGGGAAGGGGGTGGTCACGCCGTTCTGCGCGAGCTTGCGCACAACGCCTTCGGGGAGACCGAGGCTCGCGAACGTGACCTCGGGGGAGTCCTCGGCCTGCTCGTTCTCGGGCACGACGACGTGATCAGTACTGGCGATGGACATGCGAATGCGAAACCTTCCGGAGTCTCAAGTCGGCACGCGCCCGTCAACTCCGTGATTCGCGATTCGCAATACGACCGCCTCAATGCGGTCCACCACGGCAAGGGAGAGTACGCGCCACACGGCGCGCTCTGCAGTGGCGCCGGGCAAGAATGGGTTCAAACGATCTGCCACCATACGCACTCCGGGCCCCACAAGGCAAACCGGACTGTGCAGAAGACAGCGGGCCACTGCCCGACGACCGGACAGCCTCCCAAGGACTCCAACCACCCTCCCACCGGGATTGTTCCCACCCCCGCCGCCAATTTCCCAACCCCACCCGCACACCCCCGGCCCTAGGCCGGCACCCCCGCCTCCGGCGCCGGCTCCCGCTGTGCGAGCTGTGTCCCCGGCGGCTCATGCGCCGACGACGACGGCTCCGGCGTCGGCTCCGCGGACGCCGTCGGCTCCGGCGGCGTCGGCGTGGGCTCCGGCTCGACCGTCCGGGTGGGCGTCGGCGGAGCCGGCGGCTTAGGCGTGGGCCGAACCGGCTTGCCCGGCTTCTCACGCCCCGGCACGACCGGACTCGCGTCAGCGCTCGGCGACACCGCGGGAGACGCGGACTCCCCCGCCGCGCCGCCCTTGCCCTTCCCGCCCTTCTTGCCCCTGCCGCGCTCCCGCTCGCCCTCGGCCGCACCGAACCCGGCGCCACCGCCCGACACCGCCGGCCCGCCATCGGGCGCCTCGCCACCCCGTTGCCCGGCGGAGTGCGACGGCTTGACGCTCCCGCCCGCGCCGTCGTCGCCGACGCTCATGCAGCCGGCGGCAGCGGCGACCGCCACGACCGTGACGGCCAGTCGGACGGGTACGTACAAGGGGCGCACGGGGCCACCTCCGGAAAAAGTGAGGGAGTCAACACCTCCAACTCCCCCCGCACACAAGAGGACACGCGCCCCGCATTCACAACTCGGTCAGCCGTAACCCAGGGCGTGAAGCCGCTCGTCGTCGATACCGAAATGGTGCGCGATCTCGTGCACCACGGTGATCTCCGTCTCCGCGACGACATCCTCCCGCGACTCGCACATCCGCAACGTCGGATTCCGGTACACGGTGATCCGATCCGGCAGCACACCGGCGTACCACTCACCCCGGTCCGTCAGCGGCGTCCCCTCGTACAACCCGAGCAACTCGGGATCATCCGCCGGCGGCTCGTCCTCGACGAACACCGCGACATTGTCCATCAGTCGCGTCAACTCCGGCGGGATCCGGTCGAGCGCCTCGGCGACCAGTTCCTCGAACTCCTCGCGCGTCATCTCCAGCACAGGCCCATTGTCAGCCACGACACACCCGTACGAGAGCCTCCCGGCGCCGCATATCCACCCACGCACTTGGGCATACGGGACCAATGGCCCGCGTCCCCGCCGCAGTCCTGAGTGTCCTCAACCCCATCCGCAACGCCCCACGCGCCCTGGCCCGCCACTACCGCGCCCGCCAGGCACCCACCACCATCGAACTCGTGGCACAGCCGCACCCCTGGACCCGCGCGGTGGGACTCGTCACCGTCGTCCTCCTAGGCGCCTGGCTCGGACTGCTGGTCGTGGGCAACGTCCGGGTCCCGGTCGGCCCCATGAACACCACCATGACCCTGCGCCCCTCCTTCACCGGCGGCACCAAGATCAACATCTCGCCCCTGGGCGCCCTGGAACTCAACAGCCACATCGCCCCCGTCCGCCTCGACGTGAACGTCGACCAACTGGACCCCGACCGCTCACAAGCCCTCGTCGACCACCCCGAACGCCTCTCCGGCCTCCAAGACGAAGTCACCCAGGACGTAAGCCGCGGCACCCTCGACCTGGCCGTCCGCTCCGGCGTCGCCGTCGTCGCCGGAGCCACCGCCCTCGGCCTCGCCGTCTACCGCCGCCCCCGCCGCGCCCTGGCCGCCGGCGGCCTCGCCCTCACCCTCCTCGCCGCCTCCGGCGGCACCGCCTACGCCACCTGGCGCCCCGACTCCGTCCTGGAACCCAAGTTCTCCGGCCTGCTCACCTCGGCCCCCTCCCTGGTCGGCAACGCACGCAGCATCGTCACCGAATTCGACGTCTACCAGAAGGAACTCGCCCGCCTGGTCACCAACGTCACCAAGCTCTACGACGCCACCTCGACCCTCCCCGCCTACGCGCCCGACCCCTCCACCATCCGCGTCCTGCACGTCTCCGACATCCACCTGAACCCGGCGAGCTGGAAGATCATCGCCTCACTCGTGGACCAGTACAAGGTCGACGTGATCGTCGACTCGGGCGACACGATGGACCACGGCACGGCCGCCGAGAACGGCTTCCTGGACCCCATCGAGGACCTCGGGGCCCCCTACGTCTGGGTCCGCGGCAACCACGACTCGATGATCACCCAGCGCTACATGGAAAACCTGAAGAACGTCCACGTCCTGGACGACGGCAAAGCCAAAACGATCAAGGGCCTGCGCTTCGCCGGCATCGGCGACCCACAGTTCACCCCCGACCGCTCCCAGCAGACCGGCGCCGAGCAGTCCCAGGAACTGGCCGGCGCCCGCCTGGCCACAGCCCTGCGCGACCAGAGCACGGCCGGCACCCCGGTGGACATCGCCATCGCCCACGAGCCCTCCGCCGCCCGCGAGGTCGACGGCGAGGTCCCCCTGGTCCTGGCCGGCCATCTCCACCACGACGAGATGGAGGACCTGCCCTATGGCACCCGGCTCCGCATCGAGGGCTCCACGGGCGGCAGCGGCCTGCGCGCCATCGAGGGCAAGCACCCCGACCCCATCGAGGCGTCGATCCTCTACTTCGACCGGGACACCCGCCATCTCCAGGCCTGGGACGAGATCGAACTGGGCGGCCTCGGCCTCACGACGGCGGAGGTCAGCCGCCACCTCCCGAAGGAGAACCAGCCCGGCGCGACCCAGTCCCCCAGCACCCCACCGGAGGGCACTCCCTCCCCCTCCTCCTAAACCGTTTTGGCGATAGCTCCCGCCATCCCATATGCTTCTCACGTCCCCGACGCGCTGAGAAGCGCCCAGGCGGGCCGATAGCCCTCATCGTCTAGCGGCCTAGGACGCCGCCCTTTCAAGGCGGTAGCACGGGTTCGAATCCCGTTGGGGGCACGCACCACCCTGTGCGACACTGTCGTACGAAGCTTGGTCCTGTGGAGCAGTTTGGAGTGCTCGCCACCCTGTCAAGGTGGAGGCCGCGGGTTCAAATCCCGTCAGGACCGCTGAGGTTTCACGTGAAACCTCTTGGCTGGGTAGCTCAGTTGGTACGAGCGTCCGACTGAAAATCGGAAGGTCGCCGGTTCGACCCCGGCCCCAGCCACAACAGAAGCCCCTGTCGAGAAATCGACGGGGGCTTCGTCTTTGCCCTCGCGTACCACGCCTCCGCGTACCCGCCCGCCCGTACGCCCTCACCCCGCGCAGGAGGCCCTGGGCACCCGCCCCCGGCCACCGCGGGCAAAAGCGTTAGCCACGAATTTCCCGGGGATGAGATCCTGGATCCCGTATGTCTACGCACCCCGCTCCCGCCCTCGGCGCCCTCGCCCCCCGCCTGACCGAGCTGTCGCTGCGCGATGCGCACCGGCTCGGGCGCAGGCTCGAAGGTGCGCGCAAGATCCGTAAGCCGGAGGCCCGGGCCGCCGTGCTCGCCGAGATCGAGGCGGAGGTGGGCAAGGCCGAGGAGCGGATGGCCGGGCGGCGTGCCCTCGTGCCCGAGGTCAGGTACCCGGAGCAGCTGCCGGTCAGCCAGAAGAAGGATGCGATCGCCGAGGCCATCCGCGACCACCAGGTGGTGATCGTCGCCGGTGAGACCGGTTCCGGCAAGACGACGCAGATTCCCAAGATCTGTCTGGAGCTCGGGCGTGGCGTGCGCGGCATGATCGGGCACACGCAGCCGCGCAGGATCGCCGCGCGTACGGTTGCCGAGCGGGTCGCGGAGGAGCTGGACACTCCGCTGGGCGAGGCGGTGGGCTGGAAGGTCCGCTTCACCGATCAGGTGGATCCGGACGCCACTTTCGTCAAGCTCATGACGGACGGCATTCTGCTCGCCGAGATCCAGACCGACCGTGAGCTGCGCGCGTACGACACGATCATCATCGACGAGGCTCACGAGCGGTCTCTCAACATCGACTTCCTGCTGGGTTATCTCGCCCAGTTGCTGCCGAGGCGCCCGGACCTGAAGGTCGTCATCACCTCGGCCACGATCGACCCCGAGCGTTTCTCGCGGCATTTCGGCGACGCCCCGATCGTCGAGGTCAGTGGCCGTACGTATCCGGTGGAGGTCCGTTACCGGCCGCTGCTGGAGGAGGACGGTGACGACGCCGACCGCGATCAGATCACGGCGATCACCGATGCGGTGGAGGAGCTGCAGAGGGAGGGCAAGGGGGACATCCTCGTGTTCCTCTCCGGTGAACGGGAGATCCGTGACACGGCGGACGCGCTGACCAAGAAGAGCTACCGCTTCACGGAGGTTCTTCCGCTCTATGCCCGGCTCTCCCATGCGGAGCAGCATCGGGTCTTCCAGCCGCACACCGGTCGCAGGATCGTTCTGGCCACGAACGTGGCCGAGACGTCGCTGACCGTTCCGGGGATCAAGTACGTCATCGATCCCGGCTTCGCCCGGATCTCCCGTTACAGCCACCGCACGAAGGTGCAGCGGCTGCCCATCGAGCCGGTCTCGCAGGCGAGTGCCAATCAGCGCAAGGGCCGCTGCGGCCGTACGTCGGACGGTATCTGCATCCGGCTGTACAGCGAGGACGATTTCAACGCCCGTCCGGAGTTCACGGATGCGGAGATCCTCCGGACGAATCTCGCCTCGGTGATCCTGCAGATGACGGCGGCCGGTCTCGGTGATATCGAGAAGTTCCCTTTCATCGATCCGCCGGATCATCGGAACATCCGCGACGGTGTGCAGCTGCTGCAGGAGTTGAACGCCCTCGATCCGGCGCAGAAGGATCCCCGCAAGCGGCTCACGGACACGGGCCGGAAGCTGGCCCAGTTGCCCGTCGACCCCCGGCTGGCGCGGATGGTGCTGGAGGCGGACAGGAACGGCTGTGCGCGTGAGGTCATGGTCATAGCCGCCGCGTTGTCCATCCAGGATCCGCGCGAGCGGCCTGCCGACAAGCAGGCTCAGGCCGATCAGCAGCATGCCCGTTTCAGGGACGAGACCAGCGACTTTCTGGCCTATCTGAACCTTTGGCGCTATCTGCGTGAGCAGCAGAAGGAGCGGGGGTCGTCGTCCTTCCGCCGGATGTGCAAGCAGGAGTATCTGAACTTCCTTCGCATCCGTGAATGGCAGGATATCTATACGCAGTTGCGCACGGTCGCGAAGCAGATGGGGATCCATCTCAACGAGGACGACGCCCCGGCCGACCGCATCCATCTGTCTCTCCTGGCCGGCCTGCTGTCGCACATCGGCATGAAGGACGTGAAGGAAGGTGCGAAGAACGAGTATCTGGGGGCGCGGAACGCGAAGTTCGCGGTGTTCCCCGGCTCGGCCCTCTTCAAGAAGCCTCCGCGTTTCGTGATGTCCGCCGAGCTGGTGGAGACGTCCCGGCTGTGGGCCCGCGTCAATGCCAGGATCGAGCCCGAGTGGGTGGAGCCCCTCGCGGCGCATCTCGTCAAGCGCACGTACAGCGAGCCGCACTGGGAGAAGGACCAGGCCGCGGTGATGGCGTACGAGAAGGTCACGCTCTACGGCGTGCCGATCGTGGCGCAGCGGAAGGTCAACTACGGGCGGATCGATCCGGAGGTCAGTCGCGAGCTGTTCATCCGGAACGCGCTGGTCGAGGGGGACTGGCGCACGCACCACAAGTTCTTCTCGGACAACCGCCGTCTCCTCACCGAGGTGGAGGAGCTGGAGCACCGGGCCCGGCGCCGGGACATTCTGGTCGACGACGAGACGTTGTACGACTTCTACGAGCAGCGGATCCCCGAGCACGTGGTCTCCGGGGCGCACTTCGACTCCTGGTGGAAGCACAAGCGGCAGGAGCAGCCCGATTTTCTCGATTTTGAGCGCGAGATGCTCATCAACGAGAAGGCGGGCGAGGTCACCAAGGCGGACTATCCGGACTCCTGGCGTCAGGGGAACCTGAAGTTCCGGGTGACGTACCAGTTCGAGCCGGGGGCGGATGCCGACGGCGTGACGGTCCACATTCCGCTCCAGGTGCTCAACCAGGTCACGGACGAGGGCTTCGACTGGCAGATCCCGGGTCTGCGCGAGGAGCTGGTGACGGAGCTGATCCGGTCGTTGCCCAAGCCGATCCGCCGGAACTACGTGCCCGCGCCGAATTTCGCGAAGGCGTTCCTGGACCGGGCCGTCCCCCTTCAGGAGCCTCTCACCACGACCATGACCCGCGAGCTGCGGCTCATGGTGGGTGTGCCCTTCGAGGCGGACGACTTCGATCTGTCCAGGGTCCCCGACCATTTGAAGGTCACGTTCCGGATCGTCGACGAGCGGCGCCGCAAGCTGGCGGAGGACAAGGACCTGGAGGCGCTGAAGCTCTCGTTGCGTCCGAAGGCCCGTAAGGCGCTCTCCCAGGCGGCCGCGGCGACCACCGAGCGCTCCGGCGGCGAGTCCCTGGAGCGCACGGGTCTGACCGACTGGACGATCGGTGGGCTCACGCGTGTCTTCGAGACCCGGCGGGCCGGCCAGCCGGTGAAGGCGTACCCGGCGCTGGTCGACGACGGCGACACGGTTTCCGTGCGTCTGTTCGACACGGAGGCGGAGCAGGCGCAGGCCATGTGGAAGGGCACGCGCCGGCTGATTCTGCGCAACATCCCGGTGAATCCGGCGAAGTTCGCCTCCGGGAAGCTGACGAACGCGCAGAAGCTGGCGCTGTCGGCGAATCCGCACGGCTCGATGCAGGCGCTGTTCGACGACTGTGCGATGGCGGCCGCCGACAAGCTGATCGGGGACTTCGGCGGTCCGGCGTGGGACGAGGAGTCGTACCGCAAGCTGTTCGACAAGGTGCGCGCCGAGATCGTCGACACGACCGTCCGCACGGTGGGGCAGGTGCAGCAGGTCCTGGCCGCGTGGCAGGCCTGTGAGCGGCGTCTGAAGGGGGTGCGCAGTCCCGTGCTGCTGTCGAACCTCCAGGACGTGCGGGGGCAGCTGGACGCCCTGGTGAAGCCGGGTTTCGTGACGGAGGCGGGGCTGCGGCGCATGCCGGATCTGATGCGCTACCTGGTGGCGGCCGACCGTCGTCTGCAGCAGATGGCGACGAACGTGCAGCGGGACACCACGCGGATGCAGAAGGTCCACGAGATGCAGGACGAGTACGCCTGGCTTCTGGAGCAGATGCCGCAGGGCCGTCCGGTGCCGTCGTCGGTCCTGGACATCCGCTGGATGATCGAGGAGCTCCGGGTCAGCTACTTCGCTCACGCGCTCGGTACGGCGTATCCCGTCTCGGACAAGCGGATCGTGAAGGCGATCGACGCGGCGGCGCCGTAACGGCGGCCGCACGCAGGGTGAGTTCGACCATGGGCTCACCCTCCTGTAGAGTCTCTTCTCGCAGCGCAACGCACGGATGGCGCCGCGAAACCTGGTCCTGTGGAGCAGTTTGGAGTGCTCGCCACCCTGTCAAGGTGGAGGCCGCGGGTTCAAATCCCGTCAGGACCGCAGTGAAAGGGCCCGGATCTTCGGATCCGGGCTCTTTGTCGTCCGCGCCCTGTGACCAGACGGAGGCCGCGCCCGCGGCGGAGCCGCTATCAGACACAGCAGATCACGTCAGGACCGCAGTGGAAGAGCCCGGACCTTCGGATCCGGGCTCTTTTGTGCGTCCTGACCTCTGCGCAGGCTCCCCGGGGCCCCTCACGCCGTCTTGACGGCCCCTCATTTCGTGGGTACCCCAGAACCAGGGCCGTTCCCCGTGCGGCCTCCTGGAGGTGGCGTATGGCGGCGGCCAGGCACGAGACGCGGGCGCTGCTGCGCGCGCACCTGTCGGCCGCGTCGTCGTACCGGCATCTGACACGGCACTGCCCGGTATGCCATCGCCTGCTGCGGCTGGCGATGGAGCCGGCGCCGCGTGCCGCCGAGGCCCAGGCCCCGGCGTCGGTCCGGGAGGGCGAGAGCCCGGCGTCCGCATGATCCACGAGTGGCCTCAACACCCGTGCGGATGTGGGCTGCTGGAGGCGGAGGCTTCTCTACCGTACCTGCGGCAGAGCTAACAAGCCGCTTGGTATGTGACGGGTGTCACCGCATGAGTTTCGAAAAGTGCGGTACTTACGCCCCACCTACAAAGGGTCAATTTAATATGTGCAATTGCACCCTGTCCGAGGTGCCGTACACAGGGGATCCGACACCCCTCCCCAGGCTCCTACAAGGCCGCTCACAGCAGGGCGGACAGACCCGCCGTGGACGCACAAAAAAGATCGCGCTGGACCCGGCGGAGTCCAGCGCGATCGACGACGCGCCCTGTTATATGCCTGGAAAGCTCTGATCGGCTTGGGCATGGGGCCTGTTGGGGCAGGACCCGCGTCGTGTGGAGCTGTGGTTCCGGACGCCGTGGCCAGTTGGGGGAACCAGCCGGTTTGCCCGGTTATTCAGTTGTTCAGGCCTCGCTGCGCTGCTGCGGGATGCCCGCGAGCAGAGCGCGGACCTCGGCCTCGCGGTAGCGCCGATGCCCGCCGAGCGTGCGGATCGACGTGAGCTTGCCGGCCTTCGCCCACCGCGTGACCGTCTTGGGGTCGACGCGGAACATCGTGGCGACCTCAGCCGGGGTCAGCAGCGGCTCGGCATCAGGGGTGCGAGCGGTCATGAGCGGCCTCCTCGGGAGAACCGAACCTTCTCGGTTCTTTCCTCTAAATTCTGCACCTTGACCCGCGTTGCCCGAAATGGCGGACGCGAGTCGAGTCGGTTATAGGACGAACGGCTTGTCCTCGGCACTACAACTACACCATCTGTCCAGCCGCGTCGGCCAAACCGATGGAATTGCCCCTCCAGGTGTTCATCAGCGACGGAAGCCGATGGACCATGCCATAGCGGACAGTCACACCGCTGTGACGATCAGTCACAGGGTGATCAGGAAGTCATCAGACCCCCCAAAGCGTGCAATGCTGAGATTCCGCCCATAGTGCAACACCACAGGACGGAAGGAGCCCTCCCCGGGCTCCTTGTCCTATTTTGGCATGAGGAGGGGCAAGGGACGCAAGAGCCTCGTACGTGTAGTCCGTCACGCTTGGTCTACTTGAGAGGTCTGCCCGGATCGGGCCCTACGTCCCTTGTTGACACAGCCTCAGGAAACGCGCAGCCAGCTTCAGGAACTCGGTGCGAGGACGAAACCCCAAATCGGGCGGTTCGTCAAACGTCAGTTCGTGACGGGTTGCGAGCGGTCTGTACGGACATCAAGGTCAGGGGTCAGTTGGCCGACCGCAGATTCCGTACGGAACGCCACCGCTCCACGAGCCGGGCGTACGCCTCCCCCGCGGCGGCCCCGTCGCCCCTGCGCAGCGCGGCGATGCCCGCGGCCACGTCCGCCGCCGAGTGGTCGTCCTCCAGCGTCCCGGCCGGCACCGCGTGCACCAGGCCGCCGTAGTCCAGCTCCACGAGCGAGCGCGGGTGGAACTCCTCCAGCCAGCGCCCGACGTCCACCAGGCCGTCGATCAGCGGCCCCTCGTCCATGGCCTCCCGCAGGGCGCGCAGGCCCCGGGCCACCCGCCGCCGGGCCTGGACCATGGGGGTGCGGTAGCGCAGCACGGGCGGGCTGCCGACCGAGGCGCCCTTGTCGTACTCGCGCTCCTCGTCGGAGACCAGCACGAACCAGTTGATCGGCACCTGCCAGGTGGCTGTACGGATCCACGGCCGGGCGTCCGGGTTGATCGCCAGCCAGCGCTCGTAGTCCTGGGCCGCCTGGCGCCGCAGGACGGGCGGCAGGACCGCGTCCGTGACCGGCGGGGGCAGCTCCTCGTCGAGCTCGTCCAGAGCCAGCCAGCCGCGCAGCCGGGTGCGCCAGGGGCAGACGCAGACGACGCCGTCGACGTCGAGCACGAAGGCGTCCTCGCTCTCGTGCACCGGCACCAGAACCGGCGGCGTGGGGGCCAGATCGGCCAGGGCGCGCCGGAGCTCGTCCTGGTACGAGGGGCGGTCCGTCCGGTGGGCGTAGTGGGCCCAGTGGCTGCGCTCCGGTTCGGGGAAGGCGGCCAGCGGTTCGTACACGCGCAGGTAGGTCGCGTAGGGGACGATCACCGAGGTCACCTTGGGCACGCCTGCTCCCTCCCCCGCGCACGGCCGCGAAAACCTGCGGAACCCGCTCACGATCGCGCGGGAAATCTATGCAAATCGTCGCACGGGTGTACTCCGGTCGGAGGTGATCCTGTGCACGGTGCGGCCGGCGGGCCCACCAGGCTCTAATCTCATGCTCAACAGTCCCCGCCACCCGCACGGGAGCTGGTCTCCACCCGCCGCAACTTACTCAGGAGTCACCACAGTGACCGACGTAACCGGCGCACCTGCTGATGTACTGCACACCCTGTTCCACTCGGACCAGGGAGGACATGAGCAGGTCGTGCTCTGCCAGGACCGCGCGAGCGGTCTCAAGGCCGTCATCGCCCTCCACTCCACCGCCCTGGGCCCCGCGCTCGGCGGTACGCGCTTCTACCCGTACGCGAACGAGGCCGAGGCCGTCGCCGACGCGCTGAACCTCGCCCGCGGCATGTCGTACAAGAACGCCATGGCCGGTCTCGACCACGGCGGCGGCAAGGCCGTGATCATCGGGGATCCGGAGCGCATCAAGACCGAGGAGCTGCTCCTCGCCTACGGCCGCTTCGTCGCCTCCCTCGGCGGCCGCTACGTCACCGCGTGCGATGTCGGTACGTACGTCGCCGACATGGACGTCGTGGCCCGCGAGTGCCGCTGGACGACCGGCCGCTCCCCCGAGAACGGCGGCGCCGGGGACTCCTCCGTCCTCACCGCCTACGGCGTCTACCAGGGCATGCGCGCCTCCGCGCAGCACCTGTGGGGCGACCCCTCGCTGCGCGCGAAGCGGGTCGGCATCGCCGGCGTCGGCAAGGTCGGCCACCACCTGGTGGAGCACCTGGTGAAGGAGGGCGCGGAGGTGTTCGTCACGGACGTGCGCGAGGACGCCGTGCGGCGGATCACCGAGCGGCACCGGGACGTCATCGCCGTCAAGGACACCGACGAGCTGATCCGCGTCGACGGTCTGGGCATCTACGCCCCCTGCGCGCTCGGCGGGGCCCTGAACGACGAGACGGTGCCAGTGCTCACCGCCGAGGTGGTCTGCGGCGCCGCCAACAACCAGCTCGCCCACCCGGGCGTGGAGAAGGACCTCGCCGACCGCGGGATCCTCTACGCGCCGGACTACGTGGTGAACGCCGGCGGTGTCATCCAGGTCGCCGACGAGCTGCACGGCTTCGACTTCGAGCGGTGCAAGGCGAAGGCGTCGAAGATCTTCGACACCACGCTGGCCATATTCGCACGTGCGAAGGAGGACGGCATTCCGCCGGCCGCCGCGGCCGACCGGATCGCCGAGCAGCGGATGCACGACGCGGCCCGGGCCCGCCGGGCGCGCTGACCCCCGGGCCGTACCGGCGCCTCGCACGTTTGGCCGGTACCCGTCGGTGGGCAGTTAGAGAGAACTCTCACTTCTACCGGCGGGTCGGCCGCCGATAAGTGGTTAAAATCGCGGTTGACCAGCGAGGACGGGGCGCCTCGAAGGTCCTGGGCGCGGGCACGTCATGCGGGCGACGTACCGTATGGGCGCGGGCTCAGGTACCGTGGAAGCCCTACGGACCGGTCTCTCTGCGGAGAGTCCGTGCCGGACCATGAACGCGTGTCAAGACTCTGGGGCCGTCGAGCCCCGTCGTTGAGGGGGTCGAGCCATGGGGCGCGGCCGGGCCAAGGCCAAGCAGACGAAGGTCGCCCGCCAGCTGAAGTACAACAGCGGTGGGACTGATCTCTCACGCCTGGCCGAGGAGCTGGGTGCATCGCCTTCGAATCCGCAGCCGCCTAACGGCGAGCCGTTCGAAGACGATGAGGACGACGACCTGTACGCACGGTACGCCGACCTCTACGAGGACGACGACGACGAGGACGACCAGTCCTCGCAGCATCGTCGCGGCGCTTGACCCTGCACTGAGCACTCACCCGGTCGGTGACTTCGGTCACCGACCGGGTTCTGTGCTGCCTGCAGGGTGAGGGGTCACGACCCCCGTGCCTCAGCTCGCGTAGTCACCGATCAGGGCGGCACCAGTGGTGTGCTCGCCCCGGTCCGTGATCTCTCCGGCGACCCAGGCGTCCACGCCGCGGTCGGCGAGCGTCGCCAGGGCCACATCCGTGGACTCCTGCGGCACGATCGCGATCATGCCGACACCCATGTTCAGGGTCTTCTCGAGCTCCAGGCGCTCGACGCTGCCCGTGCGGCCGACGAGGTCGAAGATCGGAGCCGGCGCCCAGGTGGAGCGGTCGACGATCGCGTGCAGCTCGTCCGGGATCACCCGGGCGAGGTTGGCCGCGAGTCCGCCGCCGGTGATGTGGCTGAAGGCGTGCACCTCGGTGGTGCGCATCAGGGCCAGGCAGTCCAGCGAGTAGATCTTCGTCGGCTCCAGCAGCTCCTCGCCGAGGGTGCGGCCGAGCTCCTCGATGTGCGCGTCCAGCGCCAGGCCCGCCTGGTTCAGCAGGACGTGACGGACGAGGGAGTACCCGTTCGAGTGAAGACCGGAGGACGCCATGGCGATCACCGCGTCACCCGTCCGGATGCGATCCGCGCCGAGCAGCCGGTCGGCCTCCACGACGCCCGTACCGGCGCCGGCGACGTCGAAGTCGTCCTCGCCCAGCAGGCCCGGGTGCTCGGCCGTCTCGCCGCCGACCAGGGCGCAGCCGGCGAGCACACAGCCCTCGGCGATGCCCTTGACGATGGCGGCGACCCGCTCGGGGTGGACCTTGCCGACGCAGATGTAGTCGGTCATGAACAGCGGCTCGGCGCCGCACACCACGATGTCGTCCATGACCATGGCGACCAGGTCGTGGCCGATGCTGTCGTAGACGCCCAGCTGGCGGGCGATGTCGACCTTGGTGCCGACGCCGTCCGTGGCGGAGGCGAGCAGGGGTCGCTCGTAGTTCTTCAGGGCGGAGGCGTCGAAGAGGCCGGCGAAGCCGCCGAGGCCGCCGAGGACCTCGGGGCGCTGGGCCTTCTTCACCCACTCCTTCATCAGTTCGACGGCGCGGTCGCCCGCTTCGATGTCGACGCCCGCGGCTGCGTAGCTGGCGCCGCCCTCGGCATGGGGTTGCTCGGACATGGCTAAGAGAACCTTCGTTCGTACGGCAGGTGTGACGAGCCGTCTACGGGCGGCGGATCGCGTCGGCGGCGGCCGTGGCGGCCGGGCCGGCGGCCAGCTCCGTCTCCAGCAGCTGCTTGCCGAGCAGCTCGGGGTCCGGGAGGTCCATCGGGTACTCGCCGTCGAAGCAGGCGCGGCAGAGGTTCGGCTTGGCGATGGTGGTCGCCTCGATCATGCCGTCGATGGAGATGTAGGCCAGGGAGTCGGCGCCCAGGGAGGTGCCGATCTCGTCGATGGTCATGCCGTTGGCGATGAGCTCGGCGCGGGTGGCGAAGTCGATGCCGAAGAAGCAGGGCCACTTCACGGGCGGCGAGGAGATCCGGATGTGGACCTCGGCGGCGCCCGCCTCGCGGAGCATGCGGACCAGGGCCCGCTGGGTGTTGCCGCGCACGATCGAGTCGTCGACGACGACCAGGCGCTTGCCCTTGATGACTTCCTTCAGCGGGTTCAGCTTCAGGCGGATGCCCAGCTGGCGGATGGTCTGCGAGGGCTGGATGAAGGTCCTGCCGACGTACGCGTTCTTGACCAGGCCGGCGCCGAACGGGATGCCGGAGGCCTCCGCGTAGCCGATCGCCGCGGGCGTGCCGGACTCCGGAGTCGCTATGACGAGGTCGGCGTCGGCCGGTGCTTCCTTCGCCAGCTTGCGGCCCATCTCCACGCGGGAGAGGTAGACGTTGCGGCCGGCGATGTCGGTGTCCGGGCGGGCCAGGTACACGTACTCGAAGACACAGCCCTTGGGCTTCGCATCCGCGAATCGGGAGCTGCGCAGGCCGTTCTCGTCGACGGCGATGAATTCGCCTGGCTCGATCTCGCGGACGTAGGAGGCGCCGCAGATGTCGAGGGCGGCGGACTCGGAGGCGACGACCCAGCCGCGCTCCAGACGGCCGAGGACCAGCGGGCGGATGCCCTGCGGGTCGCGGGCCGCGTACAGGGTGTTCTCGTCCATGAAGACGAGCGAGAAGGCGCCCTTGACCTGCGGGAGGACGCTGTGGGCGGCCTCCTCGATGGTCAGCGGCTTGCCGTCCTCGTCGACCTGGGCCGCGAGGAGCGCGGTGAGCAGGTCGGTGTCGTTGGTCGCCGCGACGCGCGGGGTGCGGCCGCCTTCCTGCTTGGGCAGGTCGGCGACCATCTCGGCGAGCTGGGCGGTGTTGACGAGGTTGCCGTTGTGGCCGAGCGCGATGGATCCGTGTCCGGTCGCGCGGAAGGTCGGCTGGGCGTTCTCCCAGACGGAGGCACCGGTGGTCGAGTAGCGGGCGTGTCCGACCGCGATGTGACCCTGGAGCGAACCGAGGGAGGTCTCGTCGAAGACCTGGGAAACCAGGCCCATGTCCTTGAAGACGAGGATCTGTGAGCCGTTACTGACCGCGATTCCCGCGGATTCCTGGCCTCGATGCTGGAGGGCGTAGAGCCCGAAGTACGTGAGCTTGGCGACCTCTTCGCCCGGAGCCCAGACACCGAAGACGCCACAAGCGTCCTGGGGGCCCTTCTCACCGGGGAGCAGGTCGTGGTTGAGTCGTCCGTCACCACGTGGCACGCCTCCGAGTGTAGGCGAGGTCGACCACTGGTCCGAATTGGGGATACCGGACTTTCCGGTGGATCACCGCTCGGCGACGGCCCGCACACTCGTACCGTTTTCGCTGGTCAGCGTGAGGGTTTGGTGATCGACTCCGTACGTCAGCCTTCCGTCGAAAAGACGCAGCAGGGTCTTCTCGCCGGTCATGAGTGAGTCTTCGCACATCATTCGGGTCGTGGCCGGGGGGCCGAGGGTGATATGGCCGTCGCGGACCGTGGCCTTGGCGTTCACCTTGTTGCAGCCGAGGCTGCCGGAGACGGTGCCCTTCCTCTCGTCGAAGGTGAGGTGGGCGCGGCCGTCGGCGTTCGGGGTCGTGACGGTCCACCTGGTGCCGGCCAGCGGGGCGTCCTTCGCCTTGGTCAGGTGGACGGTGTCGCCCCCGTCGGTGGTGAGGGTGAGGCGGTCGTCGTCCACCTTCGCCTTCAGCTCCTGGTCGGAGAAGGCCCGCGCGAGAGTCGTCTCGAACTCCATGGGCTTGTTCTCGCAGGCCATCTCGGTGGACCTGGTCTTGCCCAGCCGGATGCGGTCGCCGTCGACGGTGGCCTCGGCGCTGAAGTTGTTGCAGCCGAGGCTGCCCTCGGCCCGGCCCTTGTCGATGGTCACGTGGGCGCCGGTGGGGGCCTTCTGCGTCCTGCCGTCCGCGGTGACGCTGTCCACGCTCCACCGCACGCCGGTGACCGGCTTGTCGGCACCGACGGAGCCGCTGCCGCTGTCCGCCTTCTCGCTGCCGCAGGCCGCCATGAGCGGGACGAGCATGGCGGCGGCCGTCAGAGTCATGCGCTGCTTCTGCCTGTCCATGCCACTTCGACGGACGACCCGGGGGGATCGGTTCCCCTTATTTCATGAGGGGCAGGCAGGCAGAAAGGTCCGCCCGCTCCCCGCTCGCGCTGACCTTGGCGTCCTGGAGTGCCCGCGCCCATTCCACCCGCCCGGTCGCCAGCCGGATCCAGGTCAGCGGATCCGTCTCGACGACGCTGGGCGGTGTGCCCCGGGTGTGCCTCGGCCCCTCCACGCACTGCACCACCGCGTACGGCGGCACCCGTACCTCCGTCGAGCCGCCGGGCGCCTTCGCGGCGAGCGCGTCGGCCAGCAGCCGGGTGCAGGCGGCCAGGGCCTGACGGTCGTAGGGGATGTCCAGGCCGGGGACGGCGGTGTTGAGGTCGTCGGTGTGGACGACGAGTTCGACGGTGCGGGTGACCAGGTAGTCGGCGAGGGTCATGGCGCCCGTCCGGGCGGCGAGGACGCGGGTGCCGGAGGCGTCCGCGAGTTTCCCGGCCAGGCGCTCCCCGGTCTCGGCGTACAGGGCGTCGAGGTCGGGGTTGGCCTCGGCGAGCTGCCGGGTGCCGTCGTCGATGTCGGCGGCTCGGGCGGCGGTGGCGAAGGGCCAGTCGAGGAGGGTGAGCTCCGGTTTCGCCGGCTCCTCGCGGTCGAGGTTGCGGCTGACGGTCTCCACGGCCATGGTCACGTGGGCCGCGAGCTCCCGGACGGTCCAGTCGCCGAGCCCGGCCGGCAGCGCCAGTTGCCCGGGGGTGAGGGTGTGGACGGCCTGCCGTACGTGCCCGAACTGGGCGAGCACGGCTGCGCGGATCTTGGCGGGGTCGTAGCTGCGGGTGCGCTTCTTGGCCGGTGGCATGGGAGTCAGCCTAGGCGCGGCCTGTGACAGCCGGAGGTGCCTGGAAGATGTCGCCGTTGCGGGGCACGCCGATGCCCTGCCAGGTGAAGGGGACGCCCCGGGCCGCGTCCGGGTCCGGGCCGTCCATCAGCTGGAAGTGCAGGTGCGGCTCGGAGGAGTTGCCGGAGTTGCCGCAGCGGGCGAGCACCTGCCCGGCCCGCACCCGGTCGCCCTCGCGGACGGTGAGGGAGCCGCGCTGGAGGTGGGCGTAGGCGGCGTGGGTGCCGTTGCCGAGGTCGAGGACGAGGTGGTTGCCGAGGAGGCGGCGCACTCCGGAGATGTCGCGCACGGAGCCCTCGACCAGCAGCAGGTAGAGCAGCCCGAGCAGCGAGGTGCGGCTGAGGTGGTCGCGCTGGCCGTCTGCGGCCCGTACGACCGTGGCGTCGGCGACCGCGAGGATCGGGGCGCCGAAGGCCGGGAAGTCCTGGGGGCGGCGGGCGAGCGGCCACAGCCAGCGGAAGGCGGGGCGGGCTCCCGGCTCGGGCTCGGCGAGGATGTCGATGGCGAAGGTCTGGCCGTAGCTGTGCACGCCGTGGCTGGGTGTGCCGTCGGCCGGGCTGTTCAGGGCGGACCAGCGGCCGGTCACGGGCGGGGCGACCTCGACGGGTTCGCGGGCCGCGCGCGGCGTGTCCGGGGCACCGCCCCGCCGGTTCACCAGGAGGAGGACGGCGTACGCCAGGAGCACAGGCGCGAAGTTCCACCACCAGGGACCGGCCGACAGGCCGAAGACCAGGTCGGCGGTTATCAGGCCGATGAAGACCAGCCACAGGACGCGGTAGGCCACCATGCCGAGTTTGCGTGCGGACATCCGACTCCTCCGGTTCGTCTACGGGCGGGTGGTCGCCAGCGCCACCAGCAGGGGTACGACCCGCCCCGGGGGCACCTCGTAGCGGCCCCGGCCGGTCGTGTGCAGCCAGCCCGTGCCGGTGAGCTGGCGCAGGTGGTGGTAGATCTGGCCGGTCGTGCCGACCTCGTCCAGCCCGGCCAGTTCGGCGGCGGTGCGCCGGCCGCCGAGGATCTCGCGGAGCAGGCGGATCCGGACCGGGTGTCCGAGCGCGGCGAACGACTCGGCGGCCGTCGTCCAGTCGTCCTCCAGCAGGCCCTCCGTGAGAGCGGCCATCTGCCAGGAGTACGCCTCGCCCGTCGGCAGGCGCACGGAGCCGGTGTAGAGCACACCGCCGTCGGCTGCCCCGGCCTCGGACAGCTGCTCCCTCAGCCCGTTCAGGGCCCAGAAGTCGCTCCCGTCGAGACGGGGGCCGGTGCGCTGGGCGCCTTCCAGGGCCGACAGACGGTGTTCGAGGGCGGCGACGCGCTGTTCCAGTTCCACGCCTCGATATTACGGAACTACGTAATTCCGTACAAGAGTGGGACCGCGCCGGCGTGTCCGGACACGGCGAAGCCCCCGCCCGGGCGGACCGGACGGGGGCTTCGGAGCGCGTCGCCTACGCCAGCAGCGCCGGGATCGTGCCCTCGTGCGTCTCGCGCAGCTCGGCCAGGGTGAGCGCGAACTCGCCCTGGACGTCCACGGTGTCTCCGTCCACGACACCGATACGGGTGGCCGGCAGACCCCGCGCACCGCACATGTCGTTGAAGCGGACCTCCTCCGAGCGCGGCACGGCCACGACCGCGCGGCCCGCCGACTCGGAGAACAGGAAGGTGAAGGCGTCCAGACCGTCCGGGACGATCAGACGCGCACCCTTGCCGCCGAGCAGCGCCGACTCGACGACCGCCTGGATCAGACCGCCGTCGGACAGGTCGTGCGCCGAGTCGATCATGCCGTCGCGGGAGGCGGAGATCAGGATCTCGGCGAGCAGCCGCTCGCGCTCCAGGTCGACCTCGGGCGGCAGACCGCCGAGGTGGTCGTGCACGACCTGCGACCAGGCCGAGCCGCCGAACTCCTCGCGCGTGTCACCGAGGAGATAGAGCAGCTGGCCCTCCTCCTGGAAGGCGACGGGCGTGCGGCGGGCCACGTCGTCGATCACGCCGAGGACCGCGACCACCGGCGTGGGGTGGATGGCCGCCTCGCCGGTCTGGTTGTACAGGGAGACGTTGCCGCCGGTCACCGGGGTGCCCAGCTGCTGGCAGGCGTCCGCCAGACCGCGCACGGCCTCCGCGAACTGCCACATCACGGCCGGGTCCTCGGGCGAGCCGAAGTTGAGGCAGTCGGAGACGGCCAGCGGCTTGGCGCCGGTGGTGGCCACGTTGCGGTACGCCTCCGCCAGCGCCAGCTGGGCGCCGTGGTACGGGTCCAGCTTGGCGTACCGGCCGTTGCCGTCCGTGGCGATGGCCACGCCGAGACCGGTCTCCTCGTCGATCCGGATCATGCCGGAGTCCTCGGGCTGGGCGAGGACGGTGTTGCCCTGCACGAAGCGGTCGTACTGCGAGGTGATCCAGGACTTGGAGGCCTGGTTCGGGGAGCCGACCAGCTTCAGGACCTGGTCCTTCAGCTCCTCCGAGGTCGCCGGCCGCGGCAGCTTGTTCGCGTCGTCCGCCTGGAGCTCGTCCTGCCAGGACGGGCGGGCGTACGGACGCTCGTAGACCGGACCTTCGTGGGCGACCGTGCGCGGGTCGACGTCGACGATCTTGCCGCCGTGCCAGTAGATCTCCAGGCGGTCGCCGTCGGTCACCTCACCGATGACGGTGGCGATGACGTCCCACTTCTCGCAGATCTCCAGGAAGCGGTCGACCTTCTCCGGCTCGACGACCGCGCACATGCGCTCCTGCGACTCGCTCATGAGGATCTCCTCGGGCGAGAGCGTCGAGTCGCGCAGGGGGACGTCGTCCAGCGTCACGCGCATGCCGCCGGAGCCGTTCGAGGCGAGCTCGCTGGTCGCGCAGGACAGGCCCGCCGCGCCCAGGTCCTGGATGCCGACGACCAGCTTCTCCTTGAAGGCCTCCAGGGTGCACTCGATGAGGAGCTTCTCCTGGAAGGGGTCGCCGACCTGCACGGCCGGGCGCTTCGACGGCTTGGCGTCGTCGAAGGTCTCCGAAGCCAGGATCGAGGCGCCGCCGATGCCGTCGCCGCCGGTCCGGGCCCCGTAGAGGATGACCTTGTTGCCGGCGCCGGAGGCCTTCGCGAGATGGATGTCCTCGTGCCGCATGACGCCGATGGCACCGGCGTTGACCAGCGGGTTGCCCTGGTAGCAGGCGTCGAAGACGACCTCGCCGCCGATGTTGGGCAGGCCCAGGCAGTTGCCGTAGCCGCCGATACCCGCGACGACGCCCGGCAGGACGCGCTTGGTGTCGGGGTGGTCGGCCGCGCCGAACCGCAGCGGGTCGACGACCGCGACCGGGCGGGCGCCCATGGCGATGATGTCGCGGACGATGCCGCCGACACCGGTGGCCGCGCCCTGGTAGGGCTCGACGTACGACGGGTGGTTGTGCGACTCGACCTTGAAGGTGACCGCGTAGCCCTGGCCGACGTCCACGACACCGGCGTTCTCGCCGATGCCGACGAGCATCGCGTCGGACTCGGGGGCCTTCTCGCCGAACTGGCGCAGGTGCACCTTGCTGCTCTTGTACGAGCAGTGCTCCGACCACATCACCGAGTACATGGCGAGCTCGGCACCGGTGGGCCGGCGGCCGAGGATCTCGACCACGCGCTCGTACTCGTCCTTCTTCAGGCCCAGTTCGGCCCAGGGCAGCTCGACGTCGGGGGTCGCGGCCGCGTGCTCGACCGTGTCCAGAGGCGTCCGGCTCATGCGTTGACCAGCTTCTTGAGGATCGAGGTGAAGAACGGCAGACCGTCGGTACGACCCGTACCGATCAGCGGCTCCACGGCGTGCTCCGGGTGCGGCATGAGGCCGACCACATTTCCGGCCTCGTTGCTGACACCGGCGATGTCCCGCTGGGAGCCGTTGGGGTTGAAGTCCACATACCGGAAGGCGACGCGGCCCTCGGCCTCCAGCTTGTCGAGCGTGTAGGCGTCGGCGACGTACTGCCCGTCGTTGTTCTTCAGCGGGATGTGGATCTCCTGGCCGGCCGAGTAATCGGTGGTCCAGGCGGTCCCGGCGTTCTCCACCCGCAGCTTCTGGTCGCGGCAGATGAAGTGCAGGTGGTTGTTGCGGAGCATCGTGCCCGGCAGCAGATGGGCCTCGGTGAGGATCTGGAAGCCGTTGCAGATGCCGAGCACCGGCAGACCGGCCTTCGCCTGCTCCAGCAGGGACTCCATCACCGGCGAGAAACGGGCGATGGCCCCGGCGCGCAGATAGTCGCCATAGGAGAAACCACCGCACAGCACCACGGCGTCGACCTGCTTGAGGTCCTTGTCCTTGTGCCAGAGAGCGACCGGCTCGGCACCCGCGACGCGGATCGCGCGCTGGGTGTCACGGTCGTCCAGGCTGCCGGGAAAAGTGACGACGCCAATACGAGCGGTCACTTCGCGGCCTCCGCGACTTCCTCGACCCGGATCGTGAAGTCCTCGATCACGGTGTTCGCGAGGAAGGACTCCGCAAGATCATGAATGCGGGCGAGGGCGGCCTCGTCGACCGGCCCGTCAACTTCCAGTTCGAAACGCTTTCCCTGGCGGACGTCCGAGATCCCGTCGAAACCCAGCCGCGGCAGTGCGCGCTGCACCGCCTGGCCCTGGGGGTCGAGGATCTCCGGCTTGAGCATGACGTCGACTACGACGCGTGCCACTGGCACTCCCGGTGTGTGGTGCTGAGCAGGTCCCTTCAGACTACCCGCACAAAAATTCTACGCGCGTTGACTTGTAGGAAACTACGTGACCGTCATCACGATCCCGCATCGACGGACCCACGCGCGAAAATCTTCGGGAAAGATTCCGGATCGACACCCGATACCTATTGCGCCCGCCCGCCTCCCGCGACCACCCTTCCAACGAAGTCAGTCCGCTCCCTCTTGATTTTGGACACGCGGAAGGATTTAGTCGGGCTTCACAATGTATTGCCAGGCACTGTACAAATGAATTGACAAAGTGCCGCATGAAGGGACCTATATTCGTGGCGCAGAAGGTCGTGGTCACTCTCTTTGACGACATCGACGGCTCGGAAGCGGCGGAAACGATCGCCTTCGGACTGGACGGCAAGTCGTACGAGATCGACCTGAGCGAAGTCAACGCCGGAGAACTGCGGAAGGCGCTCGCGCCCTACGTGGAGGCCGGCCGCAAGCGGTCCCGCTCGGGCAAGGCGTACCGGCAGACGGAGGTCGCCCCCGACCCGTCGGCCGTGCGCGCCTGGGCTCAGGCCAACAAGATGGAGGTCCCCGCGCGCGGGCGCATCCCCAAGAAGGTCTACGAGGCGTTCACCGCCGCTCGGTGACGGCCCGTCGAGCCCGGGCCGATCCCCGGCCACCCGCCCCTCGCGGCAACCGACTTGCGCAGCACCCCGGCTGATCAGCTAGAGTCTGGAGCACGCCGAGGGGCGAGGCCGAAAGGCCCAGCTCACCGGAACATGCGGGTGTAGTTCAGTAGTAGAACATCCCCCTTCCAGGGGGAAGGCGCAGTGTGCGATTCCTGTCACCCGCTCTGCATCGCCGTACCGGCCACTCATGGGGGAACCCCCTGCTCGAGCTAGTCGAGAGCTTGGGGGAGGATCAGGTAGGCTGGTGCCCGCACCGATCGGTGAAAGCCGGTCGGGAGCAATGCGGACGTAGCTCAGCTGGTAGAGCGCAACCTTGCCAAGGTTGAGGTCGCGAGTTCGAACCTCGTCGTCCGCTCAGGGAATGAAGGCCCCGGTCCATCAGGACCGGGGCCTTCGTCGTGTTGCGCCCTCTCCTTCTGACATTTGTCATGCCGAGTGATGACAGCGCGCACTGCTCTCGGGGCTGTCGGGGCGGAACGCTGAAGGCATGGAAACCAACGGACACGAACACGTGATTGAGGTCACTGACCTGCGACGTGTGTACGGGGGCGGGTTCGAGGCGGTACGCGGAATCAGTTTCTCCGTCCGACGCGGCGAGATTTTCGCGCTGCTCGGCACCAACGGCGCGGGCAAGACCTCGACCGTCGAACTCCTGGAGGGACTCGCGCAGCCCGCCGGCGGACGGGTGCGGGTCCTCGGGCACGACCCGTACACCGACCGGGCCGCCGTCCGGCCACGCACCGGCGTGATGCTCCAGGAAGGCGGCTTCCCCTCCGAGCTCACCGTCGCCGAGACCGCGCGGATGTGGGCGGGCTGCGTGAGCGGGGCCCGGCCGCCCGCCGAGGTACTGGCGCTGGTCGGCCTGGAGTCGAAGGCCGGCACCCGGGTCAAGCAGCTGTCCGGCGGCCAGCGGCGCCGCCTCGACCTCGCGCTCGCCCTGCTCGGCGATCCCGAGGTGCTCTTCCTCGACGAACCCTCCACCGGACTGGACGCCGAAGGCCGCCGGGCCACCTGGGAGCTGGTGAGCGCGCTGCGCGACGGCGGGACGACGGTGCTGCTGACCACGCACTACCTGGAGGAGGCCGAGAACCTCGCCGACCGGCTCGCGATCATGCACGAGGGCCGTATCGCCACCACCGGGACACCGGCCGAGGTGACCGCCGCCGAGCCGTCGCGGATCTCCTTCGAACTGCCCGACGGTTACTTCGTCGGCGACCTTCCGCCGCTCGGCGAGCTGGGCGTGGCCGGGCACGAGACCGACGGCCGGGCCGTCCGGTTGCGCACCCATGAACTGCAGCGCACCGCCACCGCGCTGCTGACGTGGGCCGCGCAGGCCCGGGTCGAGCTGCGCCGCCTGGACGTGCGCTCGGCCTCCCTGGAAGAGGCGTTCCTCGGGATCGCCAGGAACGCCTCCGCGGAGCAGGCCACCGGGATGACGACGAAGGAGTACGCGGCATGACCGCCACGCACACGACGCCCCGCCCGGCAGCGGCGGCGACCACCCCGCTGAGCCGGATGACGGCCCTCGCCCGCGCCGAACTGACCCTGCTGGGGCGCACCAGAGGCGCACTCGTCGCCGCCCTGCTCGTGCCGCTGCTGATGCCGGTCAGCGTGCGGGCGGCGGCCAAGGACATGGACCTCGCCGAAGCCGGGCTGAACACCGGCACCCTGGTGCTGCCCGCCGCGGTCGGCTTCTCCCTGCTGTTCGCCGTCTACTCCGTGCTCGTCGGCTCGTTCGTCGTCCGGCGTGAGGAGCTCGTCCTCAAGCGGCTGCGCACCGGTGAGCTGCGGGACGTCGAGATCCTGGCCGGCTCCGCGCTGCCGGCCGTCCTCACCGGGCTCGTGCAGTGCCTGCTGCTGGCGGCGGGCTGCGTCGCGCTGCTGGACCTGTCCGCGCCGTCGGCGCCCCATCTGGTCGTCCTCGGCCTGCTCCTGGGGCTCGTGATGTGCGCCGCCCTCGCCGCGGCCACCGCGAGCTTCACCCGGACCGGCGAGAGCGCCCAGGTCACGCCCATGCCGCTGCTGATGGTCTCGATGATCGGCTCGGGCATGTTCGTGCCGCTGGAACTGCTGCCGGACCGGGTGGCCTCCGTCTGCGAGTTGCTGCCGCTGACCCCCGTCGTCACGCTGGTGCGCGGCGGCTGGACCGGGGACCTCTCCGGGTACGAGGCACTGGGCACGCTCGCGACCGCCATGGCCTGGATCCTCATCGGGGTGTTTGCTGTACGGCGGCGGTTCCGCTGGGAACCGCGACGCTGACCGGAGGGGGAGTGACGGGCCGATGCGCACGCCGGGCAGGTGGTGGCGGCACAAGAGCACGCCGGAGAAGGTCGAGACGTACACGCGGTGGTCGTTCCACTTCTTCGCGGTGATGGAGTTCTTCTCCGTCGGGCTCACGTCCGTGGCCCCGCTCGGGGCGCGGCTGGGCACTGCCGTCATGCTGGTGGTGGCCGTGCACGCCACCCTCTGCTTCGTGACCGTGTCACGGGCGATCGACTGGACGCGGGGCCGCAGGCCCCAGCCCACCGCGCTGCTGTGGACACTGGCCGCCGTCACCGCAGCCATCGCCGCCGCCGCGATCGGCCTCGCCGAGCTCGGACCTAAGGGCGAGCGGGTCGACACCGCCGCCGGTGGCGTCTTCGGGGTGATCCTGGTCTTCGGTCCCGGCATCATCGCGCTCGGCGTCCGCGACCGGCGGCGCGCGTTCGGCATCGCGGGCGGCTTCGCGGCAGGCACCTGGATCGTGGCGTTCGCGCTCGGAGCCGCCGCGCTCACGGCGCTCTTCACCGCACTGATCGTGCTGGTCGGCGGCGTGTTCATCGCCTTCACGGCCGTCTTCTCGGTGTGGCTGATGAACGCCGTCTACGAACTCGACGAAGCCCGCGAGACCCGGGCCCGGCTCGCCGTGGCCGAGGAGCGGCTGAGGTTCGGGCGGGATCTGCACGACGTGATGGGGCGCAACCTCGCCGTGATCGCCCTCAAGAGCGAGCTGGCCGTGCAGCTGGCCCAGCGGGGGCGGCCGGAGGCAGTGACGCAGATGGTCGAGGTGCAGCGGCTCGCGCAGGAGTCGCAGCGGGAGGTGCGGGAGGTCGTGCGCGGCTACCGGGAGGCCGACCTCGGATCGGAACTCGCCGGTGCGCAAGGGGTGCTGGCGGCGGCCGGCATCGACTGCACGGTCGGTGGGGCCACGGCGGCCGGGCTGCCGGCCCCGGTGCAGTCCGCCCTGGGGTGGGTGGTGCGGGAGGCCGCGACGAACGTCCTGCGGCATGGGGACGCGCGGCGGTGTGCCGTGCGACTGCGGGTGCTGGAGGGACGGGTGGTGTTGTCCGTGGAGAACGACGGGGTGAGCGAGGCCGGGGCGGAGTCCGGGGCCGGGCCGGCCGGCTCGGGGCTCGCCGGGCTGCGCGAACGCCTGGCGGAGATCGACGGGACGCTGGAGGCCGGGCCGGCGGGGCAAGGGCTGTTCCGGCTGACGGCGGAGGTTCCACTGCCGTCGCGGTCCGCCCCTTCCGGCGATGTGCCTGCCGCCGTTGCGGTGCGTTCCATGAGTGAGGTCACATCATGACGGCCACGGAGCCGGTCCGGCTGCTGCTCGCCGATGACGAGCACCTCATCCGCGGGGCGCTCGCCGCGCTGCTGTCGCTGGAGGACGACCTCGTCGTCGTCGCCGAGGCGGCCACCGGGCCCGAGGCGATGGCGATGGCCCGGGCGCACAAGCCCGATGTCGCCGTACTGGATCTTCAGATGCCCGGCGCCGACGGTGTGAAGGTCGCCACATCCCTGCGGGCCGAACTGCCCGGCTGCAGGGTGCTCATCGTCACCAGCCACGGGCGGCCCGGGCATCTGAAGCGGGCGCTGGAGGCGGGGGTGCGGGGGTTCGTGCCGAAGACCGTGAGCGCGCAGCGGCTCGCGGAGCTCATCCGTACGGTGCACGCCGGGAACCGTTACGTCGACCCGGAGTTGGCCGCCGACGCGATCGCCGCCGGGGACTCGCCGCTGACCGCGCGGGAGGCCGAGGTCCTGGAACTGGCCGCCGACGGAGCGCCCGTCGCGGAGATCGCCGAACGGGCCGCGCTGTCACAGGGAACCGTGCGGAACTATCTGTCGTCTGCCGTGTCGAAGCTCGGTGCGGAGAACCGGCATGCGGCGGTGCGGCTCGCGCGGGAGCAAGGTTGGGTATAGTGGTTCCCGCGCCACGGCGCATGCGAACGTAGCTCAGTTGGTAGAGCGCAACCTTGCCAAGGTTGAGGTCGCGAGTTCGAACCTCGTCGTTCGCTCCATCGAGAAGCCCCCCGGTTCCGGCCGGGGGGCTTCTTCGTGTCCTATGACCAGGTCGTGCCGGTCAGGCGCTCGTACGCCTCCACATACTTGGCGCGGGTGGCGTCGACGACCTGCTGGGGCAGGGCGGGCGGGGGCTGCTCGCTCGCGCGGTCCCAGCCGGACTCCGCCGAGGTCAGCCAGTCCCGGACGAACTGCTTGTCGTACGAGGGCTGCGCGCGGCCCGGCTGCCACTGGTCGGCCGGCCAGAAGCGGGAGGAGTCCGCGGTGAGGACCTCGTCCGCGAGGACCAGGCCGTCGCCGTCGAAGCCGAACTCGAACTTCGTGTCCGCGAGGATGATGCCCCGCTCCCGGGCGATGTCCCGGCCCCGGGAGTAGACGGCGAGGGTCGCCTGGCGCAGTTGCGCGGCGGTCTCCGCGCCGACCTGGCGGGCGACCTCCTCGTAGGAGACGTTCTCGTCGTGCTCGCCGACGGCTGCCTTGGTGGCCGGGGTGAAGATCGGCGCGGGCAGTTCGCTGCCGTCGGTCAGGCCCTCCGGCAGGGCGAGGCCGCAGACCGTGCGGGTCTCGTTGTACTCGGCGAGGCCCGAGCCGGTGAGGTAGCCGCGGGCCACGCACTCCACGGGGACCATCCGGAGCGACCTGCAGATCAGCGTGCGGCCCGCCCAGTCGGCGGGGGCGCCCGCGGGCAGTTCCGTGCTCAGGACGTGGTTCGGGACCAGGTCGGCGAGCCGGTCGAACCACCACAGGGACAGCTGGGTGAGAATCCGGCCCTTGTCGGGGATCTCGGTCGGCAGCACCCAGTCGTAGGCGGACATGCGGTCGCTGGCGACCATCACGAGGTCGCCCGCCTCGTTCCGGTACAGCTCGCGCACCTTGCCGGTGTGCAGATGCACCAGGCCCGGAACCTGGATCGGCTCCGGCTTTTCGACGAATCCGGACACGGTTCCTCCCCGTGGTTGGAAACAAAGGGGCGCCCGTAGGGCCCGGACAGGGCGGCGGTGGGCGACGGGCGGGCCCAAGTGGCTCGATTCTCCCGTATGCGGCCTTGATCACCGACAGCGGGTCAGTCGTGTTTGCAGATGCGGTCCAGGAGATTCGCGGTGGCGCGCTGGATGCGCGGGTCGACGTGCCCCGGGCGGTCCAGGGCCGGGGACCAGGCGAACGTTCCTGCTGCGAAGACCCAGGCGCCGGAGGGGGCTCGGTACAGGGACGTCTCCTGGTGGCGCGGGGCGCCCTCCTTGTCCGCGTACGGCGAGTGGGCGAGCAGCATGCGCTCCTCGTGTTCGGGCAGCGGGGTGCGCGGGAAGTAGCGGTCGGCCTCGCCCGCCACCAGGTTCTCGATCTCGTCGCCCTCGTGCGCCCCGGTCGCCTCCCAGAGCCAGTGCCCGGCGTTGCGCACGATCAGCGGGTGCGGCTCGGGGACGGGCCCGGCGTACTGGATGCCCAGGATCTGCTGCTCCGCCCGGTCGATCTCCCGCCACAGCACCGGCTTGCCCGGGCCCCGGCGCTTGCGGCAGGTCAGCAGCCGGTCGGGGACGCCGGAGGGGGAGGGGCCCAGCTCCACCTGCCAGTACATGGAGTTGGCCGAGAGGAAGACCAGCGAGGTGCCGGTGTCGCGGGCGAGCTCCACGGTGGCGCGCATGGCGGCCGACCAGTACTCGTCGTGGCCCGGGAAGACCAGGCCGCGGTAACGGGTGGGGTCGACGCGGCCCGCGTGCAGGTCGCCGGCGTCGGCGTAGGCCACGTCGTAGCCGTAGCGCTCGGCCCAGCGGATGAAGTCGTAGGCGTGACCGACATGGAGGGGGAGGCCGGCTCCCGCGTACGGGCGGTCGAAGGAGACCGTCGTGGCGGCCTCGGACTCGCCCAGCAGACGGCCCTTCTCGTCCCAGGCGTGGTAGAGACTGGCGCCGGTGCGGCCGTCCTCCGGGTAGAGGTTGTACGCCTGCCAGGTCACGTCGGGCAGCACGAGCAGCAGGTCGGCGGGCTGGTCGTGCCGGACCGTGAAGGGGATGTGGGAGCGGTAGCCGTCGGCGGTGGTGAGGACGGCGACATAGGCGCCGATGTTCCAGTACGACGGGACCTGGAGCCGCCAGGACAGCCACCAGTGGTGGCAGGAGACCGTACGGTCCGCGGTGAGCGGCGTGGGCTGGACGATGCCGGACAGGCGCGGGCTGGTGGTGATCTTCGCGGCGCCGTCGCCGCCGTAGTGGCCGATGCGGTAGATGTCGACGGCGAACTGCTGCGGCGGGTCGACGGTGATGTGGAAGTCGACGGCCCCGCCGGGCGAGACCGCGCCGGTGGAGGTGAAGCCCTTGATCTGGCGGTGGACGTCGTCGGCAGCGCGGGGGCCGCCCGAACGGCTGCCCTTCCTCGACGGGTGGGGGGCGTCCTGGTCCACGTACCAGGGGACGACCTGGCCCGAGTCGCCGAAGTACGTCACGTTGCCGCGCAGCCATGGGACGGGGCCCTGCCCGAAGGGATCCGTCACGGCGTGCGCCAGCGCTCCCGACTCCCAGCGGCGGATCTGCTCCGAACCCATGGTTGCTTCCCCTCCCCTTCGCCCCCGTGGTGGTGCCATGCCGGTGTGGTGTGTGCGGTGTTCTGCGGTATCCGCGACGCCTTCGTGCTCATGTGCTTGTCGTATGTCGCACGCCCTTGCCATGCACGCGAACGGTCCAAGCACATCACATAACGCGCGCGCTTCGTCACTGTTCGTTTCGAATTGGCCAGAACCGGAAGCGGGCGCTCCGTTGGTTTTCAGCCGAGGCGGACCGGCTTCTCCGGGCGTATGCCGAGCTGGGAGAGCCAGACCCGCAGGGGGGCGGCGTCGCCGTCCTCGATGAGGGTGAGGACCTTGGGCGCCAGATCGGCCGTACGCTCACCCTCGATCAGGAGGGTCGGGCCGTCCAGCCAGTCCAGGCCGGGGGTGGCGCCGGCGGTGTCCATCGCAGCGCAGCAGACCATCGCGGTGAGGTGGTCGGCGAGCAGTTCTCTGGCCGTGCGCGGGGGCTGGAGGGGGAAGAGGGGGAGGGCCCGGTCGTCCCAGAGCGCCGCGGGGTCGGACGAGGGGGGCGACGGGGTCGCCGGGGAGGGGGCGGCCTCCTCACGGGCCAGTTCGGCGCTGAGCCGGGCGGCGAGGGTGGCGCTCGGGGCCGTCGTGCCGGAGAGGTCCTCGTCGTCGAGGGGGTCCGCTGCGCCGGGCGTGCGGGCCGGGGCGGTGTCCGGTCCGGAGCCGGGCGGGTCTCCTGCGGGGCTGTCGGCCGCGGCGCTCTCGGCCGTCCATGCGGATCCCGTGTCCGTGAGGTGGTCGAGGACGCGGGACAGGGTCGGGGCGCCGGTGGCGGGGGCCGTGGGGCCGGGCGCGGGGCGGACGCCCATCGCGTCCAGGACGCGGTGGAGCCGGGCCGCGTCGAGACGCCACTTGCGGTCCACGACCTCTTCCGGATACTCGCTCCAGGCCACCGGCGACCAGTCGGGCCCGGGCCCGGCGGGGCCGCCGTGGAAGAGGCGGGCGGCGAGCAGGGAGGCGGCCTCGTCGACCGCGCCCGGCTCCTCCAGCAGATCGCAGGCGGGCCGCTCACCGAGCCGGGACGCGAAGCCCTCGGCCAGGCGGTCGCGCCGGGACAGCTCCGTGAGCGCCGCGACCACACCGGCGTCCAGCCGGGAGGGCCAGCGGCCCATCCGCCAGGCGGGCAGCGCGACCCGGGTCAGCAGCCGGTCCCAGCCCGCGTACGCCAGGCCCACCTGCTCCTGGGCGACGATCCGCAGCCCGTAATCCACAGCCTGTGCACGCTCCGCGGCCGCTGCCGCCACGCCTCGCTCCATCTCGGCGGCATGGCCGCGGCAACCGCGCAGCAGGAGCCGGGCCACCCAGCCGACCCCGGCCAGCACCGCCCGCGACACCGGATCGCGGCGGGGCGCCGAGGCCACGGCCACCGCGGCGTCCAGGCCCCGGACGAAGCGCCGGGCGGCGGCTATGTCCGGGTGGGCCGAGGGGCCCGTACCGGCGATGACCGGGGCGAGGACCGCGCGCAGCTCGCCGACCCGCATCCACCACAGGAACGGGGAGCCGATGACGAGGACCGGCGCGACGGGGTGCGGGCGGTGCGCCTGCCTGCCCGCTCCCGCTATGTCGTGGTGCTCCTCAGCCGGAGGCGGCCCGTGGGCCGGGTGCGTGCGGTCCTCCAGCCAGCTGTCGCAGTCCGGGGTGAGCGCTATCGCGGAGGGCGCGGGGACGTCGAGGCGGTCGGCGAGATCGCGCACCATCCGGTACAGGTCGGGAGCCGCCTCCTCGGTGACCGGGACGGTCGGGCTCATCGCGGGCCGGGCCCGGGCGACGACCAGGGCGATCCCGGCGGCGGCGAGCAGCACGAGAACGGCGACCGGTGTCAGGATCCAACGGGCCGAGTCCCAGCCGGGGCCCTCGAGGCGGTCGCCGGCGGCGCCCGCGAGCAGGATCACGGCGACGGCCGCCGGCAGCAGGGCGACGGCCAGTGCGCGGCTGCGGATCCGCAGCACGGCCAGTGCCCGTGCCCGCGCGGCCTGCGCGCCTGCTTCCACACCCAATCCGGTCACTACCGACCTCACCCCCTCCCCGTTGACCTGACGCTGCCCTTGCTCACTCCCCCACTGTGGCACCAGCCACTGACATCGCAATGCCGGTGGGCCAAGTGCCGGAACGCTTGCGCCGCACCCTAGTTGGGGCTCCGCCCTCCGTCAGCCGGATAGGGCATCGGTCACTCGATGGAATGGCTTTGGGGAGAGGTGGATGACGGACAGAGCGCATCAGGCCCCCGCCTCCCGCATACGTCAGGCCCCGGATCCTGAGACGGATCCGGGGCCTGCGGGGTTCATCGGCGGCGGAGATGATTTCCCACTCCGCGTGGGCCGGTTACGCGCCCGCCGCCTTCGCGGCGATGTCCGTGCGGTGCTGGGAGCCGTCGAGGCGGATACGGCCGACGGCCGTGTAGGCGCGGTCGCGGGCCTCGGCGAGGTCCTTGCCGGTGGCCGTCACGGACAGGACGCGGCCGCCCGCGCTGACGACGGCGTCACCCTCCTGCCGGGTGCCGGCGTGCAGCACGTACGCGTGCGGGGCGTCCTGGGCGGCGACCTCGTCAAGACCGGTGATGGGGTCGCCGGTGCGCGGGGTGCCGGGGTAGTTGTGCGAGGCGACGACCACGGTCACGGCCGCGTCGTCGCTCCAGCGCAGCGGTTCCAGGTGCGCGAGGTTGCCGGTGGCGGCGGCCATCAGCAGACCGGCGAGCGGCGTCTTGAGCCGGGCCAGGACGACCTGGGTCTCGGGGTCGCCGAACCGGGCGTTGAACTCGATCACGCGGACACCGCGCGAGGTGATCGCGAGACCGGCGTAGAGCAGACCGGAGAACGGCGTGCCGCGCCGCTGCATCTCGTCCACGGTCGGCTGCAGCACGGTCTGCAGCACTTCGTCGACCAGCTTCGGGTCGGCCCACGGCAGCGGGGAGTACGCACCCATGCCGCCGGTGTTCGGGCCCTCGTCGCCGTCCAGCGCGCGCTTGAAGTCCTGGGCGGGCTGGAGGGGGACGACCGTCTCGCCGTCGGTGACGGCGAACAGCGAGACCTCGGGGCCGTCGAGGTACTCCTCGATGACCACGCGCTCGCAGGCCGCCGCGTGGGCCCGGGCCGCTTCGAGATCGTCGGTGACGACGACACCCTTGCCGGCGGCGAGCCCGTCGTCCTTGACGACGTACGGAGCGCCGAAGGCGTCGAGGGCCGTGGCGGCCTCCTCCGGTGTCGTGCAGACGTACGACCGGGCCGTGGGCACCTCGGCCACAGCCATGACGTCCTTCGCGAAGGCCTTCGAGCCTTCGAGCTGCGCGGCCCGGCCGGACGGGCCGAAGACCGGGATGCCGGCGTCGCGCACGGCGTCGGCGACACCGGCGACCAGCGGGGCCTCCGGGCCGACGACCACGAGCTCCGCGCCGAGGCGGGTGGCCAGCGCGGTGACGGCGGCGCCGTCCAGGGCGTCGACCTGGTGCAGCTCGGCGACCTCGGCGATGCCGGCGTTGCCGGGGGCGCAGTGCAGCGCGGTGACATCGGGGTCGTGGGACAGGGAGTGGCACAGGGCGTGTTCGCGGGCGCCGCTGCCGATGACGAGGACCTTCACGGGGTCAGCCTAACGGGAGACTCCGGGTTCCCCTTGTGCGGGCTTCCGAACGGAGGGGGGAACTCGAGCTGGAGTTTCCTCCAAGAAGGGGCGCGCCTTCCTGCGAAGGGCCCGCCGTCGGAAATCGGCTATTCGTTCGTGAACTCCTCGACCACCGTCGCTCCCAGCTCCCGGACGATCAGCTCCTGGCCGGAGAGGGCCGACTCGTCGAGATCGGGGTCGTCGTCCTCGGGGGTGTCCTCCTCGACGGAGACGTGCCGCGGCTGCGGGGCCGAGGGCTGGGGGACGGAGGCGGCAGGCGCGGAGGCCCGGGCGGAGGCGGTGGCGGCTGCTCGGCTGCTCGACTGCTGGGCGGGGGCGGCCGGGGCAGCCGGCTGGGAGGGGGCGGGGCGCTGGGCCGTCGCCGTACCGCCGCCTGCGTTGTACCCGCCACCACCGCCGGTGTTGTGGCCGCCACCGCCGCCGAAACCGGAGGGGCCGCCCGGTGCCGGGGGCGCGGAGCCGCCCGAAGGGTCGACGATCGCCTCGATCTTCCACTGGACGTTGAACTGCTCACCCAGCGCCTGCCGCAGCACGTCCTCGCTTCCGCTGCTCAGGAAGTTGTCCCGCGCGCCCGCGTTGACGAATCCGAGCTGGAGTGTCGTGCCGTCGAAGCCGGTCACCTGGGCGTTCTGGCTGAGCAGGATCCAGGTGAAGCGCCGGCGGTTCTTGACCGCCTCCAGGATGTTCGGCCAGAGCATGCGGGGGTCGACACCGCCGCCGCCCGTGGAAGCGGAGGCCGGAGCCGGGGCGGTCGGGGCCGGAGCCGGGGGCTGGGCCGTCGGTGGGGTGCTGGGGGCGGGGGTGCTCGGCGAGGTGTTCGCCGGTGGGGTGTTCGAGGCGGGCCCGCCCGGGGCGGCCGTGGGCCAGCCACCGGGGCGACGGCCGCCGCTGCCGGCGGGGGCGGCGGTGGGCCAGGCGCCGGGGGCGGGCTGGGCCGGGGCGGACTGGGGCTCGTGGCCGGGAGCCGGGGCTTCTGCCGGGGCTTCGGGGGCGCCGGGGCCGCCCCGGGCGCCGGGAGCAGGAGCATGCCCCGGGGGCGTGGGCGGTGCCGACGGCGGCGCGCTCTGGCCCGGCGAGGGCTGCGACGCGCCCTGAGCCGCCGCCGGGGCGGACGCGGGGGCAGGAGGGGCGGAGCCGGCCGCGGCCGGCGTGTGGCCGCCACTGCTGCCGGTCGCGGCGTCGCCGTTGCCCGGTGCTCCGGACGCCCGGACCGCCGCACGGGCCGCGGCCGGGCCACTGCCCGCCGGCACCGGACCGCCGCCACCCGCCTGGACCGGAGCGGCCGCCGCTCCCCCGTGGCCCTCCGGTCCGGGCACGTATCCCATGGCGGGCATGCCGGACGGGCCCGCGGAGTAGTTCACGCCGCGCTCGATCCGGTCGAGGCGGGCCATGACGGAGCGCTCGTCGCCGTAGGCGGCGGGGAGCAGGACGCGGGCGCAGATCAGCTCGAGCTGGAGACGGGGCGAGTGGGCGCCGCGCATCTCGGTCAGGCCCTCGTTGACCAGGTCGGCGGCCCGGCCCAGCTCGGCGGGGCCGAAGGTGCCGGCCTGGGCCTGCATGCGCTCGATCACGTCGGCGGGGGCGTCGATGAGCCCCTTCTCCGCCGCGTCCGGGACGGCGGCGAGGATCACCAGGTCGCGCAGCCGCTCCAGGAGGTCGGCGACGAAGCGCCGTGGGTCGTTCCCGCCCTCGATCACATGGTCGACGACCTCGAAGGCCGCCGCTCCGTCACCGGTGGCGAAGGCCTCGACGACGGAGTCGAGGAGGGAGCCGTCGGTGTATCCGAGCAGGGCGGTGGCCATGGCGTATGTCACACCGTCCGCGGCGGCGCCGGCGAGGAGCTGGTCCATGACGGACATGGAGTCACGCACGGACCCGCCGCCGGCCCGCACCACGAGCGGGAGCACGCCGTCCTCGACCGGGATGGCCTCCTTCTGGCACACCTGCCCGAGGTACTCCCGGAGGGTGCCGGGGGGGACGAGCCGGAAGGGGTAGTGGTGGGTCCGGGAGCGGATCGTCCCGATGACCTTCTCGGGCTCGGTGGTCGCGAAGATGAACTTGAGGTGCTCCGGCGGCTCCTCGACGACCTTCAGCAGCGCGTTGAAGCCGGCCGACGTGACCATGTGGGCCTCGTCGATGATGTAGATCTTGTACCGGCTGCCGGCCGGCCCGAAGAAGGCCTTTTCACGCAGGTCACGGGCGTCGTCCACGCCACCGTGGGAAGCGGCGTCGATCTCGATGACGTCGATGGAACCGGGACCGTTGCGCGCGAGGTCCTGACAGGACTGGCACTCACCGCAGGGCGTCGGTGTGGGTCCCTGCTCGCAGTTCAGGCAGCGGGCCAGGATGCGGGCGCTGGTCGTCTTGCCGCAGCCGCGCGGCCCGCTGAACAGGTACGCGTGGTTGACCCGGTTGTTCCGCAGCGCCTGCTGCAACGGGTCGGTGACATGCTCCTGCCCGATGACCTCGGCGAAGGTCTCCGGGCGGTAGCGGCGGTACAGAGCGAGAGACGACACGCATACGAGGTTATAGGCGCCCACTGACATCGGGCCCCGGCGAGGAGATCCGGGTCCGGGAACGCAGACGCCCCCCACGCACCCGCCAGAGCCGACCTACCCTTGCTGCCTTCCGGCCCTGGGGGAGTTCAGTCAGATAGCGCCGCGTGAGGGGCTGCGCCAAGGCTACCTGATGTCAGGGGCCGGGAACGAGTTCGCGAGCACTCCTCTCGGTCATGTAATGTTCCTGGCGGAGGATTCGCCTAGAGGCCTAGGGCGCACGCTTGGAAAGCGTGTTGGGGGCAACCCCTCACGAGTTCGAATCTCGTATCCTCCGCCAGTGCCTCACCGGGCACGATGTCGAAGGGCCCCACCGCTTGCGGTGGGGCCCTTCGACGGTTCCGTCACCTCCGCCGTCCCCGAGGGCCGCACCGCGAAAGCCGTCCGGCCCTCGGGCGTCAGCTCAAGGGGATTTGGCAGCGGACCGCTTCGCGGTCTTGGTTCTGGCGGCGCCCTTGCTCCTTCGGGCCGTGCCGGCCGGCGTGTTCTTCCGCGGCGGCGTCGCCCGCTTCGGTGCGGTCGGCCACTTCAGCTCGATCTCCAGCTCGATCTCGCCGTCGCCGATCTCGACCTCCATCTCGCTGTGGAGGTCGTCGGGGATGCGCAGACCCAGCGTCGCGGAGCCGAGTTCCAGCTCCGCGTCCCCGCCTTCCCTCAGCGCGTCCGCGAGTGCCGTGAGCTGGTCAGCGGCCTCTTGGCGGGACAGCGAGCGCTTCTGCTCGAACTTGAGGTCCTTCATGGGGCCCTCCGTTGTGGCGCAAAAGAGTGGATAAACACATTTTGGCGCGATGTGTGGACTCGCGCGTCAGCGACCCGTCTCCGGGCCCCAGTGCTCGGGCCCCACTCCGCGCCAGTCGATCCACGACACGTGGGCCACGTCCGCCGGGTCGATCTCCAGGCCGGCACGGCGGAGGAACTCCGCGACGTCGGTGGCGCTGTGGGCGAGCCCGAGGATCTCGCCGTCCACGCGGACGCGCCGGCCGCCCGAGGGCGACGGCGGATGCACGGTCACACGAATCGGTCCGGCCATGCCTTCAGGATCGTCCGGGACGTACGGTCCCGCAGGCCGGCGCGTCACCGGTGGAGCCGCTCGCTCGCATCCCGGGCGGTCCGGCCCGGCTCCCGCAGCTCCCACCACGCCGCGGGACTCGGCCGTCGCCGCTGCCAGCAGGGGTGGAAGAACGTCTGAACCGACAGCCGGTACAGACGCCGGCGCAGCTCGGTGCGGCCGGGCCGATCGGCGAGCTGCCGGTAGGTGGCACTCCACTCCCGTTGCGCCCGGACGAGATCGTCGGGAAACGTTCGCATGGCCGAATTCAATCATGTGTTCGAATTTCCGGGCCACCGCAGCGCCTCTCTTACGTCTCGGTTCGGGCACCGGACGTCGCCGGGAGCAGCGCGAGAGGCCCGAGTAGGCGCATACTGAAGTCAATGACAAAGCCTGCTGCTCCTAAGCGTCACTTGCCTACCAGCCCCTTCAAGGCTCCGGTCGCGCCCGCTCCGAAGCACTTCGCCGTGGGTGACCAGGTCACGCACGACATGTATGGGCTCGGCCGGGTCATCGGCATCGAGGACGGAATCGCCGCGCTCGTCGACTTCGGTTCGGCGCAAATGCGGATTCTGAGTCCCTACGCCAAGATGACCAAGCTGTAGGACCTCCGTGCCCGGTCAGGGCGCGCCTGGCCCTCCCCTGGGCCAGTAACGGAAAAGAGACCTCTCATCGAACCGACTTCGCTGTTCTCCGCTGTGGAAGGGCAACCCCGCCGTTCCAGCGCGGCGTCGCCCACTCCGGCGACCAACCCCTTCCAGGCCCCGGACTTCGGGGAGGACGAGACCTTCCCGCTCGAGGACGTGACGGAGCAGCCCGCCGCGACCGGGCGCCCGGCGCGCCGCAGGGCGGCCTAGTCCCCCAGGGACCCGTCAGTTCCGGGAGGCCTGTTCGCCCGTGCGGTCCGACGTCGGCCAGACGTACGGCAGGTCGTCGGGGACGCCCGGGAAGAGCGTCGCGTAGGTCGTGGGGTCCTTGCGGACCAACGCCGAGCGGTGGCTCTCGTGGAAGGGGTCGTCGCCGAGCCAGGGCGGGAGTTCGCCCTCGGCGGCCAGCCGGTGCTGGTCGCGGATCGGGGCGTGAGGGCGGGTCGCCGCGACGTCGGCCACGAGCGTCGCCGCGCAGGTGTCCTGGTGGCCCTGTTCGCGCCAGACGCGGCAGATCTCCAGGCCGTAGCGGACCAGCGCCTCCTCGTAGCCGAGCCACATCTTCACGGCCGGGTGGCGGCGCCACCCGTAGCCGGGGACGACCAGGCCGCGCAGGACCTGCAGAGCCTCGACCCGTTGTTTGCCGAGGCGTCGGCGGTCGAGGGCCAGGGCCGTGGTGCGGAAGTCGGGGTAGGGCAGAAAGGTCTGCATGCCGTCGTCGGTGATCCTTACCGTGCGTCGGTGCGCGCTCCGCGCCGCCTGAGGGCGAGGGCCAGGCCGATCATGGCGATGCCCAGGACGAAGTGGAGCCAGTCGTCCGCGGTGTTCAGCGGGACGAAGTTGGCGTCGCTGTCGTGGCCGACGGACAGGCCGTACACCCACAGCACCAGGTAGACGGCGCCCCCGACCAGCAGGTACGAGTACGCCCCGGAGGCCGTGCCGGCGAGGATCAGACCGGCGAGGCCGTAGGCCAGGTGCACGAGGTTGTGCAGGATCGAGACCTGGAACAGGCCGAACAGTTCGGCACCCGAGTCATGGGACGCGAACTCCAGCGAGCCGTAGTCGGTGGTGATTCCGGGGATGAAGCCCAGCACGCCGACCAGCAGGAAGACGAGGCCGAACAGCAGGGCGGCCTGCTGGACGGGGGTGCGGGCGGCCCGGTGGGACATGGGTGTGGTCATGGCCGGTGGCTCCTCACGCGAGGGACAGGTTCTGTTCCGCCCAGATGGTCTTGCCCGTGGCGCTCTGGCGGGTGCCCCAGCGCTCGGTCAGCTGGGCGACGAGGAGCAGCCCGCGGCCGCCCTCGTCATAGGTGCGGGCGCGCCGCAGGTGGGGAGCGGTGCTGCCGCCGTCGGAGACCTCGCAGATCAGGGACGTGTCGTGGATCAGGCGGAGCTGGACGGGCGGCTCGGCGTGCCGGATGGCGTTGGTGACGAGCTCGCTGACGACCAGTTCCGTGACGAACACGGCGTCGGGAAGCCCCCACCGCTCCAGTTGCGCCACCACGTCCTTGCGGGTCTGCGCGACCGCGGACGGGTCGGCGGGCACCGCCCAGGTGGCGACCTGCCGCGTGTCGAGCGCCCGGGTACGGGCTATGAGCAGGGCCACGTCGTCGGCCGGGCGCTGCGGCAGCAGGTCGGCGAGGACCGTGTCGCACAGGGCGTCCAGGGAGGCCGCCGGGCGGGCCAGGGCCTCCCGCAGCCGGTGCAGGCCGGTGTCGAGGTCCCGGTCGGGAGTCTCGATCAGGCCGTTGGTGTAGAGGACGAGCAGGCTGCCCTCGGGGAGGACGACCTCGGTGGCCTCGTACGGCAGGCCGCCCACGCCGAGCGGGGGCGCGGCCGGGAGCTCGAGGAGGTCGACGGTGCCCTCGGGGCTGATCACGGCCGGCACGGGGTGCCCGGCCCCGGCCAGGCAGCAGCGCCGCGTCACCGGGTCGTAGACGGCGTACAGGCAGGTGGCCCCGACATCGCCGGAGGTCTCCGCGGAGCCTGCCGCCCTCCGCTCGTCCTCGCTCTCCTCCTCCGTGTTGAGACGGGCGACCAGATCGTCGAGGTGGGTCAGCAGCTCGTCGCAGGGCAGGTCGATGTCGGCCAGCGTGCGGACCGCCGTCCGCAGCCGCCCCATGGTCGCCGACGCGACCAGGCCGTGGCCGACCACGTCCCCGACGACCAGCGCCACCCGCGCGCCCGAGAGGGGGATGACGTCGAACCAGTCCCCGCCGACCCCGGCGTGCCCGCCCGCCGGTAGGTAGCGGGAGGCGACCTCGACGGCCGCCTGGCGGGGCAGCCGCTGCGGCAGCAGACTGCGCTGGAGCGTGACCGCCGTGGCCCGCTCGCGGGTGTAGCGGCGGGCGTTGTCGATGCTGACCGCGGCCCGGGCGGCCAGCTCTCCGGCCAGGACCACATCGTCGTGCCGGAAGGTCTCCTGGTTGCGGTGCCGGACGAAGAAGGCGACGCCCAGGGTGGTGCCGCGGGCCACCAGCGGCACGGCCATCACGGAGTGGATGCCGAACGCCCGGACCCGGCCGGCCCGGGCCGGGTCGCGGGCCAGCCAGGCGGCGAACGCCGGGTCGCTCACTCGGTGCAGGGTGGGGCGTCCGGTGCGCAGGCTCTCGAAGGGCACCGAGCCCGCCGGGTAGGAGTCCACCGCCCCGGCCGCCACAACCGACTCCGGGGCGCCCGGGGTCACCGACCGCAGCGCGGCCCGGCGCAGCAGCAGCGGCCCGTCCGCCGGAACCGCACGCGGGGGCGGCTCGGGCGCGTCGTCCAGCGCGGCCAGCAGATCGACGCCGACGAAGTCGGCCAGGGCCGGGACGGTCACGTCCGCCAGTTCCTGGGCCGTGCGCGTCACATCGAGCGTGCTGCCGATGCGCCGGCCGGCCTCGGCGATCAGCTGGAGGCGCTTGCGGGCCCAGAACTGCTCCGTCATGTCGTGCGCGGACAGGCAGACGCCCTGGATGGTGCCCTCGTGGTCGCGCAGCGCGGACATGAAGACCGACCAGGCGTGCTCATGGCTCTCGCCCGAGGCGCGCAGGTAGTTCTCCTCGTACTCCGGCTCGCCGGTGCGCAGCACCCGGGCCATGCTGCGTTCCGCCCGTCGGCCGGCGTCGGAGTCGGAGATCTCGGACACGCGCAGCCCTCGCATCTCCTCCTCGGTGAGCGCTGTGGAACGCTCCATGTCGGCGTTGGCCCGGCGCAGCCGGAGCCGGGTGTCGTAGATCGCCTGGGCGCAGCACGGGGACTGCGCGAAGCTCCAGCTCACGAGAGATTCGTCGAGACCGGCCGAGGGCTGCCGGCCGGTCAGGGCGGAGACGAGGAGCCAGGCGGGGGCGTCGGCGCCGGGCGGCCTGTGGTGAGCGAGGATCCGCACCGTCAGCGTCCGGCCGTCACGGTGCCGCAGCGCGACGTCACCGTTCCAGCGAGGCAGTCCGGCGAGGGTGGGAAGGCCACCCCGCACCGGGATCGGCTCGGCCAGCAGATCCGCGGCGCGGCGGCCGGTCAGCTGCCCGGCCGAGTACCCGAGGAGCCGCTCGGCGCCCGCGTTCCAGCCGGTCACGGTGCCGTGTTCGTCGAGGGTGACACGGGCCGTGAGGGAGGTGCCGACGAGTGCTTCGAGGGCTTCGGGTTCTTCTCCGGACGACCGGGTGGCCCGGCCGACGGTGACGGGCTGCTCCATGATCGGTCATCTCACTCTCGGAGAGAATCAGCCGTGACCCCGGATATGTACAGCTATGACCTGCTTACCCCGATTGTGGCGAGTCTCACCGTGACGCCGGGCCCAGAAGCGGAGCCTGCCGCCGCCCGGCCCGGGTAACCGCTCCCCCATGGGTCAGATCCTGGTGGGCACGTGTTCCTGGACCGACCGGGCGCTGGTCGGCAGCGGCTGGTACCCCCCGGGGCGACGGGACGCCGAGGGGCGGTTACGGCACTACGCCGAACGGTTCCCGGTCGTCGAGGTCGACGCCTCGTACTACGCGCTGCCGAGCGAGCGGAACAGCCGGTTGTGGGCCGAGCGGACACCGGACGGGTTCGTGTTCGACGTGAAGGCCTTCTCGCTGCTCACCGGGCATCCCACCCGGTCGGCGGTGATGCCGGACGGGCTGCCGGCCGAGCACCGGGACCCGGCGGTGCTCGACGCGGTGTGGGCCCGGTTCGCGGCCGGGATCGAGCCGCTGTGGGAGGCCGGGCGGCTGGGGAGCGTGCTGTTCCAGTTCCCGCCCTGGTTCCGGCCCGGGCAGCGGGCGGAGACGTTCCTCGGGGAGTGCGCGGAGCGGACCGAAGGCTGGCGGCTCGCCGTCGAGTTCCGGCACCCCTCCTGGTGGGAGCCGGGGCAGGCCGAGGCTACGGGTGCGCTGCTCGGCCGGCACGGCATGGCCGCGGTCGCGGTCGACATGACGCAGACGCTCCCCTCCTCCGTCCCGCCGGTCACTCCCGTGACCTCGCACCAGCTGTCCGTCGTCCGGTTCCACGGCCGCAGCACCGCCTGGGGCACCGGCAGCAAGGAGGACCGGTTCCGGTACGCCTACGACGAGGACGAACTCGCCGAGTGGCTGCCCCGGGTGCGCCGACTGGCCGAGCGGACCGAGCAGGTCCACGTCCTGTTCAACAACTGCTGCGGCGACGCCGCCGTCCGCGCCGCCGAGACCATGACACGGCTCCTCGACGACGTCCCGCCGACGGACGACGCCCCGCCGACGCCGGCGCGGTTGCCTAGGGCTCGACCCGCACCTGGCGTTCCACCGACACCTGGTCCACGTCCGACACCCGCACGGTCGTCTTCATCGTCCAGTTCCCGGCGAGCGGCAGGTTGACGGAGTTGGTGCTCCAGTAGCCGCCCCGGTCGGTGAGTTCGGCGTCGATCGGGCCGACCTTCTCGGAGGGCAGGGTGAAGGTGATGCGGACCTCGGGGACCACCACCAGGTACGTGTCGGAGCCGAAGACGATGGCCTGTACGCCGTTGTCGCCGACGCGGGCCGGGTCCAGGGTGACCTGCACCTTGCCGCTTCCGGTCACGGATCCCGTGCCCGTGTCGAAGGGCACCGTGATCTCGGTCGTGGGCGGCAGCGCGCCCACCGGGGCCTGCTGGGCCGCCTCGGCCTGGGCCCGGCTCGGAAGGGTTCCCGTGAGCACGGTCGTGATCATCAGCACCGCGGCGGCGACGGCGACCTCGACGAGGACGGAGCGGCGCAGGCGGCGCCGGATGCCGGGGTCGCCGGATCCACTCCCCGGCTTCGCCGGGCCGTCGGGCGTCTCCGGCTCCCCGGGCGTCTCCGGTTCGCGCGTCCCGGATTCCGCGGCGGTTTGGCCTGCCGCCGGCGCGCCGACCGGCTGCGGGACCCGTGCCGGTACGGCCGCCCGGGCCGGAGCCGCCGGTGCCGCGATCCGCGCCGTCCAGCGCCGCGAGTACCCGGCCACCAGCAACAGCACGAAGACCCCGGCCAGTTTGGCGAGCAGCAGACGGCCGTACGACGTGCCGGTCAGTGCGGAGAGGGAGCCGAGGCCGCGCCAGGACTGGTAGACGCCCGTGACGGCCAGGACGGTCACCGAGGCGAAGGCGATCCGCGAGAAACGGGGCACGACCTCCGCCAGGTCCTCCCCGGACGAGCGGCGCAGGGTCAGCAGCAGCGCCACGAGGCCGCCGAGCCAGACGCCGGTCGCCAGCAGGTGCAGTACGGACGACGTCATCGCCAGCGGCACCTGGATCCCGGCGGAGGCGTGCTCGGCCGCCGCCCAGGTCAGGGCCAGGGCGGCGGCCAGGGCCGTGCCGATCGCCAGGGTGACGGGCCGCTCCCGGGTGTCGCGGTGCCTGGACAGCCGTAGCAGGAAGGCGGCGGTCGGCAGGAGGACGGCCAGGCGGGCGAGCAGGGCCAGGCCCGGGCGGCCGGTCAGGGTGCGGCCGAGGGCGGAGGTGTCGAAGGCCGTGGCCGGGCCCGCGCCCGTCTCGTACGGGGCGCGCAGCAGGAGCAGGACGGCCGTCGAGCCCAGCAGCGTCCACCAGGCCGCCACCAGCGGCCGGCGCAGCGGGGAGGTGTGCGCGGGCCGGCACAGCAGCGCGAACGCCGCCGTGCCGACGAGCAGCGCCGCGGCGAGGTAGGCGAGGTAGCGGGCGGCGTCGTAGAGGCCGCGGGTGAGCGGGTCCTCGGCCGGGCCCGTGTCGGCCAGGGCCGTGGTCGCGGAGCGTTTCCCCACGGAGAAGGTGAACGCGCCGGAGACGGGGTGACTGTCGGCGGAGACGACCCTCCACGCCACGGTGTACGTCCCCTGGGCGAGCTTGCCGGGCAGGCTGACCCGGGCCGTCTCGGAGCGGCCGTCCGCGTGTGCGGCCTCGTCGGTGTGGACCCGGCGCTGGTCGGGGCCGAAGACGCGGAAGGAGTCGTCGAGCAGGCCCACGGACTCGGTGAAGGTCAGGGTGACGTGGCGGGGGGCCTGCCGGACGACGGATCCGTCGTCGGGGTCGGTGCTGCGGAGCGCGGCGTGGGCGGAGGCGGGGGTTGCGCCGAAGAGGAGCAGGACCAGCACGGTGCCCAGCAGCACCAGGGCTTGGAATCGCCGGGGGTGTCCGGCATTGCGATCCTCGTTCCGCCGTTGGTCCACGTGGTTCTCCGGGGTCGGGCTGGACGGCTCCCGGTTACGTACGGATGGGGCCGGTGCAGCGCTCAACGGGACCGGCAGAGTCCGGGGATCTTGTCCGCCTCCGCCGGGAAGCGGGCCGTCAGTTCTGCCGCGTCGCCGTGCTCGTAGCCCTCGAACGTGAAGCCGGGAGCCATCGTGCAGCCGAAGAGGGTCCATGCGCCGCCCTCGGTCACCCGGCCTCCCATCCACGTCCCCGCCGGGACGGTGAACTGGACGTGCTGGCCGTGGAGGACGTCCGGTCCGAGCACCACCGTCCCCGTGCTGCCGTCCGGGGCGAGCAGGAGGAGCTCCAGGGGGTCGCCCCGGTAGAAGTGCCAGATCTCGTCCGTCTGCAGGCGGTGGAGGGCGGAGAAGTCGTCCGCTGTCAGGAGCGCGACGATCGCCGTGCCCTCCGGCCTGCCGTCGGGGCGTCCGGGGCCGGCCCAGGTCTGGCGGAACAGGCCGCCCTCGCGCGGGATCGGCTCGAGTCCGTAGTGGGCGATGAGGTCCTCTGGCGTCACCCGGGGAACAGTATCTCCCGGTCGAGGAAGGCGAGCTGGGCCTTCTTCTCCGGCAGGTACACGTCCGGGAGGTCGATCTCCGGCAGGACCACCACCGGCCCGGGGGCGAAGCCCAGGGCGAGGAAACGGGCGACCGCCTTCTCGTTGCGCACGTCCGGGTCGACCACGACCCGCCGGCGGTCCAGGCCGAGCAGGACGTACGCGGCGATGGCGGCCACCAGCCGGGCGGTCCAGCCGGGCTGTCCGCCGCCCGGGCCGGCGGGGGCGAGGAGCAGGTGGACGCCGATGTCGCCGGGGCGGACGTCGTAGCACTCGCTGACGCGGTCGGCCCCCGGCTCGTAGGTCTGCAGGAGCGCGACCGCCTCGCCGTCCCGCAGGACGAGGTGGGCGTGGTGGGTGTCGAGCGTGGCCATGTGGGCGTAGATCGCGGCGACCTGGTCTTCGGTCAGCCCGGTCATGCCCCAGAAGGCCGCCCGCTCCTGGCTGACCCAGTGGTGGATCAAGGCGGCGTCGGCCCCGGGGTCCAGCGGCAGTACGCGGACGGTGCCGAAGCCGTCGACCGTCTGCTCGTGGACGGGCGTGCGGGAGGCGTACGGGTCAGACATCGGTTTCCTTCTTCAGCCGGGCCCAGTCGGTCACGACCGGGACGAGGTCTCCCGCGAGCCACAGGGGGAGCTGGTCGCGGTGGTGGGGCGAGCCGGGGACGCCCGAAGCGCCGAGCGGGACCACCCAGCGGCTGTCCTCGCGCCGGGCCAGGTCCCAGACGTACCGGGCGGCCGGGCCCCGCGCGGCGCGGTCGGTGAGGCCCGGCACGCCCGAGGTGCACAGCACGCAGTCGTGGTCGCCGGACAGGCCCGGTTCGTCGTACGGCCGCTCCGGCTCCAGCGCCCGCCAGGGGGCGAGGCGGTGGGTGTCGCCCCAGACGCCTGCCGGCGGGCGCAGGGCCACGTCCTCGATCGCCGCGCGGACAGCCGCCGGGCGGTCGATTCCGTACAGTTCCCCGGCCCGCAGCAGGTGTTCGAGGGCGAAGCCGACCCGGGGGACGAGGGCGAGCCAGGGCTGGAGGACCTCCGGGTACGCCGGTGGTGTGGTGAGGCCGGCGAACGCCGGGTGGGCCGCGAGCCGGCGTACGACCGCTGCACGCACGGCCGCGTAGAGGGCCGCGTCGGCGCTGCCGGCGTCCATGCGGCGGTCCCAGCCGAGGAGGCGGTCCCGGAGGGCGGCGGCCTCGGGAGTGAGGTCGTCGAGGGCGCCGAGGTGGTCCAGGAGGGGGGACGCTGAGGCCAGGTGGGTGTCCGTGTGGAGGGCGGGCATGTCGGCGGCGGACCAGCGCTCCCGGCCCGCGAGCAGCGCGGCGATGCGGTCGGCTCGGTGCGGCGGGGCGAACTCGACGCCGAGGGGTCCGGACGGGCCGCGCTGGTTGGCCATGACGGCGACGCCGTCGGTGAGCCCGGCGCGCGGTGACACGTGGCAGCCCTGCCACTCGTGGCCGGGCTGCCACGCGGGCACCACCCGGAGGGAGTTGGCCGCGGCGCGCCGCGGCACCCGCCCGGCCACGCGGTGCAGGACATCGCCCTCGGTGTCGGCCGCCTGGACGACGTTGACCGGCTCGGCCCAGCGGTCGAAGGCCCGGTCCACGTCGGCGACCCGGCGGGCCCGCAGCAGCGGCAGCAGGGCGCCGAAGCCGAGGTCGCCGGTGACGCGGGGCGGGTAACGCAGGCTGATCGCCACGGGCACGTCCGAGGGGTCGCCCGGGTCGCCGTCGAGCCCTTCGGGCCCGCCGATGATCACCGGGCCCCGGCCGGTCTCGATCACCTCGACCTCGACCGGGTCCTCGCCGGCCACCTCGACGGTCTCGGTGTGCCGGGCCGCCCGCCGCCAGACCCCGTCGGGGCCGAGGGCCTCCACCCCGGCGCCGGTGCGCCGCAGCCGCTCCCGGTAGAGGTCCTGGTAGTCGGCCATGGCGTTGGTGATGGCCCAGGCGACCGTGCCGGTGTGCCCGAAGTGGGCGATGCCGGGGACACCGGGGACGGCCAGGCCCACGACGTCGAACTCCGGGCAGGACAGGTGGATCTGCTGGTAGACGCCCGGGTCCTCGATCCAGCGGTGCGGGTCGCCGGCGATGACCGCCTGCCCGGTGACGGTCCGCTCGCCGCTCACCAGCCAGCCGTTGCTGCCGGAGGTGCCGGGGCCGTCGGTGGCGAAGAGGCCGATGGCGTCCGCGTCCAGGTGGGCGGCGACCTGCTCGCGCCAGAGTTTGGCCGGGAACCCGGCGAAGAGGATGTGGGTGGCGAGCCAGACGCCGAGGGGCGTCCAGGGTTCCCAGCGGCCCGGGGTGAGACCGGTGCGGGCGAATTCGGGGGCGGTGCCGTCGGCGAGCCCCGCGTTGACCCCGTCGACATACGCCCGCACCCACCGCGCCGTCTCGGGTTCCCGTCTCTCCAGGTCCGCGAAGCAGCGTCTCGCGGTGTCGTCGAGTCTGGCCCGTCTCGCGAACCGGTCCCAGGACAGGGCGCTCTCGCCGAGGAAGGACGCGGAGGTGCCCTGCGCCCGGTGGCGCTCGACCTCCAGCTGCCAGGCCCGGTCCCGGGCGGTGACGAGGCCCTGCGCGTGGGCGAGTTCGGCCGCGCTGCCCGCGCGCAGATGCGGAATGCCCCAGGCATCACGGTAGATCTCGGTGGCCACGCTGTGCCCCTTCTTTCCTTTAGGTTAGGCTTACCTAAGTCAATCGTGGCGGAATGGTACGTGAAGGGTGAGGACGCGATGGGGCAGGGGCGGGGTTGGGAGGGCGCGGTCCTCAGACTGATGCGCGGCAAGGACTTCGAGTTCACGGTGACGGACGTCGAGGACGTCACCCCGGACTACCGGCGGCTGCGCTTCACCGACGGCGGTCTGCTGGCCGCGACCGGAGTACACCCCACCATGTGGGTACGGCTGTGGTTCGACAACGCGGGCAAGCCGCATCAGCGGGCCTACACCCTCGTCGACCCGGACGCCGAGGCCGGCACCTTCGGCCTGGAGTTCGCCCTGCACGAGGGGTGTGCCAGCGACTGGGCCCGGGCGGCGAAGCCGGGCGACGCCATCGAGGCGACCGTCCAGGGCACCGGCTTCGAGCACCCGAGCCCCGCGCCCTCGCACGTCTTCGCCGTCGGCGACCCGGCCTCGCTCCCGGCGATCAACTCCCTCCTGGACGCCCTGGGTTCCGCCCCGGCCACCGTCTGGTTCGAGGGCGGCGACGACGACCTGCCGTTCCGCACCGACCCGGCCCGGCACGAGCTGCGCAAGGTGCCGCGCCGGGACTCCGGCGCCCACCTGGTCGACCGCGTGAAGTCGGACCTGCCCGGCCTGCTCCAGGGCACGGCCGACCCGTACGTCTGGATCGCCTGCGACACGGTGACGACCCGAACCCTGGCCTCGTACGTCCGCAAGGAACTGGTCCTGCCCAAGCAGCGGGTGCACGCGCTGGGCTACTGGCGGGCGACGTAGGCAACGAGCGGGCCGGGCTCCGGACGCGGCCGGGCCCGCCCCGGGGGATGATCGGGGCATGGACGTCACCCTGCACCTCGCCCAGGATCCCGAGGCCGACGCGCTGCTCGGCCGCAGTCCGCTCGCCGCGCTGGTCGGCATGCTGCTGGACCAGCAGGTGCCGATGGAGTGGGCGTTCAAGGGCCCTGCGACGATCGCCCGGCGGCTCGGCACGGACGATCTGGACGCGCACGAGATCGCCGCGCACGAGCCGGAGGCCTTCGCCGCGCTGCTGTCCCAGAAGCCGGCGGTGCACCGTTACCCGGGCTCCATGGCCAAGCGGATCCAGCAGCTGTGCCGGTACCTCGTCGAGCACTACGACGGTGACGCCGAGGCCGTCTGGAAGGACGTCGGCACCGGCAAGGACCTGCTGAAGCGCCTCGCGGAACTGCCGGGCTTCGGCAAGCAGAAGGCCCAGATCTTCCTCGCCCTGCTGGGCAAGCAGCTCGGGGTGCGGCCGACGGGCTGGCGGGAGGCGGCGGGCTCCTACGGCGAACCGGATTCCTTCCGCTCGGTCGCCGACATCACCGGCCCCGAGTCGCTGGTCAAGGTGAGGGCACACAAGCAGGAGGCGAAAGCGGCGGCCAAGGCGGCTAAGGCCTCCGGCAAGTAGGGCCGGGGCGTCTTCGCCCTGACTCGCTCAGGGGTGCCGGTACGCGGGGGGGGGCGGGCGTTTCGTCCTGACTCGTCGAGGGGTTGCAGACACGCTGGGCGCGGGCGTTGTCGTCCTGACTCGTCGGCGACCGCCGGTGGGTAAGACGCGGGCGCTTTCGACTCGTCCGAGTGCCACCGGCACCGCCGGGCGCCGGCGTTTTCGTCCTGACTCGCCCTCGCCCTCGCCCGAGGCCGGGGCGAGTAGGGCGCGGCCGACGGGGGCGCCGCCCGCCCGGCTCGCCGGGGGTCCCGGCACGGGGCGGGCCACCCGGCTCGCCCAGGGGTCTCGGCACCTGGCAGACCGTCCGACTCGCCAGAGGCCCCGGAACATGGCGGGCACCCGTCGCGCGGGTGTCAGTCTCCTGGCTTGCTCCAAGTGGCGGGCGTCTCCGGCCCGATCCCAGCATGGACCATGACCGAGCCACCGAGCGGCTCCCCCTGGGACCCGGAGCACGACGCCTCCCGCGACCGCGCGCCCCGGCCACCCCAGGGCCCGGAACCCCACGTCCCCCACGGCCCGGGCCCGGGCGGCCCGCACAGCCCCGGACGGCACGGCCACACCCCACCCGGCCCGGAGAGTCACCACCCGCCCCGGGAGAGCCGCCCGGGTGTGGTGTCCGAGGCCGGGCCGGGATTCCAGGGCCCCCTGCATCGGCCGGCAGGTCTTCCTCGGGATCGTCACCGTCGTCGCCTTGCTGCCTGCCGGCGGTCGGCCTCGTGGAGATCGTCACGGACCTGTGCGTCCGGGGCCGGCATGGGCCGAGCGAGCGGATCTCGCAGCCGGCGGGATGAACGGCGTGGACGCGGAGGGGAATGACCTCCCGTGACCCCCGCACCGCAGCCGGTCCCCCGCGGCCCCCGCCGGCACGCCTGGCCGCGGGTGCTCGTCCTGCTGCTCGCCCTCCTCGTGCCGGGCGCACACGCCGAGGCCCACACGGGGCCGACGGCCACCGCCTCCGGGGAGAGCACCACCGTCGAGTGCGACCTCCTCGACACCGCCCCGCGACCGCCGGCCAGGGCCTCCCGCCGCACCGCCGTCCCGCCCGCCTCCGCCCCGCTCCCGGGCCCCGGGCCCGCGTCCACCGCACAACGTCCCGTGCCCGTACCGGCGAGCCCGCCGCACGCCCCTCGCCCCCTGCGTTCCGAGGTCCTGCGCTGCTGACAGGACCGGCCCGGCCCCGGTCCGTCCGTCCCGCACGGAATGAGAACAACCAGGAACGACGAGGAACCCAGCCATGCTTCAAGACCCGTACGCGGTCCTGCGCGCCCTCCTGCGCGCGGAGGCCGCCCGCAGCGCCCCCAAGCCCCACTCCCAGCCGGACACGCGGAAGCCGCCGCAACCCCCGAAGCGACAGGGACAGGGACAGGCACAGGGCCGCGGCTGACCCTCCCGCGCGGCGGAGGCGCCCCGACGCCTCCGCCGTCCCCACCGCCTCGCCGTCCCCACCGCCTCGCCGTCCCCACCGCCTCGCCGTCCCCACCGCCTCGCGGTCCCTACCGCCTCCGCCGTCCCGAACGCCGTGCCGTGCCGAACAGCGACCGCGTGATCTCCCGTCCGATCTGCGTCCCCACCGACCGGGCCAGCGACGTGAAGACGCCGCTCTCGACCACCCGCTCCGCCATGGACGGCTGCTCCTCCGCCCGCCCACGCCGTCCGGGAACGGCGTCCCGCATCTCGTCGGGCCCCTTCGCCCCGCGCCCGTCCTCCAGCCGCTCGTACGCCGACTCCCGGTCCACGGCCCGGGCGTACCGCTCGTACAGCGGTGACTGCGCGACGGCCCGCTCCAGGGCCTCCTGCCCGAGCGGCCCCATCAGCGACTCGGGCGCCCGCAGCCGGGTCGCGGCGACCGGGGTCGGCGCGCCCTTCTCGCTCAGCACCGTCACCACCGCCTCGCCCGTGCCGAGGCCGGTCAGCACCTCTTCGAGGTCGTAGGGCGACTTCGGGAAGGTCTTCACCGTGGCGTCGAGAGCCTTCTGGTCGTCCGGGGTGAAGGCGCGCAGCGCGTGCTGGACACGGTTGCCGAGCTGGGCGAGGACGTCCGCCGGTACGTCCTTCGGGGTCTGCGTCACGAAGAAGACCCCGACTCCTTTCGAGCGAATCAGGCGCACGGTCCGGGTGATCGACTCCAGGAACGCCTCGGAGGCGTCGTCGAACAGCAGGTGCGCCTCGTCCAGGAAGAACACCAGTCGCGGCTTGTCGGCGTCGCCCAGCTCGGGCAGATCGTGGAAGAGGTCGGCGAGCAGCCACATCAGGAAGGTCGAGAACAGCTGCGGCCGCTCCTGTACGGCGCTCAGCTCCAGGACGGAGACGACGCCCCGCCCGTCCTCGGCCGTGCGCAGCAGCTCGCCCGTGTCGAACTCCGGCTCCCCGAAGAAACCGGACGCGCCCTGCGCATCGAAGGCGGTCAGGGACCGCAGGATCACCCCGGCCGTGGCCGCCGAGAGGCCGCCGACCGTCTTCAGCTCCGCCCGGCCCTCGTCCGAGGTCAGGAAGGTCACGACCGCCCGGAGGTCCTTCAGGTCGATCAGCTCCAGGCCCTTGCTGTCGGCGTAGTGGAAGATCAGCGCGAGGGACTGCTCCTGGGTACGGTTCAGCCGCAGCACCTTGGACAGCAGCACGGGGCCGAAGCCGGTGACCGTGGCCCGGACGGGGATGCCGCGCCCGATGCCGCCGAGGGCGTAGTACTCGGCCGGGAAGCCGGTCGCCGTCCAGCGCTGGTGGACGTCCGCGGCCCGGCCTTCGACCCGGGCGTCCGGGCGGCCCGGCGCGGCGATCCCGGAGAGGTCGCCCTTGATGTCGGCGAGGAAGACGGGCACGCCCTGGGCGGACAGCTGCTCGGCGATGAGCTGGAGCGTCCTGGTCTTGCCGGTACCGGTGGCGCCCGCGACCAGCCCGTGCCGGTTGAGCATCGCCAGAGGCACCCGGACCTGCGCGTCCGGCAGGCACTGCCCGTCCCACAGCAGGGCGCCCAGATTCAGGGCCGGGCCGGAGAAGGCGTAACCGGAAGCGATCCGCAGGGCCTCCTGGGGGAGGGCGGCGGCGCGTGCGGACACCTCCGGGGCGGGGGCCGACGGCATGGTCTCGCGGTCCGGCATATTCACGCCCCTGTTCCCGGTTCGTACCGCCTTGTGGGTTTTTTTTCAGCGTCGCACTACGGCGCCATGGCTGCGCCCGGAAGGTCTTGACCGGTAGGCTTTCCGTGTGATCTTCAAGCGCATCGGAAACGGCCGGCCGTACCCCGACCACGGCCGGGAAAGCACCCGGCAGTGGGCGGACGTCGCGCCGCGCCCGGTCCGCCTCGATCAGCTCGTGACGACCAAGGGTCAGCTCGATCTGGAAACGCTGCTCGCCGAGGACTCCACGTTCTACGGCGACCTCTTCGCGCACGTCGTGAAGTGGCAGGGCGACCTGTACCTGGAGGACGGACTGCACCGCGCGGTGCGGGCGGCACTCCAGCAGCGCCAGGTGCTGCACGCGCGCGTGCTCGAGCTCGACTGATCCCCGCCGGTCGCGGGTTGACCCTTTCGGGTTCCGCTGGGCGACGTCGAATGATCATCTAGTAGGCATCGTCGCCCGGGCGCACTACGCTGCGCTCATGAGCATGCTGACTCCCCCCGGCATGGGCGGCAAATACCGCATCACGGGCAACAAGTACCCCAAGATGCGCCGGCCCCGGCAGCGCGGCAGGCTCGTCGTCCTGACTGTCACATCCGTCGTCGTCCTCGGCGTGGGCGGGTGGGGCACGCTGCAGCTCATCGACGCCTTCACCGGTGGCGGCGGAAAGGCTTCGGCGGCCAGTGACGCGACGGACTGCGGCGTCAAGACCAAGGCGAGCCCCTCGCCCGGCACCAAGGCCATGCCCGAGCCGCGCACGGTCACCGTCAACGTGTTCAACGCCACCACCCGCGGCGGCCTGGCGAAGAAGACCGCCGACGAGCTGAAGAAGCGCGGCTTCAAGATCGGCGACGTGGGCAACGCGACCAAGCAGTACGACAAGAAGGTCAAGGGCACCGGAGTGCTGCTCGGCCCGGCCGCCGCGCTCGACACCTCGCTGCCCGTGCTGGGCACCCAGCTCCCGGGCGCCGAACGGCGCACCGAGGCGGCCCGCAAGGGCGCTGCCGTCGACCTCGTCATCGGGGACGGCTTCAAGGAACTGGCCAAGAGGCAGGAGGCCGACCGGGCCCTGACCAAGCTGACCAGGCCCGAGCCGGCGCCGACGACGAAAAAGGGCTGCTGAGCACGCCCCCAGGGCGTGCCCGCAGGCCCTGAGGCCTGTGCCACGTGCCCGGGGCCCGCACCCGCAAGGCCGGCGGCCCCTGCCCTTGACCCGGCGGGCCGGCCGCATCCGACAAGCCCGCAGAGCCTGTGCCGCGAGGCCGGAGGCCCGTACCCGGCAAGCCCGCGGGCCTGTGCCGCAAGGCCGGAAACCCATATCCGGCAAGCCCGCAGGGTCTGTACCGCAAGGCCGCGGGGCGCGGGCGGCAAGGCCGTGGTGCGCGAGCCCGTAAGGCCCCGGTGGTCCTACTCGGCCGCCCCGTACATCCGGTCGCCCGCGTCTCCGAGGCCCGGCACGATGTAGCCGTGCTCGTTCAGCCGCTCGTCGATCGAGGCGGTCACGACCGTCACCGGCGTGCCCGCCAGCTCGCGCTCCATGATCTCGACGCCCTCCGGGGCGGCCAGCAGCACCACGGCGGTCACGTCGTCGGCGCCGCGCCGGATCAGCTCCTGGATCGCCGCGACCAGCGTGCCGCCGGTGGCGAGCATCGGATCGAGCACGTACACCTGACGGCCCGACAGGTCCTCCGGCATGCGCGTCGCGTACGTGGAGGCCTCGAGCGTCTCCTCGTTGCGGATCATGCCGAGGAAGCCCACCTCGGCGGTCGGCAGAAGCCGGACCATGCCGTCGAGCATCCCGAGCCCGGCCCGCAGGATCGGCACCACCAGCGGACGCGGGTGGGACAGCTTGACACCCGTGGTCCGGGCGACCGGCGTCTGGATGTCGACCTGTTCGGTGCGCACGTCACGCGTGGCCTCGTAGGCGAGCAGGGTGACCAGCTCGTCGGCGAGACGGCGGAAGGTCGCGGAGTCGGTGCGCTGGTCGCGCAGCGTGGTGAGCTTGTGAGCGACCAGAGGGTGGTCGACGACGTGGAGACGCATGTCCACAACATTAACCGGGCGGGGTGCCCCCGACCGCACGGCAAGCCCGCCTCCCGGCCGTCACCCGGTCGCTGGCGTCAAACAGTCCGTCCGGGGGAACGTGAGAAGGACGGACTGGGGGTGGTGAACCTGATGCCCGACCGGAAATTCCGAGATGATCCGTCGCCGCGCACACGGACGGGGGCGGGCCCGGAGCCCGACCAGACGAGCGGGACCGACGAGTCCGACGCCGAGCGCCGCCGGCGTCGCGCCCGGTTCCTGCGCGATCTGGCCGAGGCCCGGGAGCTGCGCGACCGTGTACAGCCGCGCCGCGCCAAGACGGCCCGGCTGCGGCACGCGATGCGCATGCGCACCTTCCGCTGGTAGGAAGCGGCTGAGGAAACCTCCGGCGAAGATCACGAACCGCGCGGAGGTTGTCGCGGTTGACCGTGCGTGGAACGGGGCAAATCCGCGTACGATCCGCAGGTGGCGGCAACGAGCGTGCGAGCAGAACTGCCGGACACAGGGAGCGGAAGACGTCCCCTGAACGCCTTGTTTCTGCCACGATTCCGAGTGGGTGGGGCTCGGACGAGCACTCCCCGCCCGTAACCTCCGCCGGGGGGACCCCCAACCGGCACGCCTATGACCAGTGGGAGAGTCACGGTGTACTTCGCCGCACTGCTCGCGCGCACCGAAGACGGGTGGGAAGCGAGCGACACGGAGCTCGACGATGTGGAAACCCTGTCGGATCTGGCCGACCTGGCCCGTGAAGCCTCCCCCGACGAGGACACGGTGCTCGTGCTCATCGAGCAGGAGGACGCCTGGTTCGGCGTCGTCCGCCTGGACGGCGAGGAGGACCCTCGCATCTACGTCTCGGACGCCGCCGCCGCTGCCCGCAGCAGCTACGGCGAGATCCTGCTCACCGACGAGCTGCTGGGCCGCGATCCGGACGACGGGGACGTCCTCGACGCCCTCGACCTCGACGGCACCGAGGACGGCGACTCCGACGAGGACGACGACGACGACGCCGAGGAGGGTGCCGGGGCCGCCGGCTCCGCCGAGTCCGTGCCGCACGGCCCGGTCGGCGACGCCCTGATCCTGGACGACCTCGGCGTGAGCGAGAAGGAACTGCGCCTGATGTCGACGGACGCCGTCACCGAGATCGCCGAGTCCCTGGGCGCCTCGGAGACCCTGGAGACCGTCCGCTGACCGGTCGTGCCACGCCGGCGCCGCCGGACCCGGTCCGGGACCCCTGGCGTCCCGCGATGCGACTCGCCCTGGACGAGGCCGCCGAGGCCGTCCGGGGCGGGGACGTCCCCGTCGGCGCCCTCGTCCTGGCCCCGGACGGCACGACCGTGCTCGCGGCCGGGCACAACGAACGCGAGGCGGGCGGCGACCCGACGGCCCACGCGGAGCTCCTCGCCCTGCGGCGGGCCGCGGCCGCCCTCGGCGCGTGGCGGCTCGCCGACTGCACGCTCGTGGTGACGCTGGAGCCCTGCACGATGTGCGCGGGCGCGATCCAGCAGTCCCGCGTCGACCGGCTCGTCTACGGTGCCCGCGACGAGAAGGCCGGCGCGGCCGGCTCCCTCTGGGATCTCGTCCGTGACCGGCGGCTCAACCACCGGCCCGAGGTGATCGAGGGTGTGCTCGCCGAGGAGTGCGCCGAGCTGCTCACCGCGTTCTTCCGGGGCCGCTGAATACGGATTTCAAAGCATGCGGCACCTTGCTGTAAGGTCTCCCTCGGTAGCGTGTCCGAGCGGCCGAAGGAGCTCGCCTCGAAAGCGAGTGTGGCGCAAGTCACCGAGGGTTCAAATCCCTCCGCTACCGCTTGAGAAGGGCCTCGTCGTCAGACGGGGCCCTTCGTGCGACCAGCCCCTCGTGCGGTCAGCCTCTTCGTGTGATCGGTCCTTCGTGCGATCATGTGCGCTGTTTGAGACACCAGTGACAGGGGAGGCCGCGATGGCGGTGAACGCGAAGAAGGTCGCCGTCTACGCCCTCGTGGTCTTCGCGCTGTACGTGATCATCACGGACCCGGCCAAGGCCGCCGATTACGTCCAGATAGGCTTCCAGGGCATTTCGGACGCCGCCAAGGCCCTCGGCGACTTCGCCACCTGGGTCGCCAACGGAGGAAAGTGATGATCCGCCACCTGGTGCTCTTCAAGCTCAACGAGGGCGTCGAGCGCGACGACCCCCGGGTCGTGAAGGGCGTCGAGGCCTTCCGCGGGCTCGAGGGTGCGATCCCCGAGATCCGCTTCTGGGAGCTCGGCTGGAACGTCAGCGACCGCCCCATCGCCCACGACTTCGCCATCAACTCGGCCTTCGACGACGCGGACGCGCTGCGGCGGTACGTGGAGCACCCGGACCACCAGGCGGGTGTCGCCCTGTGGCGGGAGTTCGCCACGTGGGTGATCGCCGACTACGACTTCTGAGGCCGGTTCCGAGACCGGCCGCTCCGGGCCCCCTGTCGCTCCGACAGGGGGCTCTTCTGCTGTCCGCGCTGATTTATGCGCCTTTCATCCCTCAACACGGAGTTATGGGGTGCTTGCACACAGTGCACATGTCTTGTGATGCTATGACCGCTTTTGATGGAAGAGTTGACGGGTGAGTTGACGATGACGAGGTGGAGTTGACCGTGCTGGCCAGTACCGCACCTCAGGCACCGTCCCCCCAGCCACCACCTCCCCAGCCACCATCCCCTCAGGCCGCGCCCGCCCAGACAGCGCCCGCGCAGGCCGCGCCCCCGGAAACCGCTCCGGCCGCGCCCCAGCGGAGCAGCCGTGGTGCCGACACCCGGGCCCTCACACAGGTGCTCTTCGCGCAGCTCAAGGACCTCCAGCCGGGCACCCCGGAGCACGACCGCGTACGCGGGGCGCTCATCGAGGCCAACCTCCCGCTCGTGCGCTACGCGGCCGCCCGGTTCCGCTCCCGCAACGAGCCGATGGAGGATGTCGTCCAGGTCGGCACCATCGGGCTCATCAACGCCATCGACCGCTTCGACCCGGACCGGGGCGTGCAGTTCCCGACGTTCGCGATGCCCACGGTCGTCGGCGAGATCAAGCGGTACTTCCGTGACAACGTCCGCACCGTCCATGTGCCGCGCCGGCTGCACGAGCTGTGGGTACAGGTCAACAGCGCGACGGAGGACCTGACGACCTCCTTCGGGCGGACCCCGACCACCGCGGAGATCGCCGAGCGGCTGCGCATCACCGAGGACGAGGTGCTGTCCTGCATCGAGGCCGGACGGTCGTACCACGCGACCTCCCTGGAGGCCGCACAGGAGGGCGACGGGCTGCCGGGGCTGCTGGACCGGCTCGGCTACGAGGATCCCGCGCTGGACGGCGTGGAGCACCGGGATCTCGTACGGCACCTGCTCGTCCAGCTGCCCGAGCGGGAGCAACGGATCCTTCTCCTGCGGTACTACAGCAATCTGACGCAATCCCAGATCTCCGCGGAACTCGGTGTCTCGCAGATGCATGTCTCGCGGCTACTCGCGCGTAGCTTCCAGAGGTTGCGGTCTGCGAACCGCATCGACGCGTAACCGCAAACACTGGCGAGACGTCACCGTGAGGAGGGAATCGCTCACCAGGGCGGTTGCCGACGCTTAAGAGCCGAAAAGCCGTCAGACCCCTTGTTTGCAGGGCGTATTCGCGTCTCAGATGTCGACATGTCACTACAGCGTGTTGCCGACATGTGACATTCTGCGGGAAGCGCGTTTGCCGGAGCTTCGGCTCCGGTATTCAGGTGAAGGCTGCGTTCCTCAGGCGGGGACGTCCGCCGCGACCGTCCGCGACCCAAAGGGGGTGGCATGTCCGCAGAACAGGGCAGCTCGAAGGTGCTCACGCTCGCGGAGAGCGAGTCAGCTCCCCATGCTCTCGACTCACTCGGCTCCATCGATGACGTACCGGCCCTCCCGGCCGAGCCCGTCCCGGTCCTTCCGACTGCGGGCGCCATCGACACCCGCACCCTGTCCCGCTCCCTGTTCCTGCGGCTGGCCGCGCTCGACGAGGACAGCCCCGAGCGTGCGTACGTCCGTGACACGCTGATCGAGCTCAATCTCCCGCTGGTGCGGTACGCCGCCGCGCGGTTCCGGTCCCGGAACGAGCCGATGGAGGACATCGTCCAGGTCGGCACGATCGGGCTGATCAAGGCGATCGACCGGTTCGACTGCGAACGGGGCGTGGAGTTCCCGACGTTCGCGATGCCGACGGTGGTCGGGGAGATCAAGCGGTTCTTCCGGGACACCTCGTGGTCGGTGCGGGTGCCGCGCCGGCTGCAGGAGCTGCGGCTCGCTCTGACCAAGGCCAGTGACGAGCTCTCGCAGAAACTGGACCGGTCGCCGACGGTGACCGAACTCGCCGCCGTGCTCGGGGTGTCCGAGGAGGACGTCGTCGACGGGCTGGCGGTGGGGAACGCCTACACGGCGTCCTCGCTGGACTCGCCCGCGCCGGAGGACGACGGTGGTGAGGGGTCGCTGGCGGACCGGCTGGGGTACGAGGACACCGCGCTGGAGGGCGTGGAGTACCGGGAGTCCCTGAAGCCGCTGCTGGCGAAGCTGCCGCCGCGTGAACGGCGGATCATCATGCTCCGCTTCTTCGCGAACATGACGCAGTCGCAGATCGGCGAGGAGGTCGGCATCTCGCAGATGCACGTCTCCCGGCTGCTGACCCGGACGCTGGCACAGCTCCGGGAAGGCCTGATCTCGGACTGAGGGGGCTGGGGCGCGGTCGTCGGGGCCGCGCCGTATGCCTGCGCCTGACGCCGGGTGGTGGGTCGGGGCCGCGCCGGGGGGTGTCCGTCCTCGGAACGGCGCGATGGACCCCCTCACCGACTGACTGTCCGTTGACGCGCCAACCAGCTGCGGGCGAACACCCCCCGACACGTCCCCTTGCGTCGTACGGCGGCTCCAGCTGCGGGCAATCGTGCCGCCAAGGGCGGCACGGGTGGGCGCAGCGGCACCCCGCACCGCCGGGTTGCGCACCCACCCGGCCTGAGCACCAGCGCCGAGCACCTGCAAAGGACGGCACAGGCGCCGCGCGGAGTTACGCCAGCGCCAGCCAGGCCACCGCCGCGACGATCGCCACGGCGGCTACGACGCCGAGGATGAGACCGATGCGCGGACCGCTGCCGGAAGGTGCCGCCGCCTGACGGGCCTGCGGCTCGTCGACGAACGCGCGGAACATCTGGGTGCTGCCGGCGGGGTCGTGATTGCCCTGCGGGGCCTGGTTGTTAGCCATGGCCCGAGACCCTAGCGAAAACGGCGGGGCTCCCCAAGTGGGGGTTGGGATTCCGTTTGGGTCCGGCCGGCCCCTGCCTCCAGGCGTGCCACCAGGACATTTACTTCCGCAATACTTGCCTTTGCCAAGTTTTTATGGCCGCACCTCCCCGTTTTATTTGCCTGTAGCAACCAACAGCTTCTATGGTTGCCCTAAGCAACGAAAGCGGGAGGTGTCATGGCCGAAAGGGCGCAGTACGAAGAGCTGGTCCGCCAGTTCAGCGCCTTCGGCGCGGTGAAGCGGGAGCTCGGCCGGATCATGCCCGCCGAGTGCCCCGGCGGGTCGGCGGCAGTCCTGACCCTGCTGGGCCGCCACGGCGACATGCGCATGAGCAAGCTCGCCGAGCTGCTGGCGGTGGACATGTCGGTCACCAGCCGCCATGTGGCGCACGTCGTGGCCCGGGGCTGGATCGAGCGCTCCCCCGACCCGGCGGACAAACGCTCACGCATCCTGCGCCTCACCCCCGCGGGCCACGCACAGCTCGACGAACTGTCCCGGCGGACCACCGAGGTCCTCGCCGAGCGCCTGAGCGACTGGACCGACGAGGAGGTCGGCCAGCTCACCGACCTGATGGCGCGGCTGAGGCAGAGCTTCGACTGCCGGGCCGGCGCCCGGGCCGTACCGGCCGCTTTCGACCAGACCACCCGTACGCCCGCAAGCACGTAAGAAAAGGAAGCCCATGGCAACGACCACACCAGCCGGTGTGCGGGCTCATGCCAAGCACGGGGGAGGCTCCCACGGCTCCTCCGGTGACGGCGCTCCGATGACGCACCGGCAGATCATGGAAGCCCTCACCGGCCTCCTGCTCGGCATGTTCGTCGCGATCCTGTCGTCGACGATCGTCTCCAACGCCCTGCCCCGGATCATCAGCGACCTCGGCGGCGGTCAGAGCGCCTACACCTGGGTCGTGACCGCGTCCCTGCTGACGATGACCGCGTCCACCCCGTTGTGGGGCAAGCTCGCCGACCTGTTCTCCAAGAAGCTGCTGATCCAGTTCGCGCTGGTCATCTTCGTGCTGGGTTCGGCGGCGGCCGGCATGTCGCAGAACCCGGCCATGCTCATCACCTTCCGCGCGGTCCAGGGCATCGGCATGGGCGGTCTGTCCGCGCTGGCCCAGATCATCATGGCGGCGATGATCTCGCCGCGTGAGCGCGGCCGGTACAACGGCTACCTCGGTGCCACCTTCGCCACCGCCATGGTCGGCGGCCCGCTGGTCGGCGGTGTCATCACCGACACCGACTGGCTCGGCTGGCGCTGGTGCTTCTACGTCGGTGTGCCCTTCGCCGTGATCGCCCTGATCGTGCTGCAGAAGACCCTGCACCTGCCCGTCGTGAAGCGGAAGGTCAAGGTCGACTGGGCCGGCGCCTTCTTCATCACCGCGGCGGTCTGCCTGCTGCTGGTCTGGGTCACCTTCGCCGGTGACAAGTACGACTGGGCGTCCTGGCAGACGTACGCGATGGTCGGCGGTTCGCTGGCGCTGCTGGCGGTGTTCGTCCTCGTCGAGGCGAAGGCGAGCGAGCCGATCATCCCGCTGCGGCTGTTCCGCAACCGCACCATCACGCTGGCCTCGCTGGCCTCGCTGTTCGTCGGTGTCGCGATGTTCGCCGGGACCGTCTTCTTCAGCCAGTACTTCCAGCTGGCCCGCGACAAGTCGCCGACGATGTCCGGTGTCATGACGATCCCGATGATCGCGGGCCTGTTCGTCTCCTCCACCGTCTCCGGCCAGGTCATCACCCGGACCGGGCGCTGGAAGGGCTGGCTGATCGGCGGCGGTGTGCTGGTGACCGCGGGCCTCGGCCTGCTGGGCACGATCCGCTACGACACCGAGTACTGGCACATAGCGATCTTCATGGCGCTGCTGGGTCTCGGCATCGGCATGATGATGCAGAACCTGGTGCTGTGCACGCAGAACCAGGTGGCGCCCCACGACCTGGGCGCGGCCAGCTCCACGGTGACCTTCTTCCGGTCCCTCGGCGGTGCGGTGGGCGTCTCCGCCCTCGGCGCGGTCCTGGCCACCCGGATCACCGACTACGTCAAGGACGGCCTCACCGACCTCGGCCCGAAGGGCGCGGCCCTCGGCCACGCCGGGACGGGCGAGGGCAACATCCCCGACCTGGGCGCGATGCCCGCGCCGATCCGCACCGTCGTGGAGAGCGCCTACGGCCACGGTGTCGCGGACGTGTTCCTCTACTCGGCCCCGATGGCGCTGCTCGCGCTGCTGGTGGCGCTGTTCATCAAGGAGGTCCCGTTGAAGACCAAGGGCGGGCTGGCGCAAACCGCCGACCCGCAGACGCCTGCCGTGGCTCCGGCGGAAGCGGCCGCCGAGGCTCCCGCGGCGGAGAAGACCGTGCCGAGCTGGGCCGTGGCCGAGACCGGGACCGCCGACGGGACCGGGCCCGAGGGGACGCAGCGGCTCGCCGCCGTCGCCACGGTGGACCGTGCCGAGGAGTCCGCGTCCGGCGGGGGCGGTGTTCCGGTCCGTGGTTTCGTCCGCGGCGCCGAGTCCGCGCCCGTGCCGCAGGCCGCCGTCACGCTGATCTCGCTGGCCGGGCGTCAGCTGGGCCGGTCCGTGGCGCAGGCCGACGGCTCGTACGCGGTGGACGCCCCGGGCTCCGGGTCGTACGTCCTGATCGCCTCCGCCGACGGCTTCCAGCCGCAGGCGTCCACGGTCGTGGTGAACGGCGAGCCGGTCGCCTACGACATCCTGCTCAGCGGCACCAGCGGGCTGACCGGCCTGGTGCGGGCCGCCGGGAGCGGGCAGCCGGTCAAGGACGCCATGGTCATCGTGACGGACGTGCGCGGGGACCTGCTGGCCAGCGGGACCACCGGTGAGCAGGGCGACTTCTCCTTCGCCGAGCTGGTGCCGGGGGCGGTGACCATCGCGGTGAACGCCGCCGGGTACCGGCCGCGAGCCCTGCCCGTCGAGGTGAGCGGCACCGGGGTCACCCGGGTCGAGATCGACCTGGACTCGGGCGCCCGCGTCCAGGGTGTCGTCCACGCCCCGCACGGCCCGCTGGCCGACGCCCGGGTGACGCTGGTCGACCAGGCGGGCAATGTCGTCGGCTCGGCCACGACCGGGACGGACGGAGCGTACGCCTTCACCGACCTGGACGGCGGCGAGTACACCGTCATCGCCACGGGCTACCCGCCGGTGGCCACCGCCCTGACGGTCACGGGCCCCGGCACCGACGCCCACGACATCGAACTCGCCCACCCCGGCGAGTAGTACGGACCCCGGCCCGTGACAGGTGGCGCGCTCTGAGCGGAGGTGCGCCCCCTGTCGCGGGCCGGTTTCTTCCTGAGGAGTAGCTGAGATGGGACTGACCGCGAGGATCCGTACCCGGGACGGATGGGCCGTGTCGCACGCGGTCGTCACGGTGGCGGACATGACCGGTGCGCAGGTGCTGCGGGCCGAGGCGGACGCGGAGGGCGCCGTGCGGGACGCGACGCCGATGGAGCCGGGGGCGTACACCGTCATCGTCACGGCCGTCGGTTACGCGCCCGCGGCATCCAGTGTGATCGTCACGGCGGGCGGGCGGGCCGAGGTCGGCACGGTGACGCTGGCCCGGCAGGGCGGCACCGAGCTGCCGCCGCCCGGACCGTGGACCGTCGACCCGGTGCACTCCAGCGTGGCCGCCGTGGCCCAGCACCTGGGCATCTCCAGTGTGCACGGCCGGTTCACCGAGTTCTCCGGCTCGATCGAGATCGCCCCGGACGACGTCACCAAGTCACGTGTGGAGGCGGTGATCCGGGCCGCGTCCGTCGACACCGGCAACGGCATGCGCGACGGGCACCTGAAGTCACCGGACTTCCTGGACGTCGAACGGTTCCCGGAGATCACCTTCCGGTCGACGGGGCTGACGGCGAGCGGGTCCGACCGGTGGACCGTCCACGGGGAGCTGGGCATGCACGGGGTCGTGCGGCCCGTGGACCTGGATCTGGCCTACCTCGGCACGGGCCCGGACCCGTGGGGCGGCACCCGCGCGGCGTTCCGCGCGACGACCGAACTGCACCGCGAGGACTTCGCGATGAACTACAACCAGGTCCTGCAGGCCGGCATCGCCGCCGTCGGCACGACGCTCAAGGTGGAGCTGGACATCCAGGCCGTGCAGGGCGAGTCACTTCCGGCGGCGTGAGTCCGGGGTGGACACTCTCGCCACCAACTGGCCGCACAGGTCCCGGAGCTTGACGTTCCGGTCCTGCGAGGCCCGGCGCAGCCGCTCCAGCGCGATCCGCGCGTCGATCCGCTCCCGGGCCATCAGGATGCCGACGGCCTGGTCGATGACGCTGCGGGAGAGCAGCGCGGTGCGCACATCGGCCGCCGACTGGCGCCGGCGCTCGATCCGCAGCGCCACGTCGATCGCGTCCCCGGACCGGGCCGCGAAGGCACGGGCCGCGTCCCGGCCCGTGCCCAGCGCCCCGGCGCGCACTCCGTAGAAGTTGAGAGCGGCGCCGCGCTCGCCCTCGACGGCGATCGGCACGGCCAGCACACAGCACACGCCCGCGGAGAGCGCGTACTGCGTGTACGACGGCCAGCGGGACTCCTCGGCGAGATCCGGGGCGTACTGCTCCTCGCCGGTCTCGGCCGCGTCGACGCAGGGCCCCGAGCCGTTCTCGTACTGGCGCAGGTCCAGGCCGCTGGGCAGGCCGTCACTGCCGGCCAGGGTGAGCAGCCGGTCGGCGCGGCGCACGGTGATGCTGCACGCGTCCGCGCCGGGCACCTCCTGGACCGCACGGTCGGTCAGATCGCGCAGCAGGGTGTCGAGACCACTGCTGCGCACCATCGCCTGGTCCAGCGTGTCGGACGTCTCGGAGCTCATGACCGTACGTGTATCCCGTCGCCACCCGAACACGCCCTTCGTCGCGCACCTCACCTCAGGGCGTATGGGGAGCACCGACGATCCGGCGGGCGAGGTCGCGCAGTTTCACGTTCTCCCGCTGGGAGGCCCGCACCAGGCTCTCGAAGGCCGCGGCCGCGTCGATGCCCTGGCGCTCCATGAGGATGCCGGTGGCCTGGCCGATCAGGTCCCGTGTGTGCATGGCCTCGGTGAGCTGCTCGCGCACGGTCGCGGAGTCCAGGGCGATGCTGACGTGCGCGCTGAACAGCCGGCCGACGCGTGTGGCGTCCTCGTCGAAGGCGCCCGGCTTGCGCGCGTAGGCCGTGAGCACCGTCAGCCTGCGCCGGTCGGTGCGCAGCCGCAGCGACAGCGCGGAGCGCAGTCCCAGGTCCGCCAGCACGTCCCAGCCGTCGTCCGCCTCGCTGTCCGCTATCCGCGCCACCGGGCTGTTCCACAACTGGTCCCACAGCCCGTGCTGTTCGCGGCCGGTGTGCCGGGACTCGGCGGAGCGCACGATCTCGTCGGTCCAGGCGAGGGTGCGGAGCTTGTTGCCGCGCTCGAGCACGGAGATGCCGGCGTGTTCCGCCCCCGGCATGAGATGGACCGCCAGCCGCACCGCCGTGCGCAGGGCGCTGTGGGGCGTGAGGGTTTCGTGCAGTTGCTGAGAAGCCACCGTGAGGGCTTCGGCCAGCTCGACGCCAGCCGGAAAACGGGGCAAATCAGGAAACTCGGACGCAGCCACCACGAACCTCTTCGGCATGCACGGCCCATCTGGCCGTGCGCAGGAGAGCTCCGCAGCACATTCCCGACTGCGAGCACAGGACGAACAGCACTCTAACTGCTCGGTTGCCTCCAAGTGACGTCCGGCCGACGCCGCCACGGGGCGCTTCCACCGCCCGCCTCCCGCATGGTGGAATGGGCGCCACGGGTCAGGAAGCGGCCTTACCGGAATCCGGACGAACGTCTGCCAGGTGAGTGCCGTGACCTTCTTCACGAATCCCACAGAACCGCGCGACCTCCCCGGTCGCGTCCACCTCACCATGCCCGCCGAGATCGACTTCTGTAACGCGGCGGAGCTGCTGCCGCTCGTCCTGTCCGCGGCCCGGGCCCGCAGCGACCGGCTGGAGGTTCTCGTGCTCGACCTGACCACGACCTCCTTCATGGACTCCCAGGGCATCCGCCTCATCAACGACGTACGGCACCGGCTGCGCCCCGGCACCCGGGTGCGCCTGGTGGCCCGCCCGGAGGGGATCACGAGCCGCGTCCTGGAGCTGACCGGACTGCGCCGGGACGTCCCCGTGTACGACAACCTCGCCGAAGCCCTGGCGTCGTAGGCTGCCGCACATGGCACCGAACATCGCGACGAACACCCGCGTCTCCCTGGACGAGTTGCTCGACTTCGTGCGCCCCCGGCACCACGCGATCCTGCTGACCCGCAGGGCCGACGGCGGTCCCCAGGGCTCCCCGCTGACCTGCGGTGTCGACGACTCCGGCCGGATCGTGGTCTCCACCTACCCCGAGCGCGCCAAGACCCGCAACGCCAAGCGGGACCCGCGCGTGAGCCTGCTCGTGCTCAGCGACGACTGGAACGGCCCCTGGGTCCAGATCGACGGCACGGCCGAGATCATCGACTCCCCCGACTCCGTCGAACCGCTCGTGGAGTACTACCGGAACATCGCCGGGGAGCACCCCGACTGGGACGAGTACCGCGCGGCCATGCGCAAGCAGGGCAAGTCGATCATCCGGATCACGCCGGAGCGGTGGGGTCCGGTGGCGACGGGCGGGTTCCCGGCGCGACTGGTGGAAGGGGAGTAGGTCAGCCCTCCCCGGGTGCCTCTCCCTCGCGGGTGACCATCGCCTCGATGCCCGCGATCAGCAGTTCCAGCGCGAACTCGAAGTCGCGCTCCAGCATCTCGGCGACCGTGTCACCGCCGCGCGCCGCCATGATCTCCTGGGATTCCCGCAGGACCTCGGCGGCCTGCGGGGCCGCGGTGACGGCGCTCAGGGCCTGCTGGAAGTACTCGTCCACGCTCATGCCGCCGGCCGCTGCCCGGGAGGCGAGGTGGCCTTCCAGGGTGCCGTAGCCGTACACGAACTGGAAGACGGCCGAGATCGTGCTCGTCAGGCGTTTCGGGGGCAGCCCGGTCCTGCGCACGACACGCTGGACGACCCGTGAGAACGCCAGGTTGTTGGGGCCGATGTTGAGGAAGACCCCGACGAGCGCGGACACCCAGGGGTGCCGTACCAGCAGCGTCCGGTACTCCCGGGCGAGCGTCCGCACCTGGTCCCGCCAGTCCTCACCGGCGTCCGGATCGGGCAGCCGCACCTCGCCCATGACCTGGTCCAGGGCGAGTTCGAGCAGGTCGTCCTTGGTGTCGACGTACCAGTAGACGGACATCGCCGTGACGTTCAGCTCGCCTGCGAGCCGCCGCATGGAGAACTTGGCCAGCCCTTCGGCGTCCAGCAGCCGCACGGTGGCCTCGATGATGCGTGCCCGGTCCAGCCCCGAGGCCTGCCCTCCGCCGCGCCGCCGGTGCGCTGTGCCCTCCAGCCAGACGCTGGACCGCGCGGCCTTCTCGGCTGCCTTCGCCATGGCGCACCTTCCTCGACCTCTTGCTGCCGATCATGCCAGGCGCCCCAAAGGGGCGCGGGGCTGTGTCGATGTGCGGCTCCGCCGGGCGGGCGCGATCAACCACGGTGGACCCGCACCCGCACGACGACCGCGCACCCCGAGCTCCTAGGCGGACTCTGCCCGCTCAGCCCGCCGAAGCAACGCCGCCGCGACCAAACCGCCGGCCAGCACAGCGACGGCCCCGACCAGCTGGCTGGTCTCCAGCCCGGAGGCGAACGCCTCGGAGATCCGCGCCTTCTCCTCCGCCGAGTCCGCCGCCGCCAGCGCCGCCGGCAACGACGCCGCGGACACGGCCACCAGCGAGGCGAACCGCGAGTTGAGCACGGCACCGAGGACCGCCACACCGAGGCCGTTGCCGAACTCCGCGAGCGTCCCGTTGATCCCCGCTCCCACGCCCGCCTTCTCCGGCGGTATCGCGCTCATGATCGCGTTGGCCATGGCCGGCATGGACAGCGCCACTCCCGCGCCCATCACGATCAGCCCGAGCAGCATCCCGCCGTACCCGTGCCCGCCGAGCAGCGCGATCGCCGCCAGTCCGGCCGACACCAGGGTCATGCCGAGTGCGATGGCCGCCGGCGTGCCGGCCTTGAGCACCAGCTTCGCCCCGATCCCCGTGAAGTTGAGCGCGACGACGGTCAGCGCCAGCGGCGCCGTCCGCAGCCCGGCGTCCAGCGGCTCGTAGCCGAGCACGAACTGCAGATGCTGGGTGAGCAGGAACAGCGAACCCGTCATGCCGAACGCCACGAGGATCGCGCCCGCGACCGCGCCCACGAACTTCTGGTTGCGGAAGAAGTGCATGTCGAGCATGGGGTGCTCGGTGCGCAGCTCCCACAGCACGAACAGGCCGAGCACGGCCGCGCCGATCACTGCGGAGACCAGCACCTGCGCGGAGGTCCAGCCGTGCTCGGGCCCGGTGATGATCGCGTACACGACGGCCGTCATGCCGATGGTCGAGAGCACCGCGCCGAGCAGGTCGGGCCGGTCACCGGCCTTGTGCTTCGACTCCGGCACCAGCGCGGCGACCGCGACCAGGCCGAGCAGCGCGACGGGGATGTTGATCAGGAAGATCGCGCCCCACCAGAAGTGGTTCAGCATCACGCCGCCGATCAGCGGGCCGGCCGCGAAGCCGAGCGAACTGACCGTCGACCACAGCGCGATGGCCTTCACCCGCTCCTGGTCGTCGAAGATCTGCACGACGACGGCGAGGATCGTGGTCATCAGCAGCGCGCCGCCGACGCCCATGCCCGCTCGGGCCGCGATCAGCTGGGCCGGGCTCTGGGAGAGCCCGGCCGCCAGCGAGCCCACGCCGAATATCGCCAGGCCCGACATCAGCAGCAGCTTGCGGCCGTAGCGGTCGGCGGCGTTGCCCGCGGTGAGCAGCAGGCCGGACTGCACCAGTGCGTAGGCGTTCATCATCCACTGGACGTCGGCGGTCGTCGCGTCCATCTCGCGGGTGAGCGAGGGGATCGCCACGTTCAGGATCGTGTTGTCGAGCAGCACGGTGAGCTGCGCGAGGCAGATGACACCGAGGATCAGCCAGCGCTGGGGGTGACCGCCCGGCGCGGTGTGCGGCGGGGCCTTTTCCTGGGGGGTCGTCGTCATGCTGTACACCGTAGAACAGTTCCTATACGGCGTACAACAGAGTTTCGGCGGAGACGGTGAAGGGCGGTGGCTTTCGGCCACCGCCCTTCGTCCGGTCAGGGACGTGTCAGCCGCTCGCCTTCTCGGTGAGGTCGTAGAAGGTGCTCGAACCGACCGTGACCTTCTTGAAGTTGGCCTCGACCCAGGAGCTGATCCGGGAGGAGGTGCCGTCGCTGCTGCCGCCCATGCCGCCGGAGGCGATGAAGTAGTGGATCTTTCCGTCCGCCACGTACTTCTTGAACTGGGCCAGGGTCGGGGACGGGTCCGTGCCGTTGAAGCCGCCGATCGCCATCACCGGGTCGCCGGTGGACAGCTGGTAACTCGCCGCGTTCTGGGCGCCGATGGCCGCCGCGGCCCAGGTGTACTGGTCGGCGTCGGTCTCCAGCAGCTTCTTGGCCTCGGTGCTGACGCCGGCGCCGTTGAGCAGGCCGCCGACGCCGCCACCGCCGCCGCCCATGCCGCCCGTACGGCCGCCGTCGCGGTTCTGCTGGTTCTGGCCCTGCCCCGGCCCTGGGCGTTGCCGTTGCCGTTCTGCTGGTTCTGGCCACCGCCCGGGAAGCCGCCACCACCGGGACCGCCACCACCACCGGGGCCGCCACGGCCGCCCGCGACCGCCGGACCCGCCGTGACGATCGAGCCGGTGTGCCCCTCGTTCACGGTGGTGAGGGTGTACGCCGCCGGGCCGGCCAGCGCGGCGACGAGGCCCAGTCCGGCCGCTCCCAGGGCCAGCCGGCGTCCCAGCCGGCCGGCGAAGATCAGGCCGAGGGCCGCCGTCAGACCGCCGACGAGGACGAGCCACTTGAGCCAGGGCAGGTAGTCGGAGGAGCGGTTGAGCAGGACGTATCCCCAAGCGGCGGTCGCCGTCATCGCGGCGGCCAGGGTCAGCGAGACCCACGCCTTGTCGCGCTTCTCCCAGAGCAGCACCGCGCCCATGCCGACCAGCGGGGCGATGTAGGGGGCGAGGGCCACCGTGTAGTACTCGTGGAAGATGCCCTGCATGTAGCTGAAGACCAGCATGGTCGTGAGCAGCGCGCCGCCCCAGACGAGGAACGAACCGCGTGTCACCGACGTGCGCTTCGCCTTGCGTGTGGCCACCAGGCCGGCGACGAGCAGGATCAGCGCGGCCGGGATCAGCCAGGAGATCTGGCCGCCGATGGAGGAGCTGAACAGCCGGTCCCAGCCGGTCTCGCCCCAGCTGCCGCCGCCGTTCCCGCCGCCACCGCCGCCTCCGACGCTGCCGGTCTCGTCGCCGTTGAGGCGTCCCAGGCCGTTGTAACCGAAGGTCAGTTCAAGGAAGCTGTTGTTCTGCGAGCCGCCGATGTACGGGCGGGAGGACGCGGGCCACAGCTCGACGATCGCGACCCACCAGCCGCCGGAGACGACGATCGCGGCGAGACCCGCGGCGAGCTGCACGAGGCGCTTCTTCACCGACACCGGGGCGCAGACGCCGTACACGAGGGCGAGCGGCGGCAGGATCAGGAAAGCCTGGAGCGTCTTGGCGAGGAAGGCGAAGCCGATCGCGGCACCGGCCCACAGCAGCCATTTCGTACGGCCGTCCTCCAGGGCGCGGATGACGAGGTAACAGGCCACCGCCATCAGCAGCGCCAGCATCGCGTCGGGGTTGTTGAAGCGGAACATCAGCGCCGCGACGGGGGTGAGCGCGAGCACGGCACCCGCGATCAGTCCGGCCGCGGGGCTGAACCGGCGGCGCACGGCCGCGTACACGACGGCCACCGTGCCGACGCCCATGAGGACTTCGGGTGCGAGGATCGCCCAGGAGCTGAGGCCGAGGAGCCGCACGGACAGGGCCATGGGCCACAGGGCGGCCGGCGGCTTGTCGACGGTGATGGCGTTCGCCGCGTCGAGCGAGCCGAAGAAGAACGCCGTCCAGGACTGGCTGCCGGCCTGTACGGCCGCCGAGTAGAAGGAGTTGGCGTAGCCGGAGGCGCTCAGGTTGTACAAGTAGAGCGCGGCCGTCGCCAGCAGCAGGGCGAGGAAGGCCGGGCGGGCCCAGCGGGGGTCCTCGGGCCGGCCGTGCCGAAGGCGTTGCAGGAAGGGCCTCTTGGGGGCGCCGGGGGTGTGGGCCGGCGCGGGTGCCGGGGGCCGGCTGTCGGGGCTGGTGTCTCTGCCGGTGGCCGGCTGGTCGAAGTGGACGGTCATCGGAAGTCCCTCGAATCGGTGTCGTGCGGGCGCACCGGCTGCATTTGCAGGGTGGCGTCCGGCCAGGTGCCGTCCGCGGCTTCACCGGCGCGGATCCGGGAGGTGTCGTACGGGGCGGTGTCGTACCGGGGGGCGTCGTACGGGGCGGTCTCGTACCGGGAGGTCTCGTACCGGGTGGTGCCGTACGGGGCCGGTACCGGTGAGTCGTCCTCGCGCCGGTCCGGGAACACCCACGCCCGGAAGAGCAGGAAGCGCAGCACGGTCGCCGCCAGGTTGGCCGCGATGAGGACGGCCAGTTCGGTGGAGTGCGCGGGCTCGGAGGTCGCCGCGTTCAGTGCCGCGAGCGAGCCGCTGGTCAGGGCGAGTCCGATGCCGAAGACGACCAGGCCCTGCGCCTGGTGCCGTACGGCCCCGCCGCGCCCGCGCACCCCGAAGGTGAGCCGCCGGTTGGCCGCGGTGTTGGCGACCGCCGAGACCAGCAGGGCGAGGGCGTTGGCGACCTGGGAGCCGGTGAAGGCCCGGAAGCCGCTGTAGAGCAGCAGGTAGAAGAGGGTGGAGAGGGCGCCGACCACACAGAAACCGACGAGCTGGCGGGCGAGCCCCTTCGGCACGTCCTCGATGTCACGGTCGCGCGGGTCGTCACCGAACGGCCGGGCCAGCCGGTCCAGCGGCAGCGAGCCGGTGGCCAGGGCCCTGCCGACCCGCCACACGCCCTTGAGGTCGTCGGTCGCGGTCTTGACGATGTGCACGGTCGAGTCCGGGTCGTCGACCCAGTCGACCGGCACCTCGTGGATGCGCAGCCCCGCGCGCTCGGCGAGCACCAGCATCTCGGTGTCGAAGAACCAGCCGGTGTCCTCGACGAGCGGCAGCAGCACCTGCGCCACGTCCCGGCGGATCGCCTTGAAGCCGCATTGGGCGTCCGAGAACCGCGCCTGGAGCGAGCCGCGCAGGATGAGGTTGTAGGCCCGGCTGATGAACTCCCGCTTGGGGCCGCGCACCACCCGCGAACTGCGGGCCAGGCGGGAGCCGATCGCGAGATCCGAGTGACCGGAGATCAGCGGCGCCACCAGCGGGAGCAGGGCGTTGAGATCGGTGGACAGGTCCACGTCCATGTAGGCGAGGACCGGGGCGTCCGAGGCCGACCAGACGGCCCGCAGGGCCCGGCCGCGCCCCTTCTGCTCCAGGCGGGAGGCGGTGACCTCGGGGATCTCCGCCGCCAGCCGTGCCGCCACCTGCGGGGTGGTGTCCGTGGAGGCGTTGTCCGCGATCGTGATGCGGAACGCGTACGGGAACGTCCGGTCGAGGTGCTCGTGCAGTCTGCGGACGCACGGCTGGAGGTCCTTCTCCTCGTTGTAGACGGGGATCACTACGTCCAGGACAGGCGTACCGGCTGGTGCGGCCGGGAGGTGCTCCCGCGCCGGCAGGGTGCCGGGAGAAGAGTCGGTTCGCATGGAACCGACTTTCGTCAGGCGCCCTGTTGTGCCCATGTGGTGAGGCTGTGGCGTGCCTGTGAGTGCGGTTGCCGGCTCATTTCGGGCTGTGGCTGCGCCGGGAGTGCGGGCAGCCGCACCGTGAACACGGTCCGCCCGGGCACGCTGTCGACGGTCACGGCACCGCCGTGCGCGGTCGCCACCGCCTGCACGATGGCGAGGCCGAGACCGGTCGAGCCGGTGGCGCGGGAGCGCGCGGAGTCGCCGCGCGCGAACCGCTCGAAGACGTGCGGCAGCAACTCGGCCGGAATGCCCTGCCCGTCGTCCTCGACGTCCACGCACAGCCAGGTCCCGCGCCGCTGGACGCGGGCGGTGACGGTCGTGCCGGGCGGTGTGTGGGTGCGGGCGTTGCCGAGCAGGTTGACCAGCACCTGCTGCAGCCGGGCCGCGTCCGCCGACACGAGCGCGGGCTCGTCGGGCAGGTCGAGGCGCCAGTTGTGGTCCTGGCCGGCCGCCCGGGCGTCGCTGATGGTGTCCACGACGAGAGGGACGAGGTCGGTCTGCCCGAACTGGAGCGGCCGTCCGGCGTCCAGCCGGGCGAGCAGCAGCAGATCCTCGACGAGCAGCGTCATCCGGCCGGCCTCGGACTCGATCCGCCCCAGTGCGTGCCGGGTGTCGGGCCCGACCTGCTCTCTGCCGCGCCGGGTCAGCTCGGCGTAGCCGCGGATGGAGGCGAGGGGGGTGCGCAGTTCGTGACTGGCGTCGGCGACGAACTGCCGGACCCGGGTCTCGCTCTCCTGCCGGGCGTGCAGCGCGCCGTGGACGTGGTCGAGCATCCGGTTGAGCGCGGCCCCGACCTGCCCGACCTCGGTGTGCGGATCGGTCTCGGAGTCGGGAACGCGTTCGCTGAGGTTCACCTCGCCGGTGTGCAGGGGCAGTTCGGACACCCGGGTGGCGGTGGCGGCGACCCTGCGCAGGGGGCGGGTGGCGACGCCTACGATGACGGTGCCGGCGATGCCGGCGGCGATGAGCCCGGCGGCGGTGACACTGACCTCGACGAGGATCAGCGTGTTGAGGGTGTCGGTGACGTCGGTGGTCGGCAGCGCGACGTAGTAGGCGCCGTTGGCCCCCTCGCGGTACTCCACGCGGTACTCGCCGAGCCCCGTGATGGTCGCCGTGTGCACCTCACCGTCCTTGGCGACGGCGTTCAGCTCGGCCGTCTGTGCCTTGCTCAGCGTGTAGGGCGCGGCCTGCGTGACGCCGTTGTCGTCCTCGGAGGCCTTGCTGACCATGCCCTCGGTGATGGTGCCGCCCTGGACCTTCGCGGCGATGGTGCCGATCATCTGCTGCGGCCCCTTGGTGACGAACTCCGAGAGGTCGGGCACCTTGGGCGCCTTGTCCTCCGGCTCGCCCTGGGGCTTGGGCTGTCCGCCGCCGGGCAGCTCGGGACCGGCTCCGGCGGCACGGCCCACCACTTGGCTGAGCGCGCCGTCCAGTTGCTCGTACAGGCGGGAGTGCATCGCGATCGTCGTCACCGTCCCGATCACGGCACACACCACGGCGATCAGCGCCAGGGCGGAGACGACGAGCCGCGTGCGCAGCGTGCGCGGCTGCCGTAGTCGCCCCTGCCGCTGCCGCTGCACCCGCGGCCGCCGCCGTCCGCTCATGACGCCGCGGGCTTGATCAGGTACCCGGCGCCGCGCCGCGTGTGGATCATCGGCTCGCGCCCGGCGTCGATCTTCCGCCGCAGATAGGAGATGTAGAGCTCGACGACGTTGGCCTGACCGCCGAAGTCGTACGACCACACCCGGTCGAGGATCTGCGCCTTGCTGAGCACGCGCCGCGGATTGCGCATCAGGAACCGCAGCAGCTCGAACTCGGTCGCCGTCAGATGGATGTTGTCCCCGGCCCGGGTCACCTCGTGACTGTCCTCGTCGAGGGTGAGGTCGCCGACGACCAGCGTGGAGTCCGAGCGCCGGTCGGCGGCACCGGAGCGGCGTATCAGCCCGCGCAGCCGTGCGACGACCTCCTCCAGGCTGAACGGCTTGGTGACATAGTCGTCACCGCCCGCCGTCAGCCCGGCGATCCGGTCCTCGACGGCGTCCTTCGCGGTGAGGAAGAGCACCGGCACGTCCGGCAGTTCCCGGCGCAGCCGCCCGAGCACGGCCAGCCCGTCCATGTCGGGCAGCATCATGTCGAGGACGACCGCGTCGGGCCGGAAGTCGCGCGCGGACTGGATCGCGCCGGTGCCGTCACCGGCACTCCGGATCTGCCATCCCTCGTAGCGCAGGGCCATGGACAGCAGCTCGGTGATCGACAGCTCGTCGTCCACCACCAGCACGCGGACGGGGCTCCCGTCCGGCCTCAGCAGTTCGGTGCGCCCCTGGGGCGAGGTCGTGGTCATGTGAACACGATGTCGGGGACCTCTGAGAGCACGCTTTCGGCAACCTGTGATTTCCCTGAGAACCACACAGGCGCTTCTCAGGAAATCACTGGGAAGCCCGACCGGATCAGAACAACCCGTCCTGCACACCTGTCGGCTCCTTGAACTGCCGCACAGGCACGGTCATTTCACCGCCCGTGGCGGGCACCAGCTCCCACCCGGTCATCAACCGGGTGTCCAGCACCACGACCCCGCCCCCGGTGGACAGATGCAGATCGGGTCCGGCGGCCGCGACCAGCTCCCCGCCGACCACACCCCCGGCGACGAGCCCGTTGACAACCCCCACGGCGACGGGCAGCCCCGCGAGTCCGAACACCCCCACGTGATCGACGATCTCCAGCGGCTCCCGCACCAGCGACTCCGGCCACGCGGGGAGCGCGACCGCACGTTCGTGCAGCTCGGCGACCTCACGCGCCCGGTCGGCGGCGGCCTCCGGCAACGCGGCCCGCACCACCCGCTTCTCGGCGTACGGAATCCGGTCGGGCACCCGCAGGGCGGCCCGCAGCAGCTCCTCCGTACGCCGCGCGGCCATGAGCGGACCGACGCCGAGCCAGCTGAAACAGACGGCACCCTGCTCGAGCAGCCGGGCGGAGCCCCGCTCCCGCGCCGTGATCCCGACCTTGACCATGCCGGGTCCGAACCACGCCAGATAGACGCGGTACGGCCGGGGATCGTCGGCGATGGTGTCCGCCGCCACGGAGTGCGCCCGGTCCAGCCGCGCACACTCCTCGCACCGCGCCCCCGTACTGCGCCCCGGCACGACCGCACGGACCGGGCAGGTATGCCCCCGAGCCCCCACACAGCGACGCACACCCCCTTCCGCGACCCCGAAGGCCACGCGTTTCCCCCAGGTCAGCGCGCTGCGCCGCCCACCGTCCCAGACCAGCACGGGGCCATCCACCGACCACCGCAGCCCCGAGCACTTCCATGCCTGTGCCATCTCTGCCGAGAGTAGGGGGCACCACTGACAACGCGGGGCGGCCTGCGGGGGAGGGCCCGCGAGGGACAGCCTGCGAGGGAGGGAGCCTGGGGGGAACGGCCTGCGGGGGAGGACGGCCTCACCGCCCGGCGTCGGCCCTGACGGCGGTGACGGTCTCCGGCTCGCTCTCGCGCTGCGCCGGCATGACCGGTGCCACCGCACGCCCACCGCGCCGCCGCCCCCGCCCGGCCAGCCGGCACCCCACGCAATCCTCGTGCCCGCCCGGCGCCGCCGAGTCCCGCACCCGCCACCCCCACTCCGCCCGGGGCCGCATGCCCGGCCCCTTCCCCCACCCGGAGAGATGCAGAGCCCAGGTGACGAGCAGACTCACGACCCCGATCGCCAGCCCGCCGGCGATCAGCACTCCGGAGACGGTGCAGACCCCCAGCCCCGCCACACCGGCCCCGACGGTGGCGATGCCGAATCCGACCCATCCCGCGACCGTGTGCCCGTGGTCATACTGATGTGCACTCACGTGCCACTCCCTCGCACCGTAGGGCTCCGAATCACCGAATCCCTCACCCGCTAAGACTTTTACGACCCAAACATCTCACGAACTAAGGGATCTGGGAATGCAAGCCAAGCCGCGCCCGGCCGCCACCCCGGAGCAGGCGCTGTCGGCGATGGACCAGCTCATCGCGACTCACCTGGTCGGACAGCACGAGATCGCCCAACAGGTGGGCCTGAGTGTGACCGACCTCACCTGCTTCGCCTACGTCATCGAGGCCGGCGAGAACCTCCCCACGGCAGGCGACCTGGCGGCCCGCGTCCACGTCACCACCGGCGCGGTCACCGGCATCCTCAACCGCCTGGAGCGCGCCGGCTACATCACCCGCCGCCCCGATCCCACGGACCGCCGCCGCATCCGCGTAGCGGCCCAGCCCGACGCGGTCGCCCGCGTCCGAGAGGTCTACGAGCCGTACTACGCCCGCCTCACACACCTCTTCGCGGACTACTCCCCGGACGAGATCGCGGTCCTGCACGACTGGTTCACCCGCGCGAGCACGCTGGCGGCGACCTACCTGGAAGAGCACTGCCGCCCCGACTGAGCACGCCCGGCACGGAGCAGAACGAGTCCGACAGCATCGCGCGGGTCGCCCTCACCGAGCCTGCGCCTGGCGAGGCATGTGGGCAGGTGGGCATGAACGGGGCGTCCACACCGCCCCGGCGGCTACGCCTCAGCGACCTGAACAGGGGCGTACGCGGTCATGACGCCGGCCACCCGTATATGCATCGCGTCGGTGTGCCGAGCGGGTGATGATCTGTCACATGAAAGAGGCGACGGGGCCGGACCTCGATGACGACCACGGGTGGGCTGAACGCTTCGGATGGGCCTATGGCTTGGTAGCGCCGGACCCCGCCGAACGTGCCGCTGCCCTTGTCCGCCTGGACCGCGCCCGCAGCGAAGCCGAGGATGCCGTCCTTCGGGTGCTCACCGCGCGCGGCCCGGCCCCCGGCCGGGCCTGCGCTCCTGTTCGGCCCGCCGCGTGGCCCTGCCGTCCGAGTGCGTGACCGCGCTCCGCGCTCAGCGCGCCCAGCAGCTCGCCGACCGGAAAGCCGCTGGCTCGAACTGGAAGGGGACAGCCCAAGCCCTTGTCTTCACCACGAAGAACGGCACCCCCATCGAGCCGCGCAACCTGAACCGCTCCTTCGAGGCGCTGTGCGTCCGCGCCGGCGTCCGCAAGGTCCGCTTCCACGACCTCCGCCACACATGCGCCTCCCTGCTCCACGAACAGGGCGCCGACGCCCGCATGATCATGGAAGTCCTGGGCCACAGCTCGATTCGCGTGACCATGGACATCTACACCTTCGTACGGCTCGACTCCCAGCGGTCCGCCTTCGACCGCGTCGGGGACGCACTGAGGGGTGGCTCCGTCCACGAGAACGGACAGCAGTTGTTCACTGGTTTGGAAGGCACGCAAGCCGCAACTGCGAACTGAACCGTTCACGAGTGTCGACAGCCCGGCTGATGTCGGCGGACTGCGCGCGGCGAAACGTGGGTGGAGTAGCTCGACAAAGGACAGTTTGAGCCCAGAGGTCGTCCGAACTCGCGTCGTTGGTGTGTTGTGAACGAACGCACATCGGCCCCGACGCCCGCGCCACCGGCGTGTCGGTTCAGGCGTCGAGCCGGGCCGCTAGGCCATCGAGGACGCGGGCGAGCCCGTACGCGAAGTCGTGGTCGCGGATCTGCTGTGGGTGCATATCCTGCCGGGCGGAGCTTCCCTCGCACAGCCGTGGGTGCTCCTGCGAGGCCTCGTCGAAGGCCAGCCGCAGGCCTGCCACACACCCCTGCTCGGTCTTGCCGCTGCGGGCTATCTGCGAGAGATGCGCGGCCTCAGAGGTTGCGATCCCGATGACGTACGTCATGAGCGTCCCCACGGTCCGGCCCTTCTCGTCCGCGGTGAAGCCCGCCACCTCGAACTGCGCGAGCAACCCGGACGACATCCGCGTGGCCTTCGGGCCGATGTGGACGGGTCCACCTGACCCAGCTCAGGGGCGATCCAGGGGTAACGAAGGGTCATCGCCCGCAGCTCGGCCGCGCTGCGGGTGACGGCCGCGCACCACTCGGCGCGGTCGACGACGGCCGGTACCTCCAGCTCTCCATAGACGTCTTCCACCGTGCCAGCTCGATCAGTAGTAGCGCACACCGTATGCACATTGCGTACAGTGCTTCAGTGTGCGTACAGTGTTCGCATCGAGGGAACGCCGTACGCATCAAAGTGGGGAGCAGGCATGTCGAAGAACGTGAGCTGGGACGAGCAGGGCAACTGGAACGCCACGGGCCAGTGGGGGACCCTGGGATCGACGGGCCGGAAGCTGGACCTCGCCCACTGGCAGACCCGGCTCGACGAGCTGCGCGCCAAGCACCACGTCCCGGCGGCGTCGCTGGCGATACTCATCGACGGGGCCGTACACGAGCTGGCCAGCGGTGTGCTCCACCGCGGAACGGGCGTGGAGGCGACGACCGACTCGGTCTTCCAGATGGGCTCGATCGCCAAGGTTTACACCGCCACCCTGATCATGCAGCTCGCAGATTCAGGCCAACTGGACCTGGACGCACCGGTCGTGGACGTACTGCCGGAATTCTCGGTCGCCGACCCCGAGTTGACCAGGGCGATCACCACACGCCAGCTGCTCAGCCACACGAGCGGCCTCACCTGCGACTTCACCTATGACAGCGGGCGCGGCGACGATTGCCTCGCCAAGTACGTCGAGGCCGCGAAGGGCGTAGCACTCGACTGCCCGCCCGGCGAGGCGCTCTCGTACAGCAGCATCGGGTACAACGTGCTCGGCCGCATCATCGAGGTGCTGACCGGCAAGGTCTGGGACGAGGCACTGAAGGACCTGCTTTTCACACCGCTGGGCCTCGACCACACGATGACGCTGCCCGAGGAGGCTCTGCGGTTCCGCGCAGCGATGGGTCACCTGGGCGAGCCGGGCCAGGACCCGGACCCGGCGCCGTCCTGGGACCTGATGCCGCGCTCGGCGGGCCCGTACGGCCGGGTCATCGCCACGGCCGGGGACCTCGCGCGGCTCGCGCGGATGCACCTCGCGGGCGGAGTGGCACAGGACGGTACCCGGATGCTCTCCGAGGAGACCGTCGCGCTCATGCAGCGCCGGGTCGTGGACTCCCCCGACAAGTGGTCGGTCAGCGCGGACGGTTGGGGTTTGGGCTGGACCCTGTACGACTGGAACGGCGTCCAGGGCTACGGCCATGACGGCGCCTCCATCGGGCAGTACGGCTATCTGCGCGTCGTCCCGTCGGCAGGCGTCGCGGTCGCGCTGCTCACCAACGGCGGCGGTGCGCGTGAGCTGTACGCTGCGCTCTACCGGGAACTCCTCGCCGAACTGGCCGGGGTGACGATGCCGGACACCTTCGCCCCGCCGGCCAAGCCTCCCGTGGTCGACTTCGCGCCGCTCGTCGGCACGTACCGGCGCGAGGGCGTGGTCATCACCGTGACCGAGCGGGACGGTGCGGGGCACATGGTGTACGAGTTCGTCGACGGCATGAAGGACTTCTCCGAAGCCCTGGAGATCGATCTGGTGCCGGTGACGGAGACAGTTTTCGCCGGTACGGGGGTGGGCGCGGCGTTCAGTGAAGGCTACATGCCCGTGATCTTCTCCGAGCTGCTGGACGGCACGGGGTGTGTGTACATCGGGATGCGCTGCGGCCCCAAGGTCGCGTAGCACGGCTGCGCCGGCCGGAGCCACTCGACCTCGTCCCGGCTCGGCGCAAAGAACAGATGCAGCTCGGGCGCGGTGATCAGCCGCTGCTAAAACGCGAGCGCGGTCCTCTCGGGCGAGGTCACAACCCACCCGGGCCACCAACGGCACCGGACCGGTTGTGGCAGGAGCGCGCCGCCACCACAACGGACTGGCAGGAGTAGCCGGTATCCGGGCCCGCGGGCCCGAACGGTGACATGCCACTGGCCCTGTAGGTGCTGCCCGTTCTCGTGAACATCGAACACCGAGCCACCAGAGTGCCTCCCGAAGCCATGAACGATTGCTGTCGAAACTCGTGAACAAGGCCAGAGGAGTGACGGCAACGATCCGGACGATGACGACGGCCCGGCCGGTGTCCCGGTAGCCGTCTGATCGGCTCGCGCAGGCGGTTGCCGTCAAACACTGCCGTCAAGACAAAAGCCAGAGGCCCTGCGGATCACTCCACAGGGCCTCTGGTCTGCTGTGCACTCGGCAGGATTCGAACCTGCAACCTTCTGATCCGTAGTCAGATGCTCTATCCGTTAAGCTACGAGTGCTTGTTCTGTTTTTTCGCCGCTCTCGGGCCTTCCGGCTCGCTCGCGGCGACAGGAAGAACATTACATGACTGCCGCCGCCATGTGAAATCCGTTAGCCGTACCCCTTGTGAGCTGCGGCAACGACCCTTCCGGCCGCCCTTTTGGGGGCGACGACAGCGAAGCCCCGGTCGGGTGACCGGGGCTTCGTGATCAAGTGCGGAGGCGGAGGGATTTGAACCCTCGATGGGCTTTAAGACCCAAACCGCATTAGCAGTGCGGCGCCATAGACCGGACTAGGCGACGCCTCCAGCATCACTCCCGCGCGAGCGCGAGCGGTGCGTGCCGATGATGACACAGTCGAGCGTGCTGTCACCAATCGACCCCCACGGTACTAGGCGGGAAGGGCGCGGGGCAAAGACCTTGTCAGGGCCGTGCGGGCCGCCGCTCGCGTGACCACGCGCAACATCCGGGACCGCGTCGCGTTAGTCAGGGCATGTTGCGTGCCATTCCCCGGGCCACCGCCCGCCCCGTCCTGCGGCGCCTCCTCCTCGGGGCCGCCGCCTCCGTCGCCGCCGCAGGGTCGCTGACCGTGGTGCCCCCGGCCGCGTATGCCCAGGCCGGCGGGACCAGCCCGCTGTTCCCGGTCGGTCCCGGCAACGGCCCGGACCGCGATCACCTCACCGTCACCGTGCGGAACGCGGGCGGCGGGGCCGACGGAACGTTCGAGCTGTACTGCGGCCCCGACGGCGGCAGCCACCCCGACCCGCGCGGCGCCTGTGCCGCCCTGGAGCGGGACACGCGGTGGGGGCAGGACGTCTTCGCACCCGCCCCGGAAGGCGGCTTCTGCACCATGCAGTACGGCGGCCCGGCCACCGCGCACGTCACCGGCACCTGGGCCGGACGGCGCGTCGACGCCACGTACGACCGCCGCGACGGCTGCCAGATCTCCCGCTGGGACCGGCTCGTGCCGCTCCTGCCGGGCGTGGGGGGCCAGCGGGGCGTCAAGGCCTGAGCCACCCGTCGGGGCGGTCGAACCGCCGGCCGGCGCCCCGCATCCCGCAGCCCATTCGCGCCACAATCCGCCGCCATCACGCCAGCCTGGCCAAAAGGTACAGAAACGCCGTCCTCGTAAAGGTCCCGCGAAGGTCCCGCGACGTCGTCGCAGGAGGGCGGGCGTTTGCGGTTACTCGGTCGTCAGTTCGGGGTCACTTCCTCGTGGGACCTCGCTCTCATCCGGCGTCGCGAGCGCAACCGCAGCCCTTAGACTCCCTCGCGTGACACGCCGCGGGACGGTTGGCAAGATGGCCCGAGCGGTCGGCAAGGTGCGGTAACAGGGAGGAAGCGTCTCGTGAGCAGCAGGCCATCCCGAGGCGCTGCTCGCCTCGCAGCCATACTGGACGCCCTTCCCGACGCGTTGGTGCTGGTCAACGCCAACGGCACGGTCGTCAACGCCAACACCATCGCCCTGGAGGCCTTCGAGACTCCCGGTACCGCTCTGGTGGGGCGCGGGCTGCTCGATCTGCTGCCGCAGTTCGACTCCAAGCTCATCCCCGGCTCCATGCGTCGGCCGGAGCACCTCGATCCGCACGCCCGGACCAAGCCGACCCGGATGATCGCGCGCAGGACGGACGGGACCGAGTTCCCCGTCGAGGTCACCAGTGCGAATCTCGAGAACGGGCAGCAGGCCTACGACGGGTACGGGTACAGCGGTGACGAGCTGCTCATGCTCGTCGTGCGGGACCTGACCGGGACCGTCGACACCGAGGCCGAGCTCGCGCGTTCGCAACGGCAGACCGAGATGATCCTGCGGGCCGCCGCCGAGGGTGTCGTAGGAACCGACACCGACGGGCGGATCGTGCTCGTCAATCCGGCCGCCGCTCAGATACTGGGATTCCGGGCCAGCGATCTCGGCGGGCGCGAACTGCACGACCTCGTGCTGCACTCACGCGCCGACGGCTCGCCCTTCCCGTACGAGGACTCGCCGCTCGCCGACACCCTGCGCTCCGGGCGCAAGCACCGGGTGCGCGGGCAGGTGCTGTACGCCAAGGACGGCGGCAAGGTGCCGGTCGATCTGACGACCGCGCCCGTGCGCGACGGCGACCAGCTCGTCGGCGCCGTGATGACCTTCACCGACCGGCGGCCGTACGACGCCGTCGTCGAGGAGAAGGAGGCGGCCGAGAAGCGCCACGCAGAGGAACTGGAGCGGATCGCCGAGGAGCACGCCTCGGAGCTCACCGCGCTGCGCCAGCAGCACGTCACCGAGATCGAGGAGCTCACCGAGCGGCACGCCGAGGAACTCGGCGCGAACGAGGACCGGTACGCCGCGCTCGGAGAGCGGGAGAAGGACCGGTTCGAGGCGCTCGCCGCCCGGCACGAGCAGCTGCTGACGCTGCTCGGCCGGTCGCTGCGCGGGCCGCTGGAGGAACTGCGCCGCGAGCTGGCCGCGCTGGCCGCCGACGACGCCGGGCAGCTGTGGCCCGAGGCCAACCAGGTGCTGCATCACCTGTCGGCCGGCTATGCGCGCATCACCACACTGATCGACAACGTCCTCGGGTACCAGCGGCTCGACGCAGGCAGCGAGAACGTCTCCCGTACGAAGGTGATGCTGGACGCCGTCGTCGCCGCCGGGGTCGACGGGGCCGTTGAGCTGATCGGGCCCGGGCGGGTGCAGTTCGCCGTGCACGCGCCGCCCATCGAGGCCGAGGTCGATCCCCGGCTGCTCGCGACCGCCCTCGCGCATCTCGTCGCGGATGTGGCGGGCGTCGACGCGACCGGCAACACGCCCGTGTCGGCGGGCGGTTACCTGGACAACACCGTCGTGGTGGCGGCGGCGCAGCGCGGCGAGGTCGTACGCATCGAGGTGCGCGGGCCGTACGCCGGTGGCGACACCGTGCACGAGCCCATCGTGCGCGGGATCGTCCGGGCCCACGGCGGTGTGCTGCAGACGCATGACGTGCCGGGGATGAGCGGGAACGCGTACGTCCTCGAGGTGCCGATCGGGGGCGGGGCCGGGGCTGTTGCCGCCCAGCCGGTGGACGAGTCCGCCGCGGTCGCTCTCGTGGATCCCGGCGAGCAGACGTCCGCAGGCGGGCGGCGCCGGGCGCGGCGGGCCACCACCGATGCCTTCCTGGACGGAGACGTTCCGGGCGGTGAGGGCGACGGGGCCGGTGGTCCCGGAGCCGACGGTGCCGTGCCCACCGGGCGGCGCAGGCGCCGGGCCGCCGGGGAGCAGGCCGCCCTTCCGGCTCAGGCGTCCGGTGAGGGATCCGCGTCCGGCGGTACCGGGCGGCGGCGGCGCGGGGCCGAGGACGCCGGTGCGGGAGACGTCGGGAGCGCTGTCCAGGGTGTCGCCGAGGGGGCCGTGATGACGGCCGCCGAGCACGCGGCGGGGGCCGCCGCCTCGAACACGGGGCTGGGCGGGACCGTGCCGCCGCAGGGTGTGCCCGCGCCGTCCGGGCGGCGGGCCCGGCGTGAACCCGGTGAGCAGGCCGCGCTGCCGCCGGCGCTGCCCGCGCCGTCGTCCGGCGGGGAGGGCGCCGGTCCGGCCGATGCGGCTCAGGGGCAGGCCCAGCAGCCGACCGGGCGCCGGCGCCGTGCGCTGGCCGCCGCCAACGAGCGGGCTGCCGCCGCACAGGAGGCGGCCGGGCCGCGTCCGGTGTTCGCGCTGCCGCCGGCCGAGGCCGACCAGACTCCGCCCCCGGCCCAGGAGGCTCAGGCCGAACAGGGGCAGCAGGTCGCCGACGGTCCCGCGGTCGCGCCGGGTGCGATGCCCGCTCAGGGGCAGGTGCCGGTTCAGGGGCAGGTGCCGGTTCAGGGGCAGGTGCCGGTTCAGGGGCAGGGGGCCGTGGCGGTCCCCGGTGTCACCGCTGCCGGTGACGGGGTGGCCGAGGAGGGGCGGCACGACGCCGTTCCGCACGACCAGTCCGCCGATCACACTCCGCCGCAGCCGCATCCGACCAGTGCGCCGACCGGCCGCCGGCGGCGTGCCGTCGCGGCGCCGCAGCCGGCCGAGGGTGCCGGAGCGCAGGTCCCGGGGAGCGCCGACCAGGTGGGTCCGGTGCCTGCGGGTTCCGTGCCTGTGGGTGCCGCGCCGGCAGCAGGTCCCATGCCTGCGGGTGCTGTGCCCGCCGCTTCCGTGCCTGCCGGTGCCGCGCAGGCCGTTCCCGCGCAAGGTGTTCCCGCGCAGCAGGACGCCACCGGGCAGGTCCCGCAGGGGCAGGCCGCGCCTGCCCAGGGTTCGCCCGTCCAGGCCGGCGCCGCCGCTTCCCCCGTCGCGCCGGGTACGGCCCTGCCGCCGCAGGGCGTGCCGGTTCCCGCGCAGGGGAACACCGTGCACCCGCAGGGCAACGCCGTGCCTGCACAGGGGAACGTCCCTCACGTACAGGCTCCTCAGGGCACCCAGCCGCAGGGTGTCGCCGTGCCCCCGCAGGGCGTGTCCGTCCCCGCTCAGGGCGGGCTCGGGCAGAGTGTGCAGGCGGCTCTCCCGGGGCAGGTCCTGCAGCCTCCGGCCCCGGCCCAGCCCCTGCCGCAGCCGGGCGTCGCCGCACGGGGTCAGCAGTCCTCCGCCGGCCTGCCGCTCCCCGCGGAGGCCGCACCCGGGCAGGGCACCCCGCCCCAGGGCACGCCCGCTCAGGGAGCTCCGGCCCAGGGCACGAACGTCCACGGAATCCCGCCGCAGGGCGGCGGCCCCGCCGCCCAGCCCTGGCCCGCCGCCGACGACACGTCGGGTGCCGGTTCCGCGCACCCCGCGCCCCCGAACGGCACGGCGCCCCGGGCAGCGCAGCAGAACACCCCCGCCCCGGGCACCCCGCTGCCGCAGGAGGGCGCGCCGCGGGCGGCCCAGCCGTTGCCCGCGGAGGCCGCGGCGCCCGTCGACCCGAACTCGACGCAGGGGCGGGCGATCAGCGTGCGGACGCTGGGCCAGGGCGTGCCGTTCAACCGGCAGGCGGCCCAGGTCCAGCAGCCGTCGGCCGTACCGGTCCCCCAGTCCGCCCCGCAGCAGTCGGCGACGCCTCCCCCGCACCAGCCGGGCGGCTCGGGCCGGCGCCGCAAGCTGGGCACGCCGCCCGACCCGGCGACGCGTACGGACCAGGCGGCCCGCCCGGAGCAGGGGCAGCCGCGTCCGGCGGACCAGAAACCCCGCCCGGAGCAGGCCGCGCGCCCGCATCCGGCGGCCGATCACACGCCGCCGCCGGTCGCCGCGCAGGCCTCCGCCCCGGCCGCCGCCCCCGTTCCGGCGCAGCCGTCCCTCGCCGGTCAGTCACGCCTCGCGCAGATGACCGAGGGCGGCGGACGGTCGTACGCCATAGGCGCACCGGACGAGAACGCCGCCGAGGGGCCCGAGCCGCTGGACGGGCCCGGCGGGGCCGTCGAGGTGGCCGATCCGCCCCGGCCGCAGCCGATGGACGACGAGTTGCCGCCGGAGCCGCTGGACAACCCGCGGCGGCTGCTGGTGTGGCCGGCACCGGACGTCAGCACCCAGCAGGCGCTGAGCGACCGGGGCTACCGGCCGGTGATCGTGAACTCGCGCGAGGAGGTCGACGCGCAGATCGCGGCCTTCCCCGCCGCGCTGTTCGTCGACCCGCTGACCGGGCCGATCACGCGTACGGCACTGCAGTCGCTGCGGCAGGCCGCCGTGGCCGCCGAGGTGCCCGTCCTCGTCACGGCCGGGCTCGGGCAGGCCTCACGGGACGCGGCGTACGGTGCCGATCCGGCCGTGCTGCTGAAGGCGCTGGCGCCGCGCGACAGTGAGCAGCATCCGCCGCGGGTCCTGCTGATCGAGGAGCACGCGGAGATCGCGCTGGCGCTGACGGCGACGCTGGAGCGGCGCGGGATGCAGGTCGCGCGGGCCGCGAGTGACGCGGACGCGGTGACCCTGGCGGGGCAGTTCCGGCCGAACCTGGTGGTGATGGACCTGCTCCAGGTGCATCGGCGCCAGGCCGGGATCGTGGACTGGCTGCGGGCGAACGGGCAGCTCAACCGCACCCCGCTCGTCGTCTACACCGCCGCCGTCGACCAGGCCGACCTGCCGCGGCTGGCCTCCGGGGAAACGGTGCTCTTCCTCGCGGAGCGGTCCACCAGTTCCGAGGTGCAGACCAGGATCGTCGAGCTGCTCAGCCGGATCGGCACCAACTAGCGGGTCCTGGCGTGCCGTCCGGCGGTCCTGGCGTGCCGTCCGGCAGGTCCTAGCGTGCCGTCAGCCGGCGCGCCGCCTCCTTCACCGATGCCCGCAGGCGGTCCCGTTCCGGCTCGCCCTCGCCGACCAGGATGCGCCGCATCTGCGGGACGACGGCGGTCCAGTTGGCCAGGGCGGTCAGCAGGAACAGCAGGTCGGCCGCCGGGATCGCGTCCGTGACGGCTCCGCGCCGCTGCCCCTCCCGGAGGGCGGCGACCTTGCGGGCGTAGTGCTCCTGGCGGTCGGACTCGTGGGGCAGTTCGGTGCTGCCGTACTCCAGGCCCTCCCAGAAGAGCAGGCGCAGCAGCTCCGGGTGGGCGGCGTGGTAGTCCATCAGGCGGTCGATCCAGCCCTCGATGTCGTCCGGGTCGACGGGGACGGCCTCGGCGAGGTGGAGCATCTTCTTCTCGAGGACGATCGCGAACAGCTCCGCCTTGTTGCCGAAGTAGGCGTAGATGAGCTGTTTGTTGGCCTTCGCCTCGCCGGCGATGCGGTCGATGCGGGCGCCGGCGATGCCGTGCCGGGCGAACTCGGCGACCGCTGCCTCGAAGATCCGGGCCTTGGTGGCCTCGGGGTCCCTTGCTGCCATGGGGGAGAGGGTAGCGCGCCGGGTAACCAACTGTTTGGTTGACAGGGAATGACGGAGCGGCCCAGACTGTTCTCTCATCAGCCAACCAACCAGTTAGTTGCTAGAGCCGACTCCAAGGAGTCCCCTCCCATGCCGACCACCACCGCCGCCCGGGTCACGGCCCCCGTGCGGCAGACCCGCGAGCCCGCCCCCGGGCTCTTCCTCACCTTGATCGCCGTGTGCAGCGCGGTCACCGCCGCCAACATCTACCTCGCCGCGCCGCTGCTCCCGCTCATGGCCCGCGACTTCGGCTCGGCCCCCTCGGCCATCGCCTGGATCGCCTCGGTCGCCCAGCTCGGCTACGCGGTCGGACTGCTGTTCTTCGCCCCGCTCGGCGACAGTGCGAACCGGCGCCGGCTGGTCGCCGGGCTCACGCTCGTCACCGCTGTCGCGCTGGGTGCCAGCGCGGCCGCCCCGGGCGCCGCCGCCCTCGCGGTCGCGATGTTCGTCGCCTCGGCGGCGACCGTCATCCCCCAGCTGCTCGTCCCGCTGGTCGCCGAGCGGGCCCCCGCCGAGCGGCGCGCCCGTCATGTCGCGGCGGTCATCGCGGGCCTGTTCACCGGCATCGTCGCGGCCCGGGTGCTGGGCGGACTGGCCGGACAGGCCTTCGGCTGGCGGTGGGTGTTCGCGGGAGCGGCCGTGCTCACGCTCGCCCTGGGGCTCGCGACCGCGGTGGTCCTGCCGTCACGGCGGCGCCGGGAAGGCCCGCTGTTCGCGGGGCTCGTCGCACTGCCGTCGGTGCTGCGGAGCTCGCCGGAGCTGTGGCGGGCGTGTGTGCGGCAGGCCGGGATGTTCGGTGCGTGGAGCGCGCTGTGGACCTCGCTGGCCCTGCTGCTGACCGGGCCGGAGTACAGGCTGTCCACCGCGACCGCCGGGCTGTTCGGGCTGTTCGGACTGACGGCGAGTGCGGTGGCGCCGCTGGCCGGCGGGCTCGTGGACCGGTTCGGGGCGGCGCGGGTGGTGCGGTCCGCGTATCTGATCGCCGCCGTGTCCGTGCCGCTGTTCTGGTTGGGCGGCCAGGTGCTGTGGGCGCTGTTCGCCGCCGCGATCGCCGTGCACGCGGCGCTGGTCGCCTCCCACGTGGCCAACCAGACCCTCGCCCTGACCGCGACGTCCACTCCCGCCACGGCCAACACCGCCTATGTGGTCGCCGGTTTCGCGGGCGGCGCCGCCGCTTCGGCCCTCGCGGGGGTTGCCTTCAGTCACTTCGGCTGGGGCGGGGTGTGCGGGGTCGCGGGCGTGTGGCTGGTGCTGGGGTGGGGGTTGAGCTGGTCGCGGCAGTGAGGTGAGGCGGCTGCGCGAGGTGGGTGCGGAGCGCGTCCCGTAACGCCTCGGTCAACCGTTCGGCGAGGTAGCGGAGATCGCCGGGCGGGGCCTCGGTGCAGGCACGCGGAAGCCCCCGGACGTCACCAGGGGCTCCGCGAAGCTCAGCCGGTCAACCGATCAGCCGGTCAGCCGAGGGACGTGACGTCCAGCTCCCCCTGTGCGTACTGCCTGCGCAGCACCTTCTTGTCGAACTTGCCTACGCTCGTCTTCGGGACCGCCGCGATGACCGTCCAGCGCTCGGGGAGCTGCCACTTGGCGATGTGGCCCTCGTCGGCGAGGAAGGCGCGCAGGGTCTCGAAGGTGGCGGTGGAGCCCTCCTTGAGGACGACCGTGGCCAGAGGGCGCTCGCCCCACTTGTCGTCGGGGACGGCGACGACGGCCGCTTCGGCGACGTCCGGGTGGGACATCAGCGCGTTCTCCAGCTCCACCGACGAGATCCATTCACCGCCGGACTTGATGACGTCCTTCGCCCGGTCGGTGAGGGTGAGGTAGCCGTCGGCGGAGATGGTGCCGACGTCGCCCGTCTTGAGCCAGCCGTCCTCGCTGAACTTGTCGGCGGGGCGCAGCGGCTCGGCGCCCGGACCGTTGTAGTAGGCGCCCGCGATCCAGGGGCCGCGCACCTCCAGCTCGCCGGCGGACTCGCCGTCCCAGGGGAGGCGTTCGCCGCCGGGCCCGGTCAGGCGGCCCTCGACGCCGGCCGGGAAGCGGCCCTGGGTGAGGCGGTAGGCGAACTCCTCCTCCGTGCCGACCACACCGGCCGGCGGGCGGGCGATCGTGCCCAGCGGGGACGTCTCCGTCATGCCCCAGGCGTGGCAGACCCGCATGCCCAGCTTGTCGAAGGCCTCCATCAGGGAGGGCGGACAGGCCGAGCCGCCGATGGTGACCTGGCCGAGGGAGGAGACGTCGCGTGGGTTCGCGGTCAGCTCGGCGAGCAGGCCCTGCCAGATGGTGGGGACGGCGGCGGCGTGGGTCGGCCGCTCGCTCTCGATCATCGCGGCGAGCGGGGCCGGCTGGAGGAAGCGGTCCGGCATCAGCATGTTCACGCCGGTCATGAAGGTCGCGTGCGGCAGCCCCCAGGCGTTCACATGGAACTGGGGCACCACGACCAGCGAGGTGTCCTCGTCGGTGAGGCCCATCGACTGGGCCATGTTGACCTGCATGGAGTGCAGGTAGATGGAGCGGTGGCTGTAGACCACGCCCTTGGGGTCGCCGGTGGTGCCGGAGGTGTAGCACATCGCGGCGGCCTGGCGTTCGTCCAGCTCGGGCCAGTCGTACGAGGTCGGCTTGCCGGCGATCAGGTCCTCGTACTCGTGGACGCGGACGGTCGCGCCGGCGAGGAGGGAGCGGTCTCCGGGGCCGGTGACCACCACGTGCTCGACCGGCTTCAGGTGCGGCAGCAGCGGGGCGAGCAGGGGGAGCAGCGAACCGTTGGCGATGATCACACGGTCGGCGGCGTGGTTGACGATCCAGGCCAGCTGCTCGGGCGGGAGGCGGAGGTTCAGGGTGTGGAGGACCGCGCCCATCGACGGGATCGCGAAGTACGCCTCGACATGTTCCGCGTTGTTCCAGGCCAGGGTTGCCACGCGCTCGTCGCCGGTGACGCCGAGGTCCTCGCGCAGCGCGTGGGCCAGTTGGGCCGCGCGGGCGCCGATCTCCGCGAAGGAGCGGCGGTGCGGCTCGTCCTCACTGGTCCAGGTGGTCACCTGCGACGTCCCGTGGATCGTCGACCCGTGGGTCAGGATCCTTGAGATCAGCAGCGGTACGTCCTGCATGGTGCTCAGCACGGCGTCCTCCCGGGGCGACATTGCCTACGCGGTGGTAAAGGTTGCGCTGATTCTGCGCACATACCGCGCGGTATGTCACTAGGACCGGGCGATCGATCACATCACGCCATGCCGGAGGGACAGCTCACAGCCGGGCGGATCGGTGCCTCACTGGCGGACAAGCCCCAGCTCAGCGTCCTCGCGGAGCTTGCCGAGCGCCCGTGAGACGGCCGACTTCACCGTGCCCACCGAAACGCCGAGCACCTCGGCCGTCTGGACCTCGCTGAGGTCCTCGTAGTACCTGAGGACCACCATCGCCCGCTGCCGGGCGGGCAGCCGCATGATCGCCCGCCACATCGCGTCGCGCAGCGCCTGCTGCTCGGCCGGGTCGTCACCGCCGGCCACCGGGTCCGGCTCGGGCATCTCGTCGCAGGCGAACTCGTCGACCTTGCGCTTGCGCCACTGCGAGGTCCGGGTGTTCAGCAGCGCCCGGCGCACATAGCCGTCGAGGGCCCGGTGGTCCTCGATGCGCTCCCAGGCGACGTACGTCTTGGTGAGGGCGGTCTGCAGCAGGTCCTCCGCGTCGCTCGGGTTGCCGGTGAGCGAGCGGGCGGTACGCAGCAGCACCGGCTGGCGGGCCCTGACGTACGACGAGAACGACGGGTACGGAAGGGTCTGCGCCGCTGGTCCGGCCGCCTTCGAAGCGCTCGTGCAGACGAGTGTGGTCATGGCTCAACGCTATGAGCGAGGGCACGGCGAGCGGATCGGCCGCAGGTCCCGAAGCGGTGTCCCCCTCAGGTTGTAGGGGTGGGGGTGACTGCACCTCCTGTAGGTGGAGCGGCGGGTCCGGGCTACTGCGGGTTCACCCCTGGGGGGCCGCTGCGAGTACGAGTCCCGACGTGGGCACGCCCGTCCCGGCCGTCACCAGGACCCGTTCCGCACCGGGCACCTGGTTCACCGCCGTCCCCCTGATCTGCCGGACGGCCTCCGCGATGCCGTTCATGCCGTGCAGGTACGCCTCTCCCAGCTGCCCGCCGTGTGTGTTGAGGGGCAGGTGCTCCCCGGCCACGAAGTCCGCCGCCTCACCGGGGCCGCAGAAACCGAACTCCTCCAGCTGCATCAGCACGAACGGCGTGAAGTGGTCATAGAGGATCCCCACGTCGATGTCGGCCGCCGCGAGCCCCGAGGCGCGCCACAGCTGCCGGGCCACGACCGCGCTCTCGGGCAGGCCGGTGAGGTCGTCGCGGTAGAAGCCGGTCATCTGCTCCTGGCCGCGTCCGGCGCCCTGGGCGGCCGCGGCGATCACGGCGGGCGGGTGGGGCAGGTCGCGGGCCCGTTCGACGGAGGTGACGACGAGGGCCTGGCCGCCGTCCGTCTCCTGGCAGCAGTCCAGCAGCCGCAGGGGTTCGACGATCCAGCGGGAGGCGGCGTGGTCGGCCAGGGTGATGGGCCGGCCGTGGAAGTACGCCGCCGGGTTGGTCGCCGCGTACTTCCGGTCGACGACCGCCACGTGCCCGAACGCCTCCGGGGTCAGCCCGTAGGTGTGGAGGTAGCGCTGGGCCGCCATCGCCACCCATGAGGCCGGGGTGAGCAGGCCGAACGGCAGCGACCAGCCGAGGGCGGCACCCTCCGCCGAGGGCTCCCGGTGCCGCACCCCGGAGCCGAAACGGCGGCCCGAGCGCTCGTTGAACGCCCGGTAGCAGACGACCACGTCCGCCACTCCCGCGGCGATCGCCAGGGCCGCCTGCTGGACGGTGGCGCAGGCCGCGCCGCCGCCGTAGTGGATGCGGGAGAAGAAGGAGAGCTCCCCGATGCCCGCGGCCTGCGCGACGGTGATCTCGGGGCTGGTGTCCATGGTGAAGGTGACCATCCCGTCGACGTCGGCCGGTGTCAGCCCCGCGTCCGCGAGGGCCGCGCGCACCGCCTCGACGGCGAGGCGCAGTTCGCTGCGGCCCGAGTCCTTGGAGAACTCGGTGGCCCCGATGCCGGCGATGGCCGCTCGCCCGCCGAGAAGGTCCCGCCCCGTCGGGCTCATGCCGTGATCCTCACCGTCACCGTGCCCGTGACGTGCTTGCCGAGGCCGTTCGCGCCGACGACCCGGACGGTCGCCGTGTCGCCGTCGACCTCCTCGACCGTGCCCGTGAGCACCATCGTGTCGCCTGGGTGGTTGGGCACGCCGAGCCGGATGGCGACCCGGCGCAGCTCCGCCCGCGGGCCGAAGTGGTCGGTGATGTAGCGGCCGACCAGGCCGTTGGTCGTCAGGATGTTCATGAAGATGTCGGGGGAGCCCTTCTGCCGGGCGAGCTCCGGGTCGTGGTGGACGTCCTGGTAGTCGCGGGACGCGATCGCCCCGGCGACGATCAGGGTGCGGGTGACGGGGATCCGAAGGGGCGGGAGGCGGTCGCCGGCGCGTGGCGTCTTCACGGCGTCACCCCCTGGAAGACGGGCAGCACGAGCTCCTCGTCGTAGCGCCGGAACTCCAGCCGCACCGGCATGCCGATCCGCACCTTGTCGTACGGCACGCCGACCACGTTGCTGACGATCCGCACGCCCTCGGCGAGCTCGATCAGCCCGACCGCGCAGGGAGGCTCGAAGGCCGGGAAGGGCGGGTGGTGCAGGACGACGTACGAATAGACCGTGCCCTCGCCGCTCGCCTCGACGGTGTCCCAGTCCGGGGAGCCGCACGCGTTGCAGCCCGGCAGCCAGGGGAAACGCAAGGTGCCGCAGGCGGTGCAGCGCTGGATGAGGAGCTCGTGGCGGGCCACGCCCTCCCAGAAGCCGGCGTTGTCGCGGTTGACGACGGGGCGGGGGCGGCGTTCCACCGGTCGCGAAGACCGGTGTGCGGGGGCGTACTTGAGGATGCGGAAGCGGTGGGTGCCGGCGAGTTCGCCGCCCGCGCGGATGTCCGTGCGGGTCGTGACGAAGTAGCCCGCCCCGAGTTTCGTGGTCTTGCGGCCGGACACCGACTCGATCACGGAGTCGAAGGTGATCTCGTCGCCCGGGCGCAGGGGGCGCAGGTACTCCTGGTCGCAGTCGGTGGCGACGACCGCGTCGTGGCCCGACTCGTCGAGCAGGGTGAGGAGTTCGTCGTAGGCGGCGGTGCGTTCCGGACGGCGGGTGAGGCCGGCCATGGTCCATGCCTGGAGCATGGTGGGCGGGGCGATGGCGTCCGGTCCCGTGTACGCGGGACTGGTGTCACCCATGGCCTCGCACCAGTGCCTGATCATCGGCTCGTTGACGGGGTCGCGGCCGACCCCGGTGGCGGCGGCCGGCCGGCCCTCGTAGGCCTTCAGGCGCGCCTCGAACTCCTCGTGGACCTCCGGCTCACCACTCACGATTTCTGACTGTCCGTCAGATCCGACGTCCCGTCAAGACCCCGCAGACCCGGAAAACGCCTGGGCGGCGGTACCGGAGTACCGCCGCTCAGACGCTTGTCACCCCACGAAGTACACCCCCACGACACCGGGCCGATGCCGCCGCACCGGCCCGGTCAGCTCACCGCCACAGCGGGGAGAAGCTGACGGCGGTGTCGGCGTTGCCCTGGTTGACGGCCGTGAACTCCGAGCCGTTGACCTGGGCGGTGTTGCTCTGGTTCGAGGCGCCGTCACCGACGGCCTGCTGCTGGGTGGTGGCCGAGTTGCCGAAGTTGTCGCCGCCGACGCCGCTGCCGAGGATGCCCTGCTCGGCCTCCGCGGCGGACGCGATGGATCCGTTGTCCGCGAAGGCGCCATTGTCCGCCGTCGCGACACCGGTGAAGAGGGCGGCTGCGAGCGGAAGGGCGGAGACGGCCGCGAGGACGCGGGCGGTACGGATACGTGCCATGTTTCTTGTCCCTCCAGGACTGATCGGACCGAGGACGCACCGGCTCATGCCGTGTGTGCCTGAACCACTGCTGTCACCAGGGAAGTTGGCCGACCGCCCCGGTGCGGTACTCGACGTCGCGAGTCCAGAGTTGCCCACCGAATCCCCGGCGAACCCCACCGGAAGCCGCTATTCGCACGCAAGCATGAGGACAAGGCGATAAACCCCTATGCGTCACTCTCGTACCGAATGGGAGCAGAAGGGGGCGTTCGAACCCGCGCGCCGCAAGGGACGAAGCGTTCCCGCACATCTCCCACCCGCCGCCCGCCCCCGGCGCGTCACACTCGCCCCCCCTTTCCTTTTTCGAACGTACGTACGAAACTAGAGTCATGGCCACCACCGACCGGCAGGCCACGACGCTGGCCCTCGCACACGCCCTGTCAGCCGCCGAACGCGGACTGGCCGTCATCCCCCTGTCCCGCTCCAAGCTCCCGGCCCTGCGCTCCCCGCACCGCGACGACCCCGCCCCCTCCCCCTGCCACGGCGCGTGCGGCCGCCCCGGGCACGGGGTCTACGACGCCTCCAGCGACCCGGACCGCATCCGCGAACTGTTCGCCGCCGCGCCCCGGGCGACCGGCTACGGCATCGCCTGCGGACTGCCCCCGCACCATCTGATCGGCCTCGACCTGGACGTGAAGACCGGCACGGACTCCACGGCCGCCCTGCGCGAACTGGCACTGCGGCACCTGTTCACGATCCCGCCGACGGTGGTCGTGGTGACCCCGTCCGGCGGCCGGCACCTGTGGCTCAGCGGCCCGCCCGAGGTCGTCGTCCCCAACTCGGCGGGCCGGCTCGCCCCCGGCATCGACATCCGGGGCGCGGGCGGCTACCTGGTCGGCCCCGGCTCCCGCACGGACCAGGGCGTGTACGCCGCCGCCCCGGGCACCGCGCACCTGGCCCCCGCCCCCTGCCCGCGCTCCCTCCTGCGGCTGCTCCTCCCGCCGCCCCGCGCCCACCACCTCGCGCCCACGGCGGCCGGCGGGCACGGCCAGGGCCTGGTCCAGTTCGTCCTGGCCGCGCACGAGGGCCAGCGCAACACCCGCCTGTTCTGGGCGGCCTGCCGGGCCTACGAGGACGGCATCGGCCCGGCGCTGGTGGACCCCCTGGTCGTCGCGGCCCTGGGCACCGGCCTGTCCGAACGGGAGGCCCGGGCGACCATCGCGTCGGCGGCACGGATGACGGGGCACCGGCCCTGAGCAAGGCCCCGCCCATGACCACCACCGAAAGACCTCGATGCAACACCACGCAAGAACGCCGGCCTTGGCGCTCGCCCGCCTCGTCCTGGCCTCCGGCCGCCCGGTGGATCTCGCCGAACTGCGGTTGTCGTCGACGTACGGCGACCTTCAGGACGGTTATCCCTGCAAGCCGCTGAACGACCTGCGGATCCGGGACCTGCTGCACACCGCCGAGCGGTCCCGCCCGGGCACGCCGGTGCACCTCGTCCCACCGCGGCGCGAGTACCCCGACCAGTACGCGGGGGGCCTCGGGCCGGTCGAGGTGCTGCCCGCCGTGGCCTGCCTCGGCACGTTCCACTCGGCGGCCCTGGACCCGGCCCGCGACCCGGTCGCCTACCGCTCGCGCCTGACGGTCGTCTGGTTCCAGTCGACGCCCCGCCTGCCGTCGGGCTGCGACGCCGAGCCCGCGCTGCGGGACCTAGACTGGGCGGTACTGGCCCGGGACGCCCCGGCGCCCCCGTAGGGTCGTCCGATGAGCGCCTCCCGTACGGAACTGCCGCGCTGGCAGTTCGAGTTGACCTGGTCGCTGTTCGAGTACCACCTGGAGCGGCTGGAGCCCGAGGACTTCCTCTGGGAGCCCGTGGCGCACTGCTGGACGATGCGCCGGGACCCCGACGGCACCTGGATCCCGGACTGGGCGGACACCGAACCCGACCCGGTCCCCGTCCCCACCGTCGCGTGGGTGAGCTGGCACATCGGATGGTGGTGGAGCGTCGCCCTCGACCACGCGCGGGGCCGCCCGCCCCGCGACCGCGCCGAGATCGTCTGGCCCGGCGAGGGCGCCCCGGCGATCGAGTGGCTGCGGGGCCTGCGCACACAGTGGCTCACGGTCCTGGACGACCTCACCGACCAGGATCTGGACGCCACGGCCCCGTTCCCCTGGCCGGACGATCCCCGGCACACCGTCGCGCACATGGTGGCCTGGGTGAACGCGGAGCTGATGAAGAACGCGAGCGAGATCGGCCAACTGCGGCTGCTCCGGGCGGCGGCCTGACCGGCCGGGACCGCGGGTCCCGCAGGTCCCCGGCTTCCGGGGCGCGGGCGCCCGGTGCGTGGCATCGTGAAGGTATGAGCGTCGACGTTCGGCCGGCCACGGACTTCGAGGACGTCCGTGCCGTGCTCGGGCCGAAGTCACCCGGAGCGAGCGTCTGCTGGTGCCTGAGCCACCGGATCCCCTCCCGGCTCAACAGCGAACTGCGCGGCCCGGCCCGCGGCGAGTACGTCGCCGGGCTGTGCCGCGCGGAGCCACCCCCGGGCGTGCTCGCCTACGACGGTGACGAACCGGTCGGCTGGGCCGCCGTCGCCCCGCGCGCGGACACCTCCTTCGCCCGCAACCGCAAGATCCCGCACCTCGACGATCTTCCGGTGTGGTCGCTCTGGTGCGTCCGGGTGCGCCCCGGGCACCGCAGGCAGGGCGTCTCGCACGCTCTCATCGCCGGCGCGGTCGAGTTCGCCCGCGACCGGGGCGCCCCGGCGATCGAGGCCTACCCCCTGGACAACGGCGACGCCAAGGTCGATCTGACGATGGCGTACGCGGGCCTGCGGAAGAACTTCGAACGCGCCGGCTTCGCCCACGCTGCGGACACGGCCTCGGTCCTGGCCGGCCATCCCCGGATTCTGATGCGCCTCGACCTGGGCTGAAAAAAGGCCCGACCGCTGGCGACGGGGGATGCACCAGCGGTCGAGCTATGGCCAAGGGTAACAAGCGCTTGCGCACCGCGAGCCGACCGACCGCCAGGAAAGCCCCGGCTGTGACTCGTATCACTCAACTGCCGTGATTGCCGGGCTTGTTGGCCCAGACGGCCTCGTCAGCCGCCGCACGGCGGATCGTAGGAGAGCCGGGGCAGGTACTCCCGCCAGGTGTCCGGCGTCAGCACGCCCCGGGTCATCGAGCAGATGCGGCGGACGGCCGTGTCGACGTCGAGATCCCAGAGCCGGATGGTGTCCGCGCCACTGGAGACCCCCAGCATGTGACTGTTCGGGCTGAACGCCAGGAACGTGCCGGTCTTGGCGTTGGGGCTCATCGACTGGCCGATCGCGGTGGCGTGCGAGGGGTCGGCGACGTTCCACAGCCGGACAGTGCTGTCGTTGCCGCCGCTGGCCAGGGTGCGCCCGTCCCGGCTGAACGTCAGCGAGACGACCGCCTCCGTGTGGCCCGTGAGCCGCGCCTGCTGGGAGGCCTCGGCGGGGTCCGCGGTGTCCCAGAGGCGGACCGAGTTGTCGTCGCCGGCGCTGGCCAGCGTGCGGCCGTCGCGGCTGTAGGCGAGCGCGTTGACCGCTCCGAGGTGACCCCGCAGAGGCGCTCCGGTCAGGGTCACCCGGCCGGGGTCGGTCACGTCCCACAGCCGGATCGTGCCGTCCGCGCTGCCGCTGGCGAGGGTCCGGCCGTCCGGGCTGAACACCAGGTGATTGACGTAGCCCTTGTGACCGGTGAGGGGGGCACCGAGCGGGCGCGGGCGGGCCGGGTCGCCGATGTCCCACAGCTGGACGGTGCGGTCGTCGTAGGCGGTGGCCAGGACCCGCCCGTCCGGGCTGAAGGCCAGCGGGTCGGCGTACCGGATGCGCAGGGACGCGGGAGAGCCGTGGCGGACCGGGCGTTCGGGTTCGCCGAGGTTCCACAGTTCCACCGTCCGGTCGCCCGTCACGACCGCGAGGGTGCGGCCGTCCGGCGAGAACTCCAGGGAGCTCACGTCGCCCTTGCCCGGGCGGAACGGCTCGCCCATGAGCACCGGCCTGCCGGGCGTCCGCACGTCCCACAGCCGTATCCGCCCGTCGCGCGCCGCCGTCGCGAGCAGCCGCCCGTCCGGCCGGAACACCCCGGTCCGGCCGGTCATGTCCGACGTCGGCAGCGACCACAGGCGGACCTTGTTGTCGCCCGCCCCGGTGGCGAGGGTGCGCCCGTCGGGGCTGAAGCCGAGCGCGTACATCTCGCCGCTGCTGCCCGCGAGGGGCCCGCCGACCTGCGAGGGATACTCCGGGTCGCTGACCTTCCACAGGCTCGCGGTGCTGTCCGCGCTGGCCGCGGCGAGCATGTTCCCGTCGGGACTGAAGGCCACGGACCAGACCGGCCCGGTATGGCCGGTGAGCGGCGCGCCGATCGCGGCCGGGCGGCCCGGACCGGCCATGTCCCACAGGCGTACGGTGCCGTCCGCGCTGCCGCCGGCGAGCGTGCGGCCGTCGGGGCTGAAGGCCACGGAGTGCACGGTGGCGGTGTGGCCGGTCAGCGGAGTCCCGGCCGGCTCCGGGCGCCCCGGCTCGGACACGTTCCACAGCCGGATCGTGCCGTCGTCGCCCCCCGCGGCCAGCGTCCGGCCGTCCGGGCCGAACGCCACCGACCGCACGGCGGCCGTGTGCCCGGTCAGGGGCTCGCCCAGGGGCTTGGCGCGCTCGGGGTCGGCGACGTCCCACAGCCGTACGGTGCGATCGTCGCCCGCGGAGGCCAGCGTGCGTCCGTCCGGGCTGAAGGCGATCAGGTAGATCGTGCCGTCATGGCCGGTCAGGGGCGCGCCGAGCGACTTCGGGCGCGCGGGGTCGGTGACGTCCCACAGCCGGATCGTGCCGTCGTCGGAAGCGCTGGCGAGCGTCCGGCCGTCCGGGCTGAAGACCGCGCTGCTCACCCAGCTCGTGTGACCGGTGAGGGGCTTGCCCAGGGGCTTGGGGCGCTTGGGGTCGGCGACGTCCCACAGCCGTACGGTCCGGTCGTAGCTGGCGGTGGCCAGGACGCGTCCGTCGGGGCTGAAGGTCGTGAGGTAGACGGCGCCCGCGTGGCCGGTGAGGGGCCTGGAGAGCGGGGCGTTCACGATGGAGATCAGGCGGCTGTTCGCGCCCTCGTCGTCCGGCCGCAGCCCGTGCGCCACCAGGTCGAGCTGGGCGGACAGCGACGGATCGGTGTCCTGCACACGGTCGGACTGGGCGAGCACCTGCTGGAAGACGGCTTCGTCCCGCTGCTTCCAGGCGACGACGGCCGACCCGGCGGCCAGCACCGCCAGCACGACCAGCGCCGCCACCGCGCCCCGGCTGATCCAGATGATCCGCCGGCGCAGCCGGACCGACGCGGCCAGGAGCTCCACCGCGCTGCGGGTCAGGAACGGGTCCCCGGCCGAGCTCGCCCAGCCGTGGGCCTGTTCCAGCCGGGAGCCCCGGTAGAGCAGTGAGGTGTCGCGGTTCGACTCCTCCCAGGCCCGGCCGTCCTCCTCCAGGCGCTGGCGCAGCAGATTGCCCTGCCGGTCCTCGTCGATCCAGTCGCGCAGCCGCGGCCAGGCGTGCAGCAGCGCCTCGTGGGTGATCTCCACGGTCTCCGCGTCGAGCGTCACCAGCCGGGCGCGGACCAGCGCTTCGAGGGACTCCTCCGTCTTGCCGGGGTCGGCCGACTCGCCGGCCAGTTGCCGCCGGGTCCCGCGGCGGCGCGTGGCGCGGGTGTCCTCGCCCAGCCGGACCAGTCGGAGCAGGAGCAGCCGGGCCGCCGTGCGCGCGGCCGGATCGAGGCCGGTCCAGGCCCGTTCCGCGGTCGCCGCGACCGCGCCCTGGATGCCGCCGGCCGCGCGGTAGCCGGCCAGCGTGAGCCGGCCCGCCTTCCTGCGCTGCCAGGTGGCGAGCAGGGCGTGCGAGAGGAGCGGCAGCACGCCGGCGTCGTGCTCCCCCACAGCCCGGAAGGCGTGGGAGGGACCCTCACCGCGCGGACCGTCGGCACTGACCTCCCGGACGATCAGCTCCGCGAGTCCCGGTTCCAGCTCCAGGCCGACGGCCTTGGCCGGGCCGGTCACCGCCTCGCGCAGCTCCGCGGTGGTCAGCGGCCCGAGCACCATGTGCCGGTGCTGGAGCGCGTCGGCCAGCTCGGGGTATCTCAGGCAGCGGTCGTAGAAGTCGGCGCGTATGCCCAGCACCACGATCGCCGGGGCCGGTTCGCCGGGGCCGGCGGGCGAGCAGGCGGCGTGCAGGACCTCGATGAAGGTGCGCCGGTCCGCCTCGTCGGGACAGAGGGTGAACGTCTCCTCGAACTGGTCCACGATGACGACCGGGCGGGCCCCGGCGGGCGCGTCGCGCCGGGCCCAGGCGGCGACGGCGGCGCGCACGGCGTCGGTGAAGGCCGGAGCTCCGGGCTCCGGGGCCGGCCGCCCGCCGTGCTCCCCCGCTACCGGTCGCCCTGCGGGCGAGGGCCCGGGCCCTCCTGCGGGGGAGGCACCGGGTCCGCCTGCGGGGGAGGCGTCTGATCCGCCTGCGGGGGGAGCGTCGTCTGATCCGCCTGCCGGAGAGGCACCAGAGCCGCCCGCCGGGGAGGCACTGGTCCCGCCCGCCGGGGACTCGCCGGACCCGCCCGCCGGGGGAGCGCCGGATCCGCCCGCCGGAGAGGCACCGGAACCCCCCGCCGAAGGAGCGCCGGATCCACCTGCCGGAGAAGCACCGGACCCGCCCGCCTCCGGCCCGGGTGAGGCTCCCCCGGCCGAGGTCGGATCCGGGGTCGGGGTCGGAGCCGGGCCCGGGACGACGGGCGCCAGCTCGGGGATGTACCGGCGTAGCTCCGCCAGCGGATCACTCCCCGGTACGAGTTGCACGACCTCTCGCGCCCGGCCGCTCTCGTCACCGTCGTCGCCGCCCAGCGCGCCGTCCCGCAGAGCGGGTACCAGACCGGCGTTCAGCAGCGAGGACTTCCCCGCTCCCGACGCGCCCACGAGCATGACCATGCCGCCCGTCCCCGCGACGGCCCCGAGCTGGGTGACGAGCGCGCCCGTGCTCCGCTCCCGGCCGAAGAACCACCGGGCGTCCTCCCGGCGGTAGGAGGCAAGACCCCGGTACGGGCACACCCCGCCGGACGCGGTCTCGTCCGCGGGCCGTTCCTCGGCATCGGACGCCGTAGGACGCTCGCCGACCGGGTCGGCCACCGCGCGTTCCCACAGTCGCTGCCACTTACCGAGGTCGTACAGGCCGGGGGAGACCGGCGTGGGCCGCGAGCGCCGCGCCTCGGGGATCAGCACGTGCAGCACGGCCGCGAGGGCGGGGAACTGGGCCGGTACGTTCCGGGCCCGCCGCCAGTCGCTGATGCGCTGGGCCGACACCCGCACGGGCCGCCCGCGTTCGTCGACCCGCTGGAGCCGGACGACCGCCTCGGACACCCGCTTGAGAGGAGGGTTGCCGGCTTCCTTGTACAGCAGTGCGAGGCGTTCCGCGAAGGCGGTGCGTGCCCCCGAGTCGGAACTCAAAGTCTCAGCTCCTCACTTCCACGCCTGGACGTCCGGACCGGAAAACTCACTCTATATGGCTGACCTGCGGTAATACCGTCCGCCGGACGCCGGAACCTCCCCCTCCACGGCCAGGAATGACAGGATCCGGACGCAGCAGCGCACCCATTCCGGTCAGCTTCCGTCCAAGCCGGACGACGGCAGCTCCACCGTTCGGTACCGGTCCCCACGAGGGGAGGGACCGGTGCCGGACGACGTGGTGATCCTCCCCAGCGGGCCCCGCCCGACACCCCCGGCGGGCCGCGCCCTTCGCCTCCGGCGGACCGTTCTCCACGACCCTGGCCGATCGTGCTCTCCGACCCTGCCGGACCGTGCTCTCCGACCCTGGATAACTGACGACCCGTCAGCTATGGTCGGCCTGCCGTACCGCTTCCGAGCGATGTGCAGGGGTGAGCGCAGTGGAGTCACGTCCCGAGAGCCCACGACCGCAGGGTGCTCCCCGCTGGGTCGCGATGTTCTACCGGCCGGCCGCGGGCTCCTGGCGGACGGCCGCGCAGTCGCCCCACCGTTCGCCCGTGCTGTACGCCCTGGGCGAGATGACCCGGGCCGTGCGGGCGCGGGGCGACGAGGTGACCGTCGCCCTGTGGGGGCCGAAGAACGGCGCGTGGCACCGGTTCGACACCCCGCTGAAGCAGACTGCCGTATCTGTGCCGGACCCTGAGCCCTCCCCCGGCGAACCGGCCGTGCTGGCGGAACGGATGACCGGCCGCCGCCACCAGGTCCTCATGGCCGGCCTGACCAAGGCGGGCCTCCACGACCTCTCCCCCGAGGACGACACGGCCGTCCAGACCCTGGTCGAACGGCTCGACGAGGCCGCCGTGCGCCGGGTCGCCCACTGGCTGACCACCGCCGGGGGCGCGCGGTAGCCGGACCGGTTCAGCGGGCGGCGCGCTGGGCAGTCAACTCCCGACGGCCACCGGCTCCCGAGGCCGTCAGGAGGGGGACAAAGCAGCATGAAGGTCTCTGTCGACCGCGATCTCTGCTACGGCTCCGCCGAGTGCGCCCACCGGGCGCCGGCGGTCTTCGCGTTCGTCGACGGCTTCGGGGTCGTCCGCCCGGGCCGCGAACAGGCGGGGGAGGATCCGGAGATCCTGGAGGCGGTGGAGAAGTGCCCGAGCCAGGCGATCAGCATCACCGAGGCGCCGCGGTCGGCGCCTGACCGGCCGTAGCGAGGGCCGATGCCGCCACCGAGCCTGCTCGCGGTCTTCGCCCACCCCGATGACGAGTCCCTGTCGGCGGGCGGCGTCCTCGCCCGCCACGCCTGCGCGGGCGCGCGCACGGCCGTCGTCACGGCGACCTGGTCGGCGGAGACCCCGCGCGCCGCGGAACTGGCCGAGGCGCTCCACGTCCTGGGCGCGGGCCCGCCACGCATGCTCGGATACGCGGACTCCCGGGTCCCGCAGTCGGCCCCGGGCAGACCGCGCTGGTGCGACGCCCCGCTGGACGAGGCGGTGCGGGAACTGGTCGCGCACATACGGGACTTCCACCCGGAGGTCGTCGTCACCCACGACGCCTACGGCGGCCTGACCGGCCACGAGGACCATGTGCACACCCACCGCGTGACCACGCTCGCGGTCCACGCCGCCGGCCTGGAACGCCTCTGCCCGGACTCCGGAGAACCGTGGCAGCCGAGCGCCCTGTACCTGGCCACGCACCCGCACTCGGCCCTCCGGGCATGGGGCGGGCACCTGGCCTTCACGGGCAAAGCGATGCGCACGGTCCCCGACGAACGCGTCACCGCCACCGTCGACGTCACCCCCTGGCTGGACCGGAAGATCGCGGCGGTCCTGGCCCACCGCACGGAGGTGATGCGGGGAGCCGCGCCCGGCCTCATCGCCGCCCTCCCCGTGCCCGAGCGGGAACGGCTGCTCGGCACGGAGTGGTACACCCGCCACGGCCTGGCTCCGACGGCCCCGGCGCAGACCGGGCTGCTCTCATAGAGCGGCCGGGGCACCCCACCGGAGCCGGGACAACGCCCTGGCCCTGGCCTCCACGACGGCCACCCGCACCTCCCGCTCGGCCCGGTCCGCATGCGCCGCCTGCCCGGTCATCTGCCCGTCCCACTTCCGGTACAGCAGGCCCACCTCGCCCGAGAACCATCCGCGGCTCACGGCGTTCAGCGCGAGCAGCAGCCCCGTGTCCTCCGACGCGGGCAGTGCCATCCATCCGCCCAGGGCGAGCAGCAACTCCCGCCGCACGAACAGCGAGGCGGGATGCACCTGCGCGAGAAAGCCGTTCGCCTTCCAGTGCGCGAGCACGGCTCCGCGCTCGATCGGCCCCTCGTCCGGATCGCCCGGAAAGCCGGCCGTCGACCCGTCGGGCATGAGGTCGAGCACCCGCGACGTGGCCCACCCGAGGTCCGGATCCCCCTCCAGCACGGCGAGATCCCGCGCGAGCACGCCCGGCGCCAACCGGTCGTCGGCATCGAGGACCTTCACGTACGACCCGTCCGCATGGGCCAGCGCCATGGTCCTCGCGACACCGGGCCCCCCGGCCCGCCCCTGCCGGAACGTCACGCGGGCGTCCCTGGGCACATGCGGCCTGACGCCTTCGCTCTCCCCGTCCTCCTGCACGACCCAGTGCCACTCCCAGCCCCCGGGAAGCCGCTGCGCGCACAACGACGCGTAGGCCTCCGGCAGAAACCGGGCATGGGGACCGTGTACGGCGGTGACGACGACGATGCACCGACTCACGGCGACGCTCACCCACCCTTCTCCGACCGGCACGCTCTGGTGATCGTAGTGCTCAGGGCGAGGGCGTATCCGGCTCGCCGCCCAGCTCCAGGACGAGGTGATAGCCACCGGCCAGATCGACACCGGTCCGCTCACGGAGCAGCTTGACCGCGGCGATCTGCTGACCGCCGTCGAGCAGCGCGGTCAGCTCCACGACCAGCGCGGCATCGAGCCGGCGCAGGGCGTCCAGCGCCTGGGCGCTGCTCGTGGGCAACGCGTGCCCGCCGGCCAGCAACTCCACGGCCTCCCGGGCCGGGCCCCGCTTGAGCCAGGAGCCCCTGCGCAGTCTCCGGGCAGCCTTGCCCGTACGGCCGTCCGCGGCCAGCGCCCTCGCCTCGTCCTGGGCTTCCTGCCCGACGGGGGTGATGAGCGCGGCCGTTCGCGCCTTGGTGTTCATCATGAACACTCCTTCGTCGTGGTGGCTCAGGGCTGAAGACGGCGGAGATCCGGCCGCCGTTGCCCCAAGCAGGCCCCAAGCAGAAGGGGTGCCCCTCGACGAGGGGCACCCCTTCTGCCGTGCGACATCCATGACCTGCGCGGAGGCGGTGGGATTTGAACCCACGGTGACATCGCTGCCACCGCTCCTATCGATGCTGCGGTGCCCCCGACGAAGCCGGGGGCACCGACCTGTCAATCCTGGTCCAGCACAACGTCATCGTCGTCCACGTCAGTGTTGTTCAGGACGCTGGGGTTGTTCAGGACGCTGGGGTTGTTCAGAGCGCTCGGGTTGTTCAGAACGCTCGGGTTGTTCAGAACGCTAGTAGTGTTGTCCAGTTTGATGGGAATCAGAGCGAAGATATTATCGTCGGCGATTGCCGGGGATCCAAGGGCAGCAACAAGAGCCCCTGATGCGATCAGCACACTGACACTTCGACGCATTTCTGTCTCCTTGGCGTGGGTGGACTCCGATGGAATCGGTGAAGGCATGGCAGTCTCATGCTTCCCCCGCCAAGGAGGATTATCATCCTTATCACCCGAATACCCGAGAAAAATCGTGCGGCCCCATCCGCCAAAAGGAGGAGTGGCCCCCTGCTTGGCCCGCCTAGGACCGCACGCCGACAGGGTCGAAGAAGCAGTCCGCGTAGCCTGGCGGGTCTGTGTGCCGCCGTTGCCGTCACCCCCGAATGAGCGGTCAGCCTCGGCTGCCCTCGACAAGGCTTCGGGGATTGACGCTTCGCTCTCGCAGTGCCCCCGCCCCCCAGCACGACTACGGCGCGCGACGGAATCGATGGCGATCCGCCGCGCGCCGTTTGGTCCACTGGCTTGCCGATCTCTACGCCAGAAGCCAGGCAATCCCTACCAGGCACATGGCCAGGTCAGCTAGTGCCCAGACCACGACGGGATGTCCGCCCAGCCGTGGCTGTCGTGCCCGTCGTGCTTCTTGCCCCCGTCGTGGTGGCCGTGCTCATCGTGCTTCTTGCCCCCGTCATGGTGGCCGTGCTCATCGTGCTTCTTGCCCCCGTCATGGTGGCCGTGCTCATCGTGCTTCTTGCCCCCGTCATGGTGGCCGTGCCCATCGTGCTCCTTGCCCCCGTGGCCGCCGTCCGTGGGAGTGCCGGTGGGAGTGCCGGTAGGAGTGCCCGTCGGAGTCCCCGTCGGAGTGCCGGTAGGCGTCCCCGTGGGAGTGCCGGTAGGAGTCCCCGTCGGAGTGCCGGTAGGAGTCCCCGTCGGAGTGCCCGTGGGAGTCCCCGTGGGAGTGCCCGTGGGAGTGCCCGTGGGAGTGCCGGTAGGAGTGCCCGTGGGAGTGCCGGTAGGAGTCCCCGTCGGAGTGCCCGTCGGAGTGCCCGTCGGAGTGCCCGTCGGAGTGCCGGTCGGAGTGCCCGTGGGAGTGCCCGTCGGAGTGCCCGTGGGGCTGGTCCCGCACTCACCCTGGAAGATCGTGTTGGTGTCCAGATTCACGGCGCCGTTGCGGGCCAGCAGCCGGCCGTTGACGGTCGTATTCGTGTTGGCAGTGATCGTGGTCAAGGCCAGGACGTTGCCCACGAAGCTGGTGCCGGTACCGAGAGTGGCCGAGCTGCCGATCTGCCAGTACACGTTGCACGGGTTGGCGCCATTGGTGAAAAGCACCCGGCTTGCGGACGCCGTCGTCAGCGTCGAACCGACCTGGAACACCCAGACCGCGTTGGGGTTGCCCTGGCCGTTCAGGGTGAGGGTGCCGGTGAGCTGGGCACTGACGGGGATCTTGTAGACGCCCGGAACCAGCGTCTGGCCGCCGAGCTCAACGGGGTCTCCGGTGTACGTGACGTCCGGCGCCTGCCCGGCGGCCTGGTTGTACGCCGTGGTCAGATCGTTCTGGGCCTGGAGAGCGACGGCGTCACCAGCGTGGATGGTTCCGGGCGGCAGCACTGCGCCGGGCGGGAACCCCACGACCGCGGTGCCCGGGCTCACCCCGACGTTACGCTCGACCGTCGTCGGGCCGGTGTTGGTGACTGTCGAACCCGCCAGTACTCCGAAATTGCCTGCCGTACCCAGAGGCACGGGCGTGGCAACGGCTTCAGCGCGTGTCGGCGACATCGCGATCACAGCAGCGGCGATCACCGCGGTTACTACCGCAGTGATCCAAAGCGACATGGAACGCCATCGTGACGCACCAGGGATGTTCAGTGTCATCGAGGGGCCAATTCCTGTGAGGGGTGATGCCTACATCGGCGGTTCTAACAGCGGCATATTATTCGGGGAAGCGATCGATTCACGGTTCGCCTCAAGGACCTTCGCTGGAATTGACCAACCAATCGCGAAATGCTTAATAATGCTTAATGGGCCGGATGGCGCTCACTGCCCTGCTCCGGACGGGCCACTGGGAAACGTCACCAAAAATCGCAACTCCCCAGCGTGCCCGACACGGGGGCGAAGGTGCTTCACGACCTCGAATCCTGCGAAAAGTGCGCCGGCAGCCGTTCTCACCTATTTGGGCGGCTACCCATAAAGCTCGGGGTCGGAGACAAGGAGCATCGGCGGCCATGGGCTGCCTTGAGTTCAGGTGTCTCCCTGGCCCAAATACGCCTCACTCGGGCCGTTTCCGTGGGTGTGCGAAGCGGGGGAGTTCTTCGTACAGCAGGCGGCCGACCAGCGCCCCGCCGAAGACGACGACGCCGACACCGACCAGCCAGGACTGGATGACCAGGACGGTTCCGACGGGTCCGTAGGTGACGGCGTTGGACGCGATCAACGGTGAGAAGACCAGCCTGGAGAAGACCCTCAGGCCGAGCAGCCCGATCACGGTGGCCACGGCGCCGGGCAGCAGGGCACGCCAGCGGATTCTCCCGCCAAGCAGCAGGCGCTGGGACCACCACAGGAACAGCACGGCACTCAGCGACGCCACGGCCCCACCCGCCAGAGGTTCGCGCCGCAGCGTGGTGGTGGCGGAGAGGTAGAGGTATCCGGTGAGGACGCCGAGCCACACCACATGCCGCCATCGGGCCCACCAGCGGGCCGGGGGCAGGTCCCAGACCTTCTCATAGCCGGTCTGCACCGCCGCCCCGAAGGTCAGGCCGAACACGGCAAGGGCGGCGATACCGAAGGCGGTGGTGGTCCGCAGGGCCTGGCCGGGCCGGATGAACAACTGCTCGACCTGCCGCCTGGAGGCCGTCGACACACCGAGCCCTTCCCCCAGCCACTGCGCGAACCCCCGCCCGTGCTCGGCGTCGGCAGCGGAGACGATGATCAGCAGCGGCACCAGCGTGAGGAACCCCAGCGCCGCGAAGCCCAGCGAACGCGACCACAGCTCGGTATCCCTGCTCCGCCGCCATCCCCGCCCGACTGGCGAGCGGCTGATCACGCGGTGCAGCCGCCCGAACCGAGACGAACGGTCCGCGTCACCGGGAGGCTTTATCGGCATGCCTGCCGACTACCACGTTCGAAACCCTTGCCACGCGAGGGCGCGACGCGAAGATTCGCGGATAGCCTGAACAAACAATGGGCCACCGAGGTTCAGCAGGCTGTGACTGCCCGCAGGGGCGGCTCGAACCGGCCCGGATCAACGGCTCAGGAGGCAGGCCATGATCCATTCAGCCGATATCCGCGAGTGGCGCAACCGCAGCGTCGTCGACCCGAAGGGCCACAAGATCGGCGTGCTCGAAGCGGTCTACGTGGACACCACCACCGACGAACCGGCCATGGCCACAGTCCGCACCGGACTCCCCACCCGCCACCACCTGGCCTTCGTACCCCTCGACGAGGCAATCCTCGGGCCCGGCTACGTCAAGGTCTCCTACGCCAAGACACTGGTGAAGAAGGCACCCTCGGTCGGCATGGACGACATCCTGCCCGCCGAGTCAGAGGAAGCAATCTTCCAGCACTACGACATGCCCTACCGGACGGGCGCAGGCGGCGAACGGCAACTCGCACGCCGCTGATCGCCCGCCCTCAGCCACCCTTGGGAGGCGTACGCGTCATGGCCCTCTTGCTGCTTCTCGTTCTGGTCGCGGTAGTGCTGGGAATCATCGGAGTAGCGGCGGAGGGGCTGGGCTACTTGTTGATCATCGGCATCGTGATTCTCGTGGCCGCTCTGGCCCTCATCGCCGTGCGCTGGTCCCAGCGCACCGGTCGCCGCCCCATCCGATGACACCGTCAACCACGGCGAGCACCGCGATCACGGTCGGCCACCACCAGCCCTCTTCCCGCCACCGGGTGCGTCCCTCGGTGCCCAGCACCACATCGTCCGGCCCGCGGAAGAGCGACCAGCCCGGCACGCCGAAACCCCAGTGACGCTGCAGATCCAGCCCGCCCGTGGGAAGCGATCTTCGCGACAACCGGTCGGCGACGGTGGTCGCACCGCGCTCCCCGCGGGGAATGCCGGGACGTCGATCGACTTCACCGGTCACTGCCGCCAGTCTCCCCGAGCCCGTCGCCGGTCATCGCGGATCCGATCCTGCCGGTCTCCCCGACGGATCCACCGTTGGTCCACCCGCACTGGTCGACCATGCGACACAGCCGGATCAAGGTGCGCGGCCCGCGCTCACGGCAATGCCTCCGGTGGGGGATCGGTCGGCACCGGGATGGAGGGGGCGCCGCCGCCGACTGCGGATCCGGCCCGAAGCAGGTCAATTGTTGTCGGCCGAGATGTCCGAGCGCATGGCACCTCTGGTCTCCAGACGCAGTTCCAGGTACCTGCGTGTCAGTTCCTCGAACTCATCGCTGTCAAGACGCGCCCCCGCGCTCACGGCATCGCGCATCATTCGCACTGCCCGACTACATTCCTCAGCCGGGCGAACGACGGAGGGTGGCGCGAGAAGCTCCAACTCATGGCGCGATGCGTAGCAGTGGGTGTAGGCCGACCGTGTCAGCCGGTACCGCTCGCCCGCATCAAGGCCGGACGTGGCGGCAATGTTCCGCAGATCGCTGCCAGCTTGGGCATGGGCCGCGAGAAACCTTGAGTAGAGCTCCCGCCGTGTCCTGTGCCACTCAGACACCGCCTCTCGCCGCGCCCTTCTGTGCTCCACGAGAAGTGCCGATCCCAGAGCAATCACGCCACCAGTAAGTGTTGCAAGGAGGGATATCCAGGCCACTTCGGAACGGTACAAGCGTCAGACGCGGGTGCCCAGTGGGCGTGCCCCAGCCGTGCCCGATAGAGCGGTAAGCATTGGGGAGCGCCGGGCAGTCACAGAGTCCCAGCATGAGAACGGCCCCCGACCGGAACCACAGGTCAGGGGCCGTTCTCACTGCTCATCGCGCGGAGGCGGTGGGATTTGAACCCACGGTGACATCGCTGCCACGACGGTTTTCAAGACCGTTCCCTTAGGCCGCTCGGGCACACCTCCCCGCGCCGACCGTGATCGGCGGCGCGGGGACAAGGGTAACGGGTCGGTGCGGGCGGGTGGGGGTCAGTTGTCGCCGACGCGGGAGCCGAGCGTGACGTCGACCGTGTGCTGCTTGCCGTCGCGCTCGTAGGTGATCGTGACCTTGTCGCCGGGCTGGTGGGTCCAGATCTCGCCGATCAGGGTGGGGCCGGAGTCGATGACCCGGTCGTCGAGCTTGGTGATGACGTCGCCCGGCTTGAGGCCCGCCTTGGCGGCCGGGCCGCCTGGCTCGACCGGTGTGGCGGCGCCGCCCGCGCCCTGCTTGGAGATCTGCGCCCCGCCCGCAGTGTCGTCCAGGGAGACGGACGCGCCGATCTTCGCGTACACCGGCTTGCCGTTCTTGATCAGCTCCTGGGCGACGTACTTGGCCTGGTTGATCGGGATGGCGAAGCCCAGGCCGATCGAGCCCGACTGGCCGGTGCCGAAGCCGCCGTTGCCGGTGGACTGGATCGCGGAGTTGATGCCGATGACATTGCCCCGCGCGTCCAGCAGCGGGCCGCCGGAGTTGCCCGGGTTGATCGAGGCGTCGGTCTGCAGGGCGCTCATGTACGACGCCTGGCTGCCGCTGCCGTCGCTGGAGGCGACCGGGCGGTTCTTGGCGCTGATGATGCCCGTCGTCACCGTGTCGGACAGACCGAACGGGGCGCCGATCGCGATGGTGGAGTCACCGACGGCCACCTTGTCCGAGTCGCCGAGGGTGAGCGGCTTCAGGTCGGAGGGGGCGTCCTTGAGCTTGATGACCGCCACGTCGTAGCCCTGCGCGTGACCGACCACCTCGGCGTCGTACTTCTTGCCGCTCGGGAAGGTCGCCGTGAGCTTGCCGCCGTCCACCGCGTCCGCCACCACGTGGTTGTTGGTGACGATGTGGCCCTGCTTGTCGAAGACGAAGCCGGTGCCGGTGCCGCCCTCGCCGCTGGTGCTCTCGGCCTCGATCGTGACCGTGCTCGGCAGCGCCTTGGCGGCGACGCCCGCGGTCGTGCCCGGGTCGCGCTTGACGTCGCCGCCGTTAGCGGAAGCCGAGACCGTCGTCGAACCGGTGCTCTCGTCGTTGTCCTTGGCCAGCACGTAGCCGATCCCGCCGCCCATGCCGCCCGCGACCAGCGCGGCCACCAGGATCGCGGCGACCAGACCACCGCGTCCGCGGCCGGACTTCGGCGCCGGCTGCTGGTACGACGAACCCCAGCCGCCCGAGCCGGAGCCGGAACCGCCGTCGCCGTACGGGGCGGTCGGCGGCGGGGGCGGGGGCCAGGACGGGTCGGGGGCGGAAGAGGAGACGCCGGGGTGGCCGGCGTCGCCGGAGGCGCTCTGCCCGTGCGGGGCCTGGCCCTGGGCGTCCTGCCCGTACGGCCCCTGGGGAGCCTGTGCCCGGGGCGCCGAGGCAGCGGGAGCGTCCACCGGCACGGGGGGTGCGGACGGGGCGGGGGGTACCGCGGTGCCCTCGTTCTCGGTGCTCACAGCTTCTCTCCTAGATCCACGGCTGTTTTCCGGGTCGCACTCGGTCGCGCTTTTCGCGCCGGTCGACGGGACCGGCGCGATAGAACTGTGCTTGTCCCTTTGTATGCCGTCAGCTTTTCCCACCGGCCGTCAGAGCACCATAAGCGGTGGCTGTGCGTCCGAGGCCATTCTTTATATAGGTCATTACCGGCGAAAAGGATGCAATCCCAATGCCTCCGTCCGGCCCCGCGCATCCGTCGAGTCCGTCCGACCGGACGCCTACCCCCACTCGGTGGCACCATGACGCGGTGACCCACGCACGACAGCATGTGATTCAAGTCGTCGCCCACCGCGGAGCCTCCGAGGACGCCCCGGAACACACCCTGGCCGCGTACACCAAGGCGATCGAGGACGGCGCGGACGCCCTCGAGTGCGATGTGCGCCTCACGGCCGACGGCCACTTGGTGTGCGTACACGACCGCCGGATCAACCGTACGTCCAACGGCCGCGGGGCGGTCTCCGCGCTGGAGCTCGCCGACCTCGCCGCCCTGGACTTCGGCTCCTGGAAGACCGGCGAGACCTGGAAGGGACGCGACGAGGAACCCGACTGGGAGCACCGCCCGGAGGACCGTGAGGCGACCTCCGTCCTCACCCTGGAGCGGCTGCTGGAGCTCGTCGCCGACGCCGGGCGCCGCGTGGAACTGGCCATCGAGACCAAGCACCCCACACGCTGGGCGGGGCAGGTCGAGGACCGGCTGCTGGTCCTGCTGAAGCGGTTCGGCCTCGACGCCCCGGCCTCCGCGGAGGAGTCACAGGTGCGGGTCATGAGCTTCTCGGCCCGCTCGCTGCACCGCGTGCACGCCGCCTCGCCGACGCTTCCGACGGTCCATCTGACACAGTTCCTCACCCCCCGGCTGCGCGACGGACGGCTGCCCCCGGGCGTGCGGATCGCGGGCCCCTCCATCCGGATCGTGCGCAACCACCCCGTGTACATCGAGCGCCTGAAGCAGGCCGGGCACCGGGTGCACGTGTGGACCGTGAACGAGCCCGAGGACGTGGACCATTGCGTCGGGCTGGGCGTCGACGCCATCATCACCAACCGCCCGCGCGCGGTGCTGGACCAGCTCGGCCGCTGACATCCCACCCGGCATCACCAACCTCTCAAGTCCCATCAGACTCACGCACACCTCTTGACCCCGGGCACAGCCGGGCGGGATCCTCCCTTCTCGGCCACACCGATGGCTTCCAGCCACTTGATTACAGGGAGTGCTCCGGCGCGTTCGATCCGTATTCGGTCGTGGTGAATGCGTCACCGGACGTGGATCGGCCGGTTTCCGGTACAGGCCAATGGGGCATCCACACCGTGGCGTGGGGCGAAGGAGGTCTCGGGGGTGGCGTTGGTGGTGGCACAGGAGGTGCCCACGTCGTCGAGCATGGCCGTACCCCATGGCCCTGCGGGCGTGGGGAAAGCGCGACACCGGATGCGTACGCAGTTGCGCGGAGGCGGAGTCGCGGAATCGGTCATCGACGACGCCGTACTCATCCTTTCCGAACTCTTGAGCAACGCGTGCAAGCACGGCAGACCCCTGGGCGACGCGCTGTCCGGCGACGGTGACGTCCGTGCCGCATGGCGCGTGGACCCGGCCGGCCGGCTCATCGTCGAGGTCACGGACGGGGGCGGCCCGACCCGCCCCGCCCCCGCGACCCCGTCGGTCACGGCGCACGGCGGCCGCGGGCTGAACATCATCACCGCGCTCGCCGACGACTGGGGCGTGCGGGACGACGTCCGCGGCGAAGTCACCGTGTGGGTCATCGTCCACGACGACGTCCACGACCCGGACGCGGGCCACCGCCGCGACGACTTCGCCACGCGCGTCACCGCCCCCGCGGTCTCCCGGATACCCGGACTGGACTTCGCGGGCGCCTTCGACGACATGGACTGAGCCCGTACGCCGCGCTGGAACGGTGTTGTCCACAGGATCCCGTGGCCCGGGGCACGAACGGCTAGGCTCGCGACCGTACGAGACGAGCCGTAACCGGGAGACCCATCGATGGCCAAGAAGCGACCCCAGACGAAGGCCAAGCGCCCGCAGACCACGGGCGGAGCCCGCACGGCAGGTGCTGAGGGAGACGTTCCGGTCGTCGGTGCCCGTGAGCCCTGCCCCTGCGGCAGCGGCCGCCGCTACAAGGCCTGTCACGGCCGGGCCGCCTCCCACGCCGCGACGGAGCTGGTGCACCGCCCCTTCGAAGGCCTGCCCGGGGAGTGCGACTGGGTGGCCCTGCGCGAGCTGGTCCCGGCGGCCACGGTCGAGCTGACCCTCAAGGACGGCCTGCCCGAGGGCGTCCCGGCGGTCACGCTCGCCACGGTCCTGCCGATGGCCTGGCCCGCCCTGCGCCGCGACGACGGCTCGGTCCTGCTCGGCCTGCAGAACGACACCTCCTCCGGCGACATCAGCCGCGACCTCGCCGACACCCTCCAGCGCGCCCTGGAAGCCCGGCCCGGCACACCCGTCCAGGGCCGCCGCGCCCCGGCCGACAGCCCGCGGCTGCAGGATCTGCTCGACCCCGAGGGCGCGTTCGAGCCAGAAGTGCACAGCGGCTTCGAGTTCTGGGTGCCGGACCCGGAGAACGCCACGCCCGACGTGACCGCCTCCCTGGAGCGGGCCAACGCCGCGGCCATCCCGACCGTCAAGCTCCAGGGCGTGGACGCCGCGTACTGGTGCGAGACGCCGGAGAAGAACCACCTGCGGTGGGTCATGCCGCACGCCGAGGAGCTTCTTCTGGACGCCCTCGCGCGGCTGCACGCCGCGGGCCGCTCCAGTCTCGGCGAGGGCACCCGCCTGGTGGGTTCCTTCCGCGCTCACGGGCTCACGGTGCCGGTCTGGGACCTGCCGAGCGGGGTCACCGCCGAGGACGTGGAGAAGCCGGCGGCGGAGTTCGCCGAGCGCCTCGCCGCCGCCCTGGCGACGGACACGCCGCTCACCGCGGACGAGCGCCGCGCCCGTGGCGGCCTCACCAACCGGCAGGTCACGCTCAGCTGACGCCCGACCCGGTACCCGGCCGGCCCCGCACCGGCCGGCCGGGTCGCCGCGCCCTCTCAGATGCACAACTCCCGGTGCGGACAAGCCAGTCCGTGACCGGAAAGGCAAGTTCGAATTTGCGAACCGCCGATCTCTTGTTACCGTTCGTGTAGCCCGGTTGCTGGTGCATCCCCCGTCGCCAGCAACCGGGTTCTTTCGTGCCCGTTTCCGTTCACGGAACGAAGCCGCTCGTCAACTGCCCGTTCTCGCAGGCGAGTTGCTCCCCGAGCGCAGCAGCAGCGGTCCGAGCCCGCCCCGCTCGGCGAACTCCGCGACAGCCGTGTAGGCCGACGGAACCCCGCGTGCGGGCTCCCGGGGCGTCTCACACGCCCCCGGCTCGTCCTCCGCCCTCACGGCGCACGTCATCCGCACGCTCCGGTCATCAGGACCCATCAGGCTCAGTACGGCGTCGAGCGCCTCGCCCGTCGCGTTGCGGTAGTAGGTCCGTGCCCAGGTCTCCGCACCCTGCGTCACCACACAGGTCTGCGCCTCGATGCCGTCGGGCGAGGAGAGTTCGGGCCCGCAGCGCACGGCGGTCGACAGGCCCTGCCCGAGCACCGGGAGGCCGGGGGCGGCGGAAGGGGCCCCGGGTGCCTTGTCGTCGGCGCGCGGCGAGGGACGCGAGGCACGGGAACCGGACGCGCGGACATCGGCGTCCACCGAGCCCACGGCACCCTTGTGCCCCGCGGACCCCACGGACCCCGCGGACGTCACCGCCGGCGGCAGTGCGACCGCGCACGCCACCGCGACGCCCGCGAGGACGAGCAGTCTGGTCTTTCGGAGGTCCCGGGAGCGCCCCCGGGCGTGACGCCGCATGGTTCCGGAACTTAACGCGCCCGGGCGGGCGCCGGGCTCGGCGCGCCCGACAGCCCTACAACTCGGGCGCGCTCACACCCGTACGAGTGAGGGCTTCCACCACGGCGTCCACCACGGCCTCGACATCGGGCACCCACGGCGAGGCCGAGCCGGGCAGCGGCGCGCGCTCCCAGCGGATCTCGCCCTGGCCCGTCTCGGACGGGGGCAGGGCGAGGTAGCCGCCCTCACCGTGGAAGCGGAGAGAGCCGGGCACGAAGTCCTTGGCGTAGAGCAGTTCGCCGAGCTGCTCCATGGAGTACGGCTTGACGAGGATCGCCCAGCGGGCGGGGGAGGCGACGACCGGGCCGAGCCGCATGCCCATCTGGTCGAGCGCCTTGAGGGCCCGGGCGGCCGGCAGAGCCGGCAGGGAGACCGCGCAGGGGGCGTGGCCGCCGGTGGCCAGGACGATCGGCGCCGTCGGCCGGTTGCCCCACCACCAGCGGATCATGCGGCCGTCGGTGGTGGCCGCGAGGAGGCCGGGGTCGAAGGGGTGCGCGCCGGGCACCGTGCAGTCGGGGTCGGGGCAGCTGCAGCGGGAGTGCCCCTGCGGGTCCGCCGCCACGCCCGGGAGTACGGGCCACTGCCATTGAGTCGCGTAGGTCAGGGCCGCGCCGATCAGCTCAGGCCTCCCGTCGCTACGCCGGGACAGGAGCCTGCGTCGCCTTCCGAGGATCTCGCGCATGAGCGCTCGTTCCTTTCCGTTGCACGCCGGCAACACCGTGGTCCACATCACATCATGTGTCGATCACTTCACTGTGCGTACCTGTTGGCGCATCACACCCCTGCCTGAAGCAAGGGGAACCCCTATGGGTCGAGCATTGGGCTGCCTCCGCGGCCGCCCGCCCATACTGCGTCTACCGAAAGCACGGGCGTGGCGTAGGGGTGGCGAAGTATGGCGTTTGCCGTCGCGCGTATTTCTCTCCGCCTCCGCCACGGGAGGATGGGGCACGGTCGTCGGTGGATAGGACGCCCGGTTCCGTCACCAGGTTCCGGGCGGTTCCCAACCACCCCTGGCCTTTACCGAGTACGTACCCATCACGACCGTTGTGACGCTCCGTCGAGCGAGCCCAGTCGACCGCAATAAGCCGTCCCCTGAGGCAGTTTTAGGCCAACTTCGCATTTCCGCAAGAGGAAGGGGAGTTGTTCCCTCGGACCTCACGGACACCAGGAATCCCGGCAGGACAATGCTGGACATCTCCTCACGAGTGCGTGTACATGTGGAGACACTGCTAGCGACGCAGAACGACATGGGGGTTTGCGATGCTTTTGAGCAGTACGTACCGGTTGGAAGGCCGGACGCCATGAACGCTCCGCACCCTCCGAAAGTGGCTGGAATCGATTCAACGGTTCCGGCGCCAGCACACACTGTCGCGCCCGTCACGGCGCCTTCGGCCCCGGCCGCCCCCGCAAATCCCCCGGCCCCTCCCGGTGCGGTGCTCCAGGACCGTCTCGCCGGCTGGGTCTCCGACCTCACCACCCTGCACGAGCTCACCGAGCGCCTGGCCCGCACGGCCACGCTCGACGAGGCCCTCCAGGAAATGCTGCGGGCCGGCGCCGCCCTGGTGGGCGCCCGGCGCGGCCTCGTCGTCCTGGAACCCGGTGACGGACTCGGCCCGGACACCACCATCGGCCTGGGCCTCGCCCGCGCCGATCTCGGCCACATCGAGACGGTCCCGCGCAGCGCCCTGTCCTACGGACGGATCCTCGAAGGGCTGCCGGGCGGCGAGGGCGGCATCGCCGTCCCCGACCTGTTCGCCGAGGAGGGGCTCGACCCCCGCCACCGCGAGGTCGCGGCCCGCCTCGGCTACGCCGCCAGCTACGCCCTCCCGCTGACCACCGACACCGCCGACCGGCTCGGCGCCGTCGTCTGGCTCTACGACGAGCCCGCCGAACCGGGCGAGCGGCAGCGCCACCTCTGTGGCCTCTACGCGCGGTACGCCGCCGAGCACCTGGCCCGCCTCCTCGAACTGGAACGCACCCGCACGTCCATGGCCACGATGACCGACGAGCTGCTGCCCGCGCGGCTGCCCCGGGTCGCCGGTGTCCAGCTCGCCGCCCGGCGCCACACCGGCCCGCGCGGCGGCGGCGACTGGTACGACGCGCTGCCGCTGCCCGACGCCGCCCTCGGCCTCGCCGTCGGATCCGTCACCGGGTCGGGCCCGAGCGCGGTCGCCGCGATGGGGCGGCTGCGGGCGTCGCTGCGCGCGTACGCCGTGATGGAGGGGGAGGACCCGGTCGCCGTCCTGTCCGACCTGGAGCTGCTGATGCGGCTGACCGAGCCCGCCCGCTCGGCCACGGCCCTGTTCGGCTACTGCGAACCGGCCGCGCGCAAGATCACGCTGGCCGGCGCCGGGCACAGTCCGCCCCTGCTGATCGGACAGCGCCGCACGGAGTTCGTCGAGACGTCCGTCTCCGCCCCACTGGGCATGCTCGCCTGCTGGGAGGCGCCGAGCGTGGAGATCCTCGCCGAGCCCGGAGAGACGGTTCTGCTCTACACCGACGGGCTGCTGCACCGCACCGGCGAGGTCACCGACCGCGCCTTCGCCCGGCTGCACACGGCGGCGGCCGGAGTGCCCCGGGCCCTGCGCGGCGACCCCGGCGCGATCGCCGACCACGTCCTGCGGAGCGTGCTGCCGGACGGGCTGGACGCGGCGGAGGGTGTGGAGGACGTCGTCCTGCTGGCCGTCCGGTTCGAGTAACGCTCCTCGTCATCGCCCTGAGGCCGCTTCCGTGCCGCCGTACAGTGGACGGTGGTCCAGTGGCGTATCGAGGAGGATGACCGTGGCCGAGGAGCTCACACCGGCGACCCCGGACGAGAGCGAAGAGCCGATCAAGCAGCGGAAGAACGGACTGTACCCCGGCGTGTCCGACGAGCTGGCCGAGAACATGAAGAGCGGCTGGGCCGACACCGAGCTGCGCGACCTCGAGCCCATCCCCCAGGCCGCCGAGACCGCTGCCCGCCGGGCCGCGCTCTCCGCGCGCTTCCCGGGTGAGCGTCTGGTGATCCCCGCGGGCAACCTGAAGACCCGCTCGAACGACACCGAGTACGCCTTCCGGGCCTCCGTCGAGTACGCCTACCTCACCGGCAACCAGACCGAGGACGGCGTCCTGGTCCTGGAGCCCAAGGACGAGGGGCACGAGGCGACGATCTACCTCCTGCCGCGGTCCGACCGGGAGAACGGCGAGTTCTGGCTGGACGGCCAGGGCGAGCTGTGGGTCGGCCGCCGGCACTCCCTCACCGAGGCCGGGCAGCTGTACGGCATCCCCGCCTCCGACGTGCGCGAGCTGGCCGGCGCCCTGCGCGAGGCCACCGGGCCGGTGCGGGTCGTGCGCGGCCACGACGCCGGCATCGAGGCCGCCCTGACCGACAAGGTCACCGCCGAGCGCGACGAGGAGCTGCGGGTCTTCCTCTCCGAGGCGCGACTGGTCAAGGACGAGTTCGAGGTCGGCGAACTGCAGAAGGCGGTCGACTCGACCGTGCGCGGCTTCGAGGACGTGGTGAAGGTCCTCGACAAGGCCGAGGCGACCTCCGAGCGGTACATCGAGGGCACGTTCTTCCTCCGTGCGCGCGTGGAGGGCAACGACGTCGGCTACGGCACGATCGCCGCGGCCGGGCCGCACGCCTGCACGCTGCACTGGGTGCGCAACGACGGGGCCGTGCGCTCGGGCGAGCTGCTGCTGCTCGACGCGGGTGTGGAGACGCACACGTACTACACGGCCGACGTGACGCGCACGCTGCCGATCAACGGCCGGTTCAGCGAGATCCAGCGCAAGATCTACGACGCCGTGTACGAGGCCCAGGAGGCCGGTATCGCGGCGGTCAAGCCCGGGGCGAAGTACCGCGACTTCCATGACGCCGCGCAGCGGGTGCTGGCCGAGAGGCTCGTCGAGTGGGGTCTGGTCGAGGGCCCCGTGGAGCGGGTGCTGGAGCTGGGGCTGCAGCGGCGCTGGACCCTGCACGGGACCGGGCACATGCTCGGCATGGACGTGCACGACTGCGCGGCGGCGCGGGTCGAGGCGTACGTGGACGGTGTCCTCGAGCCGGGGATGTGCCTGACCGTCGAACCCGGGCTGTACTTCCAGGCCGACGACCTGACGGTGCCGGAGGAGTACCGGGGCATCGGTGTGCGGATCGAGGACGACATCCTCGTGACGGAGGACGGCAACCGGAATCTGAGTGCCGCGCTGCCGCGGCGGTCCGACGAGGTCGAGGCGTGGATGGCCGCCCTCAAGGCCTGAGTTCCGGGCGCGGGTGTGTGGGGGCTGGTCGCGCAGTTCCCCGCGCCCCTGCAAGCCTGAGGGCGTCCAGGAACAGCACGCCTGCAAGCAGAGCCCCGCTGCCCCTTGGGGTCCAGGTGCGTTCCGTGAGGTCGGTGTCCAGGGCTCTCAGCGCCGCCTCGCCGGGCTCCGTGGCCGTACCGCCCGCGTCCAGGACCCCGCGCGCACCCGCCTGGACATGACGTAGCCCCATGGGTCCCGCCGTGTACAGCAGTTCCGTGTCCTGGAGCGTGCACATCACCGTGAGCAGGGCGTCCAGCCGGGCCTGGGGTTCCGGGGCGCCCTGGGCGCGTGACGTGGTGAGGGCGGTCAGGGCGCGGCGGACGTGGGGGAATCCGGCCCTGGCCTCCCCCCTCGCGCCGGCCGCGCCGTAGCGGGCCGACATGGTGGATCCACGGGAGGGGCGGCGCGGGGCGCGGCGGTCCGGGTGGGCTGCGATGCGCTTGGCCAGGGCCGTCGTCTCGGTGGGCGCGGCACCAGGTCGCAGCGCCACCGCCGCGACCAGCAGACCCAGCGTCCACAGGGCGCCCCGGTGGCCGCCGCCCGCCAGCGCCACGGTGTGTTCCGTGGAGCGGCCGATCGCGCCCAGGTCCGCGCGGAGCCGGGCACCGGGCTCACCCGTGCGGCGGGCCGTGGCGGCCATCGCCGTGAGGCCGGGGAGCAGTGCCCCGGCCGACCAGCGCAGGGAGCTGTGATCCCGGCGGGTGGCCCGGGCCGTCAGATCGCGCGGGTCGGGCAGGCCCGGCTTGGGCGCCAGGGCCAGCTGGCCGACCAGTGCGTCGACGGCGGTCCGGGCGAGCGCCTCGTCCTCGCGGTGGTAGCCGTGCTGCGTTCCCGTCATGGCACCGGGAATGTAGGGGTGCCACCCGTCAGGGGCATGAGGCCCGGCTGTGGACCACCTGTGCAGGAGCCGCGAGCGTCCGACCGGTCGGTCAAGAAACAGCAGGTCAGCGGTAGTTGACGTGTGAGATCATGGCCGACCTTGCCGGTCCGACTCGGGGAACAGGCGCGATCATCATGAAGAACGTTCAGACGGCGCTGACCATGCAGGACGCCATTCTCACCCTGCAGAAGTACTGGAGCGACAACGGCTGCATGATCACGCAGCCGCTGAACACCGAGGTCGGAGCCGGTACGGCCAACCCGGCCACGGCACTGCGGGTGCTCGGCCCCGAGCCGTGGAGCGTCGCCTACGTGGAGCCGAGCGTGCGGCCGGACGACTCGCGCTACGGCGAGAACCCCAACCGGCTCCAGACCCACACGCAGTTCCAGGTGATCCTCAAGCCCGACCCGGGCAACCCGCAGGAGCTGTACCTGGGCAGTCTGCGCGCTCTGGGTGTCGACCTGAACGCGCACGACGTGCGGTTCGTCGAGGACAACTGGGCCTCGCCCGCGCTCGGCGCCTGGGGGCTGGGCTGGGAGGTCTGGCTGGACGGCATGGAGATCACCCAGTTCACGTACTTCCAGCAGGTCGGCGGCGTCGCCCTGGACCCAGTGTCGGTGGAGATCACGTACGGGCTCGAACGCATCCTGATGAACCTTCAGGGTGTGTCCCACTTCAAGGACATCGCGTACGCGCCGGGCATCACCTACGGCGAGGTGTTCGGGCAGAACGAGTACGAGATGAGCCGTTACTACCTCGACGACGCCGACATCGACACCAACCACCGGCTGTTCGAGTCGTACGCGGCCGAGGCCCGGCGTCTGCTGGACCTGGAGCTGCCCGTCCCGGCGTACACGTACGTGCTGAAGTGCAGCCACACCTTCAACGTGCTCGACGCCCGCGGGGCGATCAGCACCACCGAGCGTGCCAAGGCGTTCTCGCTGATGCGGGGCCTGACGCACGAGACGGCCAAACTGTGGGAGCGGCGGCGGGCCGCGCTGGAGCATCCGCTCGGGCTGGCGGCGACGCCGGCTCCGGCCCAGCGGGCCATGCTGCCCAAGGTGCCCGGCGCCGAGACGCTGCTGTTCGAGATCGGCGTGGAGGAACTGCCCTACGCCGACGTCCCCGCCACCACCGAAGCGGTGCGCGAGTCGGTCACCGCCAAGCTCGCCGCGACCCGGCTGGGACACGGCGTGATCACCGTGATGGCCACACCGCGCCGGATCGTGATCACGGTCGACGGTGTGCAGCCGCGCGAGCGGGACACCATGCGGACCGTGCGCGGACCCAAGGCCGCCGCCGCGTACAAGGACGGTGCGCCGACTCCCGCGCTCCAAGGCTTCGCCCGCAGCCAGGGCGCCGAACCGGCCGACGTGCGCGTGGTCGAGGTCAACGGCGTCGAGTACGTGGCCGTCACCCGGCACGAAGAGGGGCGCCCGGCCGTCGAGGTGCTCAGCGAGCTGCTCGCCGAGGTCGTGTCCGGACTGCGGGCCGGGCGCAACATGCGCTGGAGCGACCCGGGGCTGTCGTTCTCGCGTCCCGTGCGCTGGCTGCTCGCGCTGCTGGGCCGTACTCCCCTGCCCGTGGTGGTCTCCTCGCTGTCGTCCGGCGACACGACGCGAGTGCAGCGGCAGGCGCCCTACCCGGAGGTCCGGGTGACCTCCGCCGAGGGCTACCCGCACTTCCTGCACATGCACGGCATCCTGCTCGACCGCGAGGCCCGGCGCGGGGCGGTCGTACGCGGTGCCCTGGAGGCCGCCGCCGAGGTGGGCGGGCGCATCGACGTGGAGGGCCAGGCCGGGCTGATCGACGAGATCACCGACATCCTGGAGTTCCCGTACGCCGTGCGGGGCTCGTTCGACGAGCGCTACCTCGAACTGCCCGCGAGCGTCCTGACCACCGTGATGCGCAAGCACCAGCGCTATCTGCCGGTACTGGACGGCGAGCGGCTCATGCCGCACTTCGTGACCTTCGCCAACGCCCTGTGCGACGACGACGTGGTGCGGGTGGGCAACGAGGCGGTGCTGCGGGCCCGTTACGAGGACGCCGCGTTCTTCTGGCGGGCGGACCTGAAGGTGGCGCCGGAGGAGTTCCGGCGGCGGCTGGACAAGCTGACCTTCGAGGACCGGCTCGGCACGGTCGCCGACCGCGCCGTACGGCTCGCCTCCCTCGCCCTGGACCTGGCCGGACGGGCCGGGCTCCCGGAGGAGGCGGTGGAGGTCGTACGGCGGGCCGGTGCGCTGGCCAAGTTCGACCTGGCGTCGCAGATGGTGATCGAGTTCTCCGGGCTTGCCGGGGTCATGGCGGAGGAGTACGCCCGCCGGTCCGGCGAGTCCGACGAGGTCGCCCGGGCGCTGGCCGAGATGGAGCTGCCCCGCTCCGCCGGTGGCGCCCTGCCGGCCGGTGACGCGGGGGCCGTGCTGTCCCTCGCCGACCGGTTCGACCTGGTGACGGGCATGTTCCTGATCGGCGCCGCGCCGACCGGGAGTTCCGACCCGTACGGGGTGCGCCGGGCCGCGATCGGGCTGCTCAACGTGTTGCGGAGCCTGCCCGCCGTGGCCGGGGTGCGGGTGAGCGAGGGGCTGCGCGCGGCGGCCGTACGGTATGCCGCGCAGGGCGTCGAGGTGCCCGCCCAGCGGGTCGCCGAAGCCGCCGAACTCATCACCCGGCGCTATGAACAGCAGCTCACGGACGCCGGGCACGAGCACCGGCTCGTCCAGGCCGTACTGGTGTGGGCCGACCGGCCCGCCCATGGCGATCGCACGCTGACCACGCTGGAGCGGCATGTCGGCAGCGAGGCGTTCGAGGCGCTCGCTGCCGCCTTCCAGCGGGTGGTGCGCATCCTGCCCGAGGGCGGTGTCCAGACGGCGGATGTGTCCCTGCTGACCGCGCCCGCCGAACTGCGTCTCGCCGAGAGCGCGCAGGCCGTGCGTGAGGCTCTGCAGGGACGGGAGGACGACCTCGGCGCGCTGATCGAGGTGTCCGCTCCGCTGATCGACGCGATCGGCACCTTCTTCGACGAGGTGCTGGTGATGGACCCCGACCCGGCACTCCGGGCGGCGCGGCTGGCGCTGCTGACGGAGGTGGCTGGGCTGGCCCGTACGACGCTGGACTGGGGGGCACTGTAGGGCGGCCGGTCACGGGCTGCCGGTCACGGGCTGCCGGTCACGGGCTGCCGGTCACGGGCTGCCGGTCACGGGCGGTGTTTCACGTGAAACACCGCCCCGCGGGGAGGTCAGACCGCCATCAGCGGTGCGCCGGAACGCCACTTCAGGACCTTGTCGAAGCTCACCACGGCTCCGCCCTGGCCCGGCTTGTTGCCGATGTGGACGTGGTCGGCGAGCTCCTCGATGAGACACAGCCCCCTGCCGTTCTCCGCGTCGGAGTGCGCGGGACGGATCGGCGGGCGGGACCGCCCGGCTGGGGCCGCGGGGAACCCCGGGCCGGCGTCGGCGACCTCGATCCGGCACTTCTCGCCGTCGAGGTACGCGGTGACCCGGTACGCCTCGGAACCCGGGCCGTGCCCCGTGTCCCCGCCGTGCTCCACGGCGTTGGCGCACGCCTCGCTGAGGGCGACGGAGAGGTCGTAGGAGATGTCCGGGTCGACGCCCGCGGTCTCCATCGTGCCGATCAGCAGACGGCGGGCGAGCGGCACGCTCGCAGCTTCGCGCCGCAGATGGAGTGACCACCAGATGCTCATGCTCCAGCCTCCTGGCTGCGGCTCGACATACCGTTACGTATTGCCCTGCATGCCCCTGTGTAAGCGTGAAGTTGACGTGATGCCGCCCATACGGCGGATGCGTGCTGGTTCTGATCGGTGTATGTGGGAGCGGGCAGCGGCGCATCCGGGGGCGCGCGGGGTCAGAGCATGACGTTCCGGTCGTACGGCATCTTGTGGACCTGCCGCACGAGGCCCGCGGGGCCAGTGCGATGATGAGCCCGCCATGCCTGCCCCCCACGCGCGCGCGACGCGCTCCGGACACACGCTCCGGATCCTGCGGGCCGCGGTGTTCGCCGCGGTCTGCGTCGTGCTGGCCGGGGCAGGTCACGCGCTCGCCTCCTGCGACGGCATCCCGCTGTGGACGCTGGGTGCCGGGTTCCTCGGGGTGGCCGCGGTGGTGGCTCCGCTCGCCGGGCGCGTCCGCTCGCTGGCGGGGATCACGGGATTGCTCGCGGTCGGCCAGACAGGGCTGCACACGCTGTTCGGTCTCGGCCAGCACGGTACGGCCGCCGTCACGTCCTCGGTCCCTGCGGGCGGAAGCGATGCCGCGCTGATCCAGCAGGCCGCCCGGTTCGTATGCGGCACGACCGCTGCGGCCATCAGCCCGGCGCAGGCCCAGCGGATCCTCACCGAAGCCCGGGTCCAACCGCCCACGGGGACGCACACGCATCTGGCCGCGGACGCCGTGTCCGGCTCGTCGGCCTCGCTGTGGCCGTCCCTGCCGATGCTGCTCGGTCATGTCCTCGCGGCGCTCGCCGCCGGATGGCTGCTGCGCCACGGCGACCTCGCTCTGCTGCGGCTCACCGAACTGTCGGCGCAGGGAGTCGCCGAGGGGGCGCTCGTGCGCTCCCTGCGGGGCGCTCTCGCGCTGGTACGCGCCCTGCGCGCCGGGCTCCCGGGAGCCCCGGAGGCCCGCCCGCGCCCGACGCACGCCGCGCGGCCCGCGCCCCCGATGCCCCTCACCATCGCGCTCCAGCACACGGTGATCCGGCGCGGCCCGCCGACCGCCACGGCTTCCGCAGCCGCACTCGCCCTCGCCGCCTGACGCGACGCGACCACCACCACTCCGCTCCCGCGGGGGAGGGGCCGCTGTCGTGCGGCCCGCGCGTGTGCGCGCATCCCTCCTTCCACATCCAGACCGACTCACAGCGGAGTGCTCCTTCCATGAAGGCTTCCCGTATCGCCGCGGCCGGTGCCGCCGCCGGTATCACCGTCCTCGCCCTGTCCGCCCCCGCCTTCGCGCACGTCACCGTGCAGCCCGAGGGCACGGCAGCCAAGGGCGGCTACGCGGTCGTGGACTTCAAGGTCCCCAACGAGCGTGACGACGCCTCGACCACCAAGCTCGAGGTCAACTTCCCGACCGACCACCCGCTGGCCTCGGTGATGCCGGAGCCCATGCCCGGCTGGAAGATCGAGGTCACCAAGTCCAAGCTGGACAAGCCGCTGGAGATGCACGGCGAGAAGATCACCGAGGCCGTCACCAAGGTCACCTGGACCGCCGACGGCAAGGGCATCGAGCCCGGCTACTTCGAGAAGTTCCCGCTCTCCGTCGGCCAGCTGCCCGAGGACACCGACCAGCTGGTCTTCAAGGCCCTGCAGACGTACTCCAACAAGGAGGTCGTCCGCTGGATCGAGGTGCCGCAGAAGGGCCAGGACGAGCCCGACAACCCGGCCCCGGTGCTGGAGCTGTCCGCCGCCGAGGACGGCCACCACGGCTCGGCGGCCGACGAGGAATCCGACGCCGAGTCTGCCGAGAAGGCCTCCGCCGACACCGCCGCCTCCGACTCCTCCGACGGCACCGACACGACCGCCCGCGTCCTGGGCATCGTCGGCATCGTGGTCGGCGCGGCGGGCGTCGCCTACGGCGTGCTCGCGGGGCGTCGGCGCACCAGCGCCTGAGCCTGTTTCCGTTGACGGCGAGCGCCGGATCCCCGCCTTCGGGCGGGGCACCCCGGTGCACGCCGGGTCACCGACATCTGGGACATTTTTCTATGCGCACCAAGACCTTCGCCGCGGCGGCACTGCTCGCCGCCGCCTCTCTGACCCTGACCGCCTGCGGCAGCGGCGACGACAGCGACAAGCCCGTCGCCGTGGTGTCGGAGGAGGCCGGTACCGACAAGGCCGCCACGGTCCTCGACAAGCCGTTCGAGAAGCCGGACCTGGTCCTCACCGACACACAGGGCAAGAAGTACGACCTCCGCGAGGAGACCGCGGGCAAGCCCACGCTGGTCTACTTCGGCTACACCCACTGCCCCGACGTCTGCCCGCTGACGATGAGCAACATCGCCGTCGCCAAGAAGCAGCTGCCCAAGGCCGAGCAGGACGAGCTGCGCGTGGTGTTCGTCACCACCGATCCCAAGCGCGACACCTCGGCCGAACTCGGCAAGTGGCTCAAGGGCATCGACTCCGACTTCGTCGGCCTCACCGGCGACTTCGCGACCATCCAGGCCGGCGCCCGCACCCTCGGCATCTCCATCGAGCCGACCACGAAGGACAAGAACGGCAAGCTCGTCTCCGAGCACGGCACCCAGGTCATCGCGTTCTCCCCGAAGACCGACGGCGGCTATGTGCTCTACGGCGAGGACGCCACCGTCGACGACTACACCAAGGACCTCCCCAAGATCGTCAAGGGGGAGAACCCGTGAGGCGGACGCTCGGCCCGGCGGCCCTCGTCATAGCCGGAGCGCTGGCTTTGGCGGGCTGCGGCGACTCGGACTCCGGCGGTGAGAGCGACTCGGGGAAGGCGGAACTCTCCGTCGGCTCCGCGTACATGCCGCAGCCGGTGTCCGACGACATGGCCGCCGGCTTCCTCACCGTGACCAACAAGGGCGGTGCCGCCGACGAGCTGACCTCGGTCACCAGTGACATCGCCGGGCAGGTCACGGTGCACGAGACCGTCGACGGGGCGATGCGGGAGGTCAAGAGCCTGAAGATCCCGGCGGGCGGCCGGCTGGAGCTGAAGAGCGGCGCCGACCACCTGATGTTCGAGCAGCTCAAGCGCGAGCCGAAGGAAGGCCAGACCGTCTCCGTCGAGCTGCGCTTCGCCCACTCCGACCCCGTGAAGGTCGACATGCCGGTGAAGCCGGCGACCTACACCCCGAAGACCGGACACTGAGGGAGGGACCACTGTGACGCAGACCATCGCCCCCCGCGTCCGGACACTGGTACTGCTGCTCCTGGCCGCGGCCTGCGCACTCCTCGCGGGAGCCGGCCCGGCCTCCGCGCACGCCGCGGTGACGGGCAGCGACCCCGGGCAGGGGGCGGTGGTCGACAAGGCCCCGGTCCGGATCTCGCTCACGTTCTCCGAGCAGGTCGCGATGTCCGACGACTCGCTGCGCGTGCTCGACCCCGAGGGCAAGCGCGTCGACACGGGCAAGCCGGCCAACGTCAGCGGCACGACGTACGCCGTGCCCCTGCGCTCGGGACTGCCCGACGGCACGTACACCGTGGCCTACCAGGTCGTCTCGGCGGACAGCCATCCCGTCGCCGGCGCCTGGACCTTCTCCATCGGCGCCCCCTCCAAGACGTCCGTGTCGGTCTCCGGGCAGTCGGCCGACGACGGGGTGGTGGGCTGGCTGTACGGCTTCGGGCGGTACGTGTCGTACGCCGGGTTCATCGTGATGGCCGGTGGCGCCGCCTTCGTGCTCGCCTGCTGGCGCCGCGGTGCCGGAGTGCGGCCGGTGCAGCGGTTCGTCGTCTCGGGGTGGGTCGCGCTCACCGCGGCGACCCTCGCCCTGCTGCTTCTGCGCGGCGCCTTCACTGGCACCGGGAAGGTCGCCGACATCTTCGACCTGTCCCTGCTCGGGCAGGTGCTGCAGACCAAGACCGGCGCGGCCCTGGTGTCCCGGCTGCTGCTGCTCGCCGCGGCGGCGCTGTTCATCGCCGTGCTGTTCGGGGCGTACGACAAGCGGGAAGACGCCCAGGAGAAGCGGGACCTGACCTTCGGGCTCTCGATCGGCGGCGTCGTCGTGGCGGCCGGTCTCGCGGCGAGCTGGGCGATGTCCGAGCACGCCTCGGTCGGCATCCAGGCGGGCATCGCCATGCCGGTCGACGTGCTCCACCTGCTGGCCGTGGCTGCCTGGCTCGGCGGACTGGGTGCGCTGCTGGTCGCCCTGTACCGGGCGCCCGCCGAGACGCCGGTCGACGCTCCGGCCGTCCGCCGCTTCTCCCAGGTCGCCTTCGGCAGCGTCCTCGCCCTGATCGCGACCGGGACGTACCAGTCCTGGCGCCAGCTCGGCTCCTGGTCGGCCTTCACCGACACCCGCTACGGCCAGTTCCTCCTGGCCAAGATCGGCCTCGTCGTCGTCATGGTCGGCGTCGCGTGGATCTCGCGCCGGTGGACGGGACGGCTGGCGGAGACGGTGCCGGCAGGGGCATCGACGGTACGGGAGAAAGAGCGGGTCGGCGCGAGGGAGGACGCCGCCGGGGATGCGGAGACCGCTGCCGTCGGCGACGGGAACACCTCCGGTGAGGGTGCCGGCGACGGCGACGGTGGCCCCGACACCGGTACCGGGCCTGCCGGCACCGGCTCCGACGAGCAGCCTGCTACCGGACCCGCCGGCACCGAAGGGCAGCCCGGCACCGGGCCCGCCGGCACCGAACGTGCCGCGCAGCTCGCCCGGCAGCAGGCCGCACGGGACGCCGCACGGCAGAAGCGGATGCGGGACGCGGACCCCAACCGCTTCGGGTTGCGGCGCTCGGTACTCGCCGAGGCCGGCATCGCGGTCGTACTGCTCGCCGTCACCACGGTGCTGACGCAGACCGAGCCGGGACGCACCGAGCAGGAGGCCAAGGCGGCCACCTCGTCCTCCGCGTCCTCCACCGCCGACGCCGGCGCGTCCGGGGCGCTGACCCTGAACATGCCGTTCGACACCGGCGGCGCGGACGGCAAGGGCATCGTCACCATCGACGTCGACCCGGCGCGCGTGGGCGGCAACGAGATGCACGTGTACGTGGAGCGGCCCCATGGCCGGGCCTTCGACATCCCCGAGGTGAAGGTCGAGTTCACCCTGAAAGCCAAGGACATCGGGCCCCTGCCCGTCGTCCCCGACCACATCGCTACCGGACACTGGTCGGCGAACGGAGTGCAGATCCCCATGGCCGGCGACTGGCAGGTCGACGTGACCGTGCGGACCTCCGACATCGACGAGGTGACCGTCTCCAAGAACGCGCAGATCGGCTGAACGACCATGCCTGACCAGTCCCCTCCGAAGACCCGCACCCCTGAGGCCACCACCCGGGACAGCGAAGCGGCCTCCGCCCACGGGGGCATCTCACGGCGGCGGCTGCTCGGCACCGCCGGTGCCACCGGGCTCGTCCTCGGCACGGCGGGCGCCGCCGTGGGCTACGCCGCCGCCCCCTCCGAAGCGGCTGCTCCGCTCACCTCGCTCGGCGCGGACCGGGCAATGTTTCACGGGAAACATCAGCCCGGCATCACCGACGGCCTCCAGGCACGCGGCCACGTCGTCGCCTTCGACCTGACGGCGGGCGCCGGGCGCAAGGAGGCCGCCGCCCTGCTCCGCCGCTGGTCGGAGACGGCCCGGCGGCTGATGGCGGGCGAGCCGAGCACCCACGACGACACCGACGTGGCCCGCGACGCCGGCCCCTCGTCGCTGACGATCACCTTCGGCTTCGGCCACAGCTTCTTTGCCAGGACGGGCCTGGAGGAGCAGCGTCCGGTCGCCCTCGACCCGCTGCCCGAGTTCTCCTCCGACCACCTCGACAAGAACCGCAGCAACGGCGACCTGTGGGTGCAGATCGGCGCCAACGACGCCCTGGTCGCCTTCCACGCCCTGCGCGCGATCCAGAAGGACGCCGGCCGGGCCGCCAAGGTGCGGTGGCAGATGAACGGCTTCAACCGCTCACCGGGCGCCACCTCCCACCCCATGACGGCCCGCAACCTGATGGGCCAGATCGACGGCACCCGCAATCCGAAGCCGAGCGAGGCCGACTTCGACCAGCGCATCTTCGTCCCCGAGAAGGGCGAGCCGGCCTGGATGGCGAACGGCTCCTATGCCGTCGTACGCCGGATCCGCATGCTCCTCGACGACTGGGAGAACCTCTCCGTCAGGGCACAGGAGGACGTGATCGGGCGCCGCAAGTCCGACGGGGCAGCGCTGTCCGGGGGCACCGAGACGACCGCGATGGACCTGGAGAAGACGGACGCCAAGGGCAACCTGGTCGTCCCCATCAACGCCCACGCCCGCATCACACGGCCCGACCAGAACGGCGGCGCGGCGATGCTCCGCCGCCCCTTCTCCTTCCACGACGGCATCGACACCGACGGGGTGCCCGACGCGGGCCTGCTCTTCATCTGCTGGCAGGCCGATCCCCTGCGCGGCTTCGTGCCGGTGCAGCGCAAGCTGGACCGCGGTGACGCCCTGTCGCAGTTCATCCGGCACGAATCGAGCGGGCTGTTCGCGGTGCCGGGCGGGGCCGCGGAGGGCGAATACGTGGGGCAGAGGTTGCTGGAGGGGTGAGAGTTCATCCCAGCGCGGGTTTGTGGGAGATAGCGCTTCCGCGGGCCCATTAGGGTGAGGTCATGCCAGCGAGCTATGCGTATCTCGGCCCCGAGGGCACCTTCACCGAAGTCGCCCTGCGCACGCTTCCGGAGGCCGCCACCCGGGAGCTGATCCCGTACGTGTCCGTCCAGTCCGCGCTCGACGCGGTACGCGTCGGCGAGGCCGAGGCCGCGTTCGTGCCTATCGAGAACTCCGTCGAGGGCGGCATCACCACCACTCTCGACGAGCTGGTCGCCGGCGCCCCGCTGATGATCTATCGCGAGGTGCTGCTGTCCATCACCTTCGCGCTGCTGGTCCGTCCGGGTACGAAGCTGTCGGACATCAAGACCGTCTCCGCACATCCGGCCGCGCAGCCGCAGGTGCGCAACTGGCTGAAGAAGCATCTCCCGGATGCGCACTGGGAGTCGGCCGCCTCGAACGCGGACGCCGCCCGCCTGGTTCAGGAGGGCCAGTACGACGCCGCCTTCGCGGGTGAGTTCGCGGCCGCCCGCTACGGCCTGGAGGCCCTGGAGACCGGGATCCACGACGCGGAGAACGCCCAGACCCGGTTCGTGCTGGTCGGCCGGCCCGCCCGGCCCGCGGCGCCGACCGGCGCGGACAAGACCTCCGTCGTGCTGTGGCAGCGCGACGACCACCCGGGTGGCCTGCGCGATCTGCTGGGCGAGTTCGCCACCCGCGGTATCAACCTGATGCTGCTCCAGTCCCGGCCCACCGGCGCGGGCATCGGCAACTACTGCTTCTGCATCGACGCCGAGGGCCACATCTCCGACCGCCGGGTGGCCGAGGCGCTGATGGGCCTGAAGCGGATCTGCCTCCAGGTGCGCTACCTCGGCTCCTACCCGCGCGCGGACATGCGGCCGGGGGATGTGCGGTCGCCGCGGCCGGGCACCTCCGACGAGGAGTTCGTGTCGGCGGCCGACTGGGTCGCGCGGTGCCAGGACGGCCGCTTCTAGGCCGATCGTACCTGCCGATTGTCGTTATCCACAGAAGTTATCCACAGGTCCGCTTCTCGACCTGGGGACAAGTCGACAACGAAGCGCCAGTCGGTCGACATATCGCCCTACTGGCCCCTGATGCGTCCATCGACAGGCAGGTCACCCTTCGTCCACTGTTTTCCCTTGCGTAACTCTTCGGGGTGACCTCTTTCCACTCGAAAGTGAGGGTAAAGCAGCTTTGTACGGGGAATTCCTGGGGGTGCCCGGGCCTTACGGAGTGATCAATTCCGAAGTCCACAGATCTTCCACACAGCCTGTGGATAACTTTTCGAGGGGTGTGGATTCCTGTGGACAACCGAAGCCCAAGTCCCGCCCCCCGCAAGGGATTCGCGTCAAGGCGACGCCCTTCGGGTGCCTCCTGACGGGGACGACGGGCCGTTTTATTGACACCCCACGTAATTCGCTCATAACGGTACGTATGCCACGCCGGTCATAGTGAGTCGTGGGCGGTCATCCCGCACCGGTAGCCTTGAGCGCGTGATTGACCTTCGCCTGCTCCGTGAGGACCCCGACCGTGTGCGCGCGTCGCAGCGCGCCCGTGGAGAGGACGTCGCGCTCGTCGACGCCCTCCTGTCTGCCGACGAGCGGCGCAGGTCGTCCGGCGTCCGCTTCGACGAGCTGCGCGCCGAGCAGAAGGCGCTCGGCAAGCTCATCCCCAAGGCGGCCGGCGACGAGAAGGCCGAACTGCTGAAGAAGGCGGGCCAGCTCGCCGCCGACGTCAAGGCGGCCGACGCGGACCGCGACGCGGCCGCGACCGAGACCCAGGAGCTGCTCCAGAGGCTCGGCAACCTCGTCCACCCGGACGTGCCCGTGGGCGGCGAGGAGGACTTCGTCACGCTCGAGACGCACGGCACGATCCGCGACTTCGCCGCCGAGGGCTTCGAGCCCAAGGACCACCTGGCGCTCGGCCAGATCCTCGGCGCGATCGACGTCGAGCGGGGCGCCAAGGTCTCCGGCTCGCGCTTCTACTTCCTGACGGGCGTCGGCGCGCTCCTGGAGCTCGCCCTGGTCAACGCGGCCATCGCGCAGGCCACCGCGGCCGGCTTCACCCCGATGCTGACCCCGGCGCTGGTCCGCCCCCAGTCCATGGCGGGCACGGGCTTCCTCGGCCAGGCCGCGCAGGACGTCTACCACCTCGCCGACGACGACCTCTACCTGGTCGGCACGTCCGAGGTGCCGCTCGCGGCGTACCACATGGACGAGATCCTCGACGCCGACCGCCTCCCCCTGCGCTACGCGGGCTTCTCGCCCTGCTTCCGCCGCGAGGCCGGCTCGCACGGCAAGGACACCCGGGGCATCTTCCGCGTGCACCAGTTCGACAAGGTCGAGATGTTCTCCTACGTCGCTCCCGAGGACTCGCAGGCCGAGCACCAGCGCCTGCTGGAGTGGGAGAAGCAGTGGCTGACCTCGCTGGAGCTGCCGTACCGCGTGATCGACGTGGCGAGCGCCGACCTGGGCTCCTCGGCCTCCCGCAAGTTCGACTGCGAGGCCTGGATCCCGACCCAGGGCAAGTACCGCGAGCTGACCTCCACCTCGGACTGCACCGAGTTCCAGTCCCGCCGCCTGTCGATCCGCGTCCGTGAGGGCAAGCAGGTCCGCCCGCTGGCCACGCTCAACGGCACGCTGTGCGCCGTCCCGCGCACCATCGTGGCGATCCTGGAGAACCACCAGCAGGCCGACGGTTCGGTGCGCGTGCCCGAGGTGCTGCGTCCGTACCTGGGCGGCCGGGAGGTCCTGGAGCCGGTGGCCAAGTGAGCGACACGGCTTCCCCGGACGGCTTCCCGTACCGGCTCGTCGCCACCGATCTCGACGGGACGCTGCTGCGCTCCGACGAGACGGTGTCGCCGCGCACCCGTGACGCCCTCGCCGCGGCCACCGCGAGGGGCGCCGCGCACATCGTCGTCACCGGCCGCGCGGTCCCGTGGACCCGGCACATCCTCGACGACCTCGGCTACCAGGGCCTGGCCGTCTGCGGCCAGGGCGCCCAGGTCTACGACGCCGGCGCGCACCGCCTGCTGACGTCGGTGACGCTGGACCGGCAGCTGGCCGGGGTGGCGCTGGCGAAGATCGAGGCGGAGGTCGGCCCGCTGTACCTCGCGGCGAGCCGTGACGGCCTGGACGGCGAGGTGCTGGTGGGGCCGGGCTACGCGGTCCAGGGCACCCTGCCCGCCACGCCCTTCACGGACGCGTCGGATCTGTGGACCGCGCCCCTGAACAAGCTGTACATCCAGCACCCGACACTGACCGACGACGAGCTCTGCGAGGCCGCGACGCGCACGGCCGGCGGTTTCGTCACCGTCACGATGGCGGGCGAGGGCATCGTCGAGCTCCTCCCCCTTGGTCTGTCCAAGGCGACGGGGCTGTCCCTGGCGGCGCGCCGGCTCGGGATGAAGGCGGCCGACACGATCGCCTTCGGCGACATGCCCAACGACATACCGATGTTCGCCTGGGCCTCCCACGGCGTCGCCATGGCGGACGCCCACGAGGAACTGAAGGCGGTGGCCGACGAGGTGACGTCCTCCCACGACGAGGACGGCATCGCGGTGGTGCTGGAGCGGTTGCTGGGCTGAGCGCCGGGCTGTTGCCCGGTGCTGGATGGTGCTCGGCGGAGGATGCACGAATCGAACGTGCGCGGGCTTTTCAGGCCCGACCTTGGCTTAGCAAGCCAGTGCCTTACCACTCGGCCAATCCTCCGGGTGAGCGGCCCACGCGATGTGCGATTCGCGTGCTCGAAGCGGCCGCCCCGGGCAGCTCCCCGTGTGAGGCGGGTTCTACGGAGGGGTAGTGGCTACTCCGGATCCCGCCGCGGGCTGCCCTGAAGGGAGCTGGACGTACTGCCGTGCATGGGCATCGTCCCGCTCCTCTCCCCGTCCATGGCGCCGGATCGATGAGTCCGGCCTTGACGACAACCACTCTGCCTGCCGGGCGAATTGGACGCCACTGAATAAATCGGCGGTGGGATCCGAGGGGCGACCGGCTAGCGTCTGCGCCACCTGCGCCTGCGGGCCTTGCTGAAGAACCAGCCCGCGGGCGGCTCGTCGGAGCGCCAGGGCTGCGGCTCCGGCTCCTCGCGCCGCCATCTGGCAGCGAGCATCCGGGCACGGGCGGACGGCTCGGAGGTCCCGGCGGAGCGTATGAAGTCCTCGTCCAGTACGACCTCGTCGAGGCCGTCCCCGGATGCGTCTCCGGACCCGGAGCCGGACCCGGACCCGGACCCGGGCTGAGGCCCGGTCCCCGGCCTGCTGCCGGACTGCCCGCGGTCGTCGTACTGACCCCTCTCGCTCGCCATCCCCGCCCCTCCCAGCCGTCCAACTCCCGTGGTGTTCCCCTACATCCCGTTCGCCCAGTGTGCCCGGACAGGGGTGAAGCCTCCGTCAAGGCCGGGGCACGTCACTCCTCGCCGGCGAGTGTCAGCGAACGCAGCTTCTGTCCGGCGTACCAGGTGGCCAGTACCGTGACGGCCACCAGCAGCACCGTCGCCGTGGTCAGACCGACGTCGGAGGAGACCAGGTCCCCGCCGGACACCTTCTGGGCCACCGCCAGCGACCACTGCTGGACGCTCAGCGTGCGCGCACCCGGCACCAGGGAGCCGAACAGGGCCTCCCAGACCAGCGCGTAGACGAGCCCGAACACCACCGCGTGCCGGGAGACCGTGCCGAGCAGCAGGAACAGTGCCGCGTACGCGATCGAGGCGACCAGGGCGGCCACTGTGTAGGCGACGGCGACCTGCTGACCGTTGCCGTTCAGGATGAAGCCGGCGATGAGCGTCGGCACCGCGGAGAACACCATGGTCACCGCGATGGCGACGATCAGCTTGGTGAAGATGATCGTCGGCCGTTTGATCGGCTTGGACAGCAGGTACACCACCGAGCCGTCGTCGATCTCCGGCCCGATCGCGCCGGTTCCCGCGATGACACCGATGATCGGCACCATCGTGGCGAGGGCGAGGCCGCCCAGCAGGTCGGACGCCGTCTGGTCGTCCGCCCCGGCCAGGCCGCGCACCGCCACGGCGATCACGATCAGCAGCAGGGGCAGAGCGCCCAGGATGAGGGCCCGGCGCCGGCCGAGCAGGGCCCGGTAAGTGAGCCGGGCGACTGTGGGGTCGTACATCAGGGCCTCCTACGCCGCGACGAGGTACGAGAAGACGGACTCGAGGGACTCGTCGGACGGCGAGACCGTGAGCAGCCGGATGCCGTGGTCCCTGGCCACCCGCGGCAGCAGGGCCGTGAAGCGGCCGAAGTCGACGGCCTGGACGCGCAGCGCGCCCTCGGCGAGGTCGACCTCGATGCCGGCCGTCGACGGGTCGGCGATCAGCGCGGCCGCGAGGGTGCGGTCGTCGCTGGAACGCACCAGGTAGCGGTGCGGCCGGTCGGTCATCAGGCGGCGGATCTTGCGGAAGTCACCGCTGGCGGCATGCCGGCCGGCGACGACGACCTCGATGTGCCAGGCGAGTTGCTCGACCTCTTCGAGGATGTGGGACGAGAACAGGACCGTGCGGCCCTCGTCGCCCATGCGGCGCAGCAGGTCCATCAGCTGCATGCGCTGGCGCGGGTCCATGCCGTTGAACGGCTCGTCCAGCAGCAGCAGCGACGGGTCGTGGACCAGCGCGGAGGCCATCTTCACGCGCTGGCGCATGCCCTTGGAGTACGTCTGGATCTTGCGGTCCTGGGCGTACTCCATCTCGACCGTGGCGAGCGCCCTCTGGGCCGCCTTGGCGCCCAGACCGTGCAGCTCGGCGTTGGCGAGGACGAACTCCTCACCCGTGAGGAAGTCGTACATCGCCTCCCGCTCGGGGACGACGCCGATGTGCTTGTAGATCTGCTCGTTGCGCCACACGGTCTGGCCGTCGAGGGTGACCGTGCCCGTGGAGGGGGCGAGGAAGCCGCCCATCATGTTGATGAGGGTGGATTTGCCGGCGCCGTTGGGGCCGAGCAGGCCCGTGACTCCGGGGCCGATGGTCATGGTGATGTCGTTGACGGCGACCACGTTGCCGAACCAGCGGGAGACGTGGTCGATGGAGAGCGTGGTCACAGTCCCACCTTCTTGTAGCGGCGCATCAGGAGGCCGTAGCTCGCCGCGATCAGGCCCAGGGCGACGACGACGTAGACGACGCCCTCGGCAGTGCTCGGTCCCACCCCGCTGGGGGAGGCGGATGTCGCGCCCAGGAACGCGGACTGCACGCCGTCGATGATGGTGGTCGGCGAGAACAGCCCGATCCACGGCACGGCGTCGCTGCTGCCCTGGGCGTCGGCGATGGCCTGGAGGGTGGAGACCGCGCCGTAGGTGATGGTCAGCACGGCGATGACGGCCGCGATGCCGAAGCCGCGGCGCGGGGTGAAGGACGCGATGACCAGGCCGATGCCGGCGAACAGCAGTGAGAGCAGTGCCACGGAGACGAGTCCCTGTGCGAATCCCTTGGTCTGGTCGGAGAAGTCGAGCTTGGCCAGCAGCGCGCCCACGTAGAGCACGAGCAGGGGGCCGGCGGTGAGGATGAACAGCGCGGAGGCCAGCGCCGCGAACTTGGCGCGGACGTAGTCGGCGGTCTCGATGGGCCGCGAGAAGTACAGCGGAACGGTCTTGAAGCGCAGGTCGCGCGAGACGGACTGCGGTGCCTGCGAGGCGACGTACAGGCTGATGACCGCCTGCATGACGATGGCGTAGCGCGTGTAGTCCACGGGCAGGGCGCTGGCCTTGGTGGCGACCGCGACGGCGACCATGATGGCCGCGGGCACGCACATCACCACGAAGAGCAGCATCGGCAGCACCTTGGACTTCACCGAGCGGCCGAGGCCGTAGGAGCCGCGCAGCGACTGCGAGTACAGGGAGCGGCGAGCGTAGGCGCGGCCGAGGCGCGGGCCGTCGTAGTTGCGGTAGCCGATGTTGTGGATGCGGGTCTGGTCACCCGGTGCCGGGGCGGATGTCGCCGTGGAGTGCTCAACCGCCATGGCCGACCGCCTCCTTCCGCTGCTCGCGCTCGTCGCTGGTGGTGAAGACCTCGGAGATGTGGTGCCGGCGCTGCTCCATGCGGACCAGGCCGAGTCCGAGGTCCGCGATCACGTCCCTGACCAGGTCGTACGTCTCCTCGCCCTGCGCGCTGAGCAACAGGACGTGGCCGGCGCCGGGCAGGCCGCTGCCGTCCTCGACGGTGACGCCGCGCGCGTGCAGCGCCTCACGGACCGCTCGGGTGCCGTCCGGGTGCTCGTCGGTGTCGGTGACCTCGATCGCGAGGGTCGTGGTGATCTGTGTGAAGTCCGTGGTGGAGCTGGAGCGCAGGAGCTTGCCGCCGTCGATGACGACGACGTGGTCGCAGGTGCGCTCCAGTTCGCCCAGGAGGTGGGAGGTGACCAGGACCGAGATGCCGAAGTCGGTGTGGATCCGGCGGATCAGGCCGAGCATCTCGTCGCGGCCGACCGGGTCGAGGCCGTTGGTCGGCTCGTCCAGCAGGACCAGCTGCGGGTCGTGGACGAGGGCCTGCGCGAGCTTGACGCGCTGCTTCATGCCGGTCGAGTAGCCGCCGATGGGGCGGTAGCGCTCCTCGTACAGGCCGACGTGGCGCAGGGTGTCGGCCGTGCGCTCGCGCGCGGCCGTGGGCGGCAGGCCGGACATGCGCGCCATGTGGACGACGAACTCGGTGGCCGAGACGTCCGGCGGCAGGCAGTCGTGCTCGGGCATGTAGCCGACCCGCTCGCGGATGGCGGCGCCCTTGGTGGCGACATCGAGGCCGAGCACTTCGGCGCGGCCCTCGGTGGCGGGGGACAGACCCAGCAGGATCTTGATCAGTGTGGACTTGCCGGCTCCGTTGGCTCCGACGAGTCCGGTCACACCGGGTCCGACGTCCACGGAGAGCCGGTCAAGCGCGGTCACCCGGGGGAACCGCTTGCTCAGGCTTTCGGTCGCGATCACAGTCACCCTTCGAAGGTAGGGGCCGTGTCCGTGGCGGTCGTCACTCCGCAGAGCTGTCTTCGGATCAGCCCTGAGTATTACGGGCCCCTAGGGGAGCTGGTTCTTCAGAGTTACCACCGCCGGGGAGCCCCTATTGACGAACTCTCTAACAACTGCCAGATTCGCCGGATGACGTTGCTGACGGGCGCGCGGGAGCGCAGGGTGCGGACCGGCGAAGTCGAGCTGTGCGTGGCCGAGCTGGGTGATCCGGAGCGGCCGACGGTCGTCCTGGTGCACGGCTACCCCGACAGCAAAGAGGTGTGGTCCGAGATCGCCGAGCGGCTCGCCGGACGCTTCCACGTGGTGGCGTACGACGTCCGCGGCCACGGCCGGTCGACGGCGCCGCGGCCACTGCGCGGCGGTTTCACCCTGGAGAAGCTGACAGACGATTTCCTGGCCGTCGCGGACGCGGTGAGTCCGGGCGAGCCGGTGCACCTGGTCGGGCACGACTGGGGCTCGGTGCAGGCCTGGGAGTTCACCACCGTGAAGCGCACCGAGGGCCGCATCGCCTCCTTCACCTCGATGTCCGGGCCGTCCCTCGACCATTTCGGTCACTGGATCGACCAGCGCGTGAAGCGGCCCACGCCGCGCCGGGTCGGCCAGCTTCTCGGGCAGGGCGCCCGGTCCTGGTACGTGTACCTGCTGCACACGCCCGTGCTGCCCGAGCTCGCCTGGCGCGGCCCGCTCGGCAAGGGCTGGCCGCGGATGCTGGAGCGCGTCGAGAAGGTGCCCCGGGGCGACTACCCCACCTCGTCACTGCCGTCGGACGCGGCCCGCGGGGCCTGGCTGTACCGGGACAACGTCCGACCCCGGCTGCGCGGGCCACGCCCGGACGCGCACGCCCACGCGCCCGTGCAGATCATCACGCCTCTGAAGGACCGGTTCCTCTCGGAGCGGCTCCACGACGGGCTTGAGCAGTGGGTTCCGCAGCTGACCCGCAGGACGATCCAGGCGGGGCACTGGATCCCGCGCACCCGACCGGAACAGCTGGCCGCGTGGATCGAGGAGTTCGTGACGTCCGTCGAAAGCGGGCGCTCCCCGGTGGCGGCGAGCGGCGAGCACGCCGAGCGGTTCGGCGGACAGCTCGTGCTGGTCACCGGGGCGGGCAGCGGCATCGGGCGGGCGACGGCGCTCGCGTTCGCCGCGGCCGGCGCACGGGTGGTGGCCGTCGACCGGAACGCGCAGGCCGCGGCTCGCACCGCCGAGTCGTCCCGTCGGGCGGGCGCCGCCGAGGCCTGGGCCGAGACGGCCGACGTCTCCGACGAACAGTCCATGGAGAAGCTCGCCGAGAAAGTCGCCACCGAGTACGGGGTGGTGGACATCCTCGTGAACAACGCCGGGATCGGGCTGTCCGGTTCCTTTTTCGACACCACGCCGGAGGACTGGAAGAAGGTCCTCGACGTCAACCTGTGGGGGGTCATCCACGGCTGCCGGCTCTTCGGAAGGCGGATGGCCGAGCGCGGGCAGGGCGGCCACATCGTCAACGTGGCGTCGGCCGCGGCGTACCAGCCGTCCCGGGCGCTGCCCGCCTACAGCACCTCCAAGGCGGCCGTACTGATGCTCAGCGAGTGTCTGCGGGCGGAGCTGGCCGGGCAGGGGATCGGCGTGACAGCGGTCTGCCCCGGGTTCGTCAACACCGCCATCACGTCGACGGCGCATTTCGCCGGGGTCGACGAGCGGGAGGAGAAGCGGCTCCAGAAGCGCGCCGCCCGTCTGTACGGGATGCGCAACTATCCGCCGGAGAAGGTCGCCCGAGCGATCCTGCGGGCGGTGACGCGCAACGAGGCGGTGGCGCCGGTGACGCCGGAGGCGCGGGGTGCGCGCTGGCTGTCGCGGTGGGCGCCGAGGGCACTGCGGGGCATCGCGCGGGTGAAGCCTCCGGTGTGACGGAGCGCCAAAAGCCGTGCCATGGCGGCCAGTTGTCCACAGAGACGCCCATTCACCCTGTGGATAACACCACTTGGTTGTGGATCAAACCTGGCAAGCGAAACTCGATCGCGTGATTCACGTCTCTCCCGCACTCTGGTGGGATGGACGAAAGACGCACCGTGAAGGTGTCGAAGTACCTGTCGAAGCATCTGCGCCACCAGCCGGAGCGGATCGGGCTCACCCTCGACGAGGCCGGCTGGACGGAGATCGACACCCTCATCGCCGCAGCCGCCGCGCACGGCTTCCGGTTCACCCGCGACGAGCTGGACCAGGTCGTCGCCACCAACGACAAGCGGCGATTCGCCGTCGAGGGCACTCGGATCCGCGCCAGTCAGGGGCACAGCGTGGAGGTCGATCTCGGGCTGGCGCCGGCCACCCCGCCCGCGTACCTCTACCACGGCACCGTCGCGAGCAACCTGGACGCCATCCGGGCCGAGGGGCTCCGTCCGATGAACCGGCATGCCGTGCATCTCTCGCCCGACCGGGAGACGGCAACCCGGGTCGGAGCCCGCCGGGGGCGGCCGGTCGTGCTCGGAGTGGACGCGGCCGCCCTGCACGCCGACGGCCACGTCTTCCACGTCAGTGCGAACGGGGTGTGGCTCACCCAGGCCGTGCCGCCGCGCTACCTGCGCTTTGCCGGGCCTCGCTGACCCGCTGGTGTGACCAGACGCGCATGGTGACTGGTTTCACGTGAAACACGGCTGACCCGCTCGGCTCCTTTAGGCTCGACGCCATGAGTCTGCGTCTGAGCACCGTGATCCTCCCGTACCGCCGCTGGCACGAAGGCGGCCGCGCGGCCTGGACACGCGCCGAGCAGCTTGGCCTCCACACCGCGTACACCTACGACCACCTGTCCTGGCGCACTTTCCGGGACGGCCCGTGGTTCGGCGCAGTGCCGACCCTCACGGCCGCCGCGAGCATCACCGACCGGCTGCGGCTGGGCACCCTGGTGACCTCCCCGAACTTCCGGCACCCCGTGACCCTCGCCAAGGAGCTGATCTCCCTCGACGACATCTCCGGCGGACGGGTCACGCTCGGCATCGGCGCGGGCGGCTCCGGCTTCGACGCCACCGCGCTCGGCCAGGAACCGTGGACACCCCGCGAGCGCGCCGACCGCTTCGCCGAGTTCGTCCCGCTGCTCGACCGGTTGCTCAGCGAGGACGCCGTGTCGTACGAGGGTGACTTCTACTCCGCCCACGAGGCCCGGAACATCCCCGGCTGCGTCCAGCGGCCCCGGCTGCCGTTCGCGGTGGCCGCGACCGGGCCGCGCGGGATGCGGCTCGCCGCACGGTTCGGGCAGGCGTGGGTGACCACCGGCGACCCCAAGTTGTACGAGAGCGGCACGCCTGAACAGTCGATTCAGGCCATTCGCGGGCAGGCGGAGAGGCTCGACGACATCTGCGCCGAGGTCGGCCGGGACATGACCGATCTCGACCGGGTCCTGCTCACCGGCTTCACGCCGGACCGCGGCGGCCCGCTCCAGTCGCTGAACGCGTTCGTGGACTTCGCCGGGCGGCATGTGGAGCTGGGCTTCACGGAGATCGTGATCCACTGGCCGATCGCCGACTCGCCGTTCGCGGCGGACGAGAAGATCTTCGAGCAGATCGCGATGGAGGCGCCGGCGCAGCTGCGCTGAGCGCGGACGGATGCGTCGAGGTACCTCGGGTGAGGGGCCTGCCGAGGGGTCCTGGTGAGGGGCTCCTGCCAGGAGGCTCCTGGTGAGGGCGGTATCCACTCACCTGTGCGGAGTCCCGCACGCCCGTGCAGCCATGTGCGGGACAATGGCCGGGTGACCTCAGCGACCCGACAGCCCGAGACCGCGGCCGAGACCCTCCCACCGCGGCTGATCGCCACCGACCTCGACGGCACCCTGCTGCGCGACGACAAGTCGGTGTCCCCTCGTACGGTCGCCGCGCTGGCCGCCGCCGAGGAGGCGGGCATCGAGGTCTTCTTCGTCACGGGCCGCCCGGCCCGCTGGATGGACGTCGTCAGCGACCACGTGCACGGCCACGGCCTGGCCATCTGCGGCAACGGCGCCGCCGTGGTCGACCTGCACGGCGGCCCCGGCGCCCACCGGTTCGTGAAGGTGCGGGAGCTGGCACGGGAGAACGCCCTGGACGCCGTACGGCTGCTGCGCGACGCAGCGCCGGGGACGGTGTACGCGGTGGAGCAGACGTACGGCTTCTACCAGGAGCCGGCGTACCCGAAGCTCCACATGGAGATCCCTGACAGCCTCGCCCCGGCCGAGGAGCTGCTGGGACCGGACCACCCGGCCGCCGCGGAGCCGGTGCTGAAGATCCTCGCCTACCACCCCGAGATCGACCCCGACGCCTTCCTGACCCTGGCCCGCCTCGCCATCGGCGACCGTGCCGATGTCACCCGCTCCAGCCCCAGCGCCCTGCTCGAGATCAGCGGCCCGGGAGTGTCCAAGGCCAGCACCCTCGCCCTGTGCTGCGCCGAACGCGGCATCTCGCACGAGCAGGTCGTCGCCTTCGGGGACATGCCCAACGACGTGGAGATGCTGACCTGGGCGGGCCGGTCGTACGCGATGGGCAACGCGCACCCGGACGTGATCGCCGCCGCCTCGGGTCAGACGGTCGCGAACAACGAGGACGGGGTCGCGGTCGTGATCGAGCGGCTGATCACGGAACTGCCGTAGCCGCCGGGGCCGGGGTGTCTCAGAGGGACACCCCGCGCGCCGCCAGCCACGACACCGGGTTCACCGCCGAGCCCGACTCCGGTGTGACCCGGGCCTCGAAGTGCAGGTGAGGCCCGGTGGAGTTGCCCGTGGTGCCCGACTGCCCGATCCACTGGCCCGGGCTGACGTGCTCCCCGTGATCGACCGCGAGGGAAGCGAGATGGGCGTACTGCGTGTAGTAGCCGCCTGCGTGCTTGAGCACGATCTCCATGCCGAAGGCACCGCCGCAGGACACCTTCACCACCCGGCCCGCACCCACGGCCCGCACCGGCGTGCCGATCGGCACCGCGAAGTCCTGCCCGGTGTGCCGGTTCAACCACCGATTACCGCCGCTGCCGTAGGACGCGGACAGCTCGTACGTCTCGACCGGCGCGACCCACTCGCCCTCGGTGAACCCCGTCTCCGGCTGGTCGAGCCGGACGGCTCCGCGGCACGCCCCGGCGGAGACCGCGGCGTCCGCCTGCCCCTGGAGCTGTGAGCGGGCCGTCTCCAGCTTCTGCTCGATGTCCGCCTTGAGCCCGGCGAGTTGGATGTTGCGCTTCTCCAGCGCCTGCCACCGGTCCGCGGCCCTGGCCTCGTCCGCCGCGAGCCGGGCCTCGGCGCGTCGGTTCTTGGAGATCGCGTTGTTCACGGCGAGGTCCGCCTGGGAGAAGGCGTGCTGACCTCGCATCAGGCCCTCGGGGCTGTCGGCGAGGATCATGTGCGCGGCCACCGGCAGGCCGCCGCTGCCGCGGTACTGGGCCCGGGCGATCCGGCCCAGGTCCTCGTGCAGGGCGGCGATGTGCCGCCGCTGCGCGTCCAGGAGGGTCTCCGCCCGCTGGGCTTCGGCCCGCTGCTCCTCGGCCTCCTCTCGGCCGGCCTCGTACTGCTGTGTCGCCACCGCGGCCTCCTCGTACAGCCGCACCACCTCGGCGCTGAGGCCGCCGGTCCCGGTGCCGCTCCCGGTGCCGCTTCCGGGTTCCTTGTGCGCCGCCGTCGGCCGGGCCGCGAGCGCGGCCAGCGCGCACAGCAGGACCGGAACCAGCAGCCGATGGCGTCGATATGAGCGCATGTCAGCGATCGTCGCCCAGTCCAGCCGATTCGGCCCTGTTCACGTCGTACGGCCGGGGGACCGGCTGCGCCGAACGGCCCAGTGCGCGCCGTTCCCGGCCGCTACCGCGCTCCCACCAGCGACTCCGACGCCGCCTCCCGCTCGGCCATCCCGCGCAGCGGCCCGTCCGTCGCCAGCAGCTCCGCGTAACGACCGCGCTGCACGACCCGTCCCCGGTCCAGTACGAGTACCTCGTCGACCGCTTCAAGGCCCGCCAGCCGGTGCGTGATGAGCAGCGTCGTCCGGCCCTCGGTGGCGGCCAGCAGATCGGCGGTGAGCGCGTCGGCGGTCGGCAGGTCGAGGTGCTCGGCGGGCTCGTCCAGCACCAGGACGGGGAAGTCCGCGAGGAGGGCCCGGGCCAGCGCGAGCCGCTGCCGCTGGCCTCCCGACAGCCGTGCCCCGTGCTCGCCGACGAGCGTGTCGAGCCCGTCGGGCAGACCGTCGGCCCAGTCCAGCAACCGGGCGCGGCCGAGTGCGGCCCGCAGGTGGTCCTCGGTGGCGTCCTTCCTGGCGAGCAGCAGGTTCTCGCGCAGCGAGCTGTCGAAGAGGTGCGCGTCCTGCGCGCACAGCCCGACGAGACCCCGCACGTCGTCACCGTGCAGCGCGTACGCGTCCACGCCCGCCAGCGAGTACGAGCCCGCCTGCGCGTCGAGGAATCGCAGCAGCACCTGCGCCAGCGTGGTCTTGCCGGAGCCGGAGGGCCCGACCACGGCGATCCGGCGGCCCTCCTCGAGGGTCAGGTCGAGTCCGGCGAGCGCGTCCCGGTCCTGCCCGGCGTACCGGGCGGACAGCCCTCTGACCACGACCGGGAACGGTGACGCGGGCGCCTGCCGGGGCCGCTCCGGTTCCCTCACGGGCTCCGGGGCATCCAGCACCTCGTACACCCGCTCCGCGCTCCGGTGCACGCGCTGCCGGTACTGCACGGCGAGCGGCAGCCCGAGCACGGCTTCGAAGGCGGCGAGCGGGGTCAGGACGACGACGGCCATGGTCACGCCGTCGAGTCGCCCGGCGGCGACCGCCTGCGCGCCGGCCAGGGCGGCGGCCGTGACGGTCAGTCCGGAGATCAGCGCGGTGAGACCGTCACCGAGAGCTGTGGCGGTGGCGGCGCGCGAGGCGATCCGGGTGAGCGCCCCGTCGGCCTGGCGGGCCTGAGCGGTCCGCGCGGGCAGGGCACCGGCGACGGTCAGTTCTGCGGTGCCGGTGAGCAGATCGGCCACCCGCGTCGCGAGCACCCCGCGGGCGGGCGCCAGCCTGTGCTCGGCCCTCCGGGCCACCGCGCCGGAGATCAGCGGCACGCCGACCCCCGCCGCCAGGAGCCCGGCCGCGAGCACCGCGCCGGCCTCGGGCAGCAGCCATGATGTGAAACCGACCGACGCGGCCGAGACGACGACGGCCGACCCGGCCGGCAGCAGCCACCGCAGCCAGTAGTCCTGCAGCGCGTCCACGTCCGCGACCAGCCGGGAGAGCAGGTCACCCCGGCGGACCCGGGCCAGCCCGGCCGGCGCCAGCCGCTCCAGCCTGCGGAACACCGCGACCCGGGTGTCCGCCAGCATCCGCAGCACGGCGTCGTGGGACACCAGCCGCTCGGCGTAGCGGAACACGGCCCGCCCGATTCCGAACGCCCGCGTCGCCGTCACGGCCATCATCAGATACAGCACGGGCGGCTGCTGCGAGGCCCGCGAGATCAGCCACCCGGAGGTGGCCATGAGCCCCACGGCGCTCCCCAGCGCGAGACTCCCGAGCAGCAGTGCGAGACTCAGCCGCCCGCGCCGGGCGCCGGACATGGCGCGGACGCGCGCGAGGACACCGCCTGAAGCCGGCTGTTCGACGGACTCGACCGGGGTGGGCGGCTCGACCTCGACGGATCGTGTCCCCGCCCCCCGGGCCACGGTCGTCACAGGCAAGGCAGCGGTGGTCTCGGGCTCCACCAGTCGCACGACCCGGTCGGCGACTTCCAGCAGCGCGGGCCGGTGCACCACCAGCAGCACCGTCCGGCCGGCCGCAAGACGCCGCACCGCCGCAACGACCTCGGCTTCGGTGGCGCCGTCCAGCGCCGCCGTCGGCTCGTCGAGCAGCAGCACGGGCCGGTCCGCGAGGAACGCCCGGGCCAGCGCGAGCCGCTGCCGCTGCCCGGCGGACAGCCCGGCGCCGTCCTCGCCGAGCACGGTCTCCGCGCCCTCGGGCAGGGTGTCGACGAACTCCAATGCCCCGGCGTCCCGCAGCGCCTGCCGTACGGCGTCGTCGCCGGCGTCGGGCCGGGCCAGCCGTACGTTCTCGGCGATCGTCCCGGCGTACAGATGCGGCCGCTGCGGCACCCACGCGGTCCGGGCACGCCACTGCTCCAGGTCGGCATCGGCGAGATCGACTCCCCCGACCCGCACCCGCCCCTCGGCCGGTCGCACGAACCCCAGCAGAACGCTCAGCAGCGTCGACTTGCCGGCGCCGCTCGGCCCCACCAGCGCGACCGTCTCCCCGGGCTCGACGCCGAAGGACACGTTCGCGACCGCGTCCGCCGACCGCCCCGGGTACCGGACGGTCACACCCTCGAACGACAGCGCGCCCTCCGGCACAGCCTCGGAACCGGACGCCGGGACGGGCGTCTCCAGAACCTCGAAAATCTCCTCGGCCGCCGCGAGCCCCTCCGCCGCCGCGTGGTACTGAGCCCCCACCTGCCGCAGGGGCAGATATGCCTCGGGCGCGAGGATCAGGATGACGAGGCCGATGTACAGGTCCATCTCTCCGTGCACCAGCCGCATGCCGATCGTCACGGCGACCAGCGCCACCGAGATCGTCGCGAGCAGTTCCAGGGCGAAGGAGGAGATGAAGGCGATCCGCAGCGTCCGCATGGTCGCCCGCCGGTACTCGCCGGTGATCCGCCGGATCGACTCAGCCTGTGCCTTGGCACGCCCGAAGACCTTCAGCGTCGGCAGCCCCGCGACGACGTCCAGGAAGTGCCCGGACAGCCGTGACAGCAGCCGCCACTGACGGTCCATCCGGGACTGGGTCGCCCAGCCGATCAGCACCATGAAGACCGGGATGAGAGGAAGGGTGCCCACAATGATGGCTGCGGAGACCCAGTCCTCGGTGACGATCCGCGCCAGCACCGCCACCGGCACCACCACCGCGAGACCCAACTGCGGCAGATAGCGCGAGAAGTAGTCGTCGAGGGCGTCGACGCCCCGGGTGGCCAGGGCGACCAGCGAACCGGTCCGCTGCCCGCTCAGCCAGCCCGGCCCCAGCTCAGCGGAACGCTCGAGCAGTTGCCCCCGCAGCTCGGACTTCACCGCCGCACTGGCCCGGTGCGCGGCGAGCTCGGTGAGCCAGCCGACCAGCGCCCGGCCAACCGTGACGGCGGTCAGCAACAGCAGGGGAGTGCCGAGTTCGGACACCGCCATACGGTGCTGGAACGCACCGACCACCACCTCGGCGATGAGCATCGCCTGCGCGATGACCAGCCCCGCCCCCACGGCCCCGAGGGCCACGACCGCCACCAGGAAGATACGGGTGGCACGGGCGTACCGAAGCAGACGGGGATCGATTGGTTTCACGTGAAACACACCTCAGTGCGCGGTCTCGGTGATGTGCTGCGTACCGATCCGCTTGCGGAAGACCCAGTACGTCCAGCCCTGGTAGAGCAGGACGACGGGAGTGGCGATCCCGGCACACCAGGTCATGATCTTCAGGGTGTACGGGCTGGATGAGGCGTTGGTGACCGTCAGGCTCCAGTCCGGGTTCAGCGTCGACGGCATGACGTTCGGGAAGAGCGTCAGGAAGAGCATCGCCACCGTGGCCACGATGGTGAGACCCGACAGGGCGAACGCCCAGCCCTCGCGCCCGGCCCGTGCCGCGACCAGGGCTACGAGGAGCGACGCCAAGGCCGCGACCATCGCCACGAGCGACGAACCGTCACCCCGGTCGGCCTGCGTCCACAGCAGGAAGGCGAGCACCAGCAGGGTGGTCGCCAGTCCGACGCGCAGCGCCAGCTTCCGCGCCCGCTCCCGGATCTCGCCGACGGTCTTGAGCCCGACGAACACCGTCCCGTGGAAGGTGAACAGCGCCAGCGTGACCAGACCGCCCAGGAGCGCGTACGGGTTGAGCAGGTCCAGGACGCCGCCCGCGTAGTTGAAGTCCTGGTCGATCTTCACGCCTCGCACGATGTTGCCGAAGGCCATGCCCCACAGGAAAGCGGGCAGCAGCGAGGCCCAGAAGATCACCATCTCCCAGTTGCGCTGCCAGTTCTCCTCCGGCCGCTTCACGCGGTACTCGAAGGCCACGCCCCGGAGGATCAGGCAGACCAGGATGAGCAGCAGAGGGAGGTAGAAGCCCGAGAAGAGCGTGGCGTACCACTCGGGGAAGGCGGCGAAGGTCGCGCCGGCCGCCGAGAGCAGCCACACCTCGTTTCCGTCCCACACGGGGCCGATGGTGTTGATCAGTACCCGCTTCTCGGGCCGGTTGCGGGCGAGCAGCTTCGTGAGCACCCCGACCCCGAAGTCGAAGCCCTCCAGGAAGAAGTAGCCGGTCCACAGGACGGCGATCAGGACGAACCAGACGTCGTGCAGTTCCATGACTGTGCAGCTCCCTCGGCCTAGTACGAGAAGGCCATCGGCTTGTCGGCGTCACGGGAGTCGCCGCCGATCTTCGTGGGCGGGTTGAGGTCGGCCTCGGTGAGCTCGGGCGGGCCCGCCTTGACGTACTTGACCAGCAGCTTCACCTCGACGACGGCGAGGATCGCGTACAGCGTGGTGAAGACGACCATCGAGGTGATGACCTCGGCCTGGGAGACACCGGGGGAGACCGCGTCACGCGTCTGGAACAGGCCGTAGACGACCCACGGCTGGCGGCCCATCTCGGTGAAGATCCAGCCCCAGGAGCTGGCGATCAGCGGGAAGCCCAGAGTGAGGATCGCGATGCGCCAGTACCACTTGGTGAGGGTCGGGCCGAGCGCCTTCTTCGGCAGCAGCACGAGGTGCGGCACCTCGTCGTCGCCCACCCTCAGGTGCTGCGGCAGCATGAACTTCTTGCGGGTCAGCCACAGCCCGGCCAGGCCGATGGCGAACGACGTCATGCCGAAGCCGATCATCCACCGGAAGCCCCAGTAGGCGACGGGGATGTTGGGCCGGTAGTCGCCGGGCCCGTACTTCTCCTGCTCGGCCTTGTTGATGTCGTTGATGCCGGGCACGTACGAGGTGAAGTCGTCCTTCGCGAGGAAGGACAGCAGACCCGGGATCTCGATGGCCACCTTGTTGTGGCCCTTGTCGACGTCGCCGACCGCGAAGACCGAGAAGGGAGCCGGCTTCTCGCCGTCCCACAGCGCCTCGGCCGCGGCCATCTTCATCGGCTGCTGCTGGTACATGATCTTGCCGAGCACGTCACCGCTGATCGCGGTGAGGAGGCCGCCGATGACGACGGTGACGAGGCCCAGCCGCAGCGAGGTCTTCATCACGGGGACGTGCTTCTTGCGGACCAGGTGGAAGGCGGCGATGCCGACCATGAAGGCCCCGCCGGTCAGGAAGGCGGCAGTGAGCGTGTGGAAGACCTGGGCGAGTGCGGTGTTCTGGGTCAGCACCAGCCAGAAGTCCGTGAGCTCGGCCCGGCCCTTCGCCTCGTTGATCCGGTAGCCGACCGGGTGCTGCATCCAGGAGTTGGCCGCGAGGATGAAGTAGGCCGACAGGATCGTGCCGATCGAGACCATCCATATACACGCCAGGTGGATCTTCTTCGGCAGCTTGTCCCAGCCGAAGATCCACAGGCCGATGAAGGTCGACTCGAAGAAGAAGGCGATCAGGGCCTCGAAGGCCAGCGGCGCACCGAAGACGTCACCGACGAAGCGTGAGTAGTCCGACCAGTTCATACCGAACTGGAACTCCTGCACGATGCCGGTGACCACGCCCATCGCGATGTTGATCAGGAAGAGCTTGCCCCAGAACTTCGTCGCCTGGAGGTACTTCTCCTTCTCCGTCCGCACCCAGGCGGTCTGCAGACCGGCGGTGAGCGCGGCCAGCGAGATCGTCAGGGGGACGAACAGAAAGTGGTAGACGGTGGTGATGCCGAACTGCCATCGCGCCAGGGTCTCCGGCGCCAAAGCCAGGTCCACGTCGCCGCTCCTTACCTACGCTTGTGAAAGCGTTCACATTCACAAGCCATTATGCAGCACGGACTTTCGAGCCTTGGAGGGGGTCCCCCTGTCTCCCCCGTCACAGTCAACCCCTTGGCCCGAACTTCAACATATTGTTGAATCGATGGCATGCAGACACCGACATCGCTACAGATACGGATCTCCTGGCCCGCAGGTCATCTCACCGCGTCGCTCGACGACACCCCGACCAGCCGGGCCCTCGCCAAGGCGCTGCCCCTCGTCTCGACAGCGCACACCTGGGGCGAGGAGGTGTACTTCGACACAGGAGTGTCGGTTTCACGTGAAACAGACGCCCGGGAAGTGGTCGAGCCCGGCACCGTCGCCTTCTGGACCGACGGCGACGCTCTCGCCCTCCCCTATGGACCTACGCCGATCTCACAGGGCGATGAGTGCCGCCTCGCCGGCCCGTGCCATGTCCTGGGCCACCTCGACGGAGACCCTGGTGTGCTCGCGACCGTGCGGGACGGCGCCCCCGTACGCGTGGAACTCGTGGACGCCTGACCCCTGGCTCGCGCAGCCCTACAACTCCTTGCGGAAGCCTTCCGACACCTTCAGGAAGATGTCGTTCGCCTCGGCCTCCCCGACCGTCACCCGCACACCCTCGCCCGGGAACGGCCGGATCACCACACCCGCCTGCTCGCACGCCTGCGCGAACGCGACCGTGCGCTCCCCCAGCCGCAGCCACACGAAGTTGGCCTGGGTCTCGGGCACCGTCCAGCCCTGCGAGCGCAGTCCGTCGACCACGCGGATGCGCTCACACACCAGCGAGCCGACCCGGCCCAACAGCTCGTCCTCGGCCCGCAGTGAGGCGATCGCCGCCTCCTGCGCGAGCTGGCTCACGCCGAACGGCACCGCCGTCTTGCGCAGCGCCGCGGCCACCGGTTCATGGGCGATGGCGAAACCGACCCGCAGGCCGGCGAGGCCGTACGCCTTCGAGAAGGTCCGCAGCACACAGACGTTGGGCCGGTCGCGGTAGATCTCGACGCCGTCCGGCACCTCGGGATCGCGAATGAACTCGCGGTAGGCCTCGTCGAGGACCACCAGCACATCACGCGGGACCCGGTCCAGGAAGCGCTCCAGCTCCGCCCGCCGCACCACGGTGCCGGTCGGGTTGTTGGGGTTGCAGACGAAGATCAGCCGCGTCCGGTCGGTGATCGCGTCGGCCATCGCATCGAGGTCGTGCACATCTCCGGGCGTCAGCGGCACCTGGACCGACGTCGCGCCGCTGATCTGGGTGATGATCGGGTACGCCTCGAATGAACGCCAGGCGTAGATCACCTCGTCGCCCGGGCCCGAGGTGGCCTGGATCAGCTGCTGGGCGACACCGACGGAACCGGTACCGGTGGCCAGGTGGGAGAGAGGCACACCGAACCGTTCGGACAGCTCGTTCATCAGCCCCGTACAGGCCATGTCCGGGTAGCGGTTGAAGGTGCAGGCCGCCGCCGTCACGGTCTCCATCACGCCCGGCAGCGGCGGATACGGGTTCTCGTTGGAGGACAGCTTGTAGGCCACCGGACCACCTGCCGCGGCGGGCTTGCCCGGCTTGTAGGTGGGGATCCCCTCCAGCTCGGCGCGCAGCTTGGGGCTCGTCTCGCTCACCGCAGTCCTCCTCGTGAAGACCGGCGGCCCATGACCGCCGCCGACATCCAATACTCCTCACCTTATGAGGATTCGGCGCCGCTGCGTATAGCCACGACCGAGCGGCCGGCCGGCCTCCCCCGTCCCACCGGCATCAAGGGCATCACCTCACCAAGGCGTACGAATCCGGGGGCGCGCCGCACATATATCTATGCGCCGGTGGTGCACGCCGTGGCGCGCATCCCCCGTGCAGGTGAGTTGAGACCTCTTCGCAACATCGGCCACTTGGCAGGCTCGTGCGCGCCGACAAGACACGTAGTGCCATGGGAGCGCCCAACGCCCTTGTTTTCCAAACCAATTGAGGTTAAATGATCATGCAGAAACGTGCCTGTCAACGCGTGCATATGCGTCCGCACTACCCCACCGCATGAGCCCTACTATCGGCTCGCCATGACAGCAGCAGGGAAGCACCAGGTGAGCCGCGCGGAAACCTCACGGCGAGGCAGTCGGCCGGGTCGGGCCGGAATCAGAGACGTGGCCGCCGCCGCCGGAGTCTCCATCACGACCGTCTCCGACGCCCTCAACGGCAAGGGGCGGCTCCCGGACGCCACCCGGCGCCATGTCCGGGAAGTCGCCGACCGGCTGGGCTACCGGCCCTCGGCCGCCGCACGGACCCTCCGTACCGGCAAGTCGGGACTCATCGGCCTGACCGTGACCACGTACGGGGATGAACCTTTCACCTTCACGGAGTTCGCGTACTTCGCGGAGATGGCCCGGGCCGCCACCTCCGCCGCGCTCGCCCGCGGCTACGCCCTCGTCATCCTGCCCGCGACCTCGCGCCACGACGTGTGGTCGAACGTCGCCCTGGACGGCACGGTCGTCATCGACCCCTCCGACCAGGACCCGGTCGTCAGCGAACTCGTCCGGCAGGGCCTGCCGGTCGTCTCCGACGGCCGCCCGGCCGGTGCGCTGCCGGTCACGGCCTGGGTCGACAACGACCACGAGGCCGCCGTCCTCGGCATCCTCGACCACCTGGCCGACGCCGGCGCCCGCCGCATCGGCCTGCTGACCGGCACGACGACGGACACGTACACCCACCTGTCGACCACCGCGTACCTGCGCTGGTGCGAGCGCGTGGGCCAGGATCCGGTGTACGAGTCCTATCCGGCGCACGATCCCTGCGCGGGCGCCGTGGCCGCCGACCGGCTCCTCGCCCGGCCCGACCGGCCCGACGCGGTCTACGGACTGTTCGACCCGAACGGCACCGACCTGCTCGCCGCCGCTCGCCGCTACGGCCTGCGCGTCCCCGACGACCTGCTGCTGGTCTGCTGCAGCGAGTCCACGGTGTACGCCAACACCGAGCCGCCCATCACCACGCTCTCCCTGAAGCCGCGCCGCATCGGCACGGCGGTGATCCAGCTCCTCATCGACGCCATCGAGGGAGTGGAATCCGACCGACCGGTGGAGCAGGTGATACCGACGGAGCTGATCGTGCGCACCTCGTCCCAGCGGCGCCCGCCGCGCACGACGGTCAGCCCACCGCGATCACCCGAGGAGACGTAGGCCCGCCTCCGGGTAAAGGGGAGGTCGCACTCCTGGGGAGAAACAGGGCCGGTCCCCCGGAGAGAAGGGATCGTTCTCGCGAAGAGCGGAAGAGCGAGGACGGTCCCACGGTGGTCAAAGCCCGGCTCAATCGGGGCGAAAGCCGCAGTGAACTGGACTCTTGCTCTGATTCACCACCCCTGGGTCATCACATGGCGCGATCCGCATTCCTATGATGGGCCCACGACACCCGCGGGCCGCTACGACCAGGCAGTCCGATGCGGTGCAACGCGGCGCGATGGTGGAGGGGTCGATGACTCAGGGGGCCGGTCAGGGACCCGAGGTGGAGCGGACGGCGACGTTGCGCGACTTCCGGGTGCCCGCGTACGTCCATGAGACCGGTCCGTACGTCCACAGCGCCCACCCCGGCGACGTAGCTCCGCCGCCCGAGGAGACCTACCCCGAGGGGTACACGCCGACCCAGCGCGACCTTCCCGTCGTCAACCGGGGCGACACTGTCCAGGTGACCGTGGAACCCGAGACCGCCGCCCCACAGGCCAGCACCGGGCAGGGCCCGCTGTACGTCGTGGGTGACGTGCACGGCTACCTCGACCAGCTGGTGTCGGCCCTCCAGGAGAAGGGCCTGCTCGACACCGCCGGGAACTGGTGCGCGGGCACCGCCCGGCTGTGGTTCCTCGGCGACTTCACCGACCGCGGCCCGGACGGCATCGGCGTCATCGACCTGGTGATGCGGCTGTCCGCCGAGGCCGCCGCGGCCGGCGGCTACTGCAAGGCGCTCATGGGCAACCACGAGCTGCTGCTGCTGGGTGCGAAGCGGTTCGGCGACACGCCCGTCAACTCCGGCGCGGGCACCGCCACCTTCCAGGCGGCCTGGCTGCTCAACGGCGGCCAGAAGACCGACATGGACCGTCTCCAGGACCACCACCTGCAGTGGATGTCGCGCCTGGACGCCGTCGAGGAGGTCGACGGCCACCTGCTCGTCCACTCCGACACCACCGCCTACCTCGACTACGGCCGCTCGATCGAAGAGGTCAACGACACCGTCCGCGAGACGATCACGCGCAACGACGCGGACGAGGTCTGGGACCTGTTCCGCAAGTTCACCAAGCGGTTCTCCTTCCGCGACGAGGGCGGCGCGGAAGCCGTGCGCTCCCTGCTCGATACGTACGGGGGCGCCCGTATCGTTCACGGGCACAGCCCGATTCCGTATCTGCTGGGCGAGGCCGGCTCCGAGGACGACGAGGAAAACCGCGACCCCGTGATCGAGGGACCGCACGTCTACGCCGACGGACTCGCCATCGCGATGGACGGCGGCGTGACCATGGCCGGAAAGCTGCTGGTCCAGCAACTGCCGTTGGATACGTGAACGTTCACCGGACAGGCGTTCCCCCTCGGAGGACGGGGCCGGTGAGGGGTCAATTTCGGTAAACCCCCTGTCACCGCATACCGTCACCGCTCTACCATCGGCTTATCCGTAGCAGGCTCCCCTCCGTTTCTGCCCGACGGCTCGTCAGCATGCCGAGCCCCAAGCCCTACGGAGCATCGGGGGATGCACATGAACAGCGTTCCGCAGCACCTGCTGAGCGAGGACCGCCAGGAATACGAGCGGATCCTCGATGAGGCGCTGCGCTCCGCACCACACCGTCCCGAACTGGCCGCTGTCGGACAGCGGCTCAACGCCGAACAGCTGCGCACCATGGCGCTGAACGCGACCGCGCTCATCACGGCGGCCGCGTCGACCGAGTACCAGCACTACGTCAAGGTGCGCGACGAACTGCGTCAGCCGGCGTCGGCCGGTTCGCCGGCCGTGCGCGAGTCCGGTTCCGCCGAGCCGGGTACGGTCGCGTCGGGGATCGCCGCCACCATGGGCGGGGTCACCGAGACCGCCGGCGCGGGCGCCGTCGCCGTCGTCGCCGTCCTCGCCCCCGTCCTGGCCGGAACCGCCGCGGCGATCTTCCTGCTCGTCGGCTACATCCTGCAGATGCTCGACCCGGAGCAGGGGTTCGCCCGGACCATGCTCACCACAGGCTGGGTGTTCGGCGCCGTGACCGCGGTCGCGATCCTCATCGCCGCGGTGGGGCTGCTGCTCACAGCCCTGCGCAACAAGCCCACGGCCGAAGGCGGGCCGTACGGCGAGCTGCGGGGCGAGGTGGCCCAGGCCAAGGAGGCCTGGAACGAGGCCCTGCTGGAACGCGGCATCCTGCCCTTCCTGCGGGAGGCCCTCGTCGATCCCGGCGCGGCCGCCGCGCTGCACCACACGCCTTCGTCCACGCCGGTCAGCCGCATGCCGCACCTCGGCTACGGCCGTCCGGGGTTCACCAGCCCGGACGACGGCGACCGCGGCTCACGCCCCAGCTTCAGCAGCCCGGACTACTCGAGCCCGGACTTCGGAGGGCCGGAGCACCAGCCGGAGTAACCGCCGGAGCGTCCGAGCAGGCACCTCCCACAGGCCGGGGGACCATCGCCCCCCGGGCCTGTGCGCGGTCGGCTCAGTCCGCGATGGGCAGGTACACGCGGTTTCCGCTCGCCGCGAACTCCTTCGACTTCAGGGCCATGCCCGAGTCCGCGCGTTCGTCGGCCTCCATCTCTGGCGTGCCCTTCGACGAGGCCCTGGTGGAACTGCTCGCCGGTAGCCCTCCGCAGGAGATCCTTGAGTACGCCGAACGGTTCGATGAGGTACACGACGCTCTGTACCGCTGGGACGTCTGGGCTGCGGCGTACCTCATCGGCGGCGGCTGCTCCGACGACAGCTTCATGGACTTCCGAGCAGGAGTGATCGCGCTGGGGCGAGGCTGGTACGAGCGCACGGCTCTTGATCCGGACAACCTCGCCGAGCACCCCGCTGTCATCGCAGCCGCGAGCGCCCACCGCGACGAGGCACTGTTCTACGAGGACGTGAACTACGCCGCCGTCGGCGCCTTCGAACGCCTTACGGGAAACCCGGATGCCTTCTACGAGGCTTGGGCCGGGTACCGGTCAGTTGCTCATCAGGACGTCGATGCAACAGATATGGGTGAAGACTTCGACTTCGACGACGCAAGCGAGATGTATCAGCGGCTGCCCCGTCTGGCGAGGCTCTATCTGGGAACCGGCGACTAGATGGAGTCGAACTCCAGGAATCGGCATAAGAATCGCCCCGGTCCACGACCAGCGGACTGACGTCGTCGTCCGGCCCCGTCAACAGACGCTCTGCCAGAGAGCACGTAGGCAGGTCCGTGCCTTCCAGCCGGACAGAACGGCCCACGACTCCACGAGCCGCAGGCCGTTCCACACGGCTCCGATTAATCCGCCAGCGGCAGATAAACCCGGTTCCCGCTCGCCGCGAACTCCTTCGACTTCTGGAGCATCCCCTCGGCAATCTCCTCGGGCGAGGCCCCCTCAGCCGCCGCACCACCAAACCGCTCTGTGATGCTTTGGCTAATCTTCATGCTGCAGAACTTGGGACCGCACATCGAGCAGAAGTGAGCCGTCTTGGCCGGCTCCGCGGGCAGGGTCTCGTCGTGGAACTCCCGTGCCGTGTCCGGGTCGAGGGCCAGGTTGAACTGGTCCTCCCACCGGAACTCGAAACGGGCGTCGGACAGCGCGTCGTCCCACTCCTGCGCACCCGGGTGTCCCTTGGCGAGGTCGGCTGCGTGGGCGGCGATCTTGTAGGTGATGACGCCGGTCTTGACGTCGTCACGGTTCGGCAGGCCCAGGTGCTCCTTGGGCGTGACATAACACAGCATCGCCGTGCCCCACCAGGCGATCATCGCGGCACCGATGCCGGAGGTGATGTGGTCGTACGCCGGCGCGACGTCCGTGGTCAGCGGGCCGAGCGTATAGAACGGAGCTTCATCGCAGATCTCCTGCTGAAGGTCGATGTTCTCCTTGATCTTGTGCATCGGGACGTGGCCCGGGCCCTCGATCATGGTCTGCACGTTGAAACGCTTCGCGATCCGGTTGAGTTCCCCGAGCGTGCGCAGCTCCGCGAACTGTGCCTCGTCGTTGGCGTCCGCGATCGAGCCGGGCCTGAGACCGTCCCCGAGCGAGTACGTGACGTCGTACGCGGCGAGGATCTCGCAGAGCTCCTCGAAGTTCTCGTACAGGAACGACTCCCTGTGGTGCGCGAGGCACCAGGCGGCCATGATCGAGCCGCCGCGGGAGACGATGCCGGTCTTGCGGTTCGCCGTCAGCGGCACGTACGCCAGGCGCACGCCCGCATGGACCGTCATGTAGTCCACGCCCTGCTCGGCCTGTTCGATGACCGTGTCCTTGTAGATCTCCCAGGTCAGCTCCTCGGCCCGGCCGTCGACCTTCTCCAGGGCCTGGTAGAGCGGCACGGTGCCGATGGGGACGGGGGAGTTGCGCAGGACCCACTCGCGCGTGGTGTGGATGTTGCGGCCGGTGGACAGGTCCATGACCGTGTCGGCGCCCCAGCGGGTCGCCCAGGTCATCTTCTCGACCTCCTCCTCGATGGAGGACGTCACCGCCGAATTGCCGATGTTCGCGTTGACCTTCACCAGGAACCGCTTGCCGATGATCATCGGCTCGATCTCCGGGTGATTGACGTTGGCCGGCAGCACGGCCCGCCCTGCGGCGATCTCGTCGCGCACGACCTCGGGCGACACGTTCTCCCTGATGGCGACGTACTCCATCTCGGGCGTGACCTCTCCCCTACGGGCGTACGCGAGCTGCGTGACCGCCTGTCCGTCCCTGCCGCGGCGCGGCTGGCGTGGGCGGCCGGGGAAGACCGCGTCGAGGTTGCGGAGGCCGCCGCGGGGCGAGGTGTGCTTGATGCCGTCGTCCTCGGGACGGACAGGGCGGCCCGCGTACTCCTCGGTGTCACCGCGGGCGATGATCCAGTTCTCGCGCAGCGGCGACAGGCCCCTGCGGACGTCGGTGTCGACGAGCGGATCGGTGTACGGGCCCGACGTGTCGTACAGCGTGACCGACTGGCCGTTGGTGAGGTGCACCTGACGGACCGGCACGCGCACGTCGGGGCGGGTGCCCTCGATGTACGCCTTGTGCCAGCCGATGGACTTTCCGGCCTCCTCGGACTTCTCGTCCTGAACGGAGGCAGGCGTGCGTGCGTCCTTGCTGGTCATGAGACCTACTCCCTACGCCGGCATTACCCGGTAACAGGTTCGGCGGTCGACGCAGCGGTTTCCGTCCGGCGACGTTTCGTGTGAAACATCACTCGACTCCGGCGATGTTTCATGTGAAACATCGCTGGGACGGAGGTCAGCGCCCTCTCAGCCCGGTGCTCCGAGCTCCCGCGTGTACAAAAGGTGCCTCCACGCTAGCGGCAATTCTGGCGCGGTGAACAGAGGGCCCCCCTCGTTCTTGCGATGATCGGTCGGTGACCACGACGCAGCGTCCTCCCTACCCACCGCCCGAGCCGCCCCGCGGATCCGGCCCCGGAAACGGCAACAGCCGTGGTGACGGCCATGATTTCGCCGCCGGAGGCGGGCAGGGGCAAGCCACCGGGCAGGGCCCTGGGCCCGGGTACGGGCGTGACGCGCGTTTCGGCCCCGCGGGCGGTGGTGAGTACGGGCCGGGCTCCGGTGGCGGCCCGGGTGATGGTTCCCCCACCGGAGGGCACGGCCCCGGCCGGGGCTCCGGTGACGGGCAGGGGCCCGGTGGAGGCGACGGGCAGGGCCACGGTCGCGGTGGAGGTCAGGGAGATGGCCACGGCGGAGACGACGGGCACGGGCCCGGCCCCGGTTCCGCCCCGGGCGGCGGGCACGGGCATTCGCACAGTCACGGTCCCGCCACGCCCGTCTCCCTGCATCTGCGCAAGATCATCGCGGCGATCCTGATCCCGTTCGCCGCGGCGGTGCTGATCGGCCTCGCCGTGCTGTGGCCGGGCGGCGCCCCGTCACACGAGCGCACCGGCGTCGGCTTCGACCGGCAGACGCAGGATGCCTCGGTCACCAAGGTGGTCGAGGTGAGCTGCAAGGAGGCCGGCGCTTCGGGCGTCCCACCGACCGGCGACACCTCCACCGCCGAGGGTTCCTCCGCCGTGCAGCAGGAGCAGGGCACCTGCAAGCGCGCGACGATCCGGGTCGACAGCGGCGACGACAAGGGCCGTACGTTCACCGAGATCGTCCAGCCCGACCAGTCCCGCCAACTGCACGAGGGCCAGAAGGTCGTGGTCGCCTACGAGCCCTCGGCGCCGAAGGACCTGCAGTACTCGGTCACCGACATCAACCGTCGTCTGCCCATGGGGCTGCTCGCCGGCATCTTCGCCCTCGCCGTCGTGGTCGTCGGGCGGCTGCGGGGTGTCATGGCGCTGGTCGCCCTGGCCATCAGCTTCATGGTGCTCAACTTCTTCGTCCTGCCCGCGATCCTGCAGGGTTCGAACCCCTTGGTCGTGGCGGTGGTGGGCGCGAGCGCCATCATGCTCATCGCCCTGTACCTCTGTCACGGTCTGTCCGCCCGGACATCGGTGGCGGTGCTCGGCACCCTCATCTCGCTGTTGCTGATCGGCATCCTCGGCTCGGTGTTCATCGACTGGGCCGCGCTCACCGGCAACACCGACGACAACACCGGCCTGATCCACGGCCTCTACCCGACGATCGACATGAGCGGTCTGCTGCTCGCCGGCGTCATCATCGGCTCGCTGGGCGTGCTCGACGACGTGACGGTCACGCAGACCTCGGCGGTCTGGGAGCTGCACGAGGCCAACCCGTCGATGGGCTGGCGCGGGCTCTACCGCGCGGGCATCCGGATCGGCCGCGACCACATCGCCTCGGTGGTCAACACGCTCGTCCTCGCTTACGCGGGTGCCGCGCTGCCGTTGTTGCTGCTGTTCTCGATCGCGCAGAGCAGTGTGGGGACGGTCGCCAACAGCGAGCTGGTGGCGGAGGAGATCGTGCGCACGCTGGTCGGTTCGATCGGCCTGGTCGCCTCGGTGCCGGTCACCACCGCCCTGGCGGCGCTGGTGGTGTCGGCCGACCGTGCCGGCGCGAAGCCCGCTGTGGAGGCCTCTGCGGCCCCCGCGCGCGGCGGGAGGGGCCGGCGCCGCAAGCGCTGACGCCTCTGCGCCGGAGGCGCCTGCGGGGGCCTCGGGCCCCGAGGTAGGCGCCCCGGCCTCCGGCGCGTTGTCCCCGAGCGTCTCGGCCTCGACCGCCTCCGACCGCGAGAAGATCGCCCGGTCATAGGAAGATCGCAGGAAGAAGCGTTCCTGCACAGTTCGGCGGCACCCGGCGAAGCGTTACTCCACCGTGCCGCCGGGCGCATGACTCAACCAGCGCCCTGCTCGGCGAGGATGCGGTCCAAGGCCTCGTCGAGGTGCGCGTCGAAGTCGGCGAGCGAGCCCTCCTGGCCCAGCGGCACCAGCTTGTCCGTACGGTCGAGGAAGGCGACGAGCGGTGCCGTCGACGACCGGAACAACGCCTGGTCGCTGCCCACCTGAAGCCGGATCAACACCTCGCCCAGCGTGTCGGGTTCGACGGGCGTGACCCGCACATCGCCCTCCCCGCACGGCCGGCCGACCCCGTCGATCAGCAACTCCCGCCCGAAAGCCCACGTCACCGGGGCGTCACCGGGCAAATGGAACGTCAGCCGGACGGCATAGGGATCACTGGACTCATAGCGCAGCTCCACCGGAATGCGGAAGGAGAGCTCCTCGGACACGAGAAAGCTCATCATGACCTCTGCTTGCACGGACTCGCGCATCGATAACCCCGTCATTCGCCGTGACTGGCCGGGAACGAACCTCTGACACTTGGTGGAATCTTGCTGAACGTACACAGCAGATCACAAGGAGTGAGTTTTCACATACTGATAGAGAGCGCCAGCGAGCCGAGCAGCCGCCCGATCTCGGTCTGCAACTGCCGTGCCGCGGGCAGCAGCCGGTCGGCCTGGTGTGCGGGCAGCGAGATGGCCATCGTCGCGGCCGTGGTGCCGAGGGTGAGCGGAATCGCGGCGCAGACCGTGCCCAGGGCGTACTCCTGACGCTCGGTCACCGGTTCCATCCGCCGCATCCGCTCCAGCCGCCTCAGCAGGCTGTGGTTGTCGCGCACCGTGTACGGCGTGAGGGGCTGCACCGGGTAGCGGTCGAGGTGGTCACGGCGCGCTTCCTCGTCCAGCTGGGACAGCAGGCACTGCCCGATGGCGTGCGCGTGCCCGGTCTCGCGGAAGTCGGCCCACTCCTCGACGGCCGGATTGCCCGGGGTGTCGGAGACGCACATGACCTCGATCTCGCCCTCGCGGTACACCGCGTAGTACACGGGCACGCCCAGGACGTCCCGCCACTGCGCGAGCGCGTCGACGACAGTGCTGCGACGTTTCTGCCGCGCCCCGCTGCTGCTCAGCCGCTCGGCCGCCTCGCCGAGGAAGAACAGGCCCTTGTCCCGGCGTAGATAGCCCTCGTGCACAAGCGTGCGCAGCAGGTGGTAGGTCGTGGGCAGCGCCAGCCCGGTCTCACGGGCCAGTTGTTTGGCGGGGGCTCCGTACTCGTGTACGGCGACGGCCTCCAGCAGGCGCATCGCGCGCTGTACGGATCCGATGAGGGTCGGCGGAGGCGGTGGTGCGGAGGGGGGCGGTGGCCCTGAGGGGGCCGCTGAGCGGGGTTGTGCGGGGACGGTGTGGAGGTGGACGGGTGCGGTGTCAGCCGGGACCAAGGGTCTCTCCCGAAGCGCGAGGGGGCAGACCGTGCGGAGGAACACGGGTGGGGTGTATGCCGCTCACGGGGAAGTCCCCGCGTCGGGTTCCGGACTCTATTCGCCTGCCACCGCACGCAGACGTCCCGGACGGGAAACTTCCCTCGCCCGAGGGAACCGGTGATTGCAGGTGTTTCCCGCTACCCCCACCGGTTTCCCTCCGGTCTCACCAGTCGCTGCGCGACGAGGAGCTCGACGTGAACTTCCGTACGACGTAGATCAGTCCACCGACCAGTGCCACGAAGACCAGCACCTTGAACAGCAGTCCGATGACGAACCCGACCACACTGGCGATCAGCCCGCCGAACACGACCAGGGCGATGACCGGCACCGCGATCCACTTCACCCACCACGGCAGTCCCGTGAAGATCTCTCGCATCGCCCTCGTCCTTACCTCTCCGCCCGTTCGAGTGCCGGGTCCCGTCAGTACTTCTGGATCTCTGATGTCCTGCACTCGATGCTAGGTCCGGGACGGGGCGGACGGGGGCCTTACACCCCTTGTCCTCCCCTGACCGAACCCCTAGGGAACCCCGAGGCGGTCCGTCACCTCTCGGGCGGAGAGAAGACCACCAGCACCCTCAGGTCCTCGGTGATGTGGTGGAACTTGTGTGCGACACCCGCCGGCACGTAGATCACGCTGCCGCGTGCCACCTGGGTCGTCTCCAGGCCGACGGTGATCGCGGCACGGCCGCTCACAATGAAGTAGACCTCGTCCTGATTGTGCGGTTTCTGTGGATCCTGGTCGCCCGCGTCAAGGGCGTACAGACCGACCGACATGTTCTGCTCTCGCAGAAACTGCAGGTAGGCGCCCTCGTTGGCGGCGCGCTCCGCCTCCAGTTCATCCAGCCGGAATGCCTTCATCGCCTTGTCCGCCCCTGCCTCTTGTGCCCATGTCCGATCAGGTCTGCCACGATCAGACACATGAAGAATTTCGTAGTCAAGACGGTCGCCAACGCGGGTGCCCTGGCGGTCGCCGTATGGCTGCTCGACAAGATCACCCTGACCGGTGACAGCACGGGTAAAGAGATCGGCACCCTGATCATCGTGGCGCTGCTCTTCGGCCTGGTGAACTTCCTGGTCAAGCCCATTGTGAAGCTTCTCAGCCTGCCGCTGCTGATACTGACGCTCGGCCTGTTCACGCTGGTCGTCAACGCGCTGATGCTGCTTCTCACGTCGTGGCTGGCGGACAAGCTCGACCTGAGCTTCCACGTGGAGGGCTTCTGGACGGCCGTCCTGGGCGGCCTGATCATCTCGGTCGTCTCCTGGGCGCTGCACGTCATCCTGCCCGACGGGGACTGAGCAGACATGACATACCGCGTCTGCTTCGTCTGCACGGGCAACATCTGCCGTTCCCCGATGGCCGAGATCGTCTTCCGTGCGCGGGTGGCGGAAGCGGGTCTCGACGGGCTGGTGGAGGTCGACAGTGCCGGCACGGGCGGCTGGCACGAGGGCGACGGCGCCGACCCGCGCACGGTGGCCGTCCTGGAGGACAACGGTTACGCCGGCGGCCACACGGCCCGGCAGTTCCAGTCGTCCTGGTTCTCCCGCCTCGACCTGGTGATCGCCCTCGACTCCGGCCACTTCGGGGCCCTGCGCCGCCTCGCGCCGACGGAGCAGGACGCGGGGAAGGTCCGGCTGCTTCGCTCGTACGACGCCGCCGCCGGCGACGACCTCGACGTACCGGACCCCTACTACGGGGGCCTGGACGGCTTCGAGGAGTGTCTTGAGATGGTGGAGGCGGCGAGCACCGGTCTGCTCGCCGCCGTGCGTGAGGATGTGGAGGGACGAGCGGCATGAGCGATTCCGCGACGGGCGACGCGGGCGAGGCGTCGGGCGGCTCGGCCCGGGCGACGGCCGACGCGGACCAGGTGAGGGACGCCACGAGCCGGGTGACGGGTGCGGCAGACCAGGTGACGGGGGCCGTGGACGACGTGACGGACGCCGTGGGCGAGGTGACGGGGAAGGTAGCCGGGGTTACGGGCGTCGAGGGCCGGACGACCGCGGGCGCCGGTGACGGCACGCGCGCGGTGCGGGCCGGGCTGCCCGAGCCGGTCAAGCACGAGCCCACCCTGCCCGGCCCGGTGTTCGCCGCCCACTTCCATCTGCCGGGCGACCCGACCGGCCCCTACACCTACGGGCGCGACGAGAACCCGACCTGGACGCTGCTGGAACGCGCCGTCGGCGAGCTGGAGGCGCCCGGCCAGGACGGTGCCGAGACGCTCGTCTTCGCCTCGGGCATGGCCGCGATCTCGGCCGTGCTGTTCTCCCAGCTGCGCACCGGCGACGTGTGCGTCCTGCCCGACGACGGCTACCAGGCGCTGCCGCTGGTCCGCGCTCAGTTGGAGGCGTACGGCATCGAGGTGCGCACCGCGCCGACCGGCGGCGACGCCCAGCTCGACGTCCTCGACGGCGCGAGGCTGCTGTGGATCGAGACCCCGTCGAACCCCGGGCTCGATGTGTGCGACATCCGGCGGCTCGCCGAGGCGGCACACGCGCGTGGTGCCCTGGTGGCCGTCGACAACACCCTCGCCACTCCGCTCGGCCAGCGTCCGCTGGAACTCGGCGCGGACTTCGCTGTGGCCAGCGGTACCAAGCAGCTCACCGGCCACGGCGACGTCCTCCTGGGCTACGTCGTCGGCCGGGACGCCGAGGCCATGGCCGCCGTACGCCGCTGGCGCAAGATCGTCGGTGCGATTCCCGGGCCCATGGAGGCCTGGCTCGCGCACCGTTCGATCGCGACGCTCCAGATGCGGGTCGACCGGCAGAGCGCGACGGCCCTGGCGGTCGCCGAGGCGCTGCGCGAGCGGCCCGAGGTGACGGGGCTGCGTTACCCGGGGCTTCCCGACGACCCCTCACACGAGATCGCCGCGCGTCAGATGCGGCGCTTCGGGTGCGTGGTGTCGTTCACGCTGCCCTCCCGCGCGCGTGCCGACCGCTTTCTTGACGCGCTGCGGCTCGTGGACGACGCGACCAGCTTCGGCGGGGTGCGGTCCACGGCCGAACGGCGGGGACGCTGGGGCGGGGACGCGGTGCCGGAGGGCTTCATCCGCCTGTCGGTCGGCGCCGAGGACCCGGAGGACCTGGTGGCGGATGTGCTGCGCGCGCTGGACGCGTCGACCGCCTGACCATCCCCACGGACGGTCCGAGCCTCCCCCCTCGTGGCTCGGACCGTCCACCGGTTCCGCGCGCAAGAACCGCGCGACCAAGGCTAGTTGACTCTCTGTCAGTGTCCAATCACGGTAGCGACAGAGACCTATCGACTTATTTATAGTTGGGCACGGCCGGAGGCAGGGAGCGAGGGCCGAAGAGGGGAGTGTGTGCGGTGGATCTGGCCTTGCTGCGGACCTTCGTGACCGTGCACCGGGCCGGCTCCTTCACTCGCGCCGCCGCCCTGCTCGGTCTCTCCCAGCCCGCCGTCACCTCGCAGATACGGACGCTGGAGCGGCAGCTGGGCCGCCCCCTCTTCCTGCGGCAGGCCCGCGGCGTGACCCCGACGAGCATCGGCGACGAACTCGCCCACAAGGCCGCGCCCCATCTCGACGCTTTGGTGGAGATCACCGAGACCGGCCTCGACGACGACTCCTCCTTACGGACGCTGCACCTCGCAGGTCCTCCGGAGTTCACCGCCGAACGAGCCCTGCCCGCCCTCACGGAGCTGACCGGCGAGGACGGCCAGGGCTTCGCCTTGCGCGCCTCCTTCGGGAACGCGGAAGAAACGCTGGAAGGGCTTTCCGCCGGGCATCACGATCTGGCCATCAGCACGGCCCAGCCGCGCGGTGCCCTGCTCACGGCGACTGCGCTCTGCGACGAGGAGCACGTCCTGGTCGCCGCCCCGCGCTGGGCCGAACAGATCGGCACCGGGCGGCCGGACCGCACACCGGAACCGGCCCTCGAGAAGGTGCCCGTGGTGGAGGTGCACGAGTCGCTGCCGTTCGTCTCCCGCTACTGGGCCGCCGTCTTCGACTCACACCCGGCCGCCCCGGGCACCGTGATCGTCCCCGACCTGCGCGCGGTCCTGGCCTGCGCGGCCGCCGGCGCCGGCCTGGCGGTGCTGCCCCGCTATCTGTGCGCGTCGGCGCTGGAGCGGGGCGATGTCGTCGCCCTGCACGAGCCGGCGGTGCCGCCCCTGCGGACGTACTTCCTGGTGGTCCGTACCGGGACGCTGGCGATGCCCCATATCGCGCGGGCTCACGAGTGGTTGCAGCAGGCCTCGGCCGACTGGTGCTGAGGCCCTCCTCGGCCGGTGCCGGGCTGCTGTGACGGGTTTCCGGGGGCGCCTCTGCCTGAGTTCTGGGCGTGCCCGGTGTGAGTTCCGGGGGCGCCCGGCCTGGTTTCCGGGGCGCTCGGGACAGTGCCTCACTCTGGGAGCTCGGCCGGTGACGTTTCGCGATGTTTCACGTGGAACCAGCCGGGCCACATTTCACTCATGACCGTCCGACCCGTGGTCAAGCGCACCGCCCGCGCCGTTCTGCTGGACGGTACCGACCTAATCTTGATCAAGCGCACCAAGCCCGGCGTGGATCCCTACTGGCTCACCCCCGGCGGCGGGGTGGAGCCCAACGACTCGACCGTCGTCGACGCCCTGCACCGTGAGGTGTACGAGGAACTCGGCGCGAAGATCACCGATGTGGTGCCCTGCTTCGTGGACACCATGGAGCACATCGGGGAGGACAGCGGCGCGACCGGCGTGAAGGTGCAGCACTTCTTCGTCTGCCGTCTGGAGTCCATGGACCCCTCGCTGCGTCACGGCCCCGAGGTGGACGAGCCGGTCGGCGAGTACGAGATCGTGCGTGTGCCCTTCACCCGGGTCGGTATCGCCTCCGTCCATCTCGTGCCGCTGTCGCTGCGGCACTACCTGGACGGCAACATTGAGGGCGTACTCGCGATGCACGCGCCCGACCTGGGCTGAGACTTCTGGTCAGCTTCCGGCCGCGACCAGTTCCTCGACGGAGTCGTGCCGTATGCGGTCCGACGGGATGCCGCTGTCCCTCAGGGCGTCCACACCGCTGCGGATCATCCCGGGCGGGCCCGAGAGGTAAGCGTCGAACTCGTTCCAAGGACCGTAGGCGCGTATCGCGTCCGGCAGCTGCTGCTGCGCCTGCTGGTCGATGATCGCGCGGACCGAGAGCCAGGGGTGGCTCTGCTGGAGGCGGAGCATGGTGTCGATGTCGTACAGGTCGTGGTCGGTACGGGCGCCGTAGAAAACCTCGACCGGCCGGCGGTCACCGTGTTCGGCGACATCCTCGACCAGGGCCTTGATGGGCGCGATGCCCGTGCCGCCGCCCAGGCAGAGCAGGCCGCTGTCGGTGGTGTGGTCCACGGTCATGGAACCGGTGGGCGGGCCGAGCCGGATGATGTCGCCGGGGCGAGCGCGGTGCACCAGAGCGTTGGAGACCCAGCCCGCCGGGACGGCCTTCACGTGGAACGACAGCAGACCGTCGGAGCGGGGCGCCGAGGCGAAGGAGTAGTGGCGCCATATCCGGGGCCACCAGGGCGTCTCCAGGCTCGTGTACTGCCCGGCGAGGAAGGGATACGGCTGGTCGGGGCGGACGGTGACGACCGCGACGTCCGGGGTTCTCAGGTCGTGCGTGACGATCTCGGCGTACCACCAGGCCGGAGCGCGCAGTTCGTCCGCGGCCGCCGCGTCGATCATGACCTGGGAGATCGTGGTGTAGGTCCGGACCCAGGCCGCCTCCATCTCCGCGTTCCAGACCCCGGTGGCGTACTTGCTCAGCGCGCCGATGAGGCACTCACCGACAGCCGGGTAGTGCTCGGCCCGTGTCCCGTACTTCCGGTGCCCACGGCCGAGGTTCTGCAGGTAGTTGACGAGGACGTCCTTGTTGTCGATGTGCTCGGCGGCCGTGAGCAACGCCCTGAGCAGCCGGTCCCGCTGGGTGTCCATCGCGGCCGGGAACAGCGATCGCAGGTCGGGGTGGCGGACGAAGAGCAGGGCGTAGAAGTACGACGTGACCTTGTCGGAGACCGGGGCGACCTCGGCCATGGCACGGCGGATGAGCAGGGCATCCGTGGATTCCGCTCCGGCCGGGGCGCTGGCGGCCTCTCCTGGGGACGACACCGGCGCGTGCCGCTGTGCGGATGGCTGCTGCTCGGCAGGGGCAGTGGGGGGCGGAGCCAGGGTGGAGGCAAAGGGCGCCGGGGTGAGCGCTGTGGGTGCGGGACCTGGCGACGAGGCGGTGGCCGGGCTCGAGGCCGCGGAAGACGGGGCGTGCTGTGCGACTGAAGGGGCGGACGTGGTCATCGCGTCCGGGCGTTCACGCCCGAGGTCCGGCCCGCCGGTATCAGCGCTGCCGGGTACCGAGGCCGGTGACCCGGGTGGGTCGCCCTCCGGCGCATCCGGGGTGGTCGCGGGCCTGCCCACCGGGCGTATCACGGCCGGTCGGCGCCCTTCCGCCGTCGCGGGGTCGCTGTCCGGCGCCGTCGTGGGGTTCTTGCGGGGTGTGAACCAGCCGCCCCCGCCGCCAGAAGTGCCGTTGTCGGCCGACGTGGTGGTCGGAGCGTCCATGGTGTGCCTCGCCTCGAGCATCTTTCGGTCGGTCTGCGCACTTCCTGGGTTGGAAGATGCCTGCTTTCCCCCGTGGACGGTCTGCGTTCCCCTCCTTGTCGCGCCAATGCGACCACATTCAACCCGGACTTCAGCTCTGTACGGACAAGTAGGGCGAGAGTGTGACATTGGACGCAGTAACTCTCATGGAGTTTCCTGCACTCGGCCCACACGAGGTGGGCCGGCTCGTCCCTGACACGAACCGGAGTCGACCCTACCGGCCACCGTCGCGCACACAAGTCCCCCCTTCCCTCCTCACGAATGCGGGCACGACGCGCATCATCGAGTCTGTCAACTACGGGACAAGAAAACCCTGTTCCAGGCCACGATCGGACACCTGGTGTTCTTACGTGTTTCACGTGAAACATCCAGCAACGGCCCACACCCTGTACGGGCGGCGACAACTGGCCAAAAGCTCGTATGTCTCCGCGGAAAGAGGTGGACGTCAAGGGCCCTCGTCGGACAGCCTGACCTGCGTGCCGACTCCTTCTCTTGCCTCATTGCCCATCCGTCGTCTGACGCTCCGCGATCAAGCCGCCTGCGCCGACTTGTCCGAGGACCGGGGGTGGCCACGGGAGGAGCACAAGTGGGGCTTCCTCCTCACAGCCGGAAAGGGATACGGCATCGACGACCCCGACGGGGGCCTGATGAGCGCCTGTGTCGTCACCGAGTACGGACCGCAGGCCCCCGCCCTCGCCGCGATCGGCATGGTCCTGGTCGCCGGACGGCACGCTCGGCAAGGCGTGGGACGCCGGCTGATGCACCATGTCGTCTCAGCGAGGGGCACCACACCTGTCACTCTGCACGCGACGCCCCATGGCAGCCCTCTCTACGAGGAGCTCGGCTTCAAGGTCACCGGCCGGGCAGAGATGGTCCTCGGGCGCTTCGTTCCCGGCGGGCCTGAGCCGAGGGTCGCCACCCGCGCCGCGACCGCCGAGGACCTCACTGCGATCCTCCGGCTCGACGAGCAGGTGTTCGGGGCCGACCGCACCCACATCATTACCCGGCTCCCCGCCTTCGCCGACCAGTTGCGTGTGGCCGAGGAGGGCGGGCGGATCATCGGGTACGCGGGTGCGTGGCCCAACATGGACACCCACGTCGTCGGCCCGCTCATCGCACGCGACACGTCGGTGGCGCAGGCACTCATCACCTCTCTTGCCGCCCACACCGACCGTCCGCTGCGCACCGACATCGATGTGCGGCACGAAGAGCTCCTCGCGTGGGTGAAGGTCCGCGGCCTGAAGTCCGTCGCTTTCAACTCGGTGATGTCCTACGGGATCACCGAGTTGCCCGGAGACTGGCGCCGGCGGTTCGCGCCGGTCACAGTCGCGGCGGGCTGAGGAGCCTCGATACGACGACGCCGGCTCCCCACAGCTAGGGGAACCGGCGTCGTCGCGCGGAGGGGGACTGGTCAGGCGAGGGTCTCCACGGCGGCCGTGGCGAAGCCGTGGTCCTGCTCCGGGGCACCGCCGCCGACGCCGATCGCGCCGATCAGGCGGCCGTCGCGGTGCACCGGTACGCCGCCGGCGATGAACAGCAGCGGCCGGTCGAGCGCGGTCGGCAGTGTGTGGAAGAGGCCTCCGGGCTGCACCGCGTCGACGAGGTCTGTGGTGGGCGCGTTCAGCTGGAGGGCCGTGTAGGCCTTGCGGGTGCTGGTCTCGCCGGAGATCAGCACGGCGCGGTCGTCCCGCCGGAAGGCGAGCAGATGGCCGCCCGCGTCCAGGACGGTGACGCTGACGGTGACGCCCGCGGCCTCGGCGGCACGGTGGGCCGCGGAGACGAGGGCGTCGGCGTCCTGAGTGGTCAGCGGGGCAACGGCGGTGGTGGTGCTCATGAGGGGGTTCTCCTGGAAGACGTGCTGTGGTGCTGGGACATGAGGCCGTTCGGAGTGGCCGCGTTGCTCAGTGGTGGACAGCGGCTCGCTGCCCGGCCGGTGCGGAACCCGTGACGACGGTGCTTGGACCGCCGGCACGACGCTCCAGGGCGGCCGAGAGGAAGGCCAGGACCAGGGCTCCGGCGGCCAGGGCGGCACCGACCCAGTTGGGGGCGGTGTAGCCGAGGCCCGCCGCGATCACGATGCCGCCGAGCCAGGCGGACAGGGCGTTGCCGAGGTTGAAGGCGCCGATGTTCACGGCGGAGGCCAGGGTCGGGGCGCCGTGCGCCTGGTCGAGGACCCGCTTCTGGAGCGGCGGCACGGTGGCGAAGCCCAGGGCGCCGATCAGCGCGATGGTGATCGCCGACAGCAGCTTGTCGTGGGCGGTGAGGGTGAACAGCGCCAGGACGACGGCCAGGGCACCCAGGGAGACGTAGAGCATGGGCATCAGGGCGCGGTCGGCGAACTTGCCGCCGACGAGGTTGCCGCCGACCATGCCGAGGCCGAAGAGGACCAGCAGCCAGGTGACGGAGCCGTCGGCGAAGCCTGCGACGTGGGTCATCATCGGCGCGACGTAGGTGATGGCCGCGAAGACACCGCCGAAGCCGAGGACGGTCATGGCCATCGCGAGCAGCACCTGCACGTTCTTGAAGGCGGCCAGCTCGTGCCGCAGGCGCACGCCCTCCGCCTTGGGCATGTCGGGCACGAGCCGGGCGATGCCCGCCAAGCCGACGACGCCGAGGGCGGCGACGATGCCGAACGTGACCCGCCAGCCGACGGTCTGCCCGACGAGCGTGCCCAGCGGGACGCCGACCACGTTGGCGACGGTCAGACCGGTGAACATCATCGCGATGGCTCCGGCCTTCTTGTCCGGGGCGACGAGGTCGGCCGCGACGACCGAGCCGATGCCGAAGAAGGCGCCGTGGGCCAGCGACGCGACGATCCGGCCGATCAGCATCACGGAGAAGGCCGGGGCGAGGGCCGAGAGCAGGTTGCCGACGATGAACAGGCCCATCAGCAGCATCAGCATCCGCTTGCGGGAGATCTTGGTGCCGAGCACGGTCATCAGCGGGGCGCCGAACATGACGCCGAGCGCGTAGCCGGTCACCAAGTACCCGGCGGTGGGGATGGAGACCCCGTAGTCACCCGCGACCTCGGGCAGCAAGCCCATGATCACGAATTCCGTCGTTCCGATCCCGAAGGCCCCGATCGCGAGGGCCAGAAGCGCGAGAGGCATGGAGGGGTTACCTTCCCAAACGATTGCAGGAGCGCTTTGCGTGCGTCCACAATAGTTGCAGACGCGGGCTATATGCAACCGCCGTCAATTGCGGTTCTGCTCTATCCTGGGTGGCAGCCGCTCCGGGACGGAGGAAACGCCAATGACAGCGACGGACCCCGCGCTCACCGCTCTCGCCCAGAGCTGGTGCGCCCTCTCGCTGCTCCACGGGAGGATCGAGGCCCACATCGAGCGCGCCCTGCAGGCCGGGCACGACCTCAGTGCGCGTGAGTACTCCCTGCTGGACGTGCTCAGCCGGCAGCACGACGGGGACGGAGGCCATCTGCAGATGAAGCAGGTCGCCGACGCGGTCGTCCTCAGCCAGAGCGCCACCACTCGCCTGGTCAGCCGGCTGGAAGACCGCGGTCTCCTGGAGCGCTACCTGTGCCCGACCGACCGCCGGGGCATCTACACAAACGTCACCGAAGCGGGCCTCGAGCTGCTGGAAGCGGCGCGGCCGACCAATGACGCCGCCCTGCGCGAGGCCCTCGATGAAGCGGCGAAGAACCCCGAACTGGCCCCGCTGGTCCGGGTCGTGGAGACGCTGAAGGCTCCGGTGCCCGCCTAGGGCGTCCGCGCCGGACATCCCGCGTGCGGCGTCTTCGCACCGGCCGTCTCTGCGTAGGGTGCGTCCATGGGAGATCTTGAGATACGTGCCGCCGCTGCCGACGACGTCGCGGCGATCGTGGCCATGCTCGCGGACGACCCGCTGGGCGCGCAGCGCGAGTCACCGGATGACCTCGCCCCGTACCTGGCCGCGCTGGAGCGGCTCAGCGCCGACCCGAACCAGCGTCTGGTCGTGGCGGTCCGGGACGGCCGGGTGGTCGGCACGCTCCAGCTCACGATCATTCCCGGGCTTTCCCGACGCGGTGCCACCAGGTCGATCATCGAAGGGGTGCGCATCCACGCGGACGAGCGCGGCAGCGGCCTGGGAACACAGCTCATCGAGTGGGCGATCGGCGCATCCCGGGACCAGGGATGTCAGTTGGTCCAGCTGACCTCCGACAGGACGCGCACCGACGCCCACCGCTTCTACGAGCGGCTCGGGTTCACGGCCTCCCACACGGGCTTCAAGCTCTCACTGTGACCGACATGCGGGGGGCGCCCTGTTTCACGTGAAACAGGGCGCCCCCCGCATGTCACCGCCTAACCGATGCCGCGCCATCCCTCAGGGTCGATCCCGCCCGGCACAGGAGCCCCCTCGTCGTACGGCTGACGCGTGAACACGAACGAGCCGAGGTCCAGATGGCTCACGGCCCCCTCCGGCCGCCGTACGGCCTTCAGGAGCTCACCGACGTAGTAGCCCTCCAGCCCCGTCCATGTGCCGTCGCCGTTCGGGCGGAACCGTGAGCGACGGCCGCCGCCGGACAACGGCCCCAGTGAGACGAGCCCGTCGGCCGTCAGCCGCAGGGCGAAGGCGTGCGTCCCCCAGTACCACTGTCCCGTCAGCTCCAGCAACGACGGGTCGAGGTCAGTCAGCGGCTTCCACGGTGCCGGGATGCGCGGTTCCGCCTCGGCGACGATGCGGACCAGGTCGGCGGCGACGGGGAACAGCAGTGGGCCGGAAGTGGCGTTGGCCAGGGCGATCGCCGCCACGTCGTCATCGACGCTGATCATGAGGCAGGCGAGGAACCCCGGCAGCGAGCCGGTGTGGCCGACGAGGGACCGTCCGTTCCGTCGCCGGATCTCCATGCCCAGACAGTAGGCGTAACCGCTCGCCACGTCCGCCGCCTCGTGGGGCGCGGCCGGTGTCCTCATCTCCCGCAGCGACTCGGCACTCAGCACCTGCTCGTCGCCCTGGACCAGGAAGACAGCGAACCGCGCCAGGTCACCGGTCGTCGACCAGAGCTGACCGGCCGGTGCCATACGCCCCAGGTCCTCGGTGGGCTCGGGAAGCATCACATCGGCCCAGGGATGCACGGCCCAGCCACCCGCATGGGGCGCCTGAGGTCGCGCGCTCGTGCGATGCAGTCCCAGGGGTTCGAGCACTTCACGCCGAAGGACGTCCTCCCAAGAAGCCCCGCGGAGCTTCTCGATGAGTGCACCGAGCAGCGCGTATCCCGGGTTCGAGTAGTGGAACCGGCGGCCGGGCGGGGTCAGCAGGGGCCGCTCACCCAGCACGTCGTCGAGTTCGGGCCGCAGGGATCCAGGGCTCCGCTCCCACCACGGCCCCGGTGTCTCGGCCGCCAGCCCACCTGTGTGCGCGAGAAGTTCGGCGACGGTCGCCTCCCCCACGCCGGTGCCCGGCAGATGCTTCTCGAGCGGATCCCCGAGATCCAGTGCGCCCTCGTCGCGCAGCCGTAGCACGAGAACCGCCGTGAAGGTCTTGGTGATCGAGCCGATCCGGTACTGCACGTTCTCGTCCGGCGCGTGCCCTTCCACCGAGGTGCGCGCGCCCGTCCATACCGTCGTCCCGTCTCGCACGACGGCCGCGACGAGCGACGGAACCCGCCCTTCGGCCTGCGCGACCGCGATCCGGTGCAGCAGAGCACGACGGGTGCCGGGAAGCAGCTCTCCCTGAGATGTCGTCATGGGCCCAGTCCACCCGGCCCGGCATCCCCTCGTCGAGCACATTTGGGCAGGAGTCCGAGAGGTCGGGGCGGATCAGGTCTGCGCCATGTCCACGAACCGCGAGTAGTGACCCTGGAAAGCGACCGTGATCGTCGCCGTCGGACCGTTTCGGTGCTTGGCCACGATCAGGTCGGCCTCGCCGGCACGCGGGGACTCCTTCTCGTAGGCGTCCTCGCGGTGCAGCAGGATGACCATGTCGGCGTCCTGCTCGATGGAGCCGGACTCACGGAGGTCGGACACCATCGGCTTCTTGTCCGTGCGCTGCTCGGGACCACGGTTCAGCTGAGAGAGCGCGATGACCGGGATCTCCAGCTCCTTGGCCAGCAGCTTGAGGTTACGGGACATGTCCGAGACCTCCTGCTGACGGCTCTCGGCCCGCTTGGAGCCGCCCGACTGCATCAGCTGGAGGTAGTCGATGACGACCAGCCTGAGGTCGCTGCGCTGCTTGAGGCGGCGGCACTTGGCACGGATCTCCATCATCGACAGGTTCGGCGAGTCGTCGATGTAGAGCGGGGCAGCCGAGACGTCCGGCATCCGCCGGGCCAGGCGCGTCCAGTCCTCGTCCGTCATCGTGCCGGACCGCATGTGGTGCAGGGCGACCCGGGCCTCGGCGGACAGCAGACGCATCGCGATCTCGTTGCGCCCCATTTCGAGCGAGAAGATCACGCTCGGCAGGTTGTTCTTGATCGAGCAGGCCCGAGCGAAGTCCAGCGCGAGCGTGGACTTGCCCATGGCCGGACGCGCGGCGATGACGATCATCTGGCCGGGGTGCAGGCCGTTGGTGAGCGAGTCGAAGTCCGTGAACCCCGTGGGAACGCCGGTCATCTCACCGCTGCGCGAGCCGATCGCCTCGATCTCGTCGAGCGCGCCCTCCATGATGTCGCCGAGCGGCAGATAGTCCTCGCTCGTGCGCTGCTCGGTGACCGCGTAGACCTCTGCCTGGGCGCGGTTGACGATCTCGTCGACGTCGTCGTCGGCCGCGTATCCCATCTGTGTGATGCGCGTACCGGCCTCGACCAGGCGGCGCAGAACGGCCCGCTCGTGGACGATCTCCGCGTAGTACGCCGCGTTGGCCGCCGTCGGAACCGTCTGGACGAGGGTGTGCAGATACGAGGCCCCGCCCACCTTGTTGATCTCGCCGCGCTTGGTGAGCTCGGCCGCGATCGTGATGGGGTCGGCCGGCTCGCCCTTGGCGTAGACGTCGAGGACGGCCTGGTAGATCGTCTCGTGAGCCGGCTTGTAGAAGTCGTGGCCCTTGAGGATCTCGACGACGTCGGCGATGGCGTCCTTGGACAGGAGCATGCCGCCGAGGACGGACTGCTCGGCGTCGATGTCCTGTGGCGGTACCCGTTCGAACGCCGGGGCCGAGCCTCCGTCCCACGTCCCGTTGTCCCTGCCCCGCTCATGCTGTTCGTCGCGGCCCCGGGCTCCGTCACCACGTCGGCGGGAGGCGGGCAGACGATCACTGGGACCGCTGTCGGCCCACGGGTCGTCCAAGGGCTCGGAAATGCTCACCGAGCCACCTCCTCCCGTCCGCCGAAGCAGACCTAGCCGTGCCCCTCTGTTCTTACGGCACGGCACTGACAAATAAGAGGCCCAACTCCGGTTAGCGCGCGCCGGTTTTGTGGCGTTCTGAAAACCGGCGGACGGAGCGGGCGCCGGACCACCGTAGGCCTCTCTGCACCGTCAGCCAATCTGGTTATCCACAGGCCATGTGGACGACGACCCAGATGCTGTGGAGAACCCCGCGAAACCTGTGCACGACCCGGTGGACAGGCCTGTGAACAAGCAGCGGTCCTCACAAGAAGGGACGCCCTGACCTGCACCTTTGCCGTCCACCGGCTGTGCAGAAGAAAAACTTTCCCAACCGGCTCAAGATCGCCTCGAACAGTGCACAGGAGTGCGCACCCTGAGACGGAAAGTAAGGGTCACAAAAGCTTTGCATCTCTTACCTGTGGACGATTAGATTGGTGCACATGACACAGGCCCCCGCGCGCCGCCGAACCGGCCGGAGACAGCACGACCGAGAGATCGTCGCGCTGGCGGTGCCGGCCTTCGGCGCCCTCGTCGCCGAGCCCCTCTTCCTCATGACCGACACCGCCATCGTGGGCCATCTGGGTACAGCCCAACTCGCCGGTCTCGGCATCGCCTCGGCCCTGCTGATGACCGCCGTGAGCGTCTTCGTTTTCCTCGCCTACGCCACGACGGCGGCGGTTGCGCGCCGAGTCGGAGCGGGCGATCTCCCGGCCGCCATCCGGCAAGGTATGGACGGTATCTGGCTGGCACTGCTCCTCGGCGCCGCCGTCGTCGCCGCAGCGCTGCCGACGGCACCCCACCTCGTGGACCTCTTCGGCGCCTCGGATGCGGCAACCCCTTACGCGATCACGTATCTGCGCATCTCCGTGCTCGGCATACCGGCCATGCTCGTCGTTCTCGCCGCGACCGGTGTCCTGCGCGGCCTGCAGGACACCAAGACCCCGCTCTACGTGGCCGTCGCCGGCTTCGTTGCCAACGGCGCCCTCAACGCCGGGCTTGTCTATGGGGCCGATCTGGGGATCGCCGGTTCCGCGTGGGGCACCGTCATCGCTCAGTGCGGCATGGCCGCGGTCTACCTCGTGGTGGTTCTGCGAGGAGCACGCAAGCATGGTGCCTCGCTGCGTCCGGATGCCGCCGGGATCAGGGCCTCCGCACAGGCCGGTGTACCCCTGTTGGTGCGCACACTGTCCCTGCGGGCGATCCTGATGATCGCCACTGCGGTCGCCGCCCGTCTCGGGGATGCCGACATCGCCGCCCACCAGATCATTCTTTCTCTGTGGAACCTGCTGGCCTTCGCCCTCGACGCCATCGCCATCGCGGGGCAGGCCATCATCGGTCGCTACCTCGGAGCCGGTGACGCTCAGGGTGCCCGGGACGCATGCCGTCGCATGGTCGAGTGGGGTATCGCCGTCGGAGTCGTTCTCGGCGTTCTGGTGGTCATCGCCCGACCGGCGTTCCTGCCCTTGTTCACCAGTGACCCGACGGTCAAGGATGTGGCGCTGCCTGCCCTGATCATCGTCGCCCTGTCCCAGCCGATCTCCGGCATCGTCTTCGTCCTGGACGGAGTCCTGATGGGCGCCGGTGACGGCCCGTACCTCGCCTGGGCGATGCTGCTCACCCTGGCGGTGTTCACTCCGGTCGCTTTGCTGGTCCCCGTACTGGGCGGCGGGCTCACCGCCCTCTGGGCCACGATGACGCTGATGATGACCGTACGAATGCTGACCCTGTGGCTGCGCACCCGATCGGGCCGCTGGATCGTGACGGGTGCGACCCGCTGACCGTTTCACGTGAAACGCCGCCTGTTTCACGTGAAACACGGAGTGTTCCAGAGGAGCGCGGCGTTTCACGTGAAACACAGACGCCGCCCGGTGGACATGCATCCGGCAGACACGAATGGGGCCGCACCCCACAGGGTGCGGCCCCATCGCTTACTGCTTCAGCAGCGCGGCACTCAGGCCGCGACGACCTCGATGTTCACCTTGGCGGCAACCTCGGGGTGCAGACGCACGGACGTCTCGTGAGCGCCCAGCGTCTTGATCGGCGAGCCGAGCTCGATGCGGCGCTTGTCGACCTCGGGACCACCGGAGGCCTTGATCGCGGAAGCGATGTCGGCCGGGGTGACGGAACCGAAGAGACGACCGGCGTCGCCGGAGCGAACGGCCAGACGGACCTTGACGCCCTCGAGCTGGGCCTTCACCGTGTTGGCCTGCTCGATGGTCTGGATCTCGTGGATCTTGCGAGCACGACGGATCTGCTCGACGTCCTTCTCGCCACCCTTGGTCCAGCGGATAGCGAACTTCCGCGGGATCAGGTAGTTGCGAGCGTAACCGTCCTTGACGTCGACGACGTCGCCCGCGGCACCGAGGCCGGAGACCTCGTGGGTGAGGATGATCTTCATGAGTCGGTCACCCTTCCCTTATCGCGCGGTGGACGTGTAGGGCAGCAGCGCCATCTCACGGCTGTTCTTCACGGCCGTGGCGACGTCACGCTGGTGCTGCGTGCAGTTGCCGGTCACGCGGCGGGCACGGATCTTGCCGCGGTCGGAAATGAACTTCCGCAGCATGTTCGTGTCCTTGTAGTCCACGTACGTGACCTTGTCCTTGCAGAATGCGCAGACCTTCTTCTTCGGCTTGCGCACAGGCGGCTTAGCCATGGTGTTTCTCCTGTGTGATCAAGAAGTGTGAGTGCGAACCCGTCCTTAGAAGGGGGGCTCGTCCGAGTAGCCGCCGCCGCTGCCGCTGCCGCCGCCGGAGTTTCCACCCCAGCCGCCGCCACCGCCCTGGTTGCCACCGGCGGGAGCGCCGGTCGCCCACGGGTCGTCGGCGGGAGCGCCGCCGCCCTGCTGGCCGCCACCGGGGCCGCCGCCCCAGCCGCCGCCACCCTGGCCGCCACCGCCTCCGCCGCCGAAGCCACCCTGGCCGCCCTGGCCACCGCGGCCGGTGGTCTTGGTGACCTTGGCCGTGGCGTTGCGCAGGCTGGCGCCGACTTCCTCGACGTCCAGCTCGTAGACCGTGCGCTTGACACCCTCACGGTCCTCGTAGGACCGCTGCTTCAGCCGGCCCTGCACGATGACGCGCATGCCTCGCTGGAGCGACTCGGCGACGTTCTCCGCCGCCTGACGCCAGACCGAGCAGGTCAGGAAGAGGCTCTCGCCGTCCTTCCACTCGTTCGTCTGGCGGTCGAAGGTGCGGGGGGTGGACGCGACACGGAACTTCGCGACCGCCGCACCGGAGGGGGTGAAGCGCAGCTCGGGGTCGTCGACAAGATTGCCGACGACCGTGATGACGGTCTCGCCTGCCATGGGGGAACCTCTCGGCGGGTTTGCTCTGGCTGCTTGCTACTCGAATCCCGGGATCAGCTGAGCTGGGAAGCTCAGTGGGTCTCGGGGCGGAGGACCTTGGTCCGGAGGACCGACTCGTTCAGGTTCATCTGGCGGTCGAGCTCCTTGACGACCGCAGGCTCGGCCTGCAGGTCGATGACCGAGTAGATGCCCTCGGGCTTCTTCTTGATCTCGTACGCGAGACGACGACGGCCCCAGGTGTCGACCTTCTCGACCTTTCCGCCGCCGTCACGGACGACAGAGAGGAAGTTCTCGATCAGCGGAGAGACAGCGCGCTCCTCGACCTCGGGGTCGAGGATGACCATCACCTCGTAGTGACGCATGTGGAACCCACCTCCTTTGGACTCAGCGGCCACGGTCGTTCCGTGGCAGGAGGGTTGTGATGCGTAGCAACGGTATCGGCCACCACTGACAGCCGGGGCTTCTGGCGAGAAGCCCCTTGCCATGACATGGGCAGACACCGGTGCGGACGGTACAGAGTACCCGCACAGCGGCTTGCGGTTGAAATCCGGCCTCCAGGGCAGCCAATCTGTACCCATCGGGTGTGTATGGCGCTACGATGCGCCGACTTTCGCAGGAGGTGCCCTATGGCACAGGCATTGCGACCGAACACCGCCGGCGGCCTCTTCGCCTCGGACGGCAAGCCCCATCCCCTCCAGGACGCCCTGCTCGCGGTGACCCTGGTGCTGGGCCTCACGTCGTTCCTCACGGCGATCATCGACGACGACCTGCATCTGCTCAGCTCCTGGGCCGGCCTCGTGGGCATCTTCACGGGTGCGTACGGCCAGTGGATCTCGGAGACGACCCGGGAGCGCTTCGGTCTGATCCTGGGCCTGGGCGCATCGGGCGTCGGGTTCTTCCTGGGCATGGCGCACGGCGGCCTCATCGGCTGACACCGGGACACACCCTCATCCGAACACCGGGTCACGCCCCGGCCGGCCTCGGGCCGGGGCGAAGGTCCCGTACGCCCAACCGGCGCGCTCCCAAGGCGCAGTAGGCTTCGCGCGAGAGCCGGAGCCCCTGTACCCATGGGGACACACCAGCCCGAGGAGCGCCCCGAAATGAGCCTGACCCTGAGGACCATCAGTCGCGAGCAGCATCTGGCTTACATCCAGAGCCTGCCGTCGGCGAGCCACATGCAGGTCCCGGCCTGGGCTGACGTCAAGGCGGAGTGGCGCTCCGAGAACCTCGGCTGGTTCGATGACCGCACCGGTGAGATGGTCGGTGCCGGTCTGGTCCTCTACCGGCAGCTTCCCAAGATCAAGCGCTACCTCGCCTACCTCCCCGAGGGCCCGGTCATCAACTGGTTCGCGCCGAATCTGCAGGAATGGCTCGAACCGATGCTGGCGCACCTGAAGCAGCAGGGGGCCTTCTCCGTGAAGATGGGCCCGCCGGTGATCATCCGGCGCTGGGAGGCCCCCTCCATCAAGCAGGGCATCCAGAACCCGGACGTCAAGCGCCTGCGTGACATCGAGGCCGACCACATCGAGCCGCGCGCCTTCGAGGTGGCCGACAAGCTGCGCCGCATGGGCTGGCAGCAGGGCGAGGACGGCGGCGCCGGCTTCGGGGACGTCCAGCCCCGCTACGTGTACCAGGTGCCGCTGGCGAACCGCTCCCTGGAAGAGGTCCACAAGAACTTCAACCAGCTCTGGCGCCGCAACATCAAGAAGGCCGAGAAGGCCGGCGTCGAGGTCGTCCAGGGCGGTTACCAGGACCTCGAGGAGTGGCAGCGGCTCTACGAGATCACGGCCGTGCGCGACCACTTCCGGCCGCGCCCGCTCTCGTACTTCCAGCGCATGTGGACGGCCCTCAACACCGAGGACCCCAACCGCATGCGGCTGTACTTCGCCCGGCACAACGGCGTGAACCTGTCGGCCGCGACGATGCTGATCGTCGGCGGGCACGTCTGGTACTCCTACGGCGCCTCCGACAACATCGGCCGCGAGGTCCGGCCCTCGAACGCGATGCAGTGGCGGATGCTGCGCGACGCCTACGCGCTCGGCGCCACCGTCTACGACCTGCGCGGCATCTCCGACTCGCTGGACGAGACCGACCACCTCTTCGGCCTGATCCAGTTCAAGGTGGGTACCGGCGGCCAGGCGGCCGAATACCTCGGCGAGTGGGATTTCCCGCTGAACAAGCTGCTGCACAAGGCGCTCGACATCTACATGTCGCGCCGCTGATGTCCCGTTCAGTGCTTCTATACCTCTGAACACACGGCAACCGCCGATACACGGCACCGCGAGAAAGGTTCCAGGTCCGGCCATGGCGCTCACGCTCTACGTCGACACCGCGCGCTGGCGTGCGCACCACAAGCACGTACAGGAGCAGTTCCCGGGCCTCGTGCCGGTCTGCAAGGGCAACGGCTACGGCTTCGGGCACGAGCGGCTGGCGGAGGAGGCCACGCGGCTGGGCTCGGACGTCCTCGCCGTCGGCACGACGTACGAGGCCGCCCGGATCAAGGACTGGTTCGGCGGGGATCTGCTGGTGCTGACGCCGTACCGGCGCGGCGAGGAGCCGGTGCCGCTGCCGGACCGGGTCATCCGCTCCGTCTCGTCGATAGACGGCGTGTACGGCCTGGTCGGTGCCCGCGTGGTGATCGAGGTCATGTCCTCGATGAAGCGGCACGGCATCAGCGAGCAGGACCTGGCGCAGTTGCACGCCGCCATCGAGAACGTCCGCCTGGAAGGCTTCGCCCTTCACCTGCCGCTGGACCGCACCGACGGCTCCGACGCCGTCGAGGAGGTCATCGGCTGGATGGACCGGCTGCGTGCGGCCCGGCTGCCGCTGCACACCATGTTCGTCAGCCACCTCAAGGCCGAGGAACTCGCCCGGCTCCAGCAGCAGTTCCCGCAGACCCGCTTCCGGGCCCGTATCGGCACGCGGCTGTGGCTGGGGGATCACGATGCCACCGAGTACCGCGGCGCGGTCCTGGACGTCACGCGCGTAGCCAAGGGTGACCGCTTCGGCTACCGGCAGCAGAAGGCCGCCTCCGACGGCTTCCTGGTCGTCGTGGCGGGCGGTACGTCGCACGGAGTGGGTCTGGAGGCCCCCAAGGCGCTGCACGGCGTCATGCCACGCGCCAAGGGCGTCGCGCGCGCCGGCCTCGCGACGGTGAACCGGAACCTTTCTCCGTTCGTCTGGGGCGGCAAGCAGCGCTGGTTCGCGGAGCCGCCGCACATGCAGGTCTCGATCCTGTTCGTGCCGGCGGACGCGCCGGAGCCGCAGGTCGGCGACGAACTGGTGGCCCATCTGCGGCACACCACCACGCAGTTCGACCGGATCATGGACCGCTGACCGGCGCGACGTACCGGACGTCGCCGAGCGCCGACTCCGGGTCGCGCGGCGCAGCACACAGCAAGAAGGCCGTACACGGCTTCCCGTGTACGGCCTTCGGCGTCTCGCGGTCACGGCATCTCGCGCCGTTCGCTCAGAGCGAACCGCCGCCTGTAGCGCCCGGCTTGCCCCACTCGACCGGTGGCCCGTCGAACTGGGCGGTCACGTGCCGCTGGGGGCGAACCGCGGGCCCGAAAACGAAGACGTCCTCAGCTCCGTCGAGCACTCCGCCCGAGGGGTCGTCGTCACCGGACCGCCGCACCGGATCCCGCTCCGGCATGAAGATGTCGCGCACGACCATCACGCACAGGTACAGCGTCCCCAGCAGATGCAGGCCGATGGCCCAGTGGTATCCGTCGGTGGGCAGCCCCTTGTGAGCCTCTCCGCTGGTCGTGTACGCCAGGTACAGCCAGATCCCCAGGAAGTACGCCACCTCGCAGGCCTGCCAGATCAGGAAGTCCCGCCACTTCGGCCGGGCGAGAGCGGCCAGCGGCACCAGCCACAGGACGTACTGCGGCGAGTAGACCTTGTTGGTGAGGATGAACGCCGCGACGATCAGGAAGGCGAGCTGGGCGAAGCGCGGGCGTCGCGGGGCGGTCAGGGCGAGCGCCGCGACAGCCGCGCAGGACACCAGCATCAGCAGGGTGGCCAGTGTGTTCACCGTGTCGGTGCTGAGCGGGTCGTCCGAGTTCTGGGCCATGATCAGCCAGAAGGATCCGAAGTCGACGCCCCGCTCCTGACTGAACGTGTAGAACTTCGACCAGCCCTCGAACGCGAAGAGCATCACCGGCCCGTTCACGACGATCCAGGCGACGATCGCACCGCCCAGAGCCGTCCCGAACTCACGCCATCTGCCCGCGCGCCAGCACAGAACCATCAGTGGCCCGAGGAGCAGGAAGGGGTAGAGCTTGGCGGCCGTGGCGAGGCCCAGCAGGACACCGAAGGCGAGGGAGCGGCCACGTGACCACATCAGCATCGCCGCGGCCGTCAGAGCGACCGCGAGCAGGTCCCAGTTGATGGTCGCCGTGAGCGCGGCGGCGGGCGCCAGGGCGACCAGCAGGCCGTCCCAGGGGCGTCGGGCGTGGGTGCGGGTCACGCAGACGGCGATGACGGACGCACACACCATGAGCATTCCGGCGTTGACCATCCAGTACCACTGCTCCTGGTCCTGGATGGTGCCGCTGCCGGGCGTGAGCCAGGAGGCGACCTCCATGAAGACACCGGTGAGCACCGGGTACTCCAGGTACTGCATGTCGCCGGGAAGCCTGTCGAAGTACGGCACGAGCCCATCGGCGAAGCCGCGCCCCTGGTAGAGGTGCGGGATGTCCGAGTAGCACGCATGCGTGTACTGGGAGCTGGCGCCGAAGAACCAGGCGCCGTTGTAGCAGGGCGCCTTCTGGACCAGTCCGAGGGCGAACATACCGATCGCCACCAGCGCGATCACCCGCACAGGAGTCCACCAGGACGCCCCGAGCAGGGCGCGCCGCCCGAGCGGGCCACCGATCAGCTCGCTTCCAGCCGCGGCGACCTCGTCCTCCTTGGTCGGCCGCACCGGCTCCGGCTCATGGACGCTCGCTTGCGTCGATTCTGCACTGGGCATGCCGCACATCCTGCCGTACGTGTCCAGCAATACGCCGAGGGCCGCCGTACCCGAAGGGGACGGCGGCCCTCGTTTCACGTGAAACACCCTCGCGTTTTACGTGAAACACCCAAGCCGGGCGATCTGTCGGCGGCTATCCCTCGGGGCCTCCGAAGATGCCTCCGTTGCCATTGCCTCTGCTGTTGCCGCCGGTCTCGGCTGTGCCGGTCGGTGCGGGCGGGGAGGACACGCCTCCGTCCGTTCCACCGTTCTCGGTGCCGCCGTTCTCCGTGCCACCGTCGTTCTCACAGCCGAAGAACCCGCAGGTGTCGCTCGGCGACGGCGACGGGGTCGAGCTCACCGTGGGTGTGGGGCTCGGCGACTCGGTCACGGTCTCGCTGGGCTCCACGCTGGGCGTCGGGGTCGGCGTCGGAGCCCCGACGGCGTCCTGGATGTCGCCGATCTTCTCGGCGTCCGGGAAGCCGGGATCGGGCTTGCCCTTCAACGCGGCCTTCATGTACTCGGTCCACACCTGCGTGGGAGTGTCACCACCGTGGATGGACTCCTCACCGGCCGTGCCGTTCATGGAGAGCAGCTTGGCACTCTTGGGATCCTCGCGGAACATCGCGACCGAGGTCGACAGCTGCTGGGTGTAGCCGACGAACCAGGCGGACTTGTTCTCGTCCGTGGTACCGGTCTTGCCGGCCGCCGTACGGCCCAGGGCCAGCGCGTTCTTAGCCGTACCGTTCTGGATGACGTTCTCCAGAACGTTTGTGACGTTGTGGGCCACGTTCTCGGGCATCGCCTGCGTGATCCTCGGCTTCTCGAAGCCTTCGACTTCCTGACCGTTGAACTTGACGCTGGTCACCGAGTACGGGGCGGCCTGCTTGCCCGATGCGGCGAACGTCGCGTAGGCATCGGCCATACGGATCGCACTGGGAGTCGACGTACCGAGCGCGAACGACGGGTTCAGCGTGGCGAAGCTGGCGTCCAGGATGCCGGACTTCTCGGCCACGTCCCGCACGTTCCTCATTCCCACGTCCATGCCGAGCTGCACGAACGGGGTGTTCACGGACTGCTCCATCGCCTTGCGCAGCGAGATGTAGCCCCAGGGACGGTCACTCTCGTTCTCCTGGAAGAAGGGAGTGTTGTCCTTCTTCAGGACATAGGAGCCGTCGTTGTTCCTGACCTTGAGATGGTCGTTGCCGTTGTACTTACTCAGCGGCGAGATCCCGACTCCGTCACTCCGATAAGTGCCGTGCTCCATCGCGGCGGCGAGCACGAACGGCTTCCACGTCGAACCGACGGGGACACCCGAGGTGTCCGCGTTGTTGTTGAAGTGGCCGTTCTCGTACCCCGCGCCTCCGTAGAGCGCGACGATCGCGCCGTCCTTGGGCTTCACCGACGCCGCACCGAACTGAACGTGCTTGTCCAGCTCACGGTTCTTCGGGTCGAGCTTCTCCTTCTCGACCTTCTTGACCGCCTTCGCCAGCGCCTCGACGTTGTCCTTCTTGAAGGTCGTCTTGATCTGGTAGCCGCCCAGGTCGAACTGCTTCTCGGAGATGTTGGAGTGGTTCAGGACGTACTTCTTGGCCGTGTCCACCAGGTACCCGATCTGGCCGCTCATGCCCTTGGACGCCTTACGGGGCTGGGGCATGGGGTACTTCTTGATCGCTTCCTGGTACTCCGCGTCCGTGATCCTCTTGTCCTTGTGCATCTGCTCGAGGATCCAGCCCCAACGGGCTTCCGAGCGCTTGCGGTTGGCGCCGGCGCTCGCAGTCTCGTCGATGCTCTCGTTGCCGGCGGGGTCGTAGTACGTCGGGCCCTTCAGAAGAGCGGCGAGGAAGGCACACTCGCTCGGCTTCAGTTCCTTCGCTTCCTTGCCGTAGTAGGCCTGGGCAGCGGCCTGGATGCCGTAGGCACCACGGCCGTAGTACGAGGTGTTCAGGTAGCCCTGGAGGATCACCGGCTTGGAGACCTTCGTGCCCACCTTGATGGAGATGAACATCTCCTTGAACTTACGGGTGAGCGACTGTTCCTGGCTCAGGTAGGTGTTCTTGACGAACTGCTGGGTGATCGTCGAACCGCCCTGCGTGTCACCGCCCCGGGCCATGTTCGCCAGAGCTCGGGCGATACCCATGGGGTCGACGCCCCTGTCCTGGTAGAAGGTCTTGTTCTCGGCCGAGATCACCGCCCACTGCATGGCCTTCGGGATCCGGTCGATCGTGACGTTCTGCCGGTTCTGGCCACTGCCCGCCGCGACCATCTGGCTGCCGTCGGCCCAGTAGTAGACGTTGTTCTGCGACAGGGCCGCAGCGTTCTCCTCGTTGGGGACGCCCACCATGGCGTACCCGATGCCCGCCACGGCCACCAGGCTGCCGAAGAACCCGATGCACAGGCCGGAGACGAGCTTCCAGGACGGCATCCAGCGCTGCCAGCCGTACTTGCCGGCCCGCGGATAGTCGATCAGCCGGTTCTTGTCGGGGACGGCGGCCGCGCGTCCTCTGCCCCTGCCGGGCCCGTTCGGGCCGCCAGGGCCGGCACGCCGGCCACCACGGGTCGGTTCGGCCGCTCTGCGGCGGCTGCCACCCGTGCTTCTCTGCGCCGCACGCCGGGCCTCGGCACGGCCGCCGTACTGACGCTCTTCACCCCCGGAGTCGTAGGTGTCCGACCCATAGGAGTCGGACGGAGACCCGGTGGCGCCTCGCGGTGCCGCGCGGCGGCCGGAGGACGAGCCGGACTGGCCGCGTCGGGCCGCGGCACGTCCGCCTCCCTGCGGCTGCGGCGGTTTGCGACGGTGCTCGCTCATCGAACGATTACTCCTCGGGCAGGCGCACCCCTGCGCGCCTGGAAACGGCGGCTGGTTTCCGGTCCCCCCGAAGTACGGATGCGGTCGGCTCCGCATTCATCGGTCCCGCATGCACCCGTACTACACCGACGACGACGACGCTCTCAGGCGTCACTCGGTTCCCGGTGATGTGCATGGCGCACAGACTACGCACCGTCAAACCCTGCCGAGCCCCAAACTTCACCTCAAATCAGGCAACTCGCGTCCGATGAATCGGTGATGTGATCCCGTTCACCCGACCCCCTCTTGTCGCATCCGGAAGGCCGTTCTATCGTCGTGATGTATCGAGTCGATACATCAGCTCGACACATCGGCCCGACACATCGGACTGACACATGCGCACCGCGGCGAGAGGAGGCGACGATGAGCCGGCGTTCCGGGATCCTCGAGTTCGCCGTACTCGGCCTGCTCCGCGAATCTCCGATGCACGGCTATGAGCTGCGCAAACGGCTCAACACATCGCTGGGCGTGTTCCGTGCGTTCAGCTACGGGACGCTCTACCCCTGCCTCAAGACGCTGGTCGCCAACGGCTGGTTGATCGAGGAACCGGGGAACACCGCCGAGGACGCCCTCGCCGCCCCCCTCACGGGTCGCCGCGCCAAGATCGTCTACCGGTTGACGGCGGAGGGTAAGGAGCACTTCGAGCAGCTGCTCTCGCAGACCGGGCCCGACGCGTACGAGGACGAAACCTTCGCAGCCCGTTTCGCCTTCTTCGGGCAAACCTCACGCGATGTCCGCATGCGCGTGCTGGAGGGCCGCCGCAGCCGGCTGGAGGAGCGGCTGGAGAAGATGAGCGCTTCCCTGGCCCGGACCCGGGAGCGCCTCGACGACTACACGCTCGAGCTCCAGCGCCACGGGATGGAGTCCGTGGAGCGCGAGGTGCGCTGGCTGAACGAGCTCATCGAGAGCGAGCGGGCGGGGCGGGACCTCAAGGGTCCGGCCACCGGTGAGCCCGCTTCGCGTGACACCACATCTGGAGCGTCGGGCGGCCTGCCCCGGCCGGGGGACGACCCCCGTCCGGATACGCCTGACGACACCGCCACGTGAGAGCCCGCTCAGGGCCTCACTCGTACACACAGGGAGCAACCGGAATGGGTTCGGTTCGCGTAGCCATCGTCGGTGTGGGCAACTGCGCCGCATCGCTGGTACAGGGAGTCGAGTACTACAAGGACGCCGATCCGGCATCCAAGGTGCCGGGCCTGATGCACGTCCAGTTCGGCGAGTACCACGTCCGCGACGTCGAGTTCGTCGCCGCGTTCGACGTGGACGCCAAGAAGGTCGGTCTCGACCTGGCGGACGCCATCGGCGCCTCCGAGAACAACACCATCAAGATCTGCGACGTACCCAGCACCGGCGTGACGGTCCAGCGCGGCCACACCCTCGACGGCCTCGGCAAGTACTACCGCGAGACCATCGAGGAGGCCGCCGAGGAGCCGGTCGACGTCGTCCAGGTCCTCAAGGACAAGCAGGTCGACGTCCTCGTCTGCTACCTGCCCGTCGGCTCCGAGGACGCGGCGAAGTTCTACGCCCAGTGCGCCATCGACGCCAAGGTCGCCTTCGTCAACGCCCTCCCGGTCTTCATCGCCGGCACCAAGGAGTGGGCGGACAAGTTCACCGAGGCGGGCGTCCCGATCGTCGGTGACGACATCAAGTCCCAGGTGGGCGCCACCATCACGCACCGCGTGATGGCGAAGCTGTTCGAGGACCGGGGCGTCGTCCTGGACCGCACCATGCAGCTGAACGTCGGCGGCAACATGGACTTCAAGAACATGCTCGAGCGCGACCGCCTCGAGTCGAAGAAGATCTCCAAGACGCAGGCCGTCACCTCGCAGATCCGCGACCGCGACCTGGGCGAGGGGAACGTCCACATCGGCCCGTCCGACTACGTCGCCTGGCTGGACGACCGCAAGTGGGCCTACGTCCGCCTCGAGGGCCGTGCCTTCGGTGACGTCCCGCTGAACCTGGAGTACAAGCTCGAGGTCTGGGACTCCCCGAACTCCGCCGGCGTCATCATCGACGCCCTGCGCGCCGCCAAGATCGCCAAGGACCGCGGCATCGGCGGTCCGATCCTGTCGGCGTCGAGCTACTTCATGAAGTCTCCGCCCGTGCAGTACTTCGACGACGAGGCCCGCGAGAACGTCGAGAAGTTCATCGCGGGTGAGGTCGAGCGCTGAGGCGCCGCAACTGATCGCTCCTGCCAGGGCTGTGAGGGTCCCCGGGTCATACGACCCGGGGACCCTCCCCGTATGTGAGGCTGGGCCCCATGGCCGTCGTCCGTGACCTGCGCGTCCTGCTGCGCTTCCAGGGCTTCCGGCGCCTGCTCGCCGTACGCCTGCTGTCCCAGGGTGCCGACGGCGTCTACCAGGTCGCGCTCGCCGCGTACGTGGTCTTCTCACCGGAGAAGCAGACCTCGGCGCCCGCGGTCGCCTCCGCGATGGCGGTGCTGCTGCTCCCGTACTCGCTCGTCGGCCCCTTCGCCGGTGTCCTGCTGGACCGCTGGCGGCGCCGTCAGGTCCTGCTGTTCGGCAGCCTGTTGCGCGCCCTGCTGGCCTCCGCGACGGCCCTGCTGATCATCAGTCCGGCTCCGGACTGGCTCTTCTACGTGTCGGCTCTGTGTGTCACCGCGGTCAACCGCTTCGTCCTGTCAGGCCTGTCCGCCGCTCTGCCGCGCGTGGTCGACGCCGAACGCCTGGTCATCGCCAACTCGCTCTCCCCGACCGCCGGAACACTGGCGGCGACCGCGGGCGGTGGCCTCGCCTTCGTCGTGCGTCTGGCGGTGGCGGACTCGGACGCCGCGGTGGTGCTCGTGGGAGCGGGCCTGTATCTGTGCGCCGCCCTGGCCTCGCTGAGCATGGCGCGGGAACTCCTCGGCCCCGACCGGCCCTTGGCGCGCGGGCGGATCAAGACGGCCCTCACGGGCACTGTCCGCGACCTCGTGGCCGGCGTACGTCATCTGGCCGCGCCACAGCGCCGGGGGGCCGCCTGGGCGCTCATGGCGATGTCGCTGATGCGGTTCTGCTACGGCGCTCTGCTGGTCATGCTGCTGATGCTGTGCCGGTACGCCCTCACCTCGACCACGGACGACGGACTCGCCCTGCTGGGACTGGCGTTGGGCGTGTCCGGCGCCGGGTTCTTCGCGGCGGCCGTGGTGACGCCCTGGACCGCGGGGCGGTTCGGACCGGACCGCTGGATCGTCGCCTGCGCGGGTGCCGCGGCGCTGCTGGAACCCGCTCTCGGGCTGCCGTTCGCCACCGCCCCGCTGCTGGCCGCGGCCTTCGTCCTGGGGCTGACCACTCAGGGCGCGAAGATCGCCACGGACACCATCGTCCAGTCCTCCGTCGAGGACGGATTCCGTGGCCGGATCTTCTCGGTTTACGACGTCCTCTTCAACGTTTCCTTCGTCGTCGCGGCCGTCGTCGCCGCCTTGATGCTGCCACCGGACGGCCGATCCGTGCCACTGGTGATCACGATCGCCGTTATCTACGCGGCAGTAGCTGTGACTATGAACCGTTTTGGCCGCCAGTAAGTGTCACATCAATGACACAGAGCCACGTCCGGCTACTGAGTTGTCAGTGGGGAGCGCTACCTTACGTGGGTCTTATCTCGCGACATGTTCGCGTCACTCACCATGCTTTAGGGGGACCCCCAAGTGACTACTCCGCCGCCCCAGGGCAACCCATTCGCACAGGGTCAGCCCGCGGCTGCACCTCAGGCTCCGTTCCCGCCCCAGGGCGGGTACCCGCAGCAGCCCGGGCAGCCCGGCTTCCCGCCCCAGGGCGCGGCTCCGTACGCTCCGGTCCCGCCGCAGCCGACCGGCCGCAAGCTCAGCTTCAAGACGATCAAGAACATCGCCATTGTCATCGCAGTGGCGAGCATTGCCATCGGCGGCTACATAACCAGCCGGGACGACGCCAACACGGCGGATGTCGGTGACTGCATGCACCGCGGCAGCAGCAGCGACAACAACCCGGACCTCGAGGTCGTGAAGTGCGACGACGCGAAGGCCCAGTTCAAGGTGCTGGCCAAGATCGAGGGCGCGTACCTCACGGAGACGCTGGCTTCCAGCAAGTGCGAGGCCGAGGCCAAGGACTTCCAGTACACGTACACCGAGAGCGGTGACGGCAAGGACTTCCTGCTCTGCCTGAAGGACTACAAGAAGTAGGCACAGACGACGAGGGGCGGTGTTTCACGTGAAACACCGCCCCTCGGTCTGCCTCCAGCAGGCCGCCTGTCTCCAAACGGGGTCATGTTTCACGTGAAACATGACCCCGTTTCATAGCCTCAGCTCTCCTGCCCGGCCCACCACTCCTTGAGCGCGGCCACGGCGGCGTCCTGCTCCATCGGCCCGTTCTCCAGACGCAGCTCCAGCATGTGCTGGTACGCGCGGCCGATGACCGGGCCGGGACCGACGCCGAGGATCTCCATGATCTGGTTGCCGTCCAGGTCGGGACGGATCGAGTCCAGCTCCTCCTGCTCCTGCAGCTTGGCGATCCGCTCCTCCAGCCCGTCGTACGCACGCGACAGAGCCACCGCCTTGCGCTTGTTGCGCGTGGTGCAGTCCGAGCGGGTCAGCTTGTGGAGACGGTCGAGGAGCGGGCCGGCATCACGGACGTAGCGACGGACCGCCGAGTCCGTCCATTCGCCGGTGCCGTAGCCGTGGAAGCGCAGGTGAAGCTCGACCAGACGGGAGACGTCCTTCACCAGCTCGTTGGAGTACTTCAGAGCCGTCATGCGCTTCTTGGTCATCTTTGCCCCGACCACCTCGTGATGGTGGAACGAGACCCGGCCGTCCTTCTCGAAGCGGCGCGTGCGCGGCTTGCCGATGTCGTGCAGCAGGGCGGCCAGGCGGAGGGTGAGGTCGGGACCGTCCTCCTCCAGCGCCATCGCCTGTTCCAAGACAATGAGGGTGTGGTCGTAGACGTCCTTGTGACGGTGGTGCTCGTCACGCTCCAGACGCAGAGCCGGCAGCTCGGGCACCACGCGTTCGGCGAGACCCGTCTCGACGAGCAGCGTCAGGCCCTTGCGCGGCTGCTGGGACAGGATCAGCTTGTTCAGTTCGTCCCGCACCCGCTCGGCCGAGACGATCTCGATGCGCCCGGCCATCTCCGTCATCGCCGTGATGACCTCGGGGGCGACCTCGAAGTCGAGCTGGGCCGCGAAGCGCGCGGCCCTCAGCATCCGCAGCGGGTCGTCCGAGAACGACTCCTCCGGGGTGCCGGGGGTGCGCAGCACACGCGCCGCGAGGTCCTCGAGCCCGCCGTGCGGATCCACGAACTCCTTCTCCGGCAGCGCCACCGCCATCGCGTTCACCGTGAAGTCACGGCGGACGAGATCCTCCTCGATGGAGTCGCCGTACGACACCTCGGGCTTGCGCGAGGTGCGGTCGTAGGCCTCCGAGCGGTAGGTGGTCACCTCGATCTGGTAGCCGCCCTTGTGGGCACCGACCGTGCCGAACGCGATCCCGACCTCCCAGACGGCGTCCGCCCACGGGCGCACGATCTTGAGGACGTCCTCGGGGCGGGCATCGGTGGTGAAGTCCAGGTCGTTGCCGAGCCGGCCCAGCAGCGCGTCCCGTACCGAGCCGCCGACAAGGGCGAGTGAGAACCCGGCCTCCTGGAAGCGGTGGGCGAGATCATCGGCGACAGGAGCGACCCGCAGCAGCTCACTCACCGCGCGGTGCTGCACCTGGCTCAGGGCACTGGACGTTTCTTCGTTGGCGTTCGGCACAACAGAAGAGGGTACGTGGCCCGGGCCGCCGCGACCTCCTCCTCTTCCGCATGCAGAACCATGGAGACACGTCCGGTATACGTCCACAAGCCCAGCTCATGAGCCGTAAAGAAGCGCTTTCCTCCATAGAGGGATATACCGGACAGCACGGTGTCGGCCCGCGATCTTGTGGAGCGGACCGCGGCACTTCCCCTCAGCGCGCATCGTTACCATGCGTGGACGCACATTCCGACGACCACTGACGACGACGAGGGACGGACGAGCGCGTGGCCGAGGCGGCAGACTTCCAGGGGGCCAGTGCCTCACCTGCCCGCCGCTTGCTGCGGCGCACCGGGGCACTGCTCGCCGGCGCGCCACTGCTGGCCGGACTCCTCCAGCTGCCCGCCGCGACGCCGGCGGGTGCGGCCGGACAGGAGTCCCTCCAGGCTGCCTCCAGCGCGGGCCCGGTCTCGGTCGCCGTCGACTCGCTCAGCCCCAGCGCCCCCTCGGAGGGGGACACGGTGACCGTGTCGGGCACGGTGACCAACAACGGCAAGCAGACCGTCACCGGCGCCCACGTCGACCTACAGGTGGGGCCGCCTCTCGAAACCCGCTCGGCGATCGACACCCTCGCCAAGAAGAGCGACGACCTCCAAGGGCCCTCCGGCGAAAAGGTCGGCGGCAAGTACACCGAGAAGTTCTCCGCGCTCACCCCCGGCGTCGCCGAGCCCTTCAGCATCTCCGTGCCGGCCGACAAGCTGGATCTCGGCAGTGACGGCGTCTACCAGCTGGCCGTCGCGCTCTCCGGGAAGACCGCGGCGCAGCCCTGGGACCAGGTTCTCGGCATCCAGCGCACGTTCCTGCCGTGGCAGCCGGCGGAGGCCGGCACCAAGACGAAGACCACGTTCCTGTGGCCGCTCGTCTCCAGCGCCCACATGGCGGCCGAAACAGGGTCGAACGAACAGCAGACGCCGGTCTTCCGCGACGACGAGCTCGCCGAAGAGATCGCCCCCGGCGGTCGCCTCGACCAGATGGTGTCGCTGGGCAAGGGCCTCGACGTCACGTGGGTGGTCGATCCGGACCTGCTGGCGTCCGTCGACGCGATGACGGGGAGCTATCAGGTCCGCAGTGCGGACGGCTCCACCACCCCCGGCAAGAACCAGGAGATCGCCAAGCACTGGCTGGCGGAGCTCCAGCAGGCGGTCACGGGCGAAGAGGTCGCCGCGCTGCCGTTCGGCGACCCGGACCTGGCCTCCCTCGCCCACAACGGCACAAGCGTCACCGGCTCGCTGAGCCACCTCAAGGAGGCCACCGACGCCGCCGAAGAGACGGTGGACACGATCCTCCACGTGAAACCGTCCACGGACTTCGTCTGGCCGGTGGACGGCGCCGTCGACCCGTCGATCGTGAAGGTCGCCACCTCCGCGGGCGCCGACAAGGTGATCACCCGAAGCGACAGCCTCCAGGACGACCTGTCGTACACGCCCTCCGCGGCCCGTCCCATCGGCGCCGGCACCACGGCGGTCGTCGCGGACTCGCGGATGTCCACGGCGTTCCATGGCGACCTGACCAAGGCCTCCTCCTCCACCCTCGCCGTGCAGCGTTTCCTGGCCCAGAGCCTGACGCTCGGCCTGCAGACGAGCAAGCAGCGCAGCGTCGTCGTCGCCCCCCAGCGCATGCCGTCCGTGAGCCAGGCGCAGGCCATGGCAGAGGCCCTGGCGACCCTCCAGGACGGGAACTGGTCCGAGTCGCAGGACCTCACGGCCGCCGCCAAGGCCAAGCCGGACCCCGCTGCCAACACGAAGGTGCCGTCGGCCTCGGCGTACCCCTCCTCGCTGCGCAAGCAGGAGCTGCCGCGGGCCGCCTTCGAGCAGATCGCCAGGACCCAGGGCAAGCTCGACAAGTTCAGGGTGATCCTCACCCGCCAGTCCCGGGTGGTGACCCCCTTCGGGCGGGCCATGAACCGCGAGATGTCCACATCGTGGCGTGGCCGGGGCATCGCGGCGGTGGGATACCGCGACGGCATCGAGTCGTACCTCAATGGGCTCATCGACGGGGTCAAGCTGATCCAGAAGTCGGAGACCAAGCTCTCCGGCCGCAGCGCCACGATTCCCGTCACCGTGCAGAACAACCTGGTCCAGGGCGTCGAACACCTGGAGCTACGGCTCACGTCGAAAAACCCCACACGACTCAAGATCGGCGGAGACGCCTACGAGGAGCAGCCCGTCACCGTCAACGGCGGCCACGCCCAGTCGGTGAAGTTCACCACGTCGGCCAACGCCAACGGCCGGGCGGAAGTCGTCGCCCAGCTGTACACGGAGGACGGCCAGAAGTACGGCGCCCCGGTCACCTTCGACGTGAAGGTCACCGAGGTCACGCCCACGGTGATGCTGGTCATCGGCGGTGGCGTCCTGCTCCTGGTCCTCGCGGGCTTCCGGATGTACACCCAGCGCAAGCGCGCAGCCGCCCGTGAGGCCTCCGAGGACGACATCGCCGAGGCGGACGGCGAGATCGACGGCCCGCAGAGCCAGATCGACACTCCGCAGAACCCGGAGGCCTCCGGCGTACGTCTCAAGGAGGAGTCCGACGCAGGCTCAGGGGCAGACGGCCCCGAGCAGCCGAGTGACCCGTCCCCGGACACCGCAGCGGAAAGCGCCGACCCGTCCGGCACGGGTGAGAGAGTGGACCGTTGAGAAATCGTGGCCGGTCGGCCCGGGACGATGAGGTGGGGTAACCATGAACGCGCCGTACGACGGTGACCGCGGTCGTGCCGCGGGCAGCTCGGGCTACCCCGATGCGGGCGGGCCCGAGGGTGCACCGCCCGAGCACGGCCAGGTGCCGCCGCAGCCGCCCGCGGACATCTACCTCCAGGACGCATACGGCCAGGACCCCTACCGGGCGCAGGACCTCTCCGCCCAGGACCCGGTCGGCGAGGCACTGTACGATCGCGCCGCGCACCCGCCGCCCGCTCCGGGCACGTATGAGCCGCAGCAGCAGCTGTACGGCCAGCCGCCGCAGTCCCCGTACGCGCCCGACCCACAGGTGTGGGCGCAGACGCCCGCGCCCGAGCCGGAGGGGCCGACGCGGCATCTGCCGTACGGCGACGATCCCCGCACCACCCAGTTCGTGGGCGTGGACGACCTCGTCTCCGGGGCGGGCGAGCCGCGCCAGGAGCCGGACGCGTTCGCGCACCTCTTCCGGGACCAGCAGCAGAGCAGCGGTCACCCGTCGTACGAGTCACCGTCGGTGCCCGGCCCTTCCCCAGCTCCGGGTCAGATGGGCCCGTACGCACCGCAGGGGCAGTACGCGGAGCCGGGACAGTACGCGGAGCCGGGACAGTACGCGGCGGCACCGCCCCTCGTGGACGAGACGCCGGCACCGGAGCCCGCCGCCTCGTCCGCCCCGAAGAAGAGCGGCCGCGCCGCGGGCCTGATGAAGTCCAGCGCCGTGATGGCGGCGGGCACGATGGTCTCCCGCCTCACCGGCTTCATCCGCTCCGCGCTGATCGTGTCGGCGCTGGGCGTCGGCCTCCTCGGTGACACCTTCCAGGTCGCCTACCAGCTGCCGACGATGATCTACATCCTCACCGTCGGTGGCGGCCTCAACTCGGTCTTCGTGCCGCAGCTCGTGCGCGCCATGAAGGAGGACGACGACGGCGGCGAAGCGTACGCCAACCGCCTCCTCACCCTCGTCATCGTGACGCTCGGCGCGCTCACCGCGCTCTCGGTCATCGGCGCGCCGCTCCTGATCCGTGTGCTGTCCGACCCGGTGGCCAGCGACCCGGCCGCGAACCAGGTCGCCGTGACCTTCGCCCAGTACTTCCTGCCCACGATCTTCTTCATGGGCATCCACGTGGTGATGGGCCAGATCCTCAACGCCCGCGGCAAGTTCGGCGCGATGATGTGGACCCCGGTCCTGAACAACATCGTCATCATCGTGACGCTGGGCATGTTCATCTACGTCTACGGCACCGCGGCCGACTCCGGGATGAAGACCACGAACATCCCGCCGGAAGGCCAGCAGCTGCTGGGCATCGGCGTCCTGCTCGGACTCGTGGTCCAGGCGCTCGCGATGATTCCCTACCTGCGCGAGACCGGCTTCCGGCTGCGGCTGCGTTTCGACTGGAAGGGCCAGGGCCTCGGCAAGGCCGTCACGCTGGCCAAGTGGACGGTCCTGTTCGTCCTCGCCAACCAGGCCGGCGCCATGATCGTCATCCAGCTGTCCACCGCGGCGGGCAAGGCCTCACCGGTCGACGGCACCGGCTTCGCCGCCTACGCCAACGCACAGCTGATCTGGGGCCTGCCGCAGGCCATCATCACGGTCTCCCTCATGGCCGCCCTGCTGCCGCGCCTGTCGCGCTCGGCGGCCGAGGGCGACGGGGGCGCCGTCCGCGACGACATCTCCCAGGGCCTGCGCACCACGGCGGTCGCGATCGTGCCGATCGCGTTCGGGTTCCTCTCCCTCGGCATCCCGATGTGCACGCTGATGTTCGGTTCCTCCGGCACCAGCGAGGCCACCAACATGGGCTTCATGCTGATGGCGTTCGGTCTCGGTCTGATCCCGTACTCGGTGCAGTACGTGGTCCTGCGTGCCTTCTACGCCTACGAGGACACCCGAACCCCCTTCTACAACACAGTCATCGTGGCCGCCGTCAACGCGGGCGCCTCGGCGATCTGCTACTTCGTCATCCCGTCCCGCTGGGCCGTGGTCGGCATGGCCGCCTCGTACGGCCTGGCCTACGCGATCGGCGTCGGCGTCGCCTGGCGCCGACTGCGCAAGCGGCTCGGCGGCGACCTCGACGGCGCCCGCGTCCTGCGGACTTACGCCCGGCTGTGCATCGCGTCGGTCCCGGCCGCCCTGCTCAGCGGCGCGACCTGCTATGGCGTCGGGCACTCGCTCGGCCAGGGCCCCGCGGGCTCGCTCGCCGCGGTCCTGGCAGGCGGTGCCGTGCTGCTCGGGGTCTTCTTCGTCGCCGCCCGTCGCATGCGCATCGAGGAACTCAACTCGCTGGTCGGCATGGTCCGCGGACGCCTGGGACGCTGAGTCGGGGGGTAGGCGCACAACCATCGTCAGCCACCGCGTGTCGTGCATAGCGGCGGACTGTGGGCACAATTGGTTTCGGCTTCGGACGGCGCGCACTGGATGCGGCCGGCGCGCAATGGATGGGGAGGCAGGAACGACGGTGGCGGAACGGAGTACGGCTGCCGTCGACGTGGCAGACAACAGCGACGAGACGTCGCTGACCGCGCAGGCGGACCAGTCCACGGCCGACGGGGTGGCCAAGAACCGGGAGCGGAACACGGACAGCGACGAGGTACAGGAGAGCACCCTGACCGACGGTGCCGGAACGACCTCGCCGCCCGAGCTGCACAGTGGTCACAAGCTCGCCAGACGCTACCGTCTCGAGGAGTGCGTGACCCGTCTGGACGGTTTCAGCAGTTGGCGGGCCGTGGACGAGAAGCTCCGCCGTGCCGTCGGCGTGCACATCCTGCCCGCCGACCACTCGCGGGCCCGTTCCGTGCTGGCGGCCGCCCGTTCCTCCGCCCTCCTGGGTGACCCGCGCTTCGTCCAGGTGCTGGACGCGGTGGAGGAGAACGACGTCGTCTACGTCGTCCACGAGTGGCTTCCCGACGCGACGGAACTGACCACGCTCCTCGCCTCCGGGCCCCTGGAGCCCTACGACGCCTACCAGATGGTCAGTCAGGTCTCCTCCGCCATGGCCGCAGCCCACCGTGAGGGACTCGCCCATCTGCGGCTGAACCCCAACGCCGTGCTGCGCGCCTCGACCGGTCAGTGGCGCATCCGCGGCCTCGCCGTGAACGCCGCCCTGCGCGGCGTCGCGTCCGACACCCCGCAGCGCACCGACACCGAGGCCATCGGCGCCCTGCTGTACGCGGCGCTCACGCAGCGCTGGCCGTACGAGAGCGACGCCTACGGTCTGTCGGGCCTGCCGAAGGACATCGGCCTGATCGCGCCCGACCAGGTGCGGGCCGGCGTGCACCGCGGCCTGTCCGAGCTCTCCATGCGCGCGCTCGCCAACGACGGTGCCACCGCCTCCCGGCACGAGTCGCCGTGCACCACGCCGGAGGAACTGGTGAAGGCGATCGGCGAGATGCCCCGCATCCGCCCGCCGGAGCCGGCCTTCACCGCCCCGCCCGAGTACCAGCGCACGACGTACCAGCAGGGCACGTACGGCCGTCAGTCCCCGCGCCCCGGCGTCACCCAGCCGGTCCCGACCCCGCCGCCCCCGCTCCAGAGCCGCACGGGCAAGGCCCTGAAGTGGGCCGTCTCCGCGCTCCTGATCGCCGCGCTGGGCCTCGGCAGCTGGCAACTGGCGGACGCGCTGATGGACCAGGGCGGCAAGAACGACGACCCGGGCCAGACGCAGACGAACGACGGGAACGACAAGAGCCCGAAGAAGCCTGCATCCGGCAAGCCCATCGCCATCAGCGGTGCCCGCGACTTCGATCCTCTCGGGGATCAAACAGAGAAGCCGTCAGACATAGGGAAGGTCTACGACAACAGCACGGCCACCTATTGGCAGACGGACTTCTACCTGAGCACGGACTTCGGCCGTCTGAAGTCGGGCGTCGGGATCATCCTCGACCTCGGTAAGACCCAGAACGTCGGGAAGGTGACCGTCACGTTCGAGGGGGACACCTCAGTCGAGCTCCGCAGCGCGAGCGCGAAGGCGGGCTCGGAGCCGACGTCCCTCGACGCCTACTCCACGGTGGCCGAAGGTTCGGGGACGACCGTCCAGCTCAAGCCCGGCAAGTCGCTCAAGAGCCGGTACCTCCTGGTATGGCTGACGAAGCTGCCGTTGCAGCCGGACGAAGGCAAGTGGCGCGGCAGGGTGGCGGACATCAAGGTGACCAGCTGACGGCATCTGCCTCGAGGAAGGAGGCCGATGGCAGACGGCACCGGATATGACGGAGTGAGCGATCAGGATCTGCTCGCCCGTCACGTCGAAGGCGACCCCGACACCTTCGGTGAGATCGTGCGGCGGCATCGCGACCGGCTCTGGGCCGTCGCCCTGCGGACGCTCGGCGACCGCGAGGAGGCCGCTGACGCCGTGCAGGACGCCCTCGTCTCCGCCTACCGGGCCGCCCACACCTTCCGGGGCCAGTCGGCCGTCACGACGTGGCTGCACAGGATCACGGTGAACGCCTGCCTGGACCGCGCCCGCAAGGCGGCCTCCCGGAAGACCTCGCCGGTCGAGGACACCGAGCGCTTGGAGCAGCTGCTGGAGCCGCACGAGTCGGCCTCGGCTCCTGCCGAGCGCAACGATCTCCACCGGCAGCTCATCGAAGCCCTGGGAACCCTGCCGGCCGATCAGCGTGCCGCGCTGGTCCTGGTGGACATGCAGGGTTACCCGGTCGCGGAGGCGGCCCGCATTCTCGACGTGCCCACCGGCACGGTGAAGAGCAGATGCGCGCGCGGAAGAGCCAGACTCTTGCCGCTGCTCACCCATCTACGACAGGACGGCAGCGGCGAGGGCAAGAACCCGGGCGGAGAACGGAACCGGACACAGAGGCCAGCCGTCCCACCCGCAGTGGGGCCACGCCGAGCGGGATCCCCGGACGCAGGACCGAGCGACTCAGCTGCAGTGAAGGGCGGAGGTGGACGAGCGTGACGTCGACGACAGACATGGCCGGGCACCCGGATGTCGCGGAGATCTCCGACCTCGCCGAAGGACTCCTCCCTCCAGCCCGGACCACCGACCTGCGCGGCCACCTGGACGAGTGCGAGCTCTGCGCGGACGTCTACGCCTCTCTGGAGGAGATCCGCGGGCTGCTCGGCACGCTGCCGGGTCCGCCGCGCATGCCCGCAGATGTGGCGGGCCGCATCGATGCCGCACTCGCCGCCGAGGCCCTGCTGAACGCCACAGGCCCGGAGTCCGCGGAGCGTCCCGAGCCGGTGAACGCTCTCCGATCCACGTCCGAGGACGACGGCGGCACGCGTGTTTCACGTGAAACATCGACACCCGTCGACCGGCCTGCCGGCCGTCCCCGTTCCTCCACCACCGGTCCGGGCCGCAAGGGCCGCACGCGCAGCGGACGCCGCAGGATCGCCGTCCTGGGGGCCGTCTTCACGGTGGCCACCCTGGGGCTCGGCTCCGTCCTGCTGTCGTCGCTCGGCGACAACAAGCCACCCCATGACACGGCGGGCGGACGGCAGACCACCGCCGCGGACACCTTCGCCGAGGGGAAGCTGCAGAAGCAGGTCACCGACCTCCTGTCCGAGAACAAGACCAAGGGCGGTGGCTCCCGCACCCCCTTCGGCGCAGCGACGGCCCCTGGCACCAACCAGCCCAAGGTCTTCAAGGACGTCGTGGTGCCCGGCTGCGTCCGCGACGGCATCGGACGCGACGACGCGGCCCTGGGCACCGAGAACGGCACCTACCAAGGGAAGAAGGCCATGCTCGTACTGCTTCCCGACGCTTCCGACGCCACTCGGGTCACCGCCTACATCGTCGACGCGACCTGTGTGGATCAAGCGTCGCCCACTGGCGCCGGCGAGGTGCTCTTGAAGCGCACGTATCCGTCCGCCTGAGCAACCGCTTCGTTCTTATCCCGTCGGACCACCGTGTGGCGCCGCATCTCCGTGTGCCCGGACACAGCGGGAATGCGCGCCCCTTAGGATCCGTTGGGTGGGGTGAGAGCTCCGAGCAGCTCCCACCCCGGTCGAACGACGCAGTCCAGAGACGAGGAATCAAGCCGTGAGCGACGTCCGTAACGTGATCATCATCGGCTCCGGGCCCGCCGGCTACACGGCGGCGCTCTACACCGCGCGCGCGTCGCTGAAGCCGCTGGTGTTCGAGGGCGCCGTCACCGCAGGTGGTGCGCTCATGAACACCACCGACGTCGAGAACTTCCCGGGCTTTCGGGACGGCATCATGGGTCCGGACCTCATGGACAACATGCGCGCCCAGGCGGAGCGCTTCGGGGCAGAGCTTGTCCCGGACGACATCGTGGCCGTCGACCTGAGCGGTGAGATCAAGACCGTCACGGACACGGCCGGCACCGTCCACCGGGCCAAGGCCGTCATCGTCACCACCGGATCGCAGCACCGCAAGCTCGGTCTGCCGAATGAGGATGCCCTGTCCGGCCGTGGCGTGTCATGGTGCGCCACCTGTGACGGGTTCTTCTTCAAGGACCAGGACATCGCCGTGATCGGTGGTGGCGACACCGCGATGGAGGAGGCCACTTTCCTCTCGCGGTTCGCCAAGTCCGTGACCGTCGTCCACCGCCGTGGCACCCTGCGTGCCTCCAAGGCCATGCAGGAGCGCGCTTTTGCCGACCCGAAGATCTCCTTCGTGTGGGACAGCGAGGTCGCCGAGATCCAGGGCGACCCGAAGCTCTCGGGTCTGAAGCTGCGCAACCTCAAGACCGGTGAGCTGTCGGACCTGCCGGTGACCGGCCTGTTCATCGCCATCGGCCACGACCCGCGCACCGAGCTCTTCAAGGGCCAGCTCGAGCTGGATGAGGAGGGCTACCTGAAGGTGGAGGCGCCGTCGACGCGCACGAACCTGACGGGTGTCTTCGGTGCCGGCGACGTGGTCGACCACACCTACCGTCAGGCGATCACCGCGGCCGGGACCGGCTGCTCCGCTGCTCTCGACGCCGAGCGCTACCTCGCCGCCCTGGCGGACGAGGAGCAGCCCGAGCCCGAGAAGACCGCTGTCTGACCCCCTCCCTACCCTCCCCCCGCGCACCAACCAGTTAAGGAGCCCGCCGTGGCCGGCACCCTGAAGAATGTGACTGACGACTCCTTCGAGCAGGATGTCCTCAAGAGCGACAAGCCTGTCCTGGTGGACTTCTGGGCCGCCTGGTGCGGTCCGTGCCGCCAGATCGCGCCGTCCCTCGAGGCGATCGCCTCCGAGTACGGCGACAAGATCGAGATCGTCAAGCTGAACATCGACGAGAACCCGGGTACGGCCGCCAAGTACGGCGTCATGTCCATCCCGACCCTGAACGTCTACCAGGGTGGCGAGGTCGCCAAGACCATCGTGGGCGCGAAGCCGAAGGCCGCGATCGTTCGCGACCTCGAGGAGTTCATCGCCGAGTGAATCGGCTGAACCATCGCACCGACGGTGCATGTTTCACGTGAAACACGAATGGGCCAACCCGGAAGGGCTGGCCCATTCGCTTGACTGCTCTAGAGCGGTCGCAGCGCCGGCTCCTTCTGCACAGCTCCCAGAAGCCGGTCCAGCGCCATCTCGACGTCTTCCTTCCAGGAGAGCGTCGACCTGAGTTCCAGCCTCAACCGGGGCTGGGTGGGGTGCTGGCGGACCGTCTTGAAGCCGACCGCCAGAAGATGGTCGGCGGGCAGCACACAGGCAGGTTCCTTCCAGCGCGCGTCTCCGAAGGCCTCGATCGCCTTGAACCCACGCCGCAGCAGATCCTTGGCGACCGTCTGAACCATCACCCGGCCCAATCCCTGCCCCTGGTAGCCCGGCACGATGAACGCGGTGATCAGTTGCACGGCATCCGGCGAGACAGGACTCGTGGGAAACGCCGTGGAGCGGGGGACATACGCAGGTGGGGCGTAGAGCACATAGCCCACCGGCACGTCGTCGACATACACGACTCGCCCGCAAGATCCCCAGTCCAGCAGAACCGCTGAGATCCAGGCTTCTTTCTCCGGAGCCGAAGTGCCCGCCTTTACCGCGGCCTCACCGCTGACTGGGTCGAGTTCCCAGAAGACACACGAGCGACAACGCTTGGGTAGATCCTGGAGGTTGTCCAGCGTGAGCGGTACGAGCCGGCGGCCCATGAAGGCTGATCCTCGCTTCCTTCGCCCGCCGCCGCGTCGCGGGCGGCTGTCAGAGCGCTCCGTTCCCTGAGAAGACCGCCGATGAAGCCACCGACCGCTCCCAGCCCCAAACCGGCGCTCACCAGTCCGGTGCGGCTCATGGTTCGCATGGCCCCTGCCTCCCTCTCAGAGGTGCTGCCGAGTGGTTGCGCCGTACCCGAACGCATCGTATCCACGATGCGATTCCATCGATACCGCCAGAAAGGAAAGAGCGGGCCACGTTCCGGTACACACCGGACACAACCCGCTCTGTCTCCTGCACAGCAGAGGCTCCTTGCCGGAGGCTCAGGACTCGCTCTGCTCGGAGTCGCCCTCCAAGAGACTCTTCTGAAGGACCGGTCCCTCGCCGGGAGCGAATGAACTGAGGATCCGCTCAAGATCCTCCATCGAGGCGAACTCGACGGTGATCTTGCCCTTCTTCTGCCCCAGGTCGACCTTCACGCGCGTCTCGAAGCGGTCGGAGAGGCGCGTGGCGAGTTCGGACAGCGCGGGAGAGACCCGGGCACCGGCACGCGGGCCCTTGGGCTTCTGAGCACTCTGGGGACGCGACCCCATCAGGGTCACGATCTCTTCGACGGCTCGTACCGAGAGGCCTTCGGCCACGATGCGATGGGCCAGCCGGTCCTGCTCCTCCGAATCCTCGACGGAGAGCAGGGCCCGCGCGTGGCCGGCGGAGAGCACCCCGGCGGCGACCCGGCGCTGCACGGCCGGCGAGAGCTTCAGCAGGCGCAGTGTGTTGGATACCTGCGGGCGGGATCGGCCGATGCGGTCCGCCAGCTGGTCATGCGTGCAGTTGAAGTCCCTCAGCAACTGGTCGTAGGCGGCTGCCTCTTCCAGCGGGTTCAGCTGGGCGCGGTGCAGGTTCTCCAGCAGAGCGTCCAGGAGGAGCTTCTCGTCCTCGGTGGCCCGCACGATCGCCGGGATCGCCTCCAGCCCTGCCTCACGGCAGGCCCGCCAGCGGCGCTCACCCATGATGAGCTCATAGCGGGTGGGACCCACCTGCCGTACGACGACCGGCTGGAGGAGTCCCACTTCCTTGATAGAGGTGATGAGCTCGGACAGCGCGTCCTCGTCGAACACCTCACGCGGTTGGCGCGGGTTCGGCGTGATGGAGTCAAGGGGGATCTCGGCGAAGTGCGCACCGATGGGCGCCGCCGGCAGGGCGGGAGCAGTCGGCTGCGCCGGTTCCTCTGTTTCACGTGAAACAGTCGGCAAAGTCGCTAGCTTCGCCGCAGCCACCCCACGATCGTTCGACAGCGCAGGCACTGCCGCGGGGGATGCGGAAGCGGCGTTCCCCGCCGCAGCCTGAGCCACCGACTTCTCCGTCGGCGCGGCAGGGATCAGTGCGCCGAGGCCGCGGCCCAGCCCCCTTCGTCGCTCGCTCACTGGATGCCCTCCACCATGCTCGGGTCGTTTTGCTGTACGCCGATATGGGCGTGCGTCGCGTCATAGCTGATGCCGACACCCTTCAGCGCGATCTCTCGTGCCGCCTCAAGATAGGAGAGGGCACCACTCGATCCAGGATCGTAGGTCAGTACCGTCTGCCCATAACTCGGCGCCTCCGAGATACGGACGGAGCGAGGGATGCTCGTCCGCAGTACCTCGTCACCGAAGTGGGTGCGCACCTCTTCCGCGACCTGGGACGCGAGGCGGGTCCGGCCGTCGTACATGGTGAGGAGGATGGTCGACACATGCAGGGCGGGGTTGAGGTGCCCCCGTACCAGGTCGACGTTGCGCAGCAGCTGCCCGAGACCTTCCAGCGCGTAGTACTCGCACTGGATGGGGATCAGGACCTCCTGGCCCGCCACGAGCGCATTGACGGTCAGGAGCCCCAGCGAGGGTGGGCAGTCGATGAGGATGTAGTCCAAGGGCTGTTCATACGCCTGGATCGCGCGCTGCAGCCTGCTCTCCCGTGCCACCAGGGACACCAGCTCGATCTCCGCACCGGCGAGATCGATCGTGGCGGGGGCGCAGAAAAGGCCCTCGACGTCGGGGACCGGCTGGACGACCTCGGAGAGCGGCCTGCTATCCACCAACACGTCGTAGATGGACGGGACTTCAGCGTGATGGTCGATGCCCAGCGCGGTGGACGCATTGCCCTGTGGGTCGAGGTCGACCACCAGGACACGGCCACCGTGCAGCGCCAGCGATGCGGCAAGGTTGACGGTCGTCGTCGTCTTGCCCACACCACCCTTCTGATTGGCGACCACCATGATTCGGGTCTGCTCGGGCCGTGGCAGGCCCTCACCGGCACGACCCAGAGCCTCCACCGCCAGTTGGGCAGCACGACCGATGGGAGTGTCGTCCATCGGAGGCGGTGTTTCACGTGAAACATCCGCCCCCATCGACTCGGTACGGGGACCGGGGACCGGATCGGTCATCGGTCCCGCGATGTTGGCGTCGGACCGCAAGGATTCACTCTCCTCGACTTCAGGCTCGCAATGAACAGAGCCTCCCATGTCTTCGGGGTCGTGAACCAGTGAGGCCTGGCGTTCTGTGGAGAAATCCACCTCTGTGGATACCTCAGGTCCCTCATCAAGTGAACCAAGAGGCTTTCGGTCGCGGGGTTCGGCCGCAGCGCGGCCACGACTGATGATGCCGTGCAGCAGTGAGCGACGTTTCACGTGAAACACGATGCACAGCAGCCGAGGCCAGACTGTCGCGACACTCCGGGATGCATAGGTTTGGCAGCTTGTGTGGAGTAAGTCTCGTCGTCAGGACGGATCAGCACGGGCCGGACGCACCAGCTCAGCGTCGCCGGCGCGTCCGGCCCGTGCGAGCCGCCTTGGCGCGCTTCGCGGCGAAGCGCACACCGCCGGGGCTCTCCCCGACCTCGACCCGTACGACAGTGGACGTCGGGTCCACCACACCCTCACCCACATGCAGGATGGATGTCTCCACCGCGCCCAGCTTGCTGAGTGCTGCCGACGCGCTCTTCAGTTCCTCCTCGGCGGTATCACCCTTGAGCGCGAGCATCTCGCCGTACGGCCGCAGCAGCGGGATGCCCCAGGTGGCGAGCCGGTCGAGCGGCGCGACGGCTCGGGCCGTCACCACGTGAACGGGTTGGATCTTTCCCATGACCTCTTCGGCCCGGCCGCGCACGACGGTCACATGATCGAGGCCGAGCAGCTCCACGACCTCGGTGAGGAAATTGGTGCGCCGCAGCAGCGGCTCCAGGAGCGTGATCTTCAGGTCGGTGCGGACCAGCGCCAGCGGAATGCCGGGGAGTCCGGCGCCCGAGCCGACATCGCACACCGTCACACTGTCGGGCACGACCTCCGAGAGCACCGCGCAGTTCAGCAGGTGCCGCTCCCAGAGGCGAGGTACTTCACGCGGGCCGATGAGACCGCGCTTCACGCCCGCCTCAGCGAGCAGCTCGGCATACCGCACCGCATCCGCGAAGCGATCACCGAACACCTCGCGTGCCTGCTCGGGCGCGGGGGGAAGCTCCGCTGCCTCCGTCACGGGGGACCGTCCTTCCGTACCGCGTCAGCGCACCCGGCGCCGACACCAGAACCACCAGAACTATCAGGCTGACAAAGTTCGGCCCCGTCTGCGCAACAGACGGGGCCGGGGAACGTAGAGGCCGATCAGGCGGGCAGCACGACGACGAAGCGCTGCGGCTCCTCGCCCTCGGACTCGCTGCGCAGGCCCGCGGCCTTGACCGCGTCGTGCACGACCTTGCGCTCGAAGGGCGTCATCGGCTGCAGCTTGACGGCCTCGCCGCTGCTCTTGGCCTCCGCGGCGGCCTTGGCGCCCAGCTCGGACAGCTCCGAACGCTTCTGTGCCCGATATCCCGCGATGTCGAGCATCAGACGGCTGCGGTCACCGGTCTCCCGGTGCACGGCCAGACGGGTGAGCTCCTGGAGCGCCTCCAGCACCTCGCCGTCACGGCCGACCAGCTTCTGCAGGTCGCGGCCGCCCGTGTCGCTGATGATCGAGACGGATGCTCGGTCGGCCTCGACGTCCATGTCGATATCGCCGTCGAGATCGGCGATATCAAGCAGACCCTCCAGGTAGTCCGCCGCGATCTCGCCTTCCTGCTCCAGGCGAGTCAGGGTGTCTGCCCCCTCGGCAGCGGCGGAGGTGGTGCCTTCCGTCACGGGATGGACTCCTTCTTACTTCTTGGACGGGGACTTGGGCCGCTGCGGACCCTTGCGCTGTCCGGACTGGGCCTTGCTGCGGGTACCGCCGGCGGGCTTCGCGCCGCCCTTCTTGGCAGCGGCGGAGGGCTTGGCGTCCTCGGGCTCGTCGGACTTGGTCAGCGACGTCTTCGGCTCGTCCTCACCGGCCGCCTTGGCGCCGCCGTGCTGACGCTGCGACTTGCTCTGCCGCTTGGGCTGCTGGCGCTTCGGGGCACCGGCGGTGGTGATCGGCGTACCGTCCTCGGCCTCGGCTGCGGCCGCGGTGTCGCTCTTGATCACGGTGCCGTCGGCCTGGGCGGCGAGGCCGGCCTTGGTCAGGCCGTTGATGAACTTGCGCTCGAACTCGTTGCGGTCACGGCCCTTGGCGACGATGGCCTTGACGATGGCCCGGTCGCGTCGCTTGCTGACCTTGTGGTGCTGCGCGACGTACTTGTGCAGGCGCTCCAGGTACGAGGCCTGGGCCTTGGAACCCGGGGTCGGGTTGTTGCGGATGACGTACATCTGCTGGCCCATGGTCCACACGTTGGTGGTCAGCCAGTAGACGAGGACACCGACGGGGAAGTTGATGCCGAAGACGGCGAACATGACGGGGAAGACGTACATCAGCATCTTCTGCTGCTGCATGAACGGCGTCTTCACCGTGGTGTCGATGTTCTTCGTCATCAGCTGGCGCTGGGTGAAGAACTGCGACGCCGACATCAGGATGATCATGATGGCGGTGACCACGCGGACATCGGTGAGGGAAGCACCGAGTGCTTCCACCTTCGACGCGCTGTCGGTGAACTTCACCGCCAGCGGCGCACCGACGATGTGCGCCTTCTGGGCACTCTCCAGAAGGCTGGTGTTGATCACGCCGATGGTGTCGTTCGACGCGATGCTGTTCAGCACGTGGTACAGAGCGAAGAAGAACGGGGACTGCGCCAGGATGGGAAGGCACGAGGACAGCGGGTTGGTACCCGTCTCCTTGTACAGCTTCATCATCTCTTCGGACTGACGCTGCTTGTCGTTCTTGTAGCGCTCCTGGATCTTCTTCATCTCGGGCTGCAGCGTCTGCATCGCCCGGGTCGCCTTGATCTGCTTCACGAAGAGCGGGATCAGGCAGATACGGATCAGGATCACCAGGGACACGATCGACAGGCCCCAGGCCCAGCCGGTGTCGGGGCCGAAGAGGGCGCCGTACACCGAGTGGAACTGGACGATGACCCAGGAGACGGGTGTGGTGATAAAGCTGAAGAGGCTGGCAATCGTGTCCACTAATCATGCTCCTTGGGCATGGGACGGTGTCTCTGCGGCCTGGCTCGAAGGACTCGACGGACTTGTGGGAGAAGTCTGTCCCTCGGTGGCCGGTCCGGCGGCGGAGGGCCCGCCCTTGCGTGCACGCCACGCGTTCCGCGGCATTTCGTGCCACCGCGGGCGCTTGCGCGGCGGCACATGGTCCACACCGCCCAGCGACCACGGATTGCACCGCAGGATGCGCCATGCCGTGAGTGCCGTTCCCTTGATGGCACCGTGCCGGTCGATGGCCGTGTAGCCGTAGTGGGAGCACGACGGGTAGTACTTGCAGACCGGCCCGAGCAGCGGACTGATCGTCCACTGGTAGAGCTTGATCAGAGCCAGTAGCGGGTACTTCATCGCGCGCCCCCTCCCAGCAACCGCTGGAGAGCGGCATCCAGGTCTCGGGCCAGCTGTGCATGGTCGGCGTCGCCCGATCCGGGCAGCGCTCGTACGACTACCAGGCTACCGGGGGGCAGCTGGGCGACTCGCTCGCGCATCAGATGGCGAAGCCTGCGCTTCACCTTGTTGCGCACGACCGCGCCACCCACTGCTTTGCTCACGACGAAACCCGCACGCGTCGGGGGAGCGCTCTCCCCAGGCGCATGCGGGTCCGTGGAACCGCTACGTAGATGTACGACGAGGAGCGGGCGTCCGGCCCGGCGCCCTCGTCGTACCGCGGTCGCGAAGTCCTCGCGCCGCCTCAGCCGATGCTCGGTAGGCAGCACGACGTCATGACCTGATCGAGATCAGGCGGACAGGCTGGCGCGACCCTTGCTGCGGCGGTTCGCGAGAATCGCGCGACCGGCACGGGTACGCATCCGCAGGCGGAAGCCGTGGGTCTTCGCGCGACGACGGTTGTTCGGCTGGAAGGTGCGCTTGCTCACTCGGGGGCTCCAGAAAGAATCGGTGGTTGCGGGGTGCCGTCCTGGCTGTCACCGTGCGCCCACGAGTAGCTCGCAGTTACGCCCGTGTGCACCGCTGACCGATCACCCAAATGATCTGTGCCCATCGGAGGCAGGCGGCAGCAGCCATCGACAACTCGACCTGGTTACGGTACGCGCGGCTACGCCATCCGGTCAAACCAGGAGTCGCCGGGAGACACTTGTCCACAGGCTGGGGACAACAACTTGAACCGTACCGGCCGCCCTGACTACCGTGACGGAACTCCGATTCGTTCCCTTATCCCTGCCCCACCCGATTTACATCCCGAGCCGTCCCAGAACCACACGTTCGTGGGACCTGTGAGAGAGCGTGCCCTGTGGCTGACGTACCTGCCGATCTTGCCGCAGTGTGGCCACGCGTATTGGAGCAACTCCTCGGGGAGGGCCGCGGCCAAGGGGTCGAAGGGAAGGACGAGCACTGGATCCGGCGCTGCCAGCCGCTCGCGCTCGTCGCCGACACCGCGCTGCTCGCCGTACCGAACGAGTTCGCGAAAGGCGTACTCGAGGGCCGGCTGGCGCCGATCGTCAGCGAGTCGCTGAGCCGTGAGTGCGGCCGCCCGATCCGGATCGCGATCACCGTCGATGACTCCGCGGGCGAGCCCCTCGCCACGCCGGCGCCCCCGGCCCGACCCCAGCAGCGCTACGAGGAGCCCGAGCTTCCGGCCGCGCGCCAGGACCGCGACGGCTATGACCGCCCAGAGCGTGACGGATACGACCGACCGGACCGCGACGGCCGACCCGAGCGCGACGCCTATGACCGCCAGGACCGCCAGGACCGCCACGAGCGCCACGAGCGCCAGGAGCGCCAGGAGCGCCAGGACCGCGACGGGTACGAGGGGTACGGCCGCCACCGTGCCGATCAACTGCCCGGACCGGCCGGCGACCAGCATCCGCCTACGCGCGCAGATCAGCTCCCGACGGCCCGTCCCGCATACCCGTCCGAGTACCAGCGCCCCGAGCCCGGCGCCTGGCCACGGCCGCAGCAGCAGGACGAGTACGGCTGGCAGCAGCAGCGCCTCGGCTTTCCCGAGCGTGACCCGTACGCGTCACCGGGGCAGGACTCGTACGGCTCCCAGGACTCGTACAACCCGCAGGATTCCTACGGCTCCGGCTCCCAGGGCGGCTACGGCTCCCCCTCGCAGGACTACCGCCCGCAGCCCGTGGAGCGCCCCTCCTACGATCAGCAGCGCTCCGACTACGACGCGCCACGCCCCGACTACGACCAGCGCGACCCGGTGCGCCGGGAACTGCCCGAGCCGCCGGCCGGTTCTGGGCACGTCCACCGGGGCGGCCCGGTCGGCCCGAACCTGCCGACGACCGGTGCTCCCGGCCCGCTGGCCGCGCAGCCCGCGCCGGCGACCGGCCCGGGTGAGCCCACCGCGCGTCTGAACCCGAAGTACCTCTTCGACACGTTCGTGATCGGCGCCTCCAACCGCTTCGCGCACGCGGCCGCGGTCGCTGTGGCCGAGGCGCCGGCGAAGGCCTACAACCCCTTGTTCATCTACGGGGAGTCCGGTCTGGGCAAGACGCACCTGCTGCACGCGATCGGGCACTACGCGCGCAGCCTCTACCCGGGCACGCGGGTGCGGTACGTGAGCTCGGAGGAGTTCACCAACGAGTTCATCAACTCCATCCGCGACGGCAAGGGCGACAGCTTCCGCAAGCGGTACCGCGAGATGGACATCCTGCTCGTCGACGACATCCAGTTCCTGGCGGACAAGGAGTCGACGCAGGAGGAGTTCTTCCACACCTTCAACACGCTCCACAACGCCAACAAGCAGATCGTGCTGTCCTCCGACCGGCCGCCGAAGCAGCTGGTGACGCTGGAGGACCGGCTGCGGAACCGTTTCGAGTGGGGCCTGATCACGGACGTCCAGCCGCCCGAGCTGGAGACGCGGATCGCGATCCTGCGCAAGAAGGCGGTGCAGGAGCAGCTGAACGCGCCGCCGGAGGTGCTCGAGTTCATCGCCTCCCGGATCTCGCGGAACATCCGTGAGCTGGAGGGCGCGCTGATCCGGGTCACGGCGTTCGCCTCGCTCAACCGGCAGCCGGTGGATCTGGGCCTGACCGAGATCGTCCTGAAGGACCTCATCCCCGGCGGCGACGACTCGGCGCCCGAGATCACCTCGACGGCCATCATGGGCGCGACGGCGGATTACTTCGGGCTGACCGTCGAGGACCTGTGCGGCACCTCGCGGGGCCGCGCCCTGGTCACCGCCCGGCAGATCGCCATGTACCTGTGCCGTGAGCTGACGGACCTGTCGCTGCCGAAGATCGGCGCGCTGTTCGGCGGCCGCGACCACACCACGGTCATGCACGCGGACCGCAAGATCCGCAACCTGATGGCCGAGCGCCGCTCCATCTACAACCAGGTCACGGAGCTGACCAACCGCATCAAGAACGGCTGACAGCGACGGCGGTACGCCGCTGAGGGCGCCCTCGGAGGGATCCGGGGGCGCCCTTCTCGTTCCCCACCGGCTCCCGCTCGCGCACCGAGCCGCAACCCGCTGTTCGATTAATCGCCGGGTTACGGCCTCCCTCCACAGATTCGGGGACTTTCTGCCGTCCACACCCTGGGGACTGGGGAGTTGTCCAGATCGTGTCCACAGGCGCGGCTGTCGAATGACCATCAGACCAGCTCAGGTACTTGTGGATTCGTGGACGAAGGATCTCCACAGACTGTGGACGACGGAATGATCCACAGGCTGTGCACCGAGTTGTCCACCGGCCACCCACAGGCTGGGCGATGTTGTCCCCAGCGATCGGCAGCTTCTCCACATGCCTGTCCACTGTTCGGCAACGCGACGCGCCTCCTCACCGGGTCGAGTGAAAGGCGTCACACGAAGGTGCCGGGTTGGGCTGTGGGAAAGGTGGGTAAAGCTGGGGACGGCGCTGGGGAGAACTCGCCTCACCCTGTGCACGGCGTGTGCAGAACTTTCTGTTCTCCACAGATACGCCCGGTTGTCCACCGCCTCCACCCACAGGACCGGTGGACAAAATTTCCGCCCTGAGCTGGGCAAACGAGGTTATCCACGGTATCCACAGGCCCTACTACTACTCCCGACTAGAGAGAGCTGGGAATCCGTTTCGAAGTGGGCCCTGTGCACAACTCGCTCTTCGGCGCCCGACTGCCCCTCGTCACGACTTGACCCCGATAGGCACCTACTGTCAGTGCGGTGCGTCAGACTGGTCCCCGGTGTCCTCCCCCTCACAGGGACCGTCGACACCGAGACAGACGACGAGGGCCAGGCAGAGCGAGAAGCGCCGGCAACAGCAGGAGGCGGCAACAGTGAAGATCCGGGTGGAACGCGACGTACTCGCGGAGGCAGTGGCCTGGGCGGCACGCAGCCTCCCGGCCCGTCCGCCGGCGCCTGTCCTCGCCGGCCTGCTGCTGAAGGCCGAGGAAGGCCAGCTGAGCCTGTCCAGCTTCGACTACGAGGTCTCCGCGCGGGTGTCCGTGGAGGCCGAGGTCGACGAGGAGGGCACGGTCCTGGTCTCCGGCCGACTGCTCGCGGACATCTGCCGCGCGCTCCCCAACCGGCCGGTGGAGATCTCCACAGACGGTGTACGGGCGACGGTGGTCTGCGGCTCGTCCCGGTTCACACTCCACACCCTGCCTGTGGAGGAGTACCCGGCCCTGCCGCAGATGCCGAACGCGACGGGCACGGTCCCCGGCGAGGTCTTCGCCTCCGCCGCCTCCCAGGTGGCCATCGCGGCCGGCCGTGACGACACGCTGCCCGTCCTCACCGGTGTGCGCATCGAGATCGAGGGCGACACCGTCACGCTGGCGTCCACCGACCGCTACCGCTTCGCGGTCCGCGAGTTCCTGTGGAAGCCGGAGAACCCGGAGGCCTCCGCGGTCGCCCTGGTGCCCGCCAAGACGCTCCTGGACACCGCGAAGGCCCTGACCAGCGGTGACCAGGTGATCCTGGCGCTGTCCGGCGGGGGCTCGGGCGAAGGCCTGATCGGCTTCGAGGGCGCCGGCCGCCGTACGACGACCCGCCTGCTGGAGGGCGACCTCCCGAAGTACCGCTCGCTGTTCCCGACGGAGTTCAACAGCGTCGCCGTGATCGAGACCGCCCCCTTCGTGGAGGCCGTCAAGCGCGTGGCCCTGGTCGCCGAGCGCAACACCCCGGTGCGGCTCAGCTTCGAGCAGGGCGTGCTCATCCTGGAGGCCGGTTCCAGCGACGACGCACAGGCTGTGGAAAGGGTTGACGCCCAGCTGGAGGGCGACGACGTCTCGATCGCGTTCAACCCGACGTTCCTGCTGGACGGCCTGAGCGCCATCGACTCCCCGGTGGCTCAGTTGTCGTTCACGACCTCCACCAAGCCCGCCCTGCTCAGTGGCAAGCCGGCGCTGGACGCCGAGGCGGACGAGGCCTACAAGTACCTGATCATGCCGGTGCGCCTCAGCGGCTGAGCCGCCGACAGTTGTCCACAGGCCAGTGGAGAAGTCAGCCCGGCCTGTGGGACAACCCGCAGGTGAGGGCCTACGACTGAGCGCGTATGCCCACAGATGTGCGCGAGCGTCCGGGTTTAGGCTCGGACGCGGGTACGAAAGTGCCTCGCGGTACGCACGTGCCGCCACGCCACGTCGCAGAACCTAAGGAACACAACTGATGGAGCTCGGTCTCGTCGGCCTCGGCAAGATGGGCGGCAACATGCGCGAGCGGATCCGCCGCGCAGGTCACACCGTTCTCGGATACGACCGCAACCCGGACCTCGCCGATGTCCACAGTCTGCAGGAGCTTGTGGGCAAGCTCAGCGGTCCGCGCGTGATCTGGGTGATGGTCCCGGCGGGCGGGCCCACGCAGTCCACCATCGACGAGCTCGCCGAACTGCTGGAGCCCGGTGACGTCGTCGTGGACGGCGGCAACTCCCGCTGGACCGACGACGAGAAGCACGCGGAGGAGCTTGCGGCCAAGGGCATCGGTTTCGTCGACTGCGGTGTCTCGGGCGGCGTCTGGGGCCTGGAGAACGGCTACGCGCTGATGTACGGCGGCGACAAGGAGAACGTCGCCAAGGTGCAGCCGGTCTTCGACGCCCTCAAGCCGGAGGGTGACTTCGGCTCGGTGCACGCAGGCAAGGTCGGCGCGGGCCACTTCGCGAAGATGGTCCACAACGGCATCGAGTACGCGATGATGCAGGCTTACGCCGAGGGCTGGGAGCTGCTGGAGAAGGTCGACTCCGTGACCGACGTCCGGGAGGTCTTCCGCTCCTGGCAGGAGGGCACGGTCATCCGCTCCTGGCTGCTGGACCTCGCGGTCAACGCGCTTGACGAGGACGAGCACCTGGACGAGCTCCGGGGTTATGCCCAGGACTCCGGCGAGGGACGCTGGACTGTGGAGGCCGCGATCGACAACGCGGTGCCGCTGCCGGCGATCACCGCGTCGCTGTTCGCGCGGTTCGCCTCCCGACAGGAGGACTCGCCCCAGATGAAGATGATCGCGGCGCTGCGGAACCAGTTCGGCGGCCACGCGGTCGAGAAGAAGTAGTCCACAGGGCTGTACGGCAGTCCACGAACGTCCAGGGAGGTCGGCGAAACAACCATGCACGTCACGCATCTGTCGCTGGCCGACTTCCGCTCGTACCCCCGGGTCGAGGTCCCGCTGGACCCGGGGGTGACGGCCTTCGTCGGGCCGAACGGGCAGGGCAAGACCAACCTCGTCGAGGCCGTCGGCTATCTCGCCACCCTCGGCAGCCACCGGGTCTCCTCCGACGCCCCCCTGGTTCGCATGGGTGCCGAGCGCGCGATCATCCGGGCCCAGGTCCGGCAGGGCGAACGGCAGCAGCTGGTCGAGCTCGAGTTGAACCCGGGGCGTGCCAATCGGGCCCGCATCAACAGGTCCTCGCAGGTCAAGCCGCGTGACGTGCTGGGCATCGTTCGGACGGTGCTGTTCGCGCCCGAGGATCTCGCGCTGGTCAAAGGCGATCCCGGTGAGCGGCGCCGTTTCCTCGACGAGCTGATCACCGCGCGCTCGCCGCGCATGGCCGGGGTCCGCTCCGACTACGACCGGGTCCTCAAGCAGCGCAACACCCTGCTGAAGTCGGCGGCGCTGGCCCGTCGGCACGGCGGTCGCACCATGGACATGTCCACCCTTGACGTCTGGGACCAGCATCTCGCCCGCGTGGGCGCCGAGTTGCTCGCCCAGCGGTTGGACCTGATCGCCACGATCCAGCCGCTGGCCGACAAGGCCTATGAGCAACTCGCCCCCGGCGGCGGCCCGGTCGCGTTGGAGTACAAGCCGTCCGCGCCGGGCGAGGCGCACACCCGTGAGGACCTCTTCGAGCAGTTGACGGCCGCACTCGCCGAGGCCCGCAAGCAGGAGATCGAGCGCGGCGTCACACTGATCGGCCCGCACCGGGACGATCTTCAGCTCAAGCTCGGCCAGCTCCCCGCCAAGGGCTACGCCTCCCACGGCGAGTCCTGGTCCTACGCGCTGGCGCTGCGCCTGGCCTCGTACGACCTGCTCAGAGCAGAGGGCAACGAGCCGGTGCTGGTACTCGACGACGTCTTCGCGGAGCTGGACACCCGCCGCCGTGAGCGCCTCGCCGAACTGGTCGCGCCCGGTGAGCAGGTCCTGGTGACGGCCGCGGTCGACGACGACGTACCGCATGTGCTGTCCGGGACGCGGTTCGCCGTGTCCGAGGGGACGGTGGAGCGCGTATGACGGAGAACACACCCGTCGGCGTCCCCAAGCCCTCCAAGCCCCCGGAGCCCTCCGGCGTCGACCTCGCGCGGGTGGCGCTGCGCGCCGCGAAGGACGCCGCACGCGCGCGTGGGGACGCGGCGCAGCAGAAGAAGCAGGCGCGCCGCGGCGGTGGTCTGCGCTCCGGCGCGCGTGCCGACGGGCGCGACCCCATGGCGCTCGGCTCCGCGATCAACCGGCTGATCACCGAACGCGGCTGGGAGGCGCCGGCCGCGGTGGGCGGTGTGATGGGCCGCTGGCCGCAGATCGTCGGCGAGGACGTGGCCAAGCACTGTGAGCCGGAGCGGTACGACGAGGACGAATGTGTCCTGACGGTGCGCTGCGACTCGACGGCCTGGGCGACGAATCTCCGGCTGCTCGCGCCCACGCTGGTCGCGCGTCTCAACGAGGACCTGGGGCACGGCAGGGTGAAGCTGATCAAGGTGCAGGGCCCCGGCGGCCCCGCGCGCCGCTACGGGCCGCTGCGCGCCCCCGGCAGCACCGGTCCGGGCGACACCTACGGTTGACCGGCGCCGGTTTCCGCCCGTGTCCACGGCTGATCGGCCCCGGTCTCCCGCCCGCACCCCTGGCTGTTCGGCACTGGTTTCCCACCTGTCGACAGCACGTGACTGACATCACATCGAGGGCTTCCGTCTGCCCTTTCGTGGCGTCGGCGGCCCTCCCGTCGTGTGCCCGCACACGGTTGCGAATCGCGACCTGACTCCGAAGTAGCCAAGGGTTGACGGCCCGAAGCTCTGAGTGCCTCCGTGAGCCTCTTGGAGCCCCCATCCGTATATCGGGAGTCGGACAAGACCCGTCGAGGGCGGCACATGCGGACTCAGGTACCGGCAAACCCCCATCAGTGTCAGTGCTACCGGTAGACTGGAAGCAATCCCGCCCCAATCGTGGGGACCGTCCGGGAAAAGCTGAGCAACGCTGATCAAGGCTTACCAACGCAACATGCCGCAGCCGCTCCGGCAACCCGCCGACGAGCCTGGCTCGTGCTGTGCCAGAAAGGGCGCTTCGTGGCCGATTCCGGCAACCCCAACGAGAACATCCCGTCCACCGACGCAGGCGTGACCAGCGAGGCGATCACCTCCAACGGCGAGGTCACCGCCTCGTACGACGCCAGTGCCATCACCGTCCTCGAGGGTCTGGACGCGGTCCGCAAGCGACCCGGCATGTACATCGGCTCGACCGGTGAGCGCGGCCTGCACCACCTGGTGCAGGAGGTCGTGGACAACTCCGTCGACGAGGCGCTGGCCGGTCACGCGGACACCATCGACGTGACGATCCTCGCCGACGGCGGTGTCCGGGTCGTCGACAACGGCCGTGGCATCCCGGTGGGCATCGTCCCGTCCGAGGGCAAGCCCGCCGTCGAGGTCGTGCTGACCGTGCTGCACGCGGGCGGCAAGTTCGGCGGCGGCGGTTACGCGGTCTCCGGTGGTCTGCACGGCGTGGGTGTCTCCGTCGTCAACGCCCTGTCCACGAGGGTCGCCGTGGAGGTCAGGACGGACGGCTACCGCTGGACGCAGGACTACAAGCTGGGTGTCCCCACGGCACCGCTCGCTCGGCACGAGGCCACTGAAGAGACCGGCACGTCGGTCACCTTCTGGGCCGACGGCGACATCTTCGAGACCACCGACTACTCCTTCGAGACGCTCTCCCGGCGCTTCCAGGAGATGGCGTTCCTCAACAAGGGTCTGAAGATCAACCTCACCGACGAGCGTGAGTCGGCGAAGGCCACCGCCGGCGCGGACGAGGCGGGCGAGGACGAGAAGCACGAGGTCAAGAGCGTCTCGTACCACTACGAGGGCGGCATCGTCGACTTCGTGAAGTACCTGAACTCCCGCAAGGGAGACCTGGTGCACCCCACTGTGATCGACCTGGAGGCCGAGGACAAGGACAAGAGCCTGTCCCTCGAGGTCGCCATGCAGTGGAACGGCGGCTACACCGAAGGCGTGTACTCCTTCGCCAACATCATCCACACCCACGAGGGCGGTACGCACGAAGAGGGCTTCCGCTCCGCGCTGACCTCGCTGATCAACAAGTACGCGCGCGACAAGAGGCTGCTGCGCGAGAAGGACGACAACCTCACGGGTGACGACATCCGCGAGGGTCTGACGGCGATCATCTCGGTCAAGCTGAGCGAGCCCCAGTTCGAGGGGCAGACGAAGACCAAGCTGGGCAACACCGAGGTCAAGACCTTCGTGCAGAAGGTCGTGTACGAGCACCTCGCGGACTGGCTGGACCGGAACCCGAACGAGGCCGCGGACATCATCCGCAAGGGCATCCAGGCGGCCACCGCGCGCGTGGCGGCCCGCAAGGCCCGTGACCTCACCCGCCGCAAGGGCCTGCTGGAGACGGCGTCCCTGCCGGGCAAGCTCTCCGACTGCCAGTCGAACGATCCCACCAAGTGCGAGATCTTCATCGTCGAGGGTGACTCCGCCGGCGGTTCGGCCAAGTCCGGCCGCAACCCGCAGTACCAGGCGATCCTCCCGATCCGCGGCAAGATCCTGAACGTCGAGAAGGCGCGGATCGACAAGATCCTGCAGAACCAGGAGATCCAGGCGCTGATCTCGGCGTTCGGCACCGGAGTCCACGAGGACTTCGACATCGAGAAGCTGCGCTATCACAAGATCATCCTGATGGCGGACGCCGACGTCGACGGCCAGCACATCAACACCCTGCTGCTGACCTTCCTGTTCCGCTTCATGCGGCCCCTGGTCGAGGCCGGGCACGTGTACCTCTCCCGCCCGCCGCTCTACAAGATCAAGTGGGGCAAGGACGACTTCGAGTACGCGTACTCCGACCGCGAGCGTGACGCCCTGATCGAGATGGGCCGCAACGCGGGCAAGCGCATCAGGGACGACTCCGTGCAGCGCTTCAAGGGTCTCGGCGAGATGAACGCCGAGGAACTGCGCATCACGACCATGGACCAGGAGCACCGCGTCCTCGGCCAGGTCACCCTCGACGACGCCGCCCAGGCCGACGACCTGTTCTCGGTCCTCATGGGCGAGGACGTCGAGGCCCGACGCGCGTTCATCCAGCGCAACGCCAAGGACGTCCGCTTCCTCGACATCTGAGTCGGTCTCAGCTGACCGCACCAGGAAGGATCTTCACCAGCAATGACCGACGAGAACACTCCCGTGACGACGCCCGAGGGTGACGCCCTGGCCATGCGCGTCGAGCCCGTCGGGCTCGAGACGGAGATGCAGCGCTCGTACCTCGACTACGCGATGTCCGTCATCGTCTCGCGAGCGCTGCCGGACGTCCGCGACGGCCTCAAGCCCGTCCACCGCCGTGTGCTGTACGCCATGTACGACGGCGGCTACCGGCCCGAGCGCGGCTTCTACAAGTGTGCCCGCGTCGTCGGCGACGTCATGGGCAACTACCACCCGCACGGCGACTCCTCCATCTACGACGCGCTGGTGCGCCTCGCCCAGTCGTGGTCGATGCGCATGCCGCTCGTCGACTCCAACGGCAACTTCGGCTCCCCGGGCAACGACCCGGCCGCGGCGATGCGGTACACCGAGTGCAAGATGGCGCCGCTGTCGATGGAGATGGTCCGCGACATCGACGAGGAGACCGTCGATTTCACGGACAACTACGACGGCCGCTCCCAGGAGCCGACCGTCCTGCCGGCCCGCTTCCCGAACCTGCTGATCAACGGCTCGGCCGGTATCGCGGTCGGCATGGCGACCAACATCCCGCCGCACAACCTGCGCGAGGTCGCCTCCGGTGCCCAGTGGTACCTGGAGAACCCCGAGGCCTCCCACGAGGAGCTGCTGGACGCGCTGATCGAGCGCATCAAGGGCCCGGACTTCCCGACCGGTGCGCTCGTCGTCGGCCGCCGGGGCATCGAGGAGGCGTACCGCACCGGCCGCGGCTCCATCACGATGCGCGCGGTCGTCGAGGTCGAGGAGATCCAGAACCGCCAGTGCCTGGTCGTCACGGAACTCCCGTACCAGGTCAACCCGGACAACCTCGCCCAGAAGATCGCCGACCTGGTCAAGGACGGCAAGATCGGCGGCATCGCGGACGTCCGTGACGAGACCTCCTCGCGCACGGGCCAGCGCCTGGTCATCGTGCTGAAGCGGGACGCGGTCGCCAAGGTCGTGCTGAACAACCTGTACAAGCACACCGACCTGCAGACGAACTTCGGCGCCAACATGCTGGCGCTGGTGGACGGTGTGCCGCGCACGCTCTCTCTCGACGCGTTCATCCGGCACTGGGTGACGCACCAGATCGAGGTCATCGTCCGCCGTACGCGCTTCCGGCTGCGCAAGGCCGAGGAGCGGGCGCACATCCTGCGCGGCCTGCTGAAGGCCCTGGACGCCATCGACGAGGTCATCGCGCTGATCCGGCGCAGCGACACCGTCGACATCGCCCGCGGCGGCCTGATGAGCCTGCTGGAGATCGACGAGATCCAGGCCAATGCCATCCTCGAGATGCAGCTGCGGCGACTGGCCGCCCTGGAGCGCCAGAAGATCGTCCAGGAGCACGACGAGCTCCAGGCGAAGATCAACGAGTACAACGAGATCCTCGCCTCCCCGGTCCGCCAGCGCGGCATCGTCAGCGCAGAACTGGCCGCGATCGTCGAGAAGTTCGGCGACGACCGCAAGACGACGCTGATCCCCTACGAGGGCGACATGTCCATCGAGGACCTGATCGCCGAGGAGGACATCGTCGTCACGGTCACCCGGGGCGGCTACATCAAGCGCACCAAGACCGACGACTACCGCGCCCAGAAGCGCGGCGGCAAGGGCGTGCGCGGCACGAAGCTCAAGGAAGACGACATCGTCGACCACTTCTTCGTGTCCACCACGCACCACTGGCTGCTGTTCTTCACCAACAAGGGCCGCGTCTACCGGGTCAAGGGCTACGAGCTGCCCGACGCCGGCCGGGACGCGCGCGGTCAGCACGTCGCGAACCTGCTCGCCTTCCAGCCGGACGAGGCGATCGCCGAGATCCTGGCGATCCGCGACTACGAGGCGGTCCCCTACCTCGTGCTCGCCACCAAGGCCGGACTTGTGAAGAAGACGCCTCTGAAGGATTACGATTCGCCCCGTTCCGGCGGTGTGATCGCCATCAACCTCCGTGAGGGGCAGGACGGTTCGGACGACGAACTGATCGGTGCCGAACTGGTCTCGGCGGATGACGATCTGCTTCTGATCAGCAAAAAGGCGCAGTCGATCAGGTTCACCGCATCGGACGACACTCTGCGTCCCATGGGCCGCGCCACCTCGGGTGTCAAGGGCATGAGCTTCCGCGAGGGTGACGAGCTGCTCTCGATGAATGTTGTTCGACCCGGTACGTTCGTGTTCACTGCCACAGACGGCGGGTACGCGAAGCGGACCAACGTCGACGAGTACCGCGTCCAGGGTCGCGGTGGCCTCGGCATCAAGGCCGCCAAGATCGTCGAGGACCGTGGGTCCCTCGTCGGCGCGCTGGTGGTCGAGGAGACCGACGAGATCCTCGCCATCACGCTGTCGGGCGGTGTGATTCGTACGCGAGTCAACGAGATCAGGGAAACCGGCCGTGACACCATGGGCGTCCAACTGATCAATCTGGGCAAGCGCGATGCCGTCGTGGGCGTCGCTCGCAACGCCGAGGCGGGACGCGAGGCGGAGGAGGTCGACGGCGACGTGGTCGTCGACGACACCGCCGAGGGTGCCGTTGTCACCGGCACGGACGAGGGTGAGGCGCCCTCGGCCGAGTAGGCATGAGGAGTGAGTCAGCGTGAGCGGAGCCACGGGCGCCGGACCGGCCGGTACCTCGAGGGGTACGGAAGCGGACGACGGCGGCCGTGGCTCCGCCGCGCGTGCGGCGGACCCGCACACGACCAACCTGAAGGCGATCAAGTCCCCGACCAAGGACACGCCCTCGCCTGACTCGCATGGATCCCAGGGGGGAACTGTGACGGACACCCGAGGTCCGCAGACCAAGCAGCACAAGGCAGGCGCGGGCCCGTCCGCCTCAGGCGCGCAGCCGCAGCCTGCCGCGCAGGAGCCGGCCACGGCCTCGCCCCTGCCCGGGGAACGGCAGACGCAGCAGCCGGCCGGCCCGTACCACCCGCCGCAGGCCTACCCGGCGCAGCAGGCGGCGGCCGATGCGGGCGCCGGCACCGATACCGGTGCCGTACGGCGCCCCCGCACGGGAGCGCGCACCGTGCCGCGCGTGCGCAAGGCGCGGCTGCGGGTGGCGAAGGCCGACCCGTGGTCGGTGATGAAGGTCAGCTTCCTGCTCTCCATCGCCCTGGGCATCTGCACGATCGTCGCGGCCGCCGTGCTGTGGATGGTCATGGACGCGATGGGCGTCTTCTCGACGGTCGGCGGCACGATCTCCGAGGCCACCGGCTCGAACGAGTCCAACGGCTTCGACCTGCAGGCCTTCCTGTCGCTGCCGAACGTCCTGCTGTTCGCGTCGGTCATCGCGGTCATCGACGTCGTCCTGGCGACGGCCCTCGCGACGCTCGGCGCGTTCATCTACAACCTGTCCGCGGGCTTCGTGGGCGGCGTCGAGCTGACGCTCGCCGAGGACGAGTGACGTCCTCTGGCGTTGTCCCGACAACCGATTTTGGGACTGCCCATGTCGTGCGCTAATCTTCAGGAGTCAGCGCGCGGGACACACACCGCAGAGCGCGGCGGGGCTATAGCTCAGTTGGTTAGAGCGCATCCCTGATAAGGATGAGGCCACAGGTTCAAATCCTGTTAGCCCCACAGTGGCAAAGCGCCAGGTGAGAAGCCCGTTAGGTCCTCAGGATCTACCGGGCTTCTACATGTGTTGATCTTGTTACCCCGCTACTACCCCGTAACCCCGCCGAGTTGGGTTAGGTCAGCCGACGCGAGCACACGAAGGCGACGCCGCAGATCTGGCAGGAGCGTCCAATCCTCCCGCCGGTCGGATGTCGGACCCTCGGTCTACGCTTGCAGCGCGCCCCCTGTCGATTCACGCGGCAGGGGGCGCGCTGCCGTCCGGCCGGAACCTCCCGAGCCCGGCCGGAGTCTGCCTGGAGTCTAGTCGAACGTTCATCCGAAGTGGCGGGCAGTGATCTTGCCGCAACGCCACGTCGGCGACGGTCCCCTCAAAAGCGGGCGACCGGTCGGATTATTTGTCTTGATCTACTCGGTAGTAGCAGGTGCATACATGCACAAGATCGGTCGAACTCCCTGTGCAGTCTCTGTGTAACCGCTTCCTGCTGCCTGTAAAACCGGCCATGCGTGGGTAAAGTGCAGGCTGGGGAGGTGGACGTGATCACCCCGTCTGCCTGACGCACAACCCCAGATCAAAGCCCGGTCGGAGAGCTCGGGAGGCCTCCGACCGGAACGGCGCCCCCTGCCGCTTAGCTCGGCAGGGGGCGTCTGGAAAAGACTAGACCGCCCCACCCTCCTATACGGAGAGTGGGGCGGCCGCGCTCAGCCATATTTGGCCAGCGCCTCGCGGGAGCAGTGGACGCACATCACACCGCCCCGCCGCCCGGGCCGGCATGCGGCCCGGGGGTTCATCGCATCGGCAGCAGTTCGCCGAGGTACCCGTGCGCAACAAGATCACACAAATTAGGGTCGACCCTAATCACAATTGATCATGGGGCCGGGAGCGTGGACGCGTGCCACGTCCCATCCCGCCCGACGACCGAGTCGTCGCCCGCCGGCGCGCTGTGGGCGCTCAGATCCGCCGCGTACGCGAGTACCACAACCTCACCCAGCAGGCAGTCTGCGGCCGGTCAGGCATCGACGTGGCGACGTACAGCCGTATCGAGCAGGGACACGCGTCGCCCAGGCTGGACACCCTCATTCGGATCGCCGACGCGATCGGTGTACAGCTCGCTGAGCTGGTGGCAACTACCAGCGAATCGTCTGCCCCTCCGGGGTGACGCTCACCGTGAACTCCTCCAGCTGCGGCGCGCCGGCCGCGCACCAGCTGCTGAACTGTTCCTCCACGCCGTCCCACAAAGGCTCCGGACCGCCCTGCCGGACCAGCCAGCGGCCGCCCTCCGAATACACCGAGGCCCACGATCCGGTGTCGACGTCGACCAGGACGTCCTCGTCCCGCCCTTCGTGCTGCATCGTCAGTCGCTGGGCGCCCGGCACGGCGAGCTGCACGACGAACCGGGACGTCCAATTCCCCAGAACCTCGGCCCCGATGGCGGTCTCGCGTTCCTTGCCGTCGCCGAGGTCGGGGAGCAGACCGAGTGGCGGTGGGGTGTGCGGCCGCGCCAGCATGAAGGACACGGCCCCGCCCAGCAGCGGACCGGACGCCGTACCGTCCTCATGAACCGTCAGGCGCGCGAGCTCCGAGGAGCCGAGCCACCCGCAGATCGTCGCCAGGACCAGGCCGCCCGGCCGGGTCTGCTCGAGCCACGCCTGAGGCACCGTGCGCACTCCACACGTGGCGATGACCCGGTCGTAGGGTGCGCCCGCCCCGTGGCCGAGGAGCCCGTCGCCGGTGATGAGCGTCGGGTACGTCCCGAGGTGGCCGAGGGCCGCCCGGGCCCGCGAGGCTACCCACGGGTCGTACTCGATCGAGGTGACGGCTTCCTCGCCAAGGCGGGCGCAGAGCAGGGCCGTCGAGTAGCCGGTGCCGGTGCCGATCTCTAGGACCTTGTGCCCGTCCACGACCTGGAGGTCCTCCAGCATGCGCAGCACGAGGGAGGGCAGTGTGCTGGAGCTGGTCGGCTCGCGCGTGATCCGGCCGCGGATGTCCCTCGGGACGATCGTGCCGGCGATCTGGGTCACCAACGATTCGTCCGCGTAGCAGCCCTCCAGCCAGTCCGGGTCGTCTCCCCGGACAGGCTCCCACGCGGTGAAGTCCGTGCCGACCGCGCGCCGGAAGAAGCCGCCGCGCAGGAACTCGTGCCGGGGGACGGCTGCGGCGGCGCGCTTCCACGGCTCCGTGCGCAGGCTGCCACTGGTCGTCATCCTGTCAATGAGCTGCTGGTGCAGCTGTGCCTGATCGGTCACGGCTTCCTCTCCAAGAGGTCTGCGAGGGCTGCGCACATGGGCAGACCGGTCTCCTCTTCCAGCCAGTGCCACTGGCCGGAGGGGTTGCACTCCAGGAACCACCATCGGCCGTCCTCGCCGACGGCGAAGTCGAAAGCGCCGAAGACCAGCTTGAAGCGGTTCATGTAGCGGTGGATCGCCGGCCGGATGCCGGGTGGTGCTTCCACGGGGGTGTAGGCGAGCTGGCTGTAGTCGGTGCGCCAGTCGAGGAGATCGGAGTCGATGCGGACGCAGAAGACGTCCCCGCCGATGACGGTCACGCGGACGTCCGCGGCCTTGGGGACGCGCTCCTGGAAGAGGTGCGCGGTGCCACCGATGCCGTCGTCGATGTCGTCTGCGGAGACCTCGGCGACCTTCACGACCGACGAGACACCATCGACTCGGTAGACCGGGTTGTACAGCGGCTTGTAGATGATCGAGCCGTGCGCCTTGATGAACTCGCGTGCGGCGTCGGGGCTTGAGGTGATGAGCGTGGGCGGGAGCAGGAACCCGGCTCCCGCGGCCGTGGCCAGCCCGGCCGGCTTGAACTCCGCGTCACCGATGCGGTGCGGGTGGTTCACGTAGAGACAGCCGGGCAGCGAGGCCAGGACTCCGCCGAGTCCGTACCGGGCTTGGGTGAGGGCGAACCGGGCGTCCTGCTCGTCGAGGTGGGGGAAGGCGAAGCCGGACGGGCGCCGGTAGTACAGGGCGCGCACGTTCGCGAGGTCCGCAGTGCGGGAGGGCGTGTGGAGACGGCCGCGGAGGCCGTGTTCGGTGATCTCTGCCTCCACCGACAGTGATGCGGGGAAGTCCCCCGAGTCGAGCCGCACGACCGGGACGTCCCGGTCGTGCAGCTCGCTGATCACTACGTCGGCGGTGGGGTCGTGCAGGCTGGTGACGACCAACACCGGACGCGGATCGCTCACTGGTCGGTGTCGTTCCCAGTGTCGGTGTCCCCGCCGCCGTGGCCGTCCGGGCTGGTGCCGGTCGACGGGTTGGTGCCGGTGCTGGTGCCGTGCTTGCCCATCTCCAGCACCTGGCCGGTGCCGTCGTAGAACCGGGCGGTCTGTGTGGCCGGGTCCAGCTCGGCCCGGGCGGTGGGGGCCATGGTGGGGTAGGGCGCCATGCGGCCGAGTCCCCACGGGCGGGCCGTGACGAGGCCCTGCGGGATCGCGGGGCTGGTGGGCAGACGGTCGGAGTGAACGAACATGCCTCTCCCTGAGGTTGTCGTGGTGGAGCGTTGCGACCCGCCCCGGCGCTCGACCTGTCCAGGGTTGGGGGCCGGGGCGGGAGTCTGGGGGCCGGTCAGGTGCCGCGGCGTCCGCGGCTACCGGCGATGCCTTGCAGGGGGCTTCGTGAGGCGGTGCATGGCTGGCAGGCGTACACCTCGACGTCGAGCTTGTGGGCGCCTACCGCGCCGCGGGAGACGCCCGCGCTGACCCCGTCGTTCCTCAGTGAGGCGCTGCACCAGCAGCAGTCCCATCCCTGGTACTGGCGATACGTCAGCTGGGTCGGAGGCACAGAGAGCTTCATGGCACCCCTTGGGATGCGAGACGCTGCAGGCCAATTCGGTCGGCGCAGGGCTGATTGCGCAGGCACGCACCGCACTGGGAGACGTGGAGCCTGTAGACCTCGGCCGCCTTCTGACGAACGCACCTTCCGCAGCCGCGGGGGAAGATCTGTCCCCCGCCGGGGCTCGGCCGCTGGCCGAGGTCGCGTGCGGTGTACGGGATGAGACCGGCGCCACACCAGACGCAGATCGTGCCCTCGGTCTGCCGCCTCGACAGCGAGGAGACGTTCGGCAGCGGCAGCATGGCGAGAGGCCCGGTGCCGGCAGCTTCCACGGCCGGCATCAGCGTGCCCGCCCGGTGTCCTGGACGGGCGCCTTGTGGCATCCGCAGGACACGATGTTCCACACTCGGCCTGTCCCGCGCTGGGCGCGGCCTGCCGGGTGCAAGGCTCGGCTGACGGCGCCGCAGTACCAGCACGCCCGCCCGTGCAGTCGGGCGATACTCACTGAGCCCTGGATCCTGACCAGCGGCTCTGTGTGGCTGCTCATCACGGCTCCCATCTGCCCGTCCGGTGGCTACGGAGAGATGATGGGCCGCTACAAGCGGCACAAGGGATACACGCTGTATCCCCTTCAGATGGCGCCGATCCAGTCGGCGAAGCTGGTCAGCGACTCGGCGTCTGCGCGCTTCAGGCGGCGTACTGTGGCAGCGGCCTCGCGAGCCCAGGGGTGCTCGCGGGTGTGCTGGGGTGCGATGTGCCTGGCGACCTTTAGCGACTCGAAGGCGTCGTCCGGGCGGCCGGCCCACACCTGGGCGCGCGACAGTTCGATCCAGAACCCGGACTGTCTCTCGGCCGGCATGTCCGCCGGGGGAGTCCACTCGTCCGCCACGTCCAGGGCCTGCTGGAGATGCTCCTGGCCCAGGCTGACCGCCACAGATACCTCGTGGGCGCGCACGGAGTCAGGGCCGAACTGGGTGCCGTCGTAGGCGTCTTCGGTGAGTGTGTCGCCCAGGCGGCGAGCGTCCGCGAGGTGCAGAGCAGCGGCGTCGGCGTCGCCGGCCCGCCCGGCGATGACTGCGGCCCGCATGTGCAGCGCCCCCCGGGCTGCGGTCGCGGCCAGGCCCGACGGGCTGGGGCTGGCGTCGATGGCCTGCTCCAGTGCCGCGAGGCCCTGGGTGTGGGCGCGGGCAGCGAAGAACGTCTCGGTGCGTACGTATGCGGCGGTGGCCTGGGTGATCCGGTCGTTGGTCTGGCCGGCGGCCCAGCGCATCAGTTCCACCAGGCGGGCCGAGAGGTCACGCGCGCCGAACTTGTAGGCCACGGCGTCGGCTGAGCGGGCGGCGGTGGCGAGGAGGTGGGCCGCGTGCAGCTGCTCGGCGCCAGCGCTGTGGTGGAGCGCGGCGAGGGAGTCGGTGAGGAGGCGCGGGGTGTGCTCGGCGATTCGGGCGTACTGCGCGTTGAGACGCCACTGCACCAGTTGTCCGACGTCCTGCCCGAGTTCGGGGAAGGGGCGGGGTCTGGTGTCGGTGGGGATGTCGTAGGCGCCGATCGCTGCGGAGATCCCGGGGAGGGCCGCGCGGACACGGCTGTCGGTGCGTGTGCTGCCAGTGACGATGTGGCTCGGGTCGACGCTGAGCGCGGCGGCGATCGAGTCGAGGGTGTCGTCGCTGGGTGAGCGGGCGCCGCGTTCAACCGCTTTCACCGTGGCAAGGGAGACGAAAGCTGCTCGGGCGAGTTCGGCCTGCGTCATCCGGCGGGCGCGGCGGATCGTCGCGATGCGCTGGCCTACCTCGCGCATGCTGAGGCTGGGCATACTGGCTCCGTTCGGTGCGTCCACTCCGAACGGTAGCCGCGACATCACGCCGCGGGTACCGGCTTGCCCCGCCCGACACCGACCGGGCGGGGCAAGCTACTGGCCCACGATCCCGGTCAGATCCATGAGGCTGTCGATCCGCCAGTCCGCCGTCTCCACGATGTTCGGATCGTCCGCCCACAGATGCCCCCACGGACCTCGCCGCAGATGCGCAGTGCGCAGCCCGGCCGCCGCAGCGGGCATTACGTCGTTGGCGGGGTGGTCGCCGACGTAGACCGTCTCGGCGGGCGCCGCGTCGGCCACATCGATCACCCGTCGGAAGAACTCCCCGGAGGGTTTGGCCACGCCCCACTCCCCGGACGTCACCACCAAATCGGCCGGCAGGTCCAGGGCCCGCAAGAGTTCACCCGCGCGGGCGGTCTGGTTCCCGGCGACGACAACCCGCGCCCCGAGCCGCTGCAACTCTGCCAGGGCAGGGCGAACGTCGCCGTACAGATCGCTCTCGTCGAGGCGCTCCCCGCGGCCGGCGGCCTCCCGTGCCCGGTACTCAGCGGCCACGTCGATGCCGGGCCGAGCGAGGCGCAGGGCGTCGGCGTTGTCGCGGCCCTGGGCAACGACCGCGCCGACGAGCGCGGACAGGGTGTGCCGAGGGACGTCGAGCCAGTCGGCCCAGGATGCCCAGTACCGGTCATCGCGGGTGATGGTTTCGCCGACGTCGAAGATCACAGCGCGAATCATGGGGGCAGGGTATCCGGGCATAACGAAAGGGCCCCCTCCCGCCCGAAGGCGAGAGGGGGCACGAGCGTTCAGGAGTACTGGCGGCGGTTCGGGCCCAGGGCCACGGCAAGCGCGAGCGGGCTCCCGTCGTCGGGGCTCGGCTGTGGTGCACCGTCACGGCGGCACACGAGCGCGTCGGGGTCCCAGCTTGGGGCCTGGAGGGAGTAGTCGTCGGGGCAGTCCGGTCCGGGCGGTCCCTGCTCACCGCGGGGGCCCTGCTCGCCCTGCGGCCCCTGCTGGCCGGGTGGTCCTTGCGCTCCTTGGGGCCCCTCTGGTCCAGCTGGTCCCTGGGCTCCGTCCGTGCCAGGCTCGCCGGGGGCTCCGTCCTCGCCCGGTGTTCCGGGCGCGCCGTCGTCGCCGGGCGGGCCATCAGTGCCGGGTTCGCCGTCGGCGCCCGGTGAGCCGTCCTGGCCCGGCCGTCCTGGGTCGCCCTTCTGGCCGGGGATGGGCACGGGCACCTCGGCCCGCTCAGGCAAGCCGTCCACAGCCTCGGACGGGTCAGGTGCGACGGGTGTCTGGCCCTCGCCTTTCACCTGAGCACGCAGCTTGCGCACGTCCGTGGCGAGGGTGGATACGGCTTCCCCTCGGCGGTTCGCCTCTGCGACGGCACGGTTCGCCTTAGAAACCGCCTCATGTCGTGCGGTCGTCTCGGCGTCGATGCGTCCCCAGATGATGACGACCGCGCCGGACAGGGCGACCAGCCAGCACAGCAGCGCCACCGGGCGCCAACGCCGGGCGAGGGCCCGCTCTGTCCGGGTCACGGTTGTCCTCCGGGTGGGATGAGTGCGCGGAGCCGGGCGATCTCCGCTTGATCAGCAGCCCGGAGTGCGGACAGTTCGGCGAGCTTGGCGTTCAACTCGGTCCGCTCGGCCTTCAGAGCGTCGCGTTCCTCTTGCAGGTCGTTGGTGAGCGAGCTGTAGCCGGTGACGGCGTTCTCGCCCCGCTTCCCCAGGTACGCCACCACGGAGGCCGCGACCGCGCCTATGCCCACGAGCAGGCTGCCGAGGGTGGTGGCGTCCAAGGAGCCCCCTTACAGATCGTGCCGACGCGCCGTGCGGATCAGACGCCCGCCGCCGTGGAAGCGCTGTTCTTCTGGCCAACGACTCGGGCAGCGACGCCCTTCAGCAGGGCGAACGCTGCCGCCAGGCCGCCCGCGCCGACGGCCTGCCAGAACGATGCGTTCAGCATGTCGGCGGGACCTGCGGCCACGGACACGGCGGTCGCCCCGCCGAGGAAGGACCAGATGGTCCGTTCGGCGAGGTCCTTCGCGTAGGTCGTCGCGGTCTTCACGACGGTCTCGGCGTTGGGCAGATGGATCTCAGACATGCGGTTCTCGATTCAGACGTGCTGCGCGTGGTGGCGCAGCGGGTGACGGTTGGATGGACGATCAGGCCGATACGCGGAAGCCGTGCTTCTGGCCCAGGCGCGTCAGGGTGTCCCTGCCGAAGTAGCCGTCGGCGGGCTCGCCGGGCCGCCGACCGCGGTAACCGCACTTCTCCTGCCACTCGCTCACGGCCGGCCGCGTGCGGGATCCGAGGCTCCCGTCCACCCACCGCTTCGCCAGCAGGCCCTCGCGGTACAGCGCGGCCTCGACGACCAGGCCCTCCGCCTTGTAGGTGGTGCCGCCCTGGGGCAGGCCCGGGTCGCGACGCTGCGCCGCCTGGATGTGAGCGAGGGAGACCACCGGCGTCTTCGTGCCACCCGCCGGCGGTGCCGCGGGCTTCCCTGCGCGCTTGACGATCTCGGGCAGCAGCTCGGCGCGGAACTGCTGGGCACGCTTGTCGCCCGGGCAGGCGGTCCCGGACGGTGACCACTGCGGGTACATGCGGTGGATGCCATAGCCGGAGTCCGCGCCGCTGCGGCAGGCCCGCAGCTGGATGCCGTGGGTGCGGTGCCCCCACACGCCGAGGTCGGCCAGGGCGTCGAGCTGCTCGTCCGTCCACGGGTCGCTGGCCTTGGTGTTGGAGGCGGTCTCGACGCTGATGGCGCCGGATCCATCCGCGCGCCGGTTGGCCTGGTAGTTGGCGTCGGCTCGGGTGGTGCTGGACAGGTACTGGCCGAGGCTGCCGTCGAAGTCGAGCCCGAAGTGGGACTCCAGCGACGTCGAGTTCTTCCAGTAGGCGTACAGGCGGTTCTCGTCCCACGGGGCGACGATGCTGTGCAGGATCATCTGCGTGGGGCGGATGCTCTGCTGGTCTCTGGATTCCGGCTGCAACTCCAGTCGGACGGCGTTGCTGTACCAGGCCATGGGCCCTCCAGGGCATGAGATGCCCCGGCCGGGCGGCTCGGGGCTGTGGGGTGTGCGTGGGTCAGCTGGCGGTCTCGTACTGGAACGTGCCGCGGATGGCATAGCCGGAGGCCCACGTCGTGCCCGCGACACCGCTCGACCACGGGCTGACGGCGTCGATGAGGCCCTTGCCGCCGCCTGTCGCCCCGTCCGCACTCGTGTCCAGACCGTCCGGCGCGCCAGTGTCCAGCTCCAGCTCGAACACACTCGTCGTGGTCAACCGCATCCGCGCCTGGTGGCGCTTCGTGGTCGACTTGTTCAGCTCAGCGAAGCCGATCGCGCTGACCGCCGACGCTGCCGCAACGGGCAGGGAGAACCGCCAGTTGTCGCCCGAGCCGCCGCCGCCGAAGTTCGTGGTGGAACCGAACACCACCTCGAACGTGCCGAAGCAGGTGGTCGCCGCGATCGCGTAGCGGCAGGCCAGGACGGCGTTCCCGAACGAGGGCGTGTTCGCCCCGGTCGACGTGGTCCACACCGGGATCCAGTCCTGCCAGGTCGGCGAGATCGACCGCATGCGTCCTGCTGTCGCCCGCATGCCGGGATGCCACGGCTCGTACGGCACAGTGCCTCCTTCACAGAGCGATGATCATGGGTGTGGCGAGCCGGACGTCCGTGCCCACGCTCTGTGCCTTGACGACGCCGTTGCGGCTGCGGCGGACCGTGAAGTGCTGCGGGTTGGCGATGCGGACGTTGTCGAAGCGCGTCTCCAGCCCGGCGTTGGTGTTGCCGGTGTTCCGGAACGAGCGCACGCCGACGCTGGCGGCCGCCGTCAGCGAGGTGTCGGTCACCTCGATCTGCCACAGGTCCGGCTCCCGGTCGGTAGCGAGCCAGATCTTCGCCTTCAGGGAGGTCCCGAGCGTCTGGAAGCGGACGCGGTAGAACGTCGCCGCCGTGTGCGTCAGGGCGCTGGTATACGTGGCGAGTTGAGTCTCCGCGCCTCCGACCCGCTTGCGCACGGTCAGCAGGAGGCCCGCAGAGGTCGTGATCTCCACCCTCGCCTGGTACAGGTTGTTGTTGTCCGTCGCGCGAACGACGGGCCCGGTGAAGACCGACGCCCCCGTCGCCAGAGCCGATACCGCGACGTCTGCGTACAGGTCCACGTCCGCACTCGGCGCCGGCACCAGGGCGAGGTGGGCGATGCCCGTACTGGGCTGCGCCGCCACCCCGTATCCGGCGCCGACGCTGTGGTCCGCGCTCGGCGCCACGGTCCAGGCCTGGCCCGAGTCCGCCTGCCCCCAACTGCCGGCGGCCACGGTCCGGCCGAAGGCGTCCCGGACCGAGTCCGCGATGGCGTCGACCGTGACGTGCTCCCCGCCGAGCTGGACGTCGAAGGGGAACTCGGCGGGTTTACCTCCGGCCGGGCGGATGGTCACGCCGTGGGCCCACAGCACGTCCGCCGAGGGTGGGAAGTTCGCCACGGTCGGTGCGGCGTTCGCGGTGAGCGCTCCGACCGGGGCTGTCGCGGTCAGCTCGAACCACGCCCAGGTGTTGGCGGCGACTGCGAGGCCGGACGCATCGGTCGCCTGGTAGGCGCCGCCCGTGGTGAACCAGTTGATGTTCAGGTTCACGGTCCGGGCCGTGGCGCAGCGGAGCCAGCCGGAGATGACGTACTGCTGGCCGGCCGTCACCGGCACCGTGGAGCTGCCCGCGTTGGGGAACTGGGCCACCCCGTCCGGGACGAACCGCATTGCCCAGTCGCCCTCGAAAGGCTTCGGCAGGGGCGCGACCACGCGCTCGAGGACGCCGCCGCTGCCGAACCACCCCGTGAGGTCCGTCTCCAGATACGCATTCGCGGTCAGGGCCGGCAAGGCGGTGACCCAGGTGATGCCGTCGACGGCCCGCACGGTCAGTGTGGTGTCGTCCTCGTCGACTGCGGCGACCAGTTGGCTGCCGTCGGTGTCGACCCGGCCCAGCACCGGATCCTCAACGACGCCGACCCGCCACGGCGAGCCCGGCGCGCACACGAAATCCACTTCCCAGGTGCGTACTCCGATCCGCTCGGTCAGGCCCTGCACGATCAGGTCCACCGGCCCCGGGGGCAGGAAGTCCGGCAGGTCAGTGATGCGGATCAGATCGCCCTCGATCATGTCGAGGACGGTTGGGATCAGCGATGGGGCCCTGTGCAGGCGCACGGTGACCACGGGGTAGCGGGCCTCGTCGACCGTGCCCAGGTACATCAGCCAGTGCGCCATCGGCTCGGTCTGGTCGTCCGAGTGCAGATTGATGGTGACGCTGTCGTCGTACCGGCCCACCCCGTCGGGCGGGTCCAGTACAGACATACGGCCGCTGGTGAGCTCCGCCCGGCCCGAGCTACCGCCGATCCGCTCCACCGTGACGTCATTGCGCAAGTTGGAGTCGTCGTCGACCGGCTCCAGCGCGCCCAGGCCCTTCGACCCGTACGACAGGATGAGCTTCGGCGTCTGGTTGTACTGCGAGGCACGAGTTCGGTAACGCAGCCCCAGCCGGGAGCGGTCCTCGACGAGGGTCCCGCCGTCGGCCTGCTCGCACTGCTCCAGCTGCTCAAGTAGGGTCGCCGGGCGCTGCGCACCCATGGCGGCCGTCTCGGCGGGGTCGCCCGTGATGATGAGCGACAGGGACTCCTCCGCAGCGAGCCGGGTCAGCCGCGCTGCGGCCAGCTCGCCACCGAAACCGTTGTCGGCGTCGTTGTAGATGGCCGTGTTGTTCGCCTGGAAGACGCCCACATGCCCGATCGCCGTGCCGTCCAGGCCGGCACCGAAGGTGGACCGGATCGAGGTGACCCGGCCGACCGTCCCGGCGAAGCTCCCAGTGTGGAAGTGGCCGCCGCTGGAGTTCGCGGCGTTCAGCCAGCCGAGGTCGACGTCCACGTTGGCGCCGTTCTGGCGGGCGAAGATCCTGACCCTGTTCCAGTTGCCGAAGAAGGACGGGCTGGACCCGGCTCCGGTGCTGGTGAGGAGCAGCTGGTTGTCGTCGGCGTCGAGGACCTGGAGCTGCACGTTGTTGGTCTGCACGCGGACCCGGTAGCGGTTACCCGTGCCGGAGCACACGATCTCGTACAGCACGGCCTGGGCGACAGGCGCGGCCGGGATGTAGTTCACCAGCTCGACGTGCCACGGGCCCGTGCCCGATGCCGGCGGCGGCACGCTCGCCGAGAGGGATCCCCCGGGCTGGAGAACTGGCAGGGCCGACGAGCCGCCCAGCGAGTCGTCAGCCGCCATGTCGAAGTTGGTCAACTTCATGGGGGCGACGCCGGGCACCGGGCTGTATGCCTGGGTCGCGGCCGAGTCGTCCTCCATCGGCCAGTAGGCGATCAGCGTGGAGTCCGAGGGGATACGCCGCCGCAGAGTCGACTGGAGGAGCTTCTTACCCTGGTTGAGGCGGCGGAGGATGCCAGCGCCCTCGCCCTCGACGAGGATGAGGTGCCCGCCGCCGCTCCAGCGGGCTGGCCAGTCGGAGTACTCGCCGCTGAACCGGATCTGCCGGTTGGTGATCTCCGCCCCGCCCGACGGTGTCCACGTGCGCCCAGCCGAGTCCACGAACGTGGCAGCGCCCTCCGCAGGCAGCGAATAGTCCGGGCTGGCGACCACCGTGCCGTTGATCCCGGACCGCAGCTCGAAGGCGTGGATACGACCGGCGGGCCGCTCGAACCCGAGCTCGGCAGTGTCACCAACGAGGACCGGAGCGCTCGACGAGAACACCGACGTAGTGCCCGAGTTGACGACCGGGGCGCCAAGCTGAGTCCAAGGCCCTGCGATGGTCGGCGCGGTGTAGTAGGTGATCGTGTGGCCACCGGCCCCGTTGTCAACGTCGAGCGTGACGCGCAGGGCGAGCCGCCCCGAGGGGAGGACTGGGAGCGGTGCGGTGGAGTCGTGCTGCTGGATGGTGGAGCCGTCGGTCGTCCACCGGAAGGTGACCTTCCCGGCGGTCGAGGTGAAGATCGCCCAGGACCGCTGGTTCCCAGTGACGAGGTACTTGCTGCACAGCTCCCGCAGGAGGCTGGTCGCGGGCCAGCGGTCGAGGGCGCAGTCGATGCGGATGTCGAGGTCGCCGACGATGTCGAGGGCGGCGGTGTCGGGGGTCGAGGCTGCGTTGCCTGCGATGTCCGGCAGCCACAGATATCGGTCGCCCGTGTAGACGCTGACCCGCATCGGAGTGTTCGGGCCGAGCTTCCCGAAGTACGGCGAACGCGGGTTGCGCCACGAGTAGAGGCCCCCCGGGCTGCGCAGGGTGAGGGAGCAGGCGGCCGGGTCGACCGCCTGCCCCTCGCCCGTGCGGCCGCGCTGGTGGGTGATGAGGTCCCGCAGCTGCGCGTGCTGCGTGACATTGGTCCACACGCCCCCGATCTGGAATTCGACCAGAGTGCCGAGCGGGTCCTCGGGGAACGCCATCAGCCGGACCTCCGTCCCGTCAGCACGAGGGAGGCGTCACCGCCGCCCTTCTTCCGGATGCCGCGACGCACCCGCCCAATCAGGTAGTCGTCCTCCGCCCGGCCCGAGGACCGCAGTTCGAACACGGCCTTCTGCGACGCGGCCGCGCGGGCCCGCGTACTGGCCATGTCCCACGAGCCCGGCGAAGGCGTCTCCACCAGCGAGGCCATCGACCGGTTCACCGCGTTACGCTGGCCCTCCACGCCCCGGATGAGGCCCTGCGCCGTGTACTGGCCGACCAGCGCCATTACCCGGCTGGGGCTCTTGATGCCGAGCGCCTTACGGATGCTCTTGGACATCCCTTGGGCGATCTTCAGCATCTGCCGCTCGATCGCCTTCTGCTGATTCTTCAGGCCCTTCACCAGGCCTTGCCCGGCGGCGATACCGGCCCCGTACATCGCGTTGCCCGCGGCCGACCCTGCAGAGCCCGCGGCCGACACGAGGAGCTTCTGCTCCTGGTTGATCTGCTTGATCTGCGAGGAGTTGGCGTTGGCCAGAGCCGCGGCGGCCGAAGAGCCCTGCTCCACCCCGGCCTGGGCGATCTGCGCGATCAGGTCCGCGGAGACGCCCTTCTTCCGCAGCGTCGCCAAGTTTTTCGCGAACGTCTCGGCGGCCGCCCGGTCCAGCTTCAGCCCGGCCAGGATCGTCTCGGCGGTCTGCGGCCAGCCGCCGGTGTCCTGCTTAGTGACGTCAGCGCCCTCCAGCACGCCCTTCTTCACGTCTGCGGCCAACTTGTCGCGGGCCTTGATCTGGTCGGCGATCCGCTTGGTTGCGGCCTTCATCCGCGTGGCCAGCTTCTCCTCCTGGCCGGCCAGCTTCAACAGCTGCTTGGTGCCAGACGAGATGATCTTGAGGCCTTTGGACCGCCGCTTGCCCGGGTTGAGGCCGTCGCGGACGATGTCCGCGAGCTTCGTAGAGGCGGCCTTGACCTGCTTCGACGAGCCGGTCAGGCCGTCGATGAGGCCGCGGGCGATCCAACGGCCCTGCGCTTTCGTGACCTTGGAGGGGCTCGCGATGCCCAGCGCCTTGGCGATCGGACCCGGGACCATCGCTCGCGCCCACGAGAGGAGCTTGGACCTGATCCAGCCGCCCATCGACTGGATGCCGGACCACAGGCCCTGCACGACTGCGACACCCTTGGAGACGAGCAGCCGGTTCATCGAGCCGATCCCAGCCACGATCTTGCCCGGCAGTTGCCGGACGTAGCTGATGAACGCGACGACCTTCCTCGCGGTGGCAACCTGGAAGGCCTGCCAGGCGCTCGATGCCCTTTCGGCCAGCTTCGACGCCATGCTGGAGACTGCGGACGACACCCGGCCTGGCAGCCCCGTGATCCAGGCGACCAGGGCGAGCAGCTTCTTGATCGCCCAGTCCTTCATCTGGCCGAACCACGTGCTGACCTTGCCGGGGATCGTGCCCAGATAGGCGATCGCGGCGAGGATCAGATTCTTCGCGCCGACGACCTTCGCGACGACCCAGTTCCATGCCGTGGTCGTCGCGGCGACGATGTCGTCCCAGTACGTGACGACCAGCATGACCAGGCCCGCGAGCCCGACCACGATCCCCGCGATGATCCAGAACATCGGATTCGCCAGCATCGCCGAGTTCATCGCCCACACGCCGATGGAGGCGATCGCGAACGCAGCACCCAGAGCGATGACCGCCCCAGCCAGCCCCAGGACGAGGCCCTTGTTGTCGCCCATGAAGGCGAAGAAGCCCGACAGTCGTGGAATGACCTGGCCGCCGAGAAACTCGACCAGGTTTTGCTGGAGCGAGTTCTTGAACTCGGTGAGCCGCTGCCCGGCGTTGTCACGCAGCGTGTTACCGGCCTTGCCCGCTGCGCCGCTGAAGTCGCCGAGCGCCTTGGTCGCCGACGAGGGATCGACCTGTAGGAGGGCGTCCTGCATGGTCAGCGCTTCCTCGCCGAACAGCTCGATCATCGCCTTGGAACGGGCCCCGTCGTCCTTCATCGTCCGGAGCCGGTCCATCAGCGTGTCCAGCGCCTTACCTGCGGCCGGACCGCCCTCGGCGAAGTCCGCCGCCATCTTCTTGCCGTTGAGACCCAGTTCGTCGAACGTCTCAGCGCCATCCGCCGCGTTGGCGGCCATCTCCTCCAGCGCGCCGGACAGTAGCTCTGCTGAGGGGGCTCCCGCCTCGATGCCCTGCACCATCACTCCGAGGGCCTGCTTGCCGGTCAGGCCGAAGTGGGTCAGGTTGTTCGCCGACCGAGTGATGGTCTCGCCGAGGTCACCGAACCGGTTGGCGCCCTGGTTGGACGCCTGGATGAGCATGTCGATGGCCTCTTTGGTGTTCTTCGCGAGGCCGTTGCGGACCATGACACCGGCCGCGTTGGCGGCCTCGCCGACATCCATCCCGAGGACCTTCGCCAGGTCAGCGATCCGCGTGGACATCGACAGGATCTGAGCGTTGGTCGCGTCCGGCGGCATCAGACCGGCGTTCATGACCGCCTTGATCGTGTCGGCGCCCTCCTGGAAGTCCGCGACGATCGCCTTCTTGAACAGCTGGCCCGCGATCGCTCCGTACCGCTGCGCCTGGGCAGGAGTCGCCCCGAGCTGGGCGCCGAGGACGCCAGTGATCTGCCCCTGGCTCATGGCCTCCTGCATGCCGACCATCAGCGCGGCGCCCGCAGCAACGCCAGCGCCGGCCGCGAGCATCTTCAGCCGGTCGAAGCGCCCGGCGGCCTGATCGACCGCCGCTTCGGCGCCCTCGTCAGCGCCCTCGGCCAGCCCTTCCCCAACGGCTTCACCGGCGTTGCGGCCCGCGGCCACGAACTGACCGCGGCGGTTGCGTAGCCGGCCGTCCGCGCCACGGACCATGCCATCGCCGAGTTCCTCACCGGCTCGCTCGCCGGCCTCCCCGGCCTCGTCGCCCATCCGCTGCCCCGCGCTGCGCAGGGCGCTCGCGGCCCTGCGCAGGGCAGGCATGACGCCGCGGTCGTCGACGGAGAGAACGGCGTTGAGCTCGCCGACGGTCAGCGCCATGAGGGCTCACCTCCTTCGGGGCTTGCGAATGTGGGAGTCCTCGGGAGGTGGCGCGAAGTGCCTGTACAGGCGGGTCTCGGCCGACAGCAGGCCGAAGATGCGGACCTGGAGCCACCGCCAGGTCCGTCGGCGGAGGATGCCGTCCTCGACGTCAATGCCGTAGGTGTCGTGGAGATCTGCCTCGATCAGCGGCCACTGCTCCAGCAGCCGCTCCCAGGTCAGGTTCCTGAGCGCCCCCGACCGCGCCCGCTTCGGCGTCGGGAGCCCGCCCTCGTACCACTCGTAGAGGCCGGTGACCGGGTCATACTCGCCCCGGCCGACTCCGAGGTATCGGGCCTCCCCTGCCGTCGTTCCGCCCTGTTCCTCGGCGCTTTTCCCGGGTGCTGCCGGGTGCGCCAGTACTCCAGGGCGGTGTCGCGATCGGTGGTGACCCAGAACATCGTCGTGAGGCTGACGTGCTTGAACATCGACCACGAGACCTCGGCCATTAGCCGGCCGTAGGCGTCACCGAGGCACAGCTTGTAGAGGTCGATCTCTTCGTCGTCGTCGAGGACCTTGGCTCCTGGCCTGGTTCCTCCTGCGGCCAGCCGCGCGGCGTATGACGTGATCCGTTCGATCTTGACGCCAGCCTCGGCGGACGGGTCGGCGATGTGGTACGTGCGGACCTCGCCGTCCTTGCCGCGCACCGGCAGGTCGAGACCTTCCTCGAGGAAGTCGTCGAGCGCCTCGAAGGGGTTGCAGCCAGCCATCAGGGCGCCAGCGGGTTCGTGATCGGGGTGAGCGGACCGTCGCCCGTGAAGGTGATCTCGACCTCGCCGAGCGCGGTGTGCTCGCCGCCGGCGGGCTGCCAGTTCGGAATGGCCTTGCCCTGGTACGCCTCCGGGAGACCGTCGCGGTTCATGTACCGCAGGCGGATCTTGTTGGCGTCGCCGTACTCGAAGTGCGCGAGTCGGATCTTCTCGTGGACCGGGTGGTAGACCTTCACAGCCTTGTTCGCCTTGCGGCGGATGGTGACCGACAGCTCCCAGCTCTGGGCGGTCTTCTCGTTCCCGTTCCAGCCCTCGGAGTCGTAGTCGCTGCTGTCCTCGATGTTCGGCTCGGATGCGGGCTGGAACTCGCGGACGCCGGGGCAGAGCTGCCAGTCCGGCGTCTCGTCCGTGCCCATGTTGATCTCAAGCCGCCACTCGCGTGCGAGCTCAGTCTCTTCCGTGGGGGTCGACATGCGGTCCTCCTAGTCGTTCAGGTGGGGCCCGGACCGCACGGTCCGGAAGTAGTAGTTCGCGACCAGTTCCATGCGGCCGCGGGTGTCCTGGCCGATCCAGGCCTGGGAGTTGCGCCAGGAGATCTCCACCCGCACACCGCGGGCCTGCCAGGTGTCGCGGTTGTGCAGGACGGTGAAGACGTCCTCCGCGAGCTGGACCAGGTCGAGCACGTTCGTGCCCGCTCGCATGCGCGCTTGGATGCCGGTGACCGAGTTGGTGGAGTCGTCGTCGGCCACGGGGTAGGGGTTCAGGGCGATCGCTCGGTCCGGGCTGTCCGGCATGCGACCGAGGACGATGCCCGTGGCGCCGACGGGCAGTGGGCCAGATGGGTCGTAGACGCCGACCTCGGCGGCGGCCAGGAGGTCGGCGACGCCCTGGAGCAGGTCGACGTCGTGTGTCTCGGCGCTCACCGCAGGGCCCGCCTCAGCTCAGCGGCTACCAGCGCGAAGACGACGTTGCGTTCCTCGTTGAGGCTGTTCTCCAGGTACTTGGCGGTCCGGCCTGGCGCGTGCCGCCACTCCAGCTCTTCGTGCTGGCGCACGGCGTATGGCCCGTCGAAGCTGACCATTCCGGTGAGGGACGGCTCGTCGACCGAGGCGGTCCCTGTCGACTGGAGGAAGCCTTCGTCCAGCGGCACCCGGTCGGTGCTCACGCTGAGGACGTGCTCCGTACCGAGGAAGAGTCCTCGGCCAGCGGCAGCGCGTAGCTCCCTGGCTGCCGCAGCACCGTCGTATCTCAGGCGGAAGTTCTGCGGCACGACGTCACCTCATTCGAGCTGGATTTCCAGGTGGTTGGGGGTGCCGAGGCCTCGGCCGTCGCGCCGCTTGGCCTGAATGACCGTCGTGGTCCGGCCGTCGGGGAGCGTCACCCGGGAGAGGGCCGGCGCCTCGGTGGCGAGGTCGGCGTAGACGGTCGACGTGGACGTGACTTGCTCGCCGCCGGGGGAACGCACCGCTCGGGTCTGCTCGTCGAAGAAGCACCGAACCGCGACCGGCGGGCCGTACAGGGTGCCGGTGCTGGACTCGCCGCCGTACGGCTCCACCGTGATCTCGTGGATGAAGTAGCGGCGGGGGATGCGCGTCACCATGCGAAGCCGCCCGTGGAGATCCCCCAGCGGAGCTTGTCCGCAGGGATGTTCTCGAGCGCCCGGATCAGCCCAGGCGCGTAGTAGTCCGGGCCGGAGCGGTTCTCGCTGGCACCGAATTGCAGCTGCACGCTGCCGATGCTGACGCCTTCCAGCGGGCCGGAGACGTCGGTTTCCACCCCGACCTCGCCCCAGAACTCCACCTGCCTACACACAGCCTCAGCGAAGGCGGCCCGGACCACAGGGTCGGTCGGCATGCCGGCGTCGTCGACGTCGTACACGGCGGCCTTCAGGAAGTCGCTGTCCAGGAGGTCCGTCGCGCGCTCCAGCAGCTCCACGGCGTCCAGCGGCGGCGCCTTGTGCAGGATGTTCGCCAGTTGGGTCGTGGTCGCGTACGACCGGACGTCAGCCATCGTCGGAGGCGCCGGGGCGACGGGCACCACCTCGTGCTGCACGCTCGCGCCGGTGCCCGTCACTGTCCAGGACAGCCGCCAGAGGCCGGCTGCGGTGTAGGTGAGGGGCGCGGTCCAGGTTTTGCCGTTGTCGGCGGTGCCCGTGGCGGGCGATGAGACGGTTCCGTTCGGCGCGGTGACGGTGAGAGTTGCGGCCGTGGTGGCGTCGTACGGGTCGACGGTCAGGGACGCGGTGACGGTGTCTCCCACGTCGGGCATGGTCAGCCTCCTGTCGTCGAGGTCGCGGCCAGCTGCGGCGCGGTTGTGGACGGCGTGAGCGCGGGCCTGGTGGTGCCGGGCGTGAGGGCGCGTGCAGGGCGGAGCAGGCGCGCGATGCTGCCCGCGCGGGTGCGCGTGTGTGCGGCGCCGAGCTGGACGATGTGCGCGCAACTCAGGGGCAGGGCCGAGCTCGCCGAGCGGGCGGTGCCGAGCGGGACGCTCTTCTGCCCACTGATCGCCCGAGCTGCGGCCGCCGTTCGGGCGGCGCCGAGCAGGACCAGGCTCGTGGGGAGGTTGACGTTGTCGATCTCGGCGAAGTTGTTGGAGCCGTCCGTGCGGGTCGACTCCAGCAGCAGCGACAGGTTCGTGTCCGCCGCCCAGGCCGGAGTGGGGGCGCCGCGGAGCACGGTCCAGTGGTTGCTGTCGGGAGAGGCCTCCCAGAGCAGCGTCCCGCCGGTCTCCCGCAGCCTAAGCCAGGCGTGCGCGGTGGAATCGTACGGGGGGAAGAGGGCGCCAGCGTCGGCGTAGCCCTCTCGGAGGTAGAGGCCCATGGCGCCCTGGGCGGTGTCGATGATGAACCCGGCGTCGGTGCCACCGGTGCTGGTGAGCACCAGGATCGACAGGGCCGCCGTGACGGTCGCCCCGTTCGCCGCCGGCGGGTAGGCCCGCAGCAGGAAGTGCGAGCCCGCCAGGGTGTAGTTCGTCGCAGAGCGGAGCCCGGCGAAGCCACCCACGGTGCAGGGGATCCGGCCGCGGCCGCCGACGGCCGCCGGGTCCCCATAAGAGTGGGGCCACTTCGTGAGGTCCAGGGCCCCGGTGAAGGAGTCTTCGAGGGTCTCCAGCAGCGGCACCGTGGCCTCCCCGGTCAGGCGTTGGAGTCGACGCTGATGCCGTCGGTGTGGACGCGGGCGACGATGTCCGTGCCGTCCGGGATGACCGCGAAGTCGTGGTAGGTCAGCGGGATCAGCGCCGCGTCCGTGCCCGCGGTGGTGTCCGGGTCGTAGGCGATGACGAGCTTGCCCGTCGGCGCGCCGGTGGCGAGCAGCCAGCTCATGTCGTTCGCGTCGAAGCTGGCCGAGTTCGCGGTGTCGTTGACCGACACCACCACCCCGGTCAGCGCCACCCGGCCCATCACCGTCTGCTCGTTGGCCGGCCCCGCAAGCAGGTCGGCCACGGTGTCGTAGTCCTGGAGCACGTCATCGGACGGCAGCCCGGCCGCTTCCAGCGGGATGGCCACGAGCCCGTCGCTGGCGGCCGAGAGTCCGGCGTAGTGCAGGATCCGGCCCTTGGCGATGTTGGCGACCACATCGGCCACGGCGCTCCTCCTCGGTGTGAGCGCGCGAGGGAGGCCCGCCGCCCGGGCCTCCCTCGTCGCGGTGCGGATCGGCTACGCAGAGACGCCGATGATGTGGATGTCGTAGGTGACGCTCGTGCCGGCGCCCGAGTTGGCGACCTTCAGCAGGTCACCGGTGCCGGCCGTGACCGCGTACCCGGTGGCGTCCGCCACCCCGGTTCCGGCCGCGACGAACGCGCCCGGGCGCAGGGTCACGGTGCCGGTCGCGCTGAGCAGCGTGGCCCAGCCGTTCGAGGTGGCGTTGCCGAGCACTACGTTGTTCGTGTTCGCGTCGGCGGCCGCGACGATGATCCCCTTGATCCGCGCGAACGTGATCGTCGCGCCGAACGCGTCGACGAGTGAGCCCGCCAGGTCGAGGTCCTCGGTAGCCGAGGCGGCCAGCGTGCGCCGGTCGGAGAAGACGCGGTCGGCCTTGCCTGCGCCGGTGCCCGAGCCGAGCGACAGCTTCCGGCTGAGGCTATGCGGGGCCCTGGCGGTGCCCAGGTCCAGTGCCGTCGTCAGCTCCGCGAAGGCGCTGACGGCGAGCAGCGTTCCGGAGAGCGGCATCAGCTACCGCCCCCGTACCGCTCGACGAGCTGCTCCCGCGTCATGCCCTCGATGTCGGACTGCCGCTCCGGGTCGTCCTCGACCTGGCGCGCGTAGTCCTGCCACTTCGTCAGCGACGCGTTCTTCGCGGGCGGCTTGAGTACCGGGGCCGACTCGTCGTCCTCCACGAGGGTCAGCTCCTGGCCGACGCCCGGGCCCTCCAGCGAGGGATTCTCCTCGCGGAGTTCCTCGTTGGTCTTCGGCACGTCCGCCGACGGGTCATGCACCCCGGGCGCGGTGAGCGTAGGCCGGGACAGGACACCATCGCTGACGATTTCCCCCTCCTCGCCCTCGCCGAGGATTTTCCAGTTGTCGAGGGAGTCCAGACGGGCCGAGCGGCCGTCCATCTCCACCCGGTCTCCGGTCCGCTGGTTGAAGTACGTGGTCATGACGCGGGCACCGCCGTCCTGAGGTCGACCTGCACGAGGATCTCGGTCGGCGATCCGGCCGGGGAGGCGAGGACCACCGAGATGTTGTCTCCGGCCGCGCAGGACGCGTTCTGCACGGTGGTGTTCCCCGCCCACGCGTCGGTGCTGGTGGCCATCGGCGATGCGAGGACGTCGGAGGCGCCCTTCTTCACCTGCACCGTGCCGCCGGTACCACCGGTGCGGTACGCGCGCACGGCGATGACGTTCGCCGCAGCCGGAACCTTGAAGAGCTGGTAGGTGCCCGCGGTGCCGGAGGCGACGCGGACTTCCTTGCTGTAGGTGCGCGCGGTGGAGGTGTCGACCTCGCCGGCGCGCCCGTCCACGCTGTGGACCTTGTAGCCCATGGGGCTGTCCTTCCTGAAGGGAGGGGAGCCCGCCCGCGCGGGGCGGGCGCGGGGATCAGGCCGCGTCGGCGCCCTTGATGAGGACGGCCCGGTTGGCGTCGAGGGTCTTCGTGCCGTACAGGCAGTCGATCGACACGACCATCTGCTTCTTGTCGATGTCGTAGTCGCGGATGATGCGCAGCGCGAACCCCTTGTAGTTCATGATCGCTGCGTCGAGGGCACCCTGCGGGAGCTCCAGCGGGCGGAACGCGAGAGCGAACGCGGTCCGGTGGAACGCGACGTTGACCTCGGTGGTCGGCTGCCCGGAGGCGGGCGATCCGGCGGGCTGGCCGATGTTCTGCGTCCAGTACGGGTCGAAGCCGCTGACGCGGGCGCCCATGGACGCCTCCAGCAGGCCTTCGGTGCTGCCGCGCTTGTCGGCCTGCCGCCACGTCTTCTCCGCCACCCAGCGGGCCTTCGTGGTCGGGCCGGCGATGACCGAGCGCTGCGCCGCCGGGACGTTCTTCAGGTCGAGGACGTTGCCCGCCTGGATGAGGACGCGGGAGTCCGACCAGGGGTAGTCGCCGTTGTAGCCGGCGTAGTCCTCGCCTGCGGCGTTCGGGGTGGCGTCGCCGACTTCCTGCACGATGTCATCGCGCAGGGCGAGGATGTCGCGGTCGATCTTCTGGGCGATGGCCTCCATGGCCGGGGTGAGGAGCTGCTCGTCGAAGTCCTGGATCTTCAGGGTCATGTCCTCGGACGTGACCGCGAAGGAGACGTCGGCGAAGTGGTTCAGCGTCATGTTGACGCTGGTCTCCTGCGCCTCCTGCACCGTGATGCCCGCGGCGCGGTTGTACTCGTTCGCCGTGAACATGGCGGGCTTGCGGATGGTGATCGCGTCACCCTGCTTGCGGTTGAACTCCGCCTCGTAGTCGCGGTGCACGAGGCTCGCCGCGACGGTGGTCTCATACAGGTTGGCGAGGGCCTGTCGCGCGATGACCTGCGCGGTCAGGAAGGTGTTGGCCATGGGGTGTTACCTCCTATCCGGCTCGGCGCTTGCGGCGCGCGGCGCGGATCTCGTCGATGTCTTCCGGTTCGGAGGAGCCCCCGGCCCCGCCGTTGAAGTCGCTGCTCGTGCGGTCCGGCGGCGGCGCCGCGGCCTTGAGCTTGGGGTTGTCGTCGACCGCCTTCTTGATGGCGGCGCTGACGGCCTTCGCGAATCCCTCGTCCTCGGGGTCGAGGCCCTTGATCGAGTTCAGGAACCCTCGCGAGTCGGTGAGCGCGTCCGGGTCGGCGCCGTACTTCGACGCCCCCCGGTACACGGCCAGCTCGACGGCGGTCTCCCGGTGGGCGGCGGTGCGCCGCTCGATTTCCGTCTGGAGCTTCGCCGGGTCCGGTGCCTCGTCCTTCTCGTCTTCGACCAGGCCGAGCGCCTTGCCGATCTCATGGACCAGCTCCTTCTTGGCCTTGTCGGCTGCCTCCTTGGCCCCGACGCGAGCCTTCGCGGCCTGGTCGCGGGCCTTCTCCAGCTCCTTGTCCCTGCGGGACGAGGCGCCGGTGGCGGCCTTCTTCGCGGGCGGCTTGGGCTTCGGATTGGTGTCGTCGTCCTTGCCGTCGTCCGCGTCGTCGGCGTCGTCCTGGTCGTCGTCGCTGGCAGCGTCGTCGTCCTGGTCGCTGGCGTCGCCGTCTTCGGTCTCATCGCTGTCGTCGCTGCCGGATCCGGAGTCGTCTCCGTCCCCGCCGTCGGCGTACAGCCACGGGTCGAAAGGGCCGGTGGCGTAGGGGTGTGCCCAGCCGGAGCCTGCCAGCCGGGGAAGGGTTCGCTTCTGCATGTCGTGCACTCCCGGTGCGCGTAGAGGTGGGCCCCGGTCCCGCCGAGGCTGTACTGCGATCCGGCCCGCTCCTGGCGGGCGGAAGACTGTGCCCTGACCTGGGCAAAGGGAGAACAGGGGGAACAACTCGCGCAGGTGCCCTTACGGTTTGCCCATGACTGAAAACCGAAGCGAGTCCCAGCTTGCAGACCAGGTCCGTACCGCCCTGCTCGACGCCATCTCCCGCGCTGCGGAGGCTGGCCACGGCGAGAACGCACGACACCTCGCCGAGGCCTACGCGCTCATCAACTCGAACGCACCCACCGAGGTGAAGGGCGCCCCTACCGTTGTCCGCTCCCCCTTGGGCGCGCGCCGGTAATCAGCGCGCTGTCGTGAGCTGCTCGCGGTGTGACTTACGCGGCAGCCCCGTTGCTGCGATCAGCTCACGCACGCGTGCCTGGTAAGCACGCGCCCGCGCCCGGGCGACCTTCGCCTGCTGCTCGTCCATAGCGGTCTGCTCGCGCCGCTTCCACCGTCGGACCTGGCGCTCCAGGTACCGCTGCTTCTGGCTGTCCTCATAGGTGCCGCGTGACGGCTGGGCCTTCGGTACCCGGGAAACCCCAGGCAGGTACGCGCTCACGCTGTGACGGCAGTTCGGGTGTAGCAGGCCGGCAGCCCGCGCCTCGTCCAGCGATCCGGCCACGGGCACCGTGACCATCTCGCCGTCCTCCGCAGCGTGCTCCAGCTCGATGTCCCGCGCGCCCGCCCGCCCGTCCCGCGTGAGGATCTTCCGCTCCCACGGACGGCACAACGGGCATTCCTCCGGGGCCTGAGACACGATCACTAGGTCTACCCCGGCTGCGCCGAGCCGGTCCGAGTGCGCCTCAACCGCAGCCCGCCCCACAGCACTGCGCATCGCCATCTCGACGTACGAGCGCAGCTCCCAGGAACGGCCCCGCGAGTCGATGAACCCCTTCACGCCGCGGTCTGCGAAGGCGTCCAGGGCGGACTGAGCGGCCTGTCGGCGGGTCTGTGCCCCAAGGGCGGGCGCTGCGGCCGCGCGCCCGATGACCTCGCGGTAGGTGTCCATCGTGGTGCGCAGGATCCGCAGGTAGACCGGGCCGGTGTCGTTGATGACGGCGGCCGCCAGGCGGTCTACGACCGGAGCCGTCGGGAGGACCGCTGCGGCGGCCGCCGTCTGGCCGACGCCGAGCGCCCCCAGCTCAGCGACGGCAGCTTGCTGGCCCCGCTCGTACGCCTCCGACAGCGCTTCGTGGATGGCTCCGGACGCGTCCAGCTGGAGCGCGGCCAGGACCTCCTCGATCGCGGCCTGGAGGTTGCCGACCGAGGCGAGCTTCTGCACCACCCAGGCCGGGCTGTCGATGCCCGCCGCGAGGGCCTTGCGGAGCTTCTCCAGGAGGACGCCCTCGGCCGCCTCGTAGAGGTCGGCGACGGCGGCCGCCAGGTCCTCGGCGAGATCAGGCGAGACCGGCACGGGGCACCCCCTACGGCAGGTCGCCGGTCTGCATCGGGTCCGGCATCTGCATCCCCTGTTCCTGCTGAATGCGATCTACCTCGGCTCGGACTTGGGTGTCGTTCCACTCTGGGTGCGCCATCCGCACCAGCGTGTCCGTGGACGCGGCCTGTGCCCGCCGGAGTACGTCGGCGGTGTTCGCCAGGGACAGCGGGTCCTCCTGGACCGAGTCCTCGAACTCGATCGTCGGCGGCTGCGCGGTGACCCCGGAGCGGAACACCTCCTGGTCAACTGCGAGGAGTGCGTGGACCGCGTCCGCGAGTCCGGCCCTCCAGCGGAGGATCTTCCGACCGCGTGTCGTCATGCTCCGCCGCTCGCGGGACTTGACCTCCGTCGCGGTCACCGCGGCGTCGCCCCCCAATCCGAAGGTCTGCCCGCTGTAGCCGGCGGACCGGAGGATCTGGTTGACCAGGTCTTCAGCAGTCTCGCGGTGCTCCTGCACGCGGATCTGGAACTGGGCGACGGTCAGGGCCGCGCCATCGCCTGGTCTGGCAAGAGCGTTGATGCCGGCGAAGGCCTCTTGGTCCGGGTTCCACGAGGCGCCGCGGCCCGGCCCGTGGGACTGGAGGTAGGAGTCCGGGACGATGATGCGGCCCTTGCCGAGGCGGATGTCCCGCATCCAGCTGGCGTAGGTCTCGTCGAGGCTGTCCATGAGCGGCTCGATGCCGTCCAGGTCGGAGCGGCCGAGGTCGGCAAGGTCTGCGTTGCAGCGCCAGCGGCGGCTGTTCTGGTTCGGGATGTACGAGACGTCGAGTCCCTTGTAGCCGGTGGCGAGTGCTCCCTCCTCGTTCACCGTGGCGGCGTATCCGGCGGTTGCCGGGTGGTCCTCCAGGGGCACCGGCCGGCCGAGCTTACCCTTCGTGCCCTGGTAGAGGCCGTGCAGGATGCGCTCGGGTTCGTGGCGCTCCAGGTGCCGCCAGACCTGCCCGTCCTCCTCGTGGACGACGCGCCAGAAGGTGACGGCGCTGAGCCGGTTCCAGGTGAACTCGGGAACGGCGCGGTCGGCGTGCGTGGCGTGGAGCCAAGGGCGGTCGGCCACCTTCTTGTCGTACACCGGCCGCAGGTAGATCCCGCCCAGGGCGGCGCCCACTTCGGCAGCAGTCTGGAGGGTGGCGAGCATGCCATCGTCGGTGAGCATGTCGAGGCGCTTCTGAGTGGGGTCGCCCTCGACCGTGAGCTTCGGCGGCTCGGAGAAGAGCAGGTCCGCGGAGCCGCCGCAGATGTCGCCGGCGATCGGTACGTGGAGCTTGGTGCGGCGTTCGCCGGGGGCGGTGGGGGTGCCCCACCACCAACGGGCGATCTTCCCGACGACGCCGTTCGAGAACTGGGCAGGCTTCGGGCTGATACCGAAGCCGCCGTTGCCTCCGCCGTAGAGGTCTTCGAGGCGGTCCGGGTCGCCGCTCCACCAGGTGTCCCAGGTCCGCATCGCTTCGAGGGCGGGACGGAGGTCTGACGGGGGCCAGGGGACGTTACCCGTGGGCAGCGACATCGTGTGGCCACCTCCCTGTGAGCATGCGCCAGCGCGCCCACCAGCGGGCGCGGCGCGTGAGTCGTACGCGTACCGGGACCTCGATGGACGTGCGGCCGTCGGCGTGGTGGGTGACGCGGTGCTGGGTCGGGTAGCCGAGCGTGGCTGTCACGCCGGTCCAGCGGGGGAAGCCCGGGACCGGGCCGAGTCGGGCCATCACGCGGCCACCTCCAGTCGGGTCGGTAGGTAGGGCCGCCACAGCGACTCCGTCGTGCGCAGCCCGTACCGCAGGGCGTCACAGCTGTGGTCGTTCTCCTTGATCGGCTTGTCTTCGCCGCGTTCCGCTGCTTCGTCGTCCCAGGAGTAGCCGGGGATTTCGTCGATCAGGCCCTCGGCGGACTCGTGGATGAACAGGTCCTCCGTGGACAGGAGGCTGCTCACGGTCCGGATGCCGTCCAGGACGGCGTTGTCGGCCTGGGTGACGCCCGGGACCTGGTCGCGGTGCAGCTGCTCGATGTACGACGCGGCGGACGGGTCGACGACCGTCCATTCCGGGGCGACGCCAACCACGTTGGTGGTGGGCTGCTTCACCTTGGCGAGCCACTGCCGGCGGGCCCGGGAGTACTCCGCGTCGGTCATCTGCTTCCGCTCACGGCGGGAGTCGTACCGGTACTCGGAGACGACGTACAGCTTCCGGTCTGCACCGAGGCCGATCAGGACGTCGGCGTACGGGTTGACGGTGCCGTAGTCGATCGCGTCGCACAGCCACCGGTCGATCCTGGGGAGCGTCGAGACGACGTGCTTCTTGACGTCGAACTGCTCGTAGATCGCGCCCTCGGACTGCACCCAGTGGCCCAAGATGTAGCGGCGGTACCAGAGGCCGGTGAAGTTCCGCTTCATCCGCGCCTTGTAGTCCTCGGACAGGGCTGGGTTGTCGTCCATGACGAAGTGCCAGGTGCGGATGCCGAGCTCGTCGGCCCGGTTCAGCCACTCCTTCTTCGCCCAGTGGCCCGGATTGTCCGGGTTCGTCGTGGCGAAGATCAACGCGCCGGACACGGACATGCGGTCGACGAGCCGCTTGAAGAACTCCTTCGGGAGCAGCGTCAGCTCATCGACGTATGCGCCGGCGCCGGTGAGGCCGCGCAGGCGCGCCTCGGCCTTGGCGTCGTTGGCGGTGATGACCTCGATCTGCCGGCCGAGGATCCAGGCGACGCTGGAACCGCGGGTGTAGGTGATCAGCTTGGCGATCTCGGGGCCGACGAGCGACGGGTCCTGGAGAGGGCCGAAGACGTTGCGGGCGACGGTGTCGTAGGTCTTGCCGACGACGACCAGCTGCCCGCCTTGCGGGGCTGTCACGACATACATCAGCCAGCGCAGCAGGCTGGCGACGGTCTTGCCCGACCGGACCGACCCTTCCCAGACGTTGAGCCAGGCCGTGGAGTGGGCGATCGAGCGTTCCTGTTTGTCGGACAGCCGCGGGCTAGTGATCTCCATGGCGGGCCCGGAGCTGGTCGAAGAGGTTCGTGAGCAGCGAGCCGACCTGGTCGGAGCCGCCCTCCTCCTTGGGCGGGGCGAGCTTCAGCGACCGGTCCACGGCGGTGGCGACCAGGCCCATGTACGCGCGCTTGTCGGCGGGGGTGGGCTCGGGCGCGGTGTGCGTGTCGAAGTCGTGCTCTTTGCCGCCCCAGTCCCAGTAAGTGTGCGGCTCGTTGATCTTGGCGACCTCGCGCTCGGCGATGTCCTGGAGCTTGATGGCGAAGGCTGCGCGGCGAGCGGCGAGGTCGGCCTGGCGGACCTCGGTGGCGGTGCGCACCTCGGCGGCCCGGTCGAACGTGATCGGCGGTTCGAGCTTGGACGCGATGTCGCTGATGGTGCGGCCGGAGCGTCCGAGGATCTTCGCGATTTCGTTGCGGCCCTTGCCGTCGGCGTGGAGTTCGCGGACGCGCTGGCGGTCTTCGTCGGTGACCGGTCGAGCCTTGCCCATGGCGGTCACCCCCCTGGACATGGCGAAGGCCCGCACGGTGGCGGGCCTGTCGTGTGCGCTCGGCGGCGCGGTCGATGAGCTGGTGTCTGTGTCCGGGCACGCCGGACTTGGCCCCAGGATGGATCATGCGGCCCCGGGATGCAACTACGTCACACCTTGCAGAAGCCGAGCCTCCGGAGGGTCTGGTTAATCCGCTTTCCCTGAGCTTCCGTCGTCGTGACGTCCCGGTAGGTGAACCGCTCGGCGGCCCAGTGGTCCAGGCGCGAGCCGTCACGGTTGATCGCGCCGCACTGGTTCTGTGCGGCGCCGATCGCCTTGTCCTCGTGTTTCACGATGTCCGGGTTGATCTCTGCGAGCGCGCTGAGCAGTTCCGCACGGTCCGCGCCGGTCGGCTCTGGGGGGATGCCGGCGTCCTTCAGTAGCTCGTCCTTTTCCTGCTGAGTGAGTCCCGGCTTGCTCGCTGACCCCTTCGGCTTCGCGTCGGTGTCGGTGCCGGAACAGGCGGTAAGCGTGAGCGCAGCGATGGCTACGGCGAAGGCTGTGTGGCGGATGCGCATGGTTCCCCCTGGCGGTTGCTGAGGGGGCATCATCTCGCTGCGTATCGTGACGTGTTGCGGCTGTGGCGCTTCTGTGACGCTTTCGTGTGGCTGCCCGGCCGGGGAGCGGTGCTTCGGTGGCATCCTGAGGGCGGCGGCCCGGTAGCCGATGCAGCGTCCGGACGGCGCGGGACTACGCACCCCGCCCGGGCAGCATGCGGCCCCTCCAGCCCAGGGGTACGGGGCCGGAGGGGCCGAGGCAGGAAGGTGTGCCCCCTCCCGGTGACGCACGACGCTACGCCCCGCCCGTCAGTGCGTCCAGACCTCGGGCGTACCGCCTAGGGCATCATCACCCTGCATCCCGCGAAGCCCGGTTCCCACCGAAACCCCATTCGACCCTCGAACTCTGGGATCTCCTCAGGCTCGCCGAGCCGGAGGAGGTCCGCGTTCACCAGCGGCGTGAGAGTCTCGGCCCGCACCACCAGAGCGACCACCAGACGGTCCGGGTCGAATGGCCGCTGGCTGATGAGCGCGACGTGGTGGCCCGTGGCGCTCGGCACCACCCAGGACGGGAAGACGTTGCCGGACAGCCAGATCCTGTGGTGAAGGTCGGCGAAAGCGTCATCGGGTGTCATGCGTGGATGCTGGCCCGGGTCGGGGCCGGCCGTCTGCGCCGAAGGCCCACACCGCGTGTGTCCTACGCCACTTCAGTGCGTCCACCCGTCGGGTCGGGCCCGCCGCCCCCTGCACCCGGCCTGGAGGACGCGACCGAGGTACGTCGGCCATCATTGCGCCATGACGACATACCAGGGACCCGCCACGGCGATTGCTGGTGGCACCGAGTACCCCGTGACCGCTGATCTCGCAATCGCCACGGATGGCTTCCTTAAGGAGTGGAGCGGCACGATCATTGCCGAGGACGAGGGAGCAGCCTGGGCGATCTTCAACGAAGACGACACGACTGCGCTGAGGATTGGAGAGGAACGCTCAGGCGTCTTCATCGCAGGCACTTTCAACGCTGACTCCGCGGAGTTGCGCATCCAGGGCAGCGGCCCTGCCCCCTTCGGCCCTTGAGCGACGCGGCAGGCCGGTTAGTGCGTCCAGACGTCAGGCCCGCTGCCACGCCACTCGATCAATGAGGACCGGACCACGTCCATCTCGTCGAACTCCTGCAACCCGGCCTCCTGCTCGCCGAGCCACTGCACCAGTTCCTCGGTCACCGGCTCATCCTTCCGCGCTACGTCGGTAGCCGCGACGGGCCGTCAGGGCCGTCGTGACGGTCTCGCCGTACCAACGATGGGCGCGCTGGGCCGTGTCGTCGGGCGCCGGCCACCGGCCCCGGGTGACGTCGGCGCGGATCGTCGCGGCCGTGACGCCCGTCAGGGCCTCGATCTCGCGGGCGGTGTAGAGGCGGCGGGGCTCCAGCTTGGCGGCCTCGCGGGCGAAGTGCTGGGCGATGACGCGGTCGACGGCGGCGGGGTCGTAGACGTACGAGCGGCCGCGCTTCTCGGGGAGGGGGTCGGGCCAGTCGGGGTGCCGGGACCACTGGTTGCGGAGGGTGTTGTAGGCGCGGCCGTGGCGGGCGGCGATCTCGCGGAGGGTCTCGCCCTCGGCGGGGGGTTTTACCATGGTGTTACCGGCCTTTCGGCTGGGTGGGACCGGCAGGTTTTGGCGAGCACCCTTCGGGGTGTCTGGGCTTCGGCTCGGGCCTGCCGGTCACGTCATCTCTGATCTTGTAATGGGGTCGCCCCCGGCTGGCTGCCGGGGGCGTTGTGTTCGGTTACTCCTGGTTCTCGACCAGCCACTCCATCGCCTGGATGATCGCCTCGGAGGCGGTCAGGAGGCAGAGCGTCGCTCCGGCGACCCGGTACGGCCTGGGCTTGACGATCTCAAGGCGGAAGAGGTCCTCCGTGTTGAGCCAGGAGGTGCAAGCCACCTGGAAGTCCAGCCGCACGCCCTCGGGGACCGGCTCGGAGTCCATGAGCTCCAGCGCGCGGATCATGCCCTCAACAGCCTCCTTCGGCTGGACCAGGCCCTCGGGGAGCCTGATCGGGATGGGCAGGTGGCGCAGGGCGGTGGCGATCTCGGCGTAGCTGACGGCGAGATCCATCGCCAGCTGCTCGATGCTCTTGTCGTGTTCGTCGGCCATGTCGGTCCTTTCGACCTGTGGGTGGTGGGTCCGGGTTGGCGGCCCGTTCCCGCTTACGTGTCTATTGTGGCACAGTGGTGCACTGAAAGGCAACACTTCTGGGGAAGGGAACGGCCCTGATCCAGGACGCGGACCAGGGCCGTGACCAGCCGTTAGGCCAGACGCCAACCGGACAGGCGATCACCCGGCCCGACAACGGCCGTCAGCGTCCTCCCGGGCAACTCCTCCGGGGCCAGTCCGACAGCCGCAGCGACGTCCGCCGCCGGGTAGCGGGCAGGCTCATCGCGTTCGTCCGCCGGCACGTCGGCCACGATCTCGGCGTCGTCGCCGAACAGCAGCAGCACCTTGACCTTCACACGCTCGCTCATGCAGCCATCATCCCTTCTTCGGTTTGGCGGGGGTGGTCTTCTTGGCGGGCTTGAGCCAGCCGCCGCGCGACCCCTGGTAGTCCGTCTCGTGGCCCTGCAGCCGGGGGTCGTCCTTCTTGATCGGTCTGGGGAATCCGAGTGCCATGATGGCGCTCCTGTCTCTTCGTTGGGATGGGACCGGGGCGGCCGGTAGCTGGCAGGCGCGGGCCGCCCCGGGGTCTATGCGTTCGTCTCGGCGACGTCGTGGACGACGTGCACGTGGGTGTGGTTCGGCCGGTCCGGAGGTGCGGTGGTGTAGATCAACATCCCCTTCTGGCTCTGAGAAGGGGTCACGCGGATAAGCGTGTGACCTGCACATTCGTGGCAGGAGGGGCGCCCCTCCTCCGGTGGGGGAGTGGCGGACGAATCGGACATTCGGCGGCGGGCGGACCACCACAGTGCGGCCACGCCTACCACCCACACAGCGAGGACACCCGCCACGTCCGACACGGCCCAGCACACCGCGAGGGGCACCCCACCGAGCACGACCAGGACGCAGCCGCCGGCCGCCGTGCTGCGCTCCTCGGTTTCCTCGGGCGCACCCATCAGGCCGCCTCGTAGACGTGATCGCCGATCCAGTTCGCGGCCTGCGCGAGAGGGACGGCAGCGAAACCGGCCACGCCCGCGCTGGTGCCGAGGGTGATCCCGCACCAGACGCCCCGCTTCAGCTCGCCGCGCGTCTCGTCGCCCGCCTTCTTCACGGCGGCGATGAGCACGGCGGTGAGGATCAGCACTAGGCACGCCCCCGGCCCGGACAGCGGGGTGAAGGTCTCACGGGCAGCGAGCTGGCCGGGCTGCTCTCCGACGCCCCACAACAGCGCGGCGTCCCCGAGCCAGTTGGACAGGCCCAGGACGGAGCTGGACGCGGTGCCGATCAGCCCAGCGATGCCCAGGGTCGTGAGGCAGCCGTACGCCCACGACAGGAGGAACGGCAGGAGCCGGGCGGCCTGCCTGATGGGGTCCTTCTTCAGGCCGTTGAGGCCTGGCCACCAGAGGGTGAGTTCGTAGCAGAGGAGAATGAGACCGACGGTGACACCGCCGTACGTCACGAAGTTCATGGGGTCCTTCAGCGGAGGACGGCCACGCCGAGCGCGGCGAGGGTGACGACGAAGGCGCACGTCCCGCTGATCTTGGGGACGTCGCGAGGGACCACGAGGGCCAGACCGGCGAGCGCGAGCAGCGCGCACGCAGCACAGAACACGCCGAACAGCACGGCGGACATGGTGCGGGTCAGGCGCTGAAGGCGACGGGCGCGGGCGGGAGCTGCGCGAGGTGCGGCTCGTGGCGCTCGATCTCGGCGCGCAGGGTGCCGCGGATGATGCCGTCGGAGCAGTCGGCGAATCCGGCGGCGATGATCGCGGCGCGCATGGCCTTGGTGCCGGGGCGGAGGCCGGTGTCGTACAGCGGGCGGATCGCTTCACACCGCGGGTCGTCGTACTTGATCGGCGCGCTGAGGTGCGGCGGGGTCGGGGCCTGGGCGACGGGCCTGGTGGTGATCGGCAGGAGCTGCGCCCCTGCGGGCACGACCGGGTGCCGGGGCGCGGCCGCGGGCGGCTCGACGGGCGTGGGCGACGGCGTGACGGGGGCCGTCTCCTGCTGCTCCTGGGTGGCGACGGGCGTCACGGCCTTCACCCGCACGGGCGTCGCGGCGAGGTGCAGAAGGTGTCCGAGCACCAGCGGCGGGATGCAGGAGACGGTGACGACCAGCCACACGGGCGGGCGCGGCTCAGCGATCCAGTGCCCGGTCACGAACATGTGGCTGACGGGCTGCGCGGACATGGCCGCGGCGAGGGAGAGCCATGCGCCGGCGACGGCGGAGAACTTGCCGGGGGCTCCCTTGGGGCGCTTGGTGGCGACGGCGGCCGCGATACCGGCGTAGGCGGCGAGGACTCCGGCCATGCCCCAGGCGAGGGTGTCGTTCCATCCGGCGAGCTTGCCGAGGTGGTGTTCCCCGGGGGCGCACATGATCATGACCCAGGCGGCGACGACGGGTCGGCCGAAGTCGGTGAGGAGGGAGACCCATCGGGGGGTCGGGGTGTCGTAGGTGGCGATGGGCGCACTAGGGTGCAGCTCAGCCATAGGAGGTCACTCTCCTGTGGTCAGAGCCCTGGCGGGAGTTGGAGTCTCCTTGCCGGGGCTCGCACTGTTTGTGGAGGGTGACGCCCTACGGGGGGCATCTGCCGTCCATGACGGTACCGCGTGGTGCGCGGGTGGTGCTACGGGTTCAACGACGGGCCGGGCTGACGGGCGTCACGCGGGCGTGGCGCGTGCGTGTCGCAGCGCCAGCCGCAGGGGTACAGACGCGCGCCGTCCGAGGAGTGATCGGGCACGGGGACGTCGCACCGCTGTTGCTGTGGGGCCCCGTCATGCGGCGTCACTCGACGCCTCCGACTCCGTCCATGTGCGACCACATCCTGGGCTTGTGCAGCGCACGACGGGCGGTGCCCCATCTCCGCCTTCGACGACCAGCTGACCGCCGCACGGCTGCGGGCACGGGTGCGGCACGTCCTCCACTCGGCGCGCGTCGCCAAGGGAGCGGCCCACGAGTTCGCTGGCCATGCGGGCGACCTCGACGATGGCTCCGCGCTCGCCGTCGTCGAGCGGCCGGCAGGGGCCGGGTCGGGCAGCGAGGCGGGCGGCGAGCCAGGCCGCGGCCGTCGGAGCGGTGCGCTGCCCGGTGAACCGCCACCGGCCCGGGTCCGCGGCGTCCTTCGCGGCCAGGAGCACGGCAGCCTTGTGCGCCTCGTCGCCCCAGCCCTTCCCGGCCGGGGCCGTGACCGGTTCGCGCTGGATGCGGGAGGCGAGCCAGTCCGCGGCCGTGACGAGTCCAGTCTCGACGGTCGTCATGACGTCCAGGACGCCGACGTCGACGGGCGCTGGCCGTGGCCCGGGCGCGTCGGGGTTGGTGTCGGCGCGTTCCTCGGCGAGCTCCTGGCGCTCCTCGTCTGACATGAGGCGCGTGATGCCCATGGCGGGGGGCCAGCTGGTGGCGGGGCGGGTGCCGGCGCGTTCCTGCAGGGCGGGCCAGCGGTCGATGACGGTCTCCAGGTGGCCGACGGGGCACTGGGGGTGGGGGTGGACTTCCTGGCCGCGCTCCTCGAAGCAGTGGCCGCAGGCGAGGGCGCGGGGCGGCCGGTACGCACAGTCGGCCGCGCAGGTCGTGCAGTGGCCCTTGCGGGTGTCGTGGTCGTCGCGGTGGTGGTTGCAGGCTCCGCAGACGGGCGGCGGGGTGAGGGTGGTGGTCATCGTGCGCTCCGTGTGCTTGGTGGGGCGTAGGCTGATCTCCACCTGAGGGGCGTGCCGTGGAGCTGGGGAGTTCGTGGGCGCGCCCTTCGTCGTTGCTCAGCGCGGGAACTTGCGTTTCGTGGAGGCCCAGATGCGGGCGATGATGATCGCGGTGACGCAGATGATGACGATCGCGGCCACGGTGTTGTCGCTCATAGTCAGCGCCTCCTCGGCGGTCCGTAGGGGGACTGCCAGGCAGGCCGGTCGGAGCAAGCCCTTCGTGCCCGCTCGTACGTCTCTGCCGCGGCGACTGCTCCGTTGACCGTGCGCATGATCTCGTCGGCCACCCGCGCGTACTGCCGCGCAGCCTGCCGGCCCCACTCCATGAAGCCCTCGATCAGCTGGGCCGTGGGGAGCGGCTCCGGTCCGGGCCGGGGGTCGGGCTCCTCGGCGTGCAGCTCGACGGAGGCAACGCCGGGCACCTCGTGCCACTCGCCGTCGTCGCCAAGGACCTCCAGACGGGCCGTCATGACGGCTCCGAGGGGCCTGCGAGGGCGGCGCGGAGGCTGCGGGCGTACGGCAGGTCGGCGGGGAGGGCGGTCTCCCATCGGTAGGCGAGGGCCTCGACGCGTTCCAGTGCGCGGTCCTGCGGGATGAGCGACGTGGTCGGAGTGGTTGCGTCGTCGGTCTCGGGCGGGTGGATCGCGGCGCGTAGCTCGACCAGGCGCTCGTCCCACCAGCGGGACATGGACGTGCCGAGCGGCGGCGGTCCGGCCTTCACCCACCGCTCGTACAGGTCGATGACGCGCTGGACGTCGGCTTCGGACATGCGGGCGAGGGTGGCGGTGATGCGGGCACTGGGGAGGATGACGGCCAGGACCGCGTCGGCCTGGGCTCGGTAGTCGTCCCGGTTGTGCTGGGTGGCGTCGGTCCAACGGCAAAGCGGCTGGTTGTGCTCGTAGATGGCGGCGGCGATCAGGTCGCGCAGCGGGGAGTTGGCGGGGTCACCGTGGATGTCGCGCAGGTGCTTGCCCAGCAGGGTGCGCGGGATCATCGCGGGTGGTGGGCAATGTGGGCACGGCGTACGGACCTCGACGCGGCCTGCGATGGGGCTACTGAAGTCGGGCTGAGGCTCGGTCACTTCGTCCTCCGTGCTGCGCGCGCGGCCGCGCGCCGGGATTCGCGGTTGGGCTCCGGCAGCTCACGCCAGCCGAAGGGGGACTCGCCGTCGTCGCTGTCGACGTCGGTGTCGCCGAGCTGGGCCAGGAGGTCCTCGGCCCGGGCCCGGTCGTGGGCCCACAGCACGGCGTCGTCCTGGGCCTGGGTGGCGCCGATGGGGACGTGGCGGATGCGGGCGGTGGCGTGGCCCCAGCACCAGCCCACGGTGATGCCGAAGGTGAAGGCGAGGACGGCGGGGGCGTAGGCGTCGGCGATCACGACTGGCTGCCGTTCGCTTGCGTGGCCGCCAGGGTGTCGTTGATCGCGAGGAGCGCCTGCGCCACGGCGGCGGTTGCGATGGCCTGGGCCCGGGCGGCGTTGGCGATGGTGATGTCGGTGGGAGTGCGTCGGCCTTCGAGCTCGGCGAGCGTGTCGCGGGCTGCGTGGATGCTGCCCTCGGCGTCGGTTCGGTGTGTCACTGGCTGTTCCTTCGGGTGAGGTTGCGGAGGGCGCGCCCTGCCCGGCCGAGGCCGAGCAGGGCAGCGGAGATGAGGCAGGCGCCGGCGATGGCGCCGCCGAGGATGTGGCCGATCACGCGGCTTCCTCGTAGTCGCGCCGGGCCCGGCGGGCAGCGAGACGTGCCCGAAGTCGGCTGCGGGCCCAGGCGGGTCGGCCGGCCGCGCGCCACAGGCCGCGTCCGGCGTAGGCGCCGGTGGCGAGCGCGGTGAAGATGACGATGGTCCCGACGATGGCGAGGACGATGATCCAGCCCAACAGGGCCCAGCCGAGGGTGATGACGGTGTCGATGGCTTCGGCGATCACGACCGGGCCCCTTCCTGCTGCGCCCCGGCGGCGGTCGGCGTGCACAGGCGGCACGGCGCGGTCTTGCGGCAGCCCGAAAGGTGCGGCTGCTCGGTCCAGCGCCGGATGGTCGCCAACTCCGGGCGCACCCCGTTGGCGATCAGGTGGTCTCGGGCGAAGTCGGCGTCCTCGCGGTCGAAGGGGCCGATCTCGACGCTGCCGCCGATGATGAGCGTGGTGAGGTGTCGGAGGCGTCCGGTGCGGTGGAACTGTGCGGCACTGGCGGTCCACCACTCGGTGGGGCTGCCGCCGATGCTGTAGAGCCGGGCCTCGTCGACGACGACTCCCCATTTCTCGGGTGCAGGTGGCGTCCCGGTGATGTGGAGGGCGAGTTGCGACGCGCTCATCGCTGCGCCCCGTCCTGCTGCTCTGCCGGGGCGAAGGCGATGCAGCCGCAGCGGTTCGTCTCGGCGCCGGCCTGGCAAACGCCGCCCTGGTGCCAGTTGTACGGGTGGGTGCAGACCGCGCAGGGCGTGGCCAGGGTGAGGAGGGGCTTCGGCGCGGGCTGGGCCTCGTCGGCCATGCGGCGCAGCTCGGCGGCGCGCGCGTTCGGTACGCACGAGTCGCAGCCGCCGCAGTCGCAGGTGTCGTCGTTGCCGACGATGTCCGCGGCTTCGCGGAGGACGTCGGCCCGGGACACGGGCGGCGGCAGCACGGCCAGCACCGCGTCGGCGATACGCATCCGCTCGGCGTCGGTGACCTCCGGCATGAACGCGAGGTCACCGTTCCGGCCGGTGCGAATGTCTGCGGTGCGCGACAGGTGATCGAGTAGCGCCTCGGCGATGCGGTCGCGTAGAGCGGCCCGGTCGGCGAGGTACGCCTTGAAGTCGGCGACGGCCTGGCGGTCGCCGTCGGTCAGCGGGTGGTGCGGGTTGTTGCCGCATGCGGGCCCGGTCGGCCGGTGGCTCATGGTGTGGCTCCTGGTGGTTGTGAGATGGTCGGGACCGCGGCCGCCTCTGATCCGCTCAGGGGCGGCCGTGCTGCTGCTCACTGGCAGATCACGCACCGGTGATCCGCGATCTCGGTGTCGTGGCAGGCGTCGACGCAGCGACCGCAGTAGGGCGTCTGGGCGTAGCGGGCGGCGCCGTCGAAGCGGGTGTCGACCGGGTCGAAGGGCGTCTTGCACTTCCCGCATGCCTCGGCCGGCTGCTCGTCGGGGCACTGGGCGCAGGCCTCGCCGACGGTGCAGGTGCACGGCGTCTCGCCTACGCTGACGGGCTGTGACGGGTCATCGGCGGGGCCGCTGTCGAGCGGCTCCAGCAGTGCGTACGCCGCCTCCCGGTCGCCGAGGAGGTACTCGACGGCGTAGTCGCCCATGAGGTCGCGGCGGAGCCAACCGCGCTGCTCGGCGATGAACCCCTTGTCGTCCCAGGCGCCGTCGCCGATGTGGGAGGAGGTGCCGGTGCGGTCGGCGCGGTCCAGGCGGGAGGCGGGGAAGCCGTACTCCAATGCCGTCTCGCGGGACCACACTCCGGCTGGCATGTCGCAGGAGGTGGACCAGCCGACGTACTGATCGCGGTCGGGCGCGGCCTTGATGAGGAGGCAGCGGAGGCGCGGGTCGTGGCTGGCCTTCTCCTCGGCAAGTTCGGCCTGGGCCCTGCGGAGGTCGCGGCGTGCGTCCTCGAGCTCGATGACGGTCCGGGTGTACAGACCGATGGCGTGCTTCGCGCGGCCTTCCCACGACAGCGGGAACTTCTCCGGGACCGTCATGACGGCGTCGAACACATCCCGGGCCCACCGTGCATCCCCCAGCGCGGTGTGCGCGGCCTCCTCGCTCGGCGGCTCGACACCGACCGCGCGGGACAGGGCGTGCGACCGCCACGGGAGCGGGCCGGCCGCGTACACGCCGAGCTTCGCGGCGGCGAGCTGGACGATGTCGTAGGGCCGGTAGTGCCACTGGGCGGCGCCGGGGCCGAGGAGCTTGCGCAGGTGCCGTTCGTCGAAGCCGGGGTTGGAGCCGACGAGCACGGCGCCGGAGAGGACGTTCGTGATGGCGAGGATGGCCTCGCGTCGGGTCATGGGCGTGACGTGCCCGCTCTCGTGGGCGGTGAAGGCGGCCTCGGCGTGCGGCGGGACCGCGAAGCGCTCCTCGAACCGGCCGATGCGCAGCGCTTCGGGGTCGAAGCTGATCAGGTCCGGGCGGATCTGCCAGCAGTACTCGGTGTCGGTGTGCTCCTGGCCGTCCTGCTCGCGCAGGATGATGGCGACCTCCCAGGCCTCGCCGATCTCGGCGTCGAGGTGGGTGGTTTCGCAGTCCACGAAGGCGATGTTGGTCACGGGTTTCTGCTCCCGGTGGTGTGGTGTGATCTGGGAAGCGGCCGCCCGCGGTTCGAGCGCGGGCGGCCGGCCACTGCGGCTACTTGCTCCAGCCGATGAGGCGGAACTCGACGCCCCGGTCTTCGAGCTCCCGCTTGGAGCTGCACTCGGCGACCTCCCAGACGAGGCGGAGGATCGCGTCGCCGTGGGAGGGCGGGCTGGTCTGGTATTCGCCCCAGAGCTGGCCGTGCTGGTCGACGAGGACGGCGTCGTGATCGGGCGTGGGCCGTTCGTCGGCCCAGACGATCCGGGTGGCGCCTTGGTGGCCGTGGACGTGCTCGGCGTCGACCAGGCGGTCCCAGTGCACGGTCGACGGACGGCCGCCGCGCCAGCGGATGGCCACGGTGCCGTCGGGCCAGAGCACGCCGTCGGCTACGCGGCCGGTGCCGGACACGCCGGAGACGTCGTGGTCGCGCTGGAGGTGGAAGAGGCGGGGCTCAGGCACTGTGCGCCTCCAGCTCCGTCATGACGCCCGTCACCGGGGCGTCCTCGAGTGCCAGGAGCCGGACGTGCTGCCGGATCCGCTGGTACTTCTGCTCCGTACCGTGCCCGTCCCAGCGCGCACGCGGGTCCGCCGTCTCCACCAGCTCCACGTGCTGGAACAGGGGGACGTCGCGCGGGGCGATGTGCCAGGACATCTGCCAGCCGCCGGCCACGAGGTACAGCAGGTGCCAGCCGTCCTCGTCGATGTCGGAGGCTGGGGTGATGACGGCCGATGACGGGTGCAGCGCGGTGAGCCAGGCGAGGAGTTGCGCGCGCTCGCGGTACGCGCCGTCACGCTCCTTGGTGATGCGCTCGACGTCGTCGCAGTACTGGTGGCTCAGCGCCGTGGCCTCGGCGCGCTCGGTGTCGTAGGTGTCCGCGTGGCGCTTCCACCGCGCGGCTTCCTCCTGTGCGTCGGTCAGGGCCCGCGACAGGATCGCGACCGGGTCACCGATCGGCGTGACGTCTCCGTCTGTACCGCGCGCGTGACGCGGGAACTGGGGGCGAACCGGTTCCGGTTCCTGGTTCCTTCGGAGCCAGCGTGGCATGGACATGGGGTGCCTCCGGTGTGGTGTCCGAGGCGGGTCCCTGCGTGGGGCCCCTTGTCCGGGTGGTGCTGACGGTTGGATTCAGAGGTTGCGGAGCACGACCTTGGACAGCGCCATGACGAAGTGGTCGCGGTCGGCGTCGGGCATGTCGGGGTGGAAGGCGAAGTGCAGGCGGACGCGGGGGCGGTCTCCGTCGCCGGGGTCAACGCCGAGCTGGACGGTGTGGTCGGTGGCTTGGAGTCCGTCAGCGCCGAGGTTCACGGCCCAGGTGGAGAGGTCCAGGGCCTCGGTGGCCAGGTCGACGACCTTGCCGCATGCGATCTTGAACTGGTCGGGGCCGAGGCTGCGCCAGGGGTCCCGTTCGCTCAGGTCCTCGCTGATGGCGAGGGAGTCCCATTCGTCGCTGGTGTACTTGACGGCCTCGGCGCGGAGGTCGTCATCGGTGTACGGCTGGTCGGTCACTGGTCGTCCTCGGCGGTTGTTGGGGCGGGCAGTTGGTCGAGGGCGTCGCCGATGTCGTTGGCGAGCCAGCGCCAGCGGAGTGCGAGTTCGGGGGCGTCGGTTTCCTTGGCTTCGGCGGCCGCGACGAGCGCTTCGACGATCTCGGCGACGTCGGCAGGGCCCGTCAGGCGTACAACGACGGCCATGTCAGCTCCGTTCGGACGGCAGGGCCGGTGGCGCTTGCGGCGCCGGGGTCGGCAGGCGGTCCGTGTCGCTGCATCCGGTGAGGAGTGCTGCGGCGAGGAGCGCGACGGTGATGGTGCGCATCAGAACGGGGGTTCGTCGCTGTAGCCCTTGGCCTTGTCGACGGCCCAGGGGTCGTCCTGCGGGGGCGGTCCCGAGCGGCCCTGGGTCTGCCCCTGGGGGCGCTGCTGTCCCTGGGCGGGGCGCTGGCCGCCTTGGCCGTTCTGCTGGCTCGCAGCGTCCTTGGAGACCTGAGCAACGGCGAAGGCGAGGTTCGGCGCGATGGAGCGGATGAACAGGTCCGGTCGCTCGTGTTTCTGGCCGTCCTTCTCCCAGGACCGGGTGCGGATTTCGCCGGTGACCATCACCTCCATGCCCTTGGCGAGGGTCTCGACGACGTTCTCGGCGAGGCGCTCCCAGACGGAGCCACGGATGAAGAAGACGTCTCCGTCTTCCCATTGCTGGGTCTGGGCGTTGAGGCGGCGACTGTTGAAGGCGAGCGAGACGTTCGCCACGGCTTTGCCGGACTGGGTGAAGGACATCTCGGGGTCGGCGGTGAGTCGGCCGACGCCGGTCATGGTGGGCAGAGACATGCGGTCAGTTCTCCTTGTCGGTGGTGCTGGGCTTGCGGGTCGAGTGGAAGGCCTCTTGCCACTCGTCCCAGTCCTCCTCGCCGAATCCGCGGCTGTCGGGGTCGCCCGCCAGGGGCTGGACGGAGACGCGGGCTGCGACGGCGGCGAGCTGAGCGTGGACGTGGGCTTGCGCGATCAGGGCGGCCTTGGCCTCGGGGGTTCTGGGGTGCCCGTCGCGGGTCACGGGGTTGCCGGTGATGCTCTCGAAGCTGGCTTCGGAGAGGAGGCGTTCGGCTGCGCGGTAGTGCTCGGGTCCGGTCATCGGTTCTCCGTGGGGCAGTGGCCGCTGAGGCAGCGGTTTTCGTTGCTGGCGACGTAGTGGACGTGGTGGCCGAGCGCGACCAGGCGCTGGGCGGCTTCGAGGGCGGCGCTTCGTCTGCCGGAGTTTTTGGGGGCGGTGTGGTGGCCGTCGTAGTGCACGGTCACTCCTGAGGGAGGGTCGGCTGGATGGGGAGGCTGGTCTGGTCGGGGTGGATGCCGGGCGTCGTGACGGCCGTCACGGGCGCGGGCGGCTGGCGGCGGCGTGGTGCCGGCGGGGGGATGAGGCCGAGCTTCCGGCCGCACACCAGGCCGTATCCGCGGGCGCGGGACTCCTTCGTCCGGAGGGTGCGGGGGCAGTAGCGGCACTTCATCGGGGTCGTCTCTTTCGACGATGGGCAGCGAGGCTGGTCACGCTGGCCGGGAGGGCGAGCTGCTGGGCGTGGGTGGGGCAGGTGGCGACGTGCGGCATGTACAGGCGCTCCCAGCCGTTCAGGGGGAGCTCGACTGAGGGCCGGCGGGACCGTACGGCGCTGGTTCCGTCGCGCCAGACGGCTGCGTTCCCGGCCGGGTTGGGTTCGGGGTCGACGGCGAGGCGCTTTCCGGCTTCGGTGGTGGTCCAGAGGACGGGGCGGCGGCAGTCTCGGCACGGGGCGAGTTGCTTCATGGCGTGGTGGTGGGGGTGAGGGCCGCGGTGATGCGGGCGGTGTGGAGGTCGGGGGTGAGGGTGCAGGGCTGGTGGGGGATGGCTTGGCAGATCCGCTCGGGGCACCGGGTTGACATGACCCTGTCCCAGTCGAGGAGGCGGGTGTCGTGGGTGTCTGCGCGGCGGGCCGTGGTGCCGCGGTGGTTGGTGCACAGCTCGCCGACATGGGCACGGCACCAGCGGCACTGCACGGCCATCTGAGGGAACCGGTAGGGCGGCCGTCGGCGGGGCGGATGGCTCATGACGCTTCGGCCTCCTGCTCCTGGTCGTGGTTGCGGGCGAGAGCGGCGGCGGCAGCGGCCTTGATGCGGGCCTCGTCGGCGTCCAGGTCGAGGAGTGGCAGGCCGGCGGCCGTACGCCGGGTGTCTTCCAGGCGGATGGGGTGGACGTCCTGGAGGCGGCGGCCGCGCGCGGTGCAGCTGCTGCCGGGGGCGGCTTCGCAGCGGCGGCAGGCTCGGCCGCGGGGGTCGACGGTGGGGTCGCGGTCGGCGGGCATCTTGCCGATGGCGGCGCGGGCGGCAGCTGCGCGACCTGCGTACGGGCCGTGATCGGCGCCTGACGGCAGCGCGAGGCGATCACTGGCCCCGAGGGACGCCCGGATGCTGCTGGGGCCTGTGAGGCCGTCTCCAGCGGCTCGGATGATCTCCCGGATCGCTGCGGCGGACTCGGCGCCGGTCTCCAGCGGGTTGCCGTCGTAGACGATGTTCGCCAGCTCGATGCGCTCGGCGCGACGGGCCTTGACCTCGGCGACGATCTCGGCCGGGGAGATGAACGGCTGGCGGCGGGCGACCGCGATGACGGCCGCGCGGGCCTCGTCGACGGCGTACGGCGCGAGGATCTCGCCCCAGACGTCGGGGGTGAACTCGCCGAACTTCTGCGCGGGGCAGGCGGCGGCGACGTACTCGGCGATCTGGACGGCTTCTTCTTCGGTCACGGTGCTGCTCCTTCCTGGCGTGCTGCGGTGCGGGCAGCGACGCGGGCGCGGGCGCGGTCGAAGACGGTTCCGCCGGCGGGCTGCTGGCCGGGGTGAGCGCTCGCGGGTGCGGCGGTGGCGTTCATGGCCTCGTTGACGACGCTGGCGAGCGTCGAGGGGTGGAGGCCCTTGGCCATCCACAGGGCGATGCCGCGGCGGATCCAGTCGGGGTGGATGCGGTCCTCATCGAGGAGGATCCGGATTTCCTTGGAGAGCTGGCCGATGACTCGGGAGGGCGGCCGTGTGGTGCACCGCTCCAGCCACTCGCTCACGATGGTTTGTGCGGTGATCGGCGCCTCGGCGTCGTCGACGGGCTCGCCCTCGAGGACTTCGTCTTGCGCGTAGTCGTGACCTTCGGTCGACGACGGCGAGTCCCCGAACGAGAGAGGTCTTGTAGAGAGAGGAGAGAGAGTAGGTGTCCGGGATTCCCGGACACTGACGTCCGGTGTTTCCGGACACTGAGACTCGTCAGTGTCCGGGTTCTCCGGACACTGGGGTTCTGGGTCAGTGTCCGGAGTTTCCGGATGCTGAGCCGGGTCAGGGTCCGGGAATCCCGGACCCTCAAGTTCGGGTCCAGGGTCCGGAGTTCCCGGACGCTGAGAGTCGTCAGTGTCCGCAGAATCCGGACTCTGGGTGTCGTCGTCAGTGTCCGGGAGTTCCGGACACTGAAGCGGTAGGATCCGGTACTTCGCTGTGCCGTTCTTCTGGCCGGCCGTGACCTTCTCGAGGACGCCCTTCTTCACCAGCGCCTTGATCACTTCGTACATCTGGGGGCGCGATACCTGCGCGCGGCGGAGGGTCTTCTCGGACTCCACCGAGGACCACGTGATCCGTGTGGAGTCCCGGGCATCGTCCGCCAGCACCGAGAGCGCAAGCTTCTCGCGGTGCGTCAGCGTCGTCGGTGCGTAGTCGAGCACCTCGACGTACAGGCGGCTGCCCACGTGCTGTCTCCTAGGGGTGGTGTTGGCCGGTGGCCCGGCGGCCGTACTCATCCGCCAGGCCACCGGTGCTCATTGGGATTCCGGGACCTGCGTGGACCCCGTCCGCGCGTGCTCGCGCTTGCCCGCGGCGTTCGCCTCCCGGCAGGCGGCGTCGATGGGTTCCTTCTTGCGCACGTGCCGCTGGTACGCGGCCCGGGTCCCGCATGGCGCGACGTTCCACCGACGGGTGCTCTTCTTCGGCTGGGGCTTCTTCACCGGCGGCTTCTCGCTCGCCTTGGCGGCGGCCTTGCGCTGCTGGGTGATCTTCCAGCGCTGCTTGCCCGTCAGGCCGGCGACCAGGCCCGTACGGAACTCCTTCGCCACCCCGGCCTCACGGACGAGGGTCGCTTCCAGGCACTCCATCCGCACCGGGCACCCGTCGCAGGTCTGCCGGGCCAGGCCAATCGCCTGCGGCTTGAAGAAGACCTCCGGGTCCACGCCTTTACAGGCGGCTCTCAACTCCCACTCTCGAGTCATGACGGGGCCTCCGTGCGGAAGGGGATTCGTGCTGGTGGTGGAAACGCGACTGGCGTCGCTGACGGGCGTCACGAGGCCGCCCCGGTGTACTCCGGGGCGCCTACGTAGGTGCCGTGCCGTCGGTAGTGCCGATTCGCCGCGTTCTTGGCCCACCGACACGGCCCGCACAACGGCTCCTTGCGGCGCTTGTGCCGCTGGGCGCCGTAGTACGAGCCGCAGGGCGCGGCCGGCCGGGCTGACTCAGCCTCGATCTGGAGCGCGGACCGCTTCCCGATTCGCGGAAGGGCCTCGGCCAGGGGCGTGTCGTCCGTAGGGAACCAGTTGCGGAGAGTCCGGTAGTCGCGTCCGATCAGCTGCGCGATCCGCATGCGGTCCGTGCGGAGCCTGAGCAGGACGTCCGCTGCGTAGGCCGCCTCGGGCCCGGTGAGCATCCAGTCGCCCGTGCGGCAGCCGTTGACCGTCAGCTCGATGGCGAGGAGGTCGAGCAGGACCAGGCCGTCGGCGGTCGCCAGCCACACCGTGGGGACGGCGACCGTGGTCACCGAGATCCACTCCCGGGCCCGGCCGGCGTGGGTGCCGGGGACAACGGTGTCGGTGGGCTTCATTCGCTCACCGCCGTCACGTCGCGCACCCAAGCCAGAGCGGTGTCGTCGAGCTGCTCGCGCGCCCGGGTCACCGCGACGTAGGCCAGGCGAGCCTCCTCGCGCGGCAGGACTACCAGGCCGGTGTCCTCATCCGGCTTGGGCGCCCGGAAGTCCGCGTGGATCCGGACTGCCGGCCACTCGCGGCCCTTCGACCGGTGCGCGGTCGACACCACCAGCTCGGCCTGGGCCTCCGAGCACAGCCCGTCGGCGGCCGCCACGATCCGGTCCGGGCCGTGCTCATCGATGAGCTTCACCAGGACCTCAAGGGAGCCGTCCTCCTCAGCCGCGTACTGGCGCACGTCGTGCCACGACGCGAAGCCACACAGCTCGGGGTGGTCGGTGGGGCGTCCACCCTGGAGCGCCTCGGCGGCCCAGGCCAGGTTCTTGATGTCCCCGCCGCCGCCGACGAGGGCGACCTTGCGGCCGGCGGCCAAGCCCTCCATGACGATGCCCATGGCGCCCGCGTTCGTGCGGCACAGGATGGCGTCCGGGGAGTCGAGCGGGCCGACGGTGGACTCGGCGGCCTCCCAGCCGGTGAGGCGGAGGGGGGCGTTGATGAGGCGGAGCCAGATGTTGGCGCGGGCGGCGATGGCCGGGCCGAACCGGAAGCTCTGCGACAGGGTGAGTTCCGGGCAGCCGAGTTCGCGGATGAACTTCTGCAGGGCGTCGTTGGCGCCGCGCCAGCCGTAGATCTGCTGGGCGGAGTCGCCGACGGCGATGCGCTGCGCGTGCTCCTGGGCCAGGAGCACGGCGGAGAGGACGTCGTTGGTGTCCTGTGCCTCGTCGAGGAGGACCACGTCCGTCGGGATGGTCGGCCGGGAGAGGGCCCACATCTTCAGGTAGTGGTCGTGGTTGAGGTTGAGGACGGAGTCGTCTTGCTTCAGGTCCTCCCATGCGGCCCGGGCGACGGGTTCGACGAGCTTCTCCAGCTCGGCGCGGGCCTGCTTCTTGGTCAGGCCGTCGTAGTGCGGGATGTGCCGGGCGGTGATCTCGTCGTCGGCGCTGTGGCAGAAGCGGGTGACGGTGTCCAACGCCATCCGCATGATGATCTTGGACGTCATGGCCTTCTGGTGGCCGAGGTCCGTGCGGATCGAGGGTGTGGCGCCGATGATGCCGAGGATCGAGCGGACATCGAGGGCCTGCGCGGCCTGGTGGGCGGTCTGGCGGGGCCGCTTGAGGCGGGCGCCGTACTTCGGGTCGAAGGCGAGGCCGTGACCGGTCTTGGCCATGCAGTTGGACGGGAAGCTGCGGCGGGCGTCGGCCGCGATGGACGCGTTGTAGGCGACGTACGTCATCCGGCGTCGTCGGTCGGAACGGGCAATCATCTTGAGCGTCGAGGACTTGCCGCAGCCCGCGCCGGCCTGGAGGACCAGGTCCAGCCCGTCACCGTACGCGTCGACCGCTTCGGCCTGCTCGATGGTGGGGTTCACCACTGTGGTGCACCTCCTTTCTGGGGTGCGGGCCCGCCCCGCATGGGGGAAGTCGGGGCGGGCCCGCGGTCAGTGGTGAATCAGGCGGCGTGGTCGGTGGCGTCGTCCCGGGAGTAAAGGTCTTCGTCCTCCAGGCCCTGGACCATCGCGGCGAACTCGTCCGCTGGGTTCTCCCGCTCGCTGTAGTTCGTGAGGGTGTCGAGGAGGGTCTTCGCCTCGTCCAGGAGGAGCTCGTTCGCGCTGCCAACCGAGCGACCGACGATCAGCGAGGTCGCGCGGAGCCGGTCGTCGCGGCCCTTCACGTCCAGCTTGTTGAACAGCGCGTGCATCATCCGCATCTGCGGGGCCGTGACGGGCGTCGGGCCCTGGTCCTGCTCGGTGCCGGACCGGGTGGCCGGCGGGGTGCCCTGGTCCTGCCCGGCGGGCGGCACCGACGGGGTCGACGGGGCGTTCGTGACGCCCGTCGCGACGGGCTTGACGGCCTGCCCGTACTCCCGGATCAGGTCCCCGAGCTTCGCGGGCTCCCCCGACTTCGGGTGCAGAAGGTCGACGCCGAGCAGGTTCCGGGCCTTGGCCTGGCCGTGCAGCTCCAGCGCCCGGTCATACGTCAGGCTGTCGGCGACCAGTTCGTCCACGATGACCTGGACCGGGTCCACGCCCTGGCCGAGCTGCTCCAGGATCGCCTCGGCGAACTCCGGGCCGGGGTGGTGGACGCACGCGCCGTCCAGAGGCGTGTACCGGGTCTTGGTGACGGTGCCGGTGCCCTCGATCATGTCGAGTACGACGTCGACCTCGTACTCGGCGCCCTCACGCTGAACCGTCTTGACGCCCAGCTTCTTGACCTTGCCGTTGTTCAGCTCGTAGTCGGTCTTCGTCCGCATGGTGACGATGACGTGGCCGGGGAAGCCGAGCAGGGCGTCGAGCATGTCCTGCTCCAGCTTGTTGACCGGGTCCCAGGCGGAGAACTTGCCGCCGTTGATCTTCTTGCCCTCCTCCTCGACGCGGGCGAGGAGTCCGCCCTTGCCCGCCCAGAAGTGGGACCAGGAGTCGATGATGAGGACGGCGACCCGTCCCTCTTCGGCGGCGCGGACAGCGGCGATGAGGTTCTCCGGGGAGCAGAACGCCATCGGCAGGTGCGCGAACTCGTGCGCCTCGATGTCCGGACGGCCCGGGACGGGGGCGTACTTGAGGGCGGAGCCGCGCTCGGTGTCGACGACGCCGATGAGGCCGCCCTGGGCGAGGCCCTCCGCCAGGCGGAGGGCGGTCTTGGTCTTGCCGGACCCGGCGGGGCCCTGAACGCCGATGCGGGCCCGGGCGGTCTCGCGGGTCGCCGGGGCGAAGGTGAAGGTCGTCATGACGTGCTCCGGTTGGTGGTGTCGCCCTGCGGCGGAATGGTGGCTCGGAAGGGAGAGGCGGCGATCTCGCGGGCGAAGTTGGCGGCGCGCATCACGGCTCCGTACGCGCGGCGCTTGCGGCGGTCGTCGGCCTTGGTATCCGTGGGCTTCGGCCGGTAGTGCTCGGTGGCGTGCTGGCCGAGGGCGTCCGCGAGCTCGTCGCCGTACTCCTTGCGGAGGGCGGCGAGGGCCTCCGCGGCCTCGTCAGGCCGCATGGCGCGGCCGCTGGTGAGCGCCTGGAAGGCGCGGCTGTAGGCGCTCACTCGTCCGCCTCCGGGTCGTACTTGGAGGCGATCTCCAGGGTGGTTACGGTGTAGCCGGTCGGGCCCTCGCTCCCGTTGACCGTGGCGACGAGTTCGGCGACGCCGTCCTCCTCGTCCTCGATCCAGTCGAAGGTCGCGGTGGGCAGGTCCCGGCAAGCGTGGTCCTCGCAGTGCTCCCGGGCCGCAGCCTGGTTCGTGTACTGACCCAGAGGGACCGAGTCCCACCTCGCGGAGTAGTTCGTCCCTGCCTGCGCCTCCAGCTCGGCGACCCGGGCCTCGGCGTCCAGCAGGCGACGCAGCACCGGTCCCATCCGCTCACCCGCCCACGAGACGAGGTTCAGGCAGAACAGGTCCTCCCACGTCGGGTGCTTGTGCTCTCGCCGGTCACGAACGGACTCTGCGAGCTGCTCCAGCAGGCGGTCGGTCGCGGGCTTCGCGTCGCCGACCAGCTCGGCGATGGCGGCACGCTGCTCCGCCGGCAGTGCTGCGGGCGCGGCCGTGAGCCGCTCCCGCAGCGCCGCCAGTTCGGCGGCCGTCTCGGGCGACTGGAGGAGCTGCGCGGACTCCAGCGCCTCGGCGGCCTGCGTCGCCAGGTCGTACGACGACCCGTTCAGCCAGGCGGCCTCGATCGTCCTCTTCGCCAGCATGGCCAACTTCGAGATCATCGGGTCGTCTCCTTCACGAGGGCCGGGGAGCGGTAGGCGCGGCGGCCGTCCTGGGGACGGTCCTGCGCGGTGAGCCGACCGTCGCGGGCCAGACCACGGAGGTCCTTGCGGAGGGTGTTCCGGCCGGCGGTGGGCCACGGCGAGCCCGTCATCAGTTCCTCGGCGACCTGGGTGGTGACCTCGCCGCCGTGTGCCTCCACAGCGGCGAGGAGGTACTCACGGCGGGTCGTCGGTGCGGCCGGCAACGAGGCCACCGCGTCGTTCCAGGCCTCGTCGTCCGAGCCCACGTAGCGGACCTCCACGCGGGCGCCGAACTCCGTCAGCACACGGGTGGCCTCGAAGGCTCCGGCCGGGGCGTAGGGAGACACCGTTCGGGCCCCTCGTGCACGCGACGGTGGGACGTAAGCGGTGCGGATGCGCCGCACCAGGCCGTCAGCGGACTCCGTGGAGTTGTACTCACCGACCTCCTGCCACTGGCCAGGGTTGGCGCGGCAGCGTGCGGCGATAGCGACGTGATCGACCAGCTTCCTCATGCGACCTCACCGCCCTGCGCGGTGACGGGCGTCGCCACATCCGTGACGGGCGTCAACGGGCCGACCTGAGTCACGATGTTCGCGAGCGAGCACCGCTCCGGCCGACCGTCGACCGACAGCATCGGCATGCCGTCGTCGGACCGCTGACCCTGGAAGAACCAGATGTCGCCCTCGGAGTCCTGCTGCGGCAGCGCCAGGTCGTACACGACCCCGCCGAGCTGGAACGGGCGCTTCGCGGACCGCGCGGCCCGGGCCTGCACCTGCGGCAGGTCATAGGCCACGACCGACACCCGGACGCCGTCCCGGTAGCCGTCCCCGGCCACCGCGTACGGCAGCGACTGCTCCTGGGCGTGTGTGATCCCGAAGTACTGCCGCCACTGCGCCCACTGGGCCTGGTCCGTGATGTGCAGCGCGACCAGGACCCGGTCCTTGTCGACCTGCACGTTCTGGAACTCGCGGTGCTGGCCGATCTGCGCCTCGATGGCGGCAGCGACCTGCCGGGCGCGCTCGCACGACTCGTCCCAGGCGAGTGCCTGCTGCTCCAGATCCGTGAGCTCGGCCTTCGGCTGCGGCCGGTCGGACCATCCGCCGGCGGGCGTGCGGTACAGCACGCGACCGAAGGAGCGCTCCGGGTCGACCAGGAGGCGGGCGTCGTTGAGCGCGTGGGCGATGGCGGCCGCCGGGTCGCTGCCGGTGGAGGCCAGGGCCGCACGGATCACGCGGACGGCGTGGGGAAGGTTCTTGTTCACGCTGCCGCCTCTTCCTGCTTGGTGGCGAACCGAGCGAAGGCGTGGAACTCGATACCGCTGACCTCGGCGTCGAAACCGACCCGCATCTGGCCGTCGGCGCCGACGCTGAAGTTGACGTTCTCGGTGGGGATGTGCAGGGCCTCGCGCCACGCCTCGATCTCGGGGGCGCTGTCCATGCAGAGGCTCACCCGGTTCGGGAAGATGCCGCTGAAGGTCAGGGACGGCGCCGTAAGGCCCGGGTGCAGCTCGGCAAGGCGGGCGACGAACGCCAACGCGGGTGCCAGCGAGCCGAAGTCGATCTGCTCCGTCATGCCGCCACCGCCTCGGCGGTGAGGGTGCTCCGCATCTGCTGGAGCGCACGGAACTGGACGGTCTTCGTGACGCCGATGCCCTTACCGAGCCGCGCGGCCGTCTCCGGGACCGACAGACCCTCCAGGAACCGCAGCCGCACGCACTCACGCTGGTACGGGGTGAGCCCGGCCAGCGCGGCCGCGACGGTCTCCGCCGCCTCGGCGATGTCCAGCTGCCGAAGCGCGGACGACTCGGCCGACCGGTCGCGCTGGTCGCCGTCGGCCATCTCACTGACCGGGGTCTCCAGCCGCGTACGGGCCAGCTTCACGTGGTCCAGGTAGATGTTGCGGGCGATGACCATCAGCCAACCCGCGAAGCCGCTGGAGCGGGGGGAGTTGAAGGTCTCCAGGCGGCGTAGGGCACGCAGGAACACGTCCTGCGTCAGGTCCTCCGCCAGCTGCCGGTTCCTCGACTGGTTGTAGAGGAACTTGAACACGTCGTCGCGATGGGCGACGTAGAGGGCGGCGAATGCGGTGCGGTCGCCGGCGCGTGCCTGCGCGACGAGCTCCGCACCTCCCGCCCTGACCTTGCCGTTAACCTTGTGAGGCACGACCTGTTCTCCTTTGACGTAGGGGTCTTCGGGTGTGTGAGGGGGGCCGTTCCGGGTCGCATCCGGGGCGGCCCTTCCATGTGTCAGGCGGCGCGCTGCCGCATCGCGTCGAGGACGGCGTGCAGGTCGAACCGCCGGCTGCTGCCGACGTAGATCAGGCCGGGCCAGACCTCACCGCGCTGCTTCGCGTCCTGGATCTGCTTGTCGATCCAGCTCGGGGACTTGCGCAGGAACTGCGAGAGCTCCCGCTGATCCATCAGCCGCTCGGGCAGGTCCGGCTTCCGCCGCCCTTCGATCTTCGATCTACGCGTAGATGTAGATTCTGAGGTCAAGAGAATGGACGCCTCGAAGAGATCGGTGACCTCCTTGTCGACGCATGCTGCGATGAGCTCGGCGGCCCGGTCGCTGCATTCGTCGCGCGCCGTCTTGCCGTTCCCGACAATGAATCCGACGTACGAGGCGGACAGTCCCTTGCCCGTGGGATCTACGTCTTTCGTCTTGGCGGCGAGGCGTGGGATGTCCAGCCCGGCCGCCTTCATGGCGGCCCGCAGCGGGGCACCTTTGTCCAGTCGTCGCATGGTGAAACCTCCGGCGCATGGCCGAACCAGGGGTCCGTAGGTCCTGCTGACCTGCGGTATCTACAATCTACGTGTAGATGCATACCGAGTCAAGGGATACGCACAGGGGCGTGGCTACGCGAGAGAGGGGCGCGCAGGGGCGATGTAGATGCGCCGGAGTACCGTCAAGAACGGGTCATCGGTCTGCGATCTACTTGCGTATGTAGATGAGGATGCACGATCCTCAGAGCGTGACGAGCCCCCAGCATGACCCCGGCGAGACCCACCCCGCCGAGGACCAAGCCCACCGCGGCGAGGACCTGGCGGCACTACTCGAGCGCCTCCTCGAGCAGGCGCCCGGCAGAACCCAGAAGGACTTGGCCGGCGCGGCCGGCATCTCCTATCCGACCCTCAACGCGTGGATGAACCGGACCCGCGGAACCTCCCGCGTCGCCCCGGACACGCTGCGGGCCTTGGTCGACGCCTTCCGCGCATGGGGGGTGGCCACCACGCCGAAGGAGATGTTCGAGGCGGCCGGTCGACCGGTCCCCGGGCGGGCAGACGAGGAGCGTGAGGGTCGACTGCTCACTCTGTATCGCCAACTCCCTGAGAACAAGCAGCGCGACCTGCTCAAGTTCGCCGAAGCCATGCTCCGAGATGCTGCGGCAACCGTCCAAGTTAGTCGCGTCTCATAGTATTTGGTAAGGGTTGCCTAAGCCCGGTCGGTCTGTTTTAAGTGACCCAATATGTCTGAAATGAGGTTACCTATCGGGAATGGTTGGCCTCTAAAACAAACCGTTGATTGATCTTCCTATCGGTCTCCCCACTACCTTCACACACAGGTACGATCAGTCACCCGCTGTCCTCCCGGAGCGGATCATTCCGTGCCCGCACGCACATCCTTGGGGGACACCTGTGTGCATCCGCATTGCCGTGGTCGACGATCTCCCGACGATCGCCCATTGGGACCCGGACGAGGTCACCATCCTCGTCAACAGGGGCACCCACCCCCACGACCTGATCAGAGAACTGCACGCGATCCTCGCGGTCGACCTCGGCGCACCAGCCATCCCCGGCGCCGGCCTCTTCTGCTTCTGCGGTACACGCATTGAGCTCCCGAGCGAGTTCACGGTCACCGCACTGCCCGTCGGCGCCTCGAACCTCTGATCAGGAGAGCACGCCCGATGGTGCGCAAAAAGGCCCTGCCGAGGGCCACTAACAACCCACGCCCCAACCCGAGCATGAAGTGCGGCTGCCCGCCCTGCATGAAGAAGTTCCCCGGCGACCGGCCGTCCACCGACGAACACACCGGCAGCTGGGAAGCGCGGTACACCGACCCATCTGGCAAGGAACGCAGCAAGACGAAGCCTGACTTCGATGCCGCCGTCGCCTTCCTGGAGCAGACCCGCACCGAGATGCGGCAGCGGACGTGGATCGACCCGGCCCGCGGCGAGATCACCCTCGCCGCCTGGTGGAACCTGTGGTGGCCGACCCAGACGAAGGGCTGCACCCGGATCGAGGACTGGTCCCAGTCCCAGCTCCGCGACGAGGGGATGTGGCGGAACCACATCGAGCCCACCTTCGGCAACGTCCGTCTGTACGAGCTGGCCTGGCGCGAAATCCAGCTCTGGGTGAACGGGCTGCACGACGAGAACGGCGGGCCACTGGCCGCCAGCTCGGTCACGAAGTGCTTCCAGGTCCTGGACCGGATGATGGAAGACGCGAAGCGGGATCGCCGTCTCCCCTTCAACCCGGCGGAGGGCGTGAAGCTCCCCACGATCAAGAAGAAGCACCCCGAGGACCGGCGGCCGCCCTCGTACGCGCAGCTGTGGCTGATCAGGCAGAAGCTGCCCGAGCACTTCCACAATCTGCTGATCGTCGCCCAGGAGACCGGCCTGCGCTTCCAGGAGTTGGCAGGCCTGCGTTGGAGCAACGTCGACTTCGAGGGCCGCCGCATCCATGTACGCGAGGTCCTGGTCGAGCCGCGTGGCAAGATCAAGCGCAAGGCGTACCCGAAGAGCGACGCCGGTCTGCGCACGGTACCCATGACCGGCTTGGCCGCCAGGGTGCTGCGCGAAGTGTGGGCCAGTGAGCCGGATGCGAGCCGAGAAGCATCTGAGCCGAAGGACGGCCTCTGTGAGAACGAGCTGGTCTTCCACGGACGGAACAAGGTGCGCCGCGGCAGCCGGCAGAACGGCGGCAGCGGCGAGCCGTACCGCGCGCCGCTGCGTCGGTCCGCGTTCCGGCGGCTCTGGATCGACGCCATCACAAAGGCCGGCGTCGTCCGCACGACGGTGAAGACGGTCAAGGCTCAGCGGGTCGACGAGCAGACGGGCCGGGCGCGAACGGTCGAGCTGGAACGGACCGACTGGTGGCCGGACTTCCACGACGTCCGGCATGCGTACGCGTCCCGTTTGCACGACCGCGGAGTTCCCGAGGTGATCACGCAGGAGATCCTCGGGCACGAGCGCGCGGGTGAGGTGACGTGGATCTACACGCACGCGGCAGCGGACTATGCGGGCCAGGTCCTGGCGGCGCTGGAGGAGGGCAAGCCGGGCGCGGTGCCCCAGGCGTCGCGGCGCCGGTTGCGGGTGGTGTCGGCAGCGTGAGCCACCCCGTGACTACCCCGGAACTACCCCGGGGATGGCTTACGTTCCACAGGGGTCGGGCGGTTATCCACAAGGTAGACAGCTGTAGATGTGGATAAGCGCCGCAGGTCAGGTGACCTGCGGAGATCATCTAGGGAGAGCTGTTTCCTGATAAGGATGAGGCCACAGGTTCAAATCCTGTTAGCCCCACCAGCGAAAAGACCCCAGTCGACACCGGCTGGGGTTCTTTGCTGTCCCGGGCCGACATCAGCCGCGGTTCGGGTCCCCCCGCCAAGTGCTCCAACCGCCGGTTCTCGCGATCTCCGCATGCCTAGACTCGGCAAATGACCTTGGAATGGGAACAGGTAATCGTTCACGCGGTGGATCCGGTGGCTCTGGGTCGGTGGTGGGCCGAGGCTCTTGGCTGGGTAGTGGTCTACTCCTCCGATGACGAGTTCGAGATCCGCCCGGAGCCGGATCGCCTGCCAGGGCTGGACTTCGTCCGCATCGAGGAGACCAAGCAGTCCAAGAGCCGGCTGCACCTCGATTTCAGGCCCGACGACCAGGCCGCCGAGGTGGCTCGCCTCGAGGCCCACGGCGCCAAGCGTGTCGACATCGGCCAGGGCGACCAGTCGTGGGTCGTCATGGCCGACCCCGAAGGCAACGAGTTCTGTGTCCTCGGCCAGCGGAAGCAGTGAGCCGGGACATGCTCAAGCAGTGAGCCGTGACATGCGTGAGCCCGGCGGCTCTGTCGAGCTGCCGGGCTCTGTACGCGGGATCGCCAGGACGTTGTACCGGGGGTTCAGCGCCGGAGGGGCGTGAGATGGTCCGCCTCGGCGTCGGGGTCCTCATCGGTGCAGTCGGTGCCGGGGGTGGCCGCCGTGTCCGCGGGGGAGCGGTGCCGGCAGCGGGGGGTCTTGCCGTGGGCCTCGGCGCGGATGCGCTGCTTCATCGTGGGGGGCAGGGCCCTGGAGGAGGTCAAGGGGTACGTCGCCGGTGCCGCCGTCCGCTGCTGCGGGATGCTCGCGCTGTTGCTGTTGCTGTTGCTGTTGCTGTTGCTCTTGCGCTCGGTCTGCGGTACGGCCGCGGCAGCGGTCGTGGTGACGAGTCCGAGCGCCGTGCACAGCGCGAGGAAGGCGGTGACGATGGCGGTCCACACCTTCATGACCTTGTTCCGGGCCATGGCCCCTCACTTTCGGGTTGGGCGATTTGCGTACTTTCCTCATGATGTGTATGGGGGTCGAGAAGTGGTGGATCTACGCCCGTGGCGCGTCGATGTTCCGATGAACACCACCCGGATGGGCGCAAGAGTGGAGGAAAGCTGAGGAGAGCGGCGAAAGGAGATCAAAGTAACCGTCCGTCGGGGTGTGATCACCCTCCGATCGGAGCGGTGAACTCCGCTTCTATCCCGGTTCCCGGGACGGGAGTTGAGGGCCGACTCAGGTCACCGATCGGTATCGGTCGGTGTGTATAGTCGGGCGGCAGAGGTCCCCTACGTCAAGGAAAGACGAGGTCGCGCGGTGAAGAAGCTTCTCCTGGTCGCACTGGCCGCCATCGGCGGGCTCCTCGTGTACCGCCAGATCCAGGCGGATCGCGCCGAGCAGGATCTGTGGACGGAGGCGACTGACTCCGTGCCCACGGGTTCGTGAGTCACGACAACCCAGACCGAACACACCCCGGCCGCCTCGCGGTCGGGGTTTTGTGTGCCGAGGGCCGGTCGTGAACCCGGCCGGCGCGGCAGGATGGGCCACGGTTTCACGGCTTCGTGGTCCGGCGACGGTGAGGGGTGGCACGTGAGGAGACGGTGTCGTACGGCGTGGGGGCGGCACGCGGGGGCGTGGCGCGCCCGTCCGGTGGTCGCCGTGCGCGTCGGCGCCGCGGCCGTGGTGCTGGGTGCGACAGCAGCCGTGATACCGGGGCAGACCGCCGCCGCCGGAGAGGCCTCCGGCACGCCGAGCCCGTACGCCTTCGCCGACGGAGCGCACAGCGTCGAGGGAGCGAGGAGCACCGGGCATGCCGCCCCCCTGAAACCCGGCGGGGCCTACAAGAGCTCCCTGCCGAGCAGCGGCAAGGTCAGCTACCGCCTCGAGCTCGACGCCGCGTCGAACGCCTACGTCTCCGTCACCGCCGTCCCCTCCCCCGGCAGCACCGTCTCCGTCATCGACGGGATCAGAGTGTCCGTGCAGGACGCCGAGGGCAGCACCTGCTCCGTCGACACCGCCAGTTTCGGGGCCGCCCGCAGCCCCCACCCCATCGCGGCATGGGGCAGACGCGAGACCGGCAGGGCGCTGTGCCAGAAGGCCGGTGCGTACTTCGTGACCGTCGAGCGCGTCGACCCCGAGGGTGAGGGCTCCTCGCCGGACGCCTGGGACCTGGAGCTCGTCGCCCTGACGGAACCGCGGACGGCGAAGGCCGGCGCGACCACCGCCCCCCAGGTGTGGGACTCCGCCACGCCCCAGCCGCTCCAGGGAGAGTCCGACCGCCGGAAGGGCGGCGCGGGCTTCACCGCGGCGACCCCTCTCGACCAGGGAGTCTGGCAGGACGACATCAGGCCCGGCCAGACACTCTTCTACGCGGTGCCGGTCGACTGGGGACAGCAGGTCTCCGTCACGGCCGACCTCGGCAGCTCGGACTCCGGCGCCACCGGCTACACGTCCGACGCGCTGGACCTGGCTGTCTACAACCCCGCGCGTGGTCGTGTCGCCGATGTGGGTGTCGGCTACGACGGCGGCCAGAAGTCCGGGAGCCTGCCTCCCCTGCCGCCGGTCGACCATGCCAACCGCTACGCCGCCACCGCGCAGGTGAGCGCGTTGCGCTTCGCCGGTTCCTACTACCTCGTCGCCCATCTCTCGAAGGACGTCGCCGACACCTTCGGGGACGGGCCGTTCGTGATGACGCTGCGCGTCCGGGTGAGCGGGGAGCCGCGGGGCGGGCCCGAGTACGCGGGGGAGTCCGAGCCGAAAGGCGTCTTCGAGGTCTCGGACCAGGACCGGGAGGCGGCCGCGGAGGGCGTGGCAACGGGCGATGACACCGCCATGAGGGCGCTCGCCGTGGGCGGCATCGGCACCGGGAGCGCCGTGCTGGTGGGACTCGGGGTGTGGACCCTGATGGCTCGGCGCAGGAACGCCGCGTAGGGCGGGCGCGGGGCCCTCGCAAGGGTCTCAGAGCTGGGTCAGGGCCCAGAAGCCCACGGCGTAGCAGGCCAGCGCGAGGAGCAGCAGCGGCACCGCCACCTTGGTCGGCGGCCCGGGGCGGGAGGGCCGTTGCGCCCGGTGCCGTGACGGCGTCTGGCCGATCGGCGGGGCCTGCGGGGTCCGGGCCGTGTACGAGGCTGTGGAGGCGTCCGTGCGGTACTGCTCCGCAGGGGGCTGGGGCGGGCCGGAGTACACCGGTGGGAGTGGCTGGGCGGGCGACAGCCGGTGCGTGGAGTCATAGGGGGAGACAGGCTGCTGCTGCCGGTGCGGTGCCTCGGCGTGCTGCCCCGGGGCGGGGGACGAGGTGACGGTGGCCTGCGGGGGCGGCAGATGGAAGCTGCCGGTGTCCGACATCGAAGGCGGCCGGGCGGGGCCGGCCGACGGGTCGGTGGTCCGCTGCGGGTCGGTCGGTACCGCGTAGGGGTGCGGCTCGGCGTGCTGCCCGCCGGGCACCGACAGCTCGCCCTCGTCATCACTCCGCCGAAACCGTTCATCGCCCGTCTTCGAGGAGTCGGACAGTTCCTCTCGGAGGCCCAGCCCCTTCGCCCGCTCCAGCGGCCCCTCGGGGGCGAAACCCCGGGGAAGCGGGCCGAGTTGGTCGAAGATCTCGATCAGCTCGTCGTCCGGGCCCGGCTCCGGGAGAAGCTCCGCGGCGGCGGCGAGTGCCTTGCGCGCCCCCGTGGCCGTACGGAACCGCGCCTCCGGATCCGGTTGGAGCAGCATGGCCACCACCTGCCACAACGGCTCAGGAATGCCCTTGGGCGCACCGGGAGTCCCGTGCTCGGCGAAGTACTGGATGAGCGCCTTGCTGTCCGGCTTGGCGCCCTCCAGCAGATACAGCGCGACCAGCCCGACGGCGAACAGGTCGGCGGTGAAGTCCGGTTCGGCGCCCATCATCTGCTCGGGCGCGAGGTAGCCGGGCGTCCCGACCACGAGGTTGGTCTCGGTCAGGCGGGGCTCGCCCAGCCGCATCGCGATGCCGAAGTCGGACAGCCGCAGCCGCGGCCGGCCCGTGCCGGTGGCCTCCAGCAGCACGTTGGCGGGTTTGACGTCACGGTGCACGACGTCCTCCGCGTGCACTGCGGCCAGGCCCGACAGCAACTGGTCGAGCAGGGTGCAGACGAAGGCCGGCGGGAGGGGGCCGTAATCCCCCACGAGGTGGACGAGTGATCCGCCCGCGACCAGGTCCATGGTGAACAGGACTTTGTCGTCGTCGGCGGCCCAGCTGGTGGGGGCGAGCACATGGGGGTGGTCGATCCGCAGCGCCTGTTCCCGGACGAAGCGCAGCAGCGAGTGCGCGTCGCTCTGGAGCAGGATTTTGGCGGCGACGTAGCGACGGCGGCGGTGGTCCCAGGCGCGCCAGACGGCGCCGACCCCTCCGCGTCCGATCGGGTCGACCAGTTCGTACCGGCCGGCGAAGACCTCACCCATGGCTGTACGTCGCTCCTCCCCCTGCGGCTTCCCCCCCTTGCTTCCCCCTCGGTGAGCACTACGACTCCCCGACGGGCGAAACGGCTCCCCCGACGTCCCCCGACTCCTCCGATGAGCGATACGTCCCCCTCGCGTCGTCCGGTCCCCCGTACGGAACACGCCCCCTCGTGCCCCGCCCGTACCGTGACGCGTCCCCGTCACCTCACCCACGCCCGCTGCCGAACCCCCTTCGGCGGCCGGGCGGTGGGATCAGCTCTGGTGGGACTGGTAGTGCGCGACGGCGTCAGAGGTGCGGCCGGCGCCGTAGACCCGGAGGAACTCTGCCAGTTCCGGATGGGTCGGGGCGAGGGTGTCGGCGGCGTCGATGATGTCGCCCGCCGCCGCGACCGACCGCAGCAGCGACTGGATCTCGCGCACGACGCGCTTGACCGTGGGCGCCCCCGAACCGCTCGTCGTCTGTGTGGTGTTGCTGAGCACCGAGCCCCCTTGTGACTTCTTGATCTCCTCCATGCGCTCGGTGGCCTCGGCCGCGCTCACGCTGCCGTCCGCGACCTGCCCCGCCAGGTCCTGCAGCAGCTGCACCCGCTGCACCACGGCGGGGTTGCCGATCTTCGCCCGCTGACCGCTCATCAGCTGCGACAGCATCGGTGCGGACAGTCCCAGAACCCCCGCGAGACGAGCCTGGTTGAGACCAAGATCGTCGATGAGCCTACGGAAGAGCGCCCCCAGCGGCTCCCCGTACCAGTTCCGCTGCAGTTCCCGCGCTCTTGCGGTCGCTTCCTGCTGTGCGGCGTCCATTGCGTCTCCCCATCGCTTCCCCATGTACGGCGGTTCGCGGTAGCGAACCACGCCGAGCATCTTACGGAGAGTGGTCGGCGACGGGGACCCCCAATCTTTTTGCGGAACCACGGGGGTGACCCGGTACTCTGGTCTCCGACGCCCGCCGGGACGTGGTTTCTCCGGTCGGACGTCCCCTTCCGGGGCCTTAGCTCAGTTGGTAGAGCGCTGTCTTTGCATGGCAGATGTCAGGGGTTCGACTCCCCTAGGCTCCACGCTGCGAGAGCCCCTTTGACCTGGGGAAACCTGGGTCAGAGGGGCTCTTCGTGTGCCCGGGGTCCATGGGTGGGGCGTGCTGGGGAGGCGGTCGACGCCCTGCGATGAAACCGATCCGGGCGTTGTGGTGTCAGGTGCATCCCCGTGGGCGCCCGCCCGCTCCGGGTTCCCGGGCTGCATCAGGGACGGCTGTCCCGGCTCCACTTGTTGTACGCGGCCTCGCCGGGCTTCCCGCCCGGTCTCCCGCCCGGCCTCGGTCGGGAGCGCCCGCTCGCGGCGGGGAGGCCGGCCCCCGCCGAGTGTGTGGGAGGAGACGCTCTCTTGCACTCTTATTGCATCTGCACGTGCAGATATACGGAATGAAACGCTCCACAGGTCCCCTCCGCCCGCCTTGATCAGGGGCCCGAGCGCAGGGCATGGGAAGGCCGACGGGAAGCGCTATCTGCGTCAGGGTCGGGGTAATCGATGCTGTTCCGGAAAAGATCGATCAGAAAGAGACGCGAATCCATCAATGATGGTCGTAATTGGCTTTCTGGGAAGTCACGTGTGATCTGCGGTGGGAGGGGTCAAGTCGGCTGTGTTTAATGGGTGTTGCTGCAGGCTCAACAAATCCCACTGTTGCATTGGCCGAACGCGTGGCGGGCCTTACGGGGGACCGCTACTGTGGCGGCGTCAGCAGGGAAACGACCCTGCACAGCCCCGCGCACGCAAATGCCCCAGGGTGGTGAAGCACCCCGGGGCATGCGCGATCAATGGAAGGAGAAAGACTTCACGTGATCGATAGGTTTGGCCGAGGCAGGTTCGATGCCCTCTCGGCCGATAGCGAAGTTAGCATTTGGCGCCAGTACGGTCCACAAATTCGCCGGATGATCATCTGGCGAGTGGAGCTGTGCCTCGGTCTGCTCCTGGCGGCCGGGGTGCTGGCGTGGCTCGCGGTGCGGGATGCCGACTGGGCCGCCATGGGGGTCGCGACAGGCGTCCTGGGCGTCGCCCTGCGCAGTCGCTCGTCCATCCGCTATGTGCGCATGCGCATCGAATGACCGCGGGGCCGGCCCCGTTTCCGGTCGGAGGCGGGGCCGGCCCTCCGGTGCACGCAGGGCCGCAGGGCCGCAGGGTCGCACGACCGCGCGTCCGGAAGCTGGTGGCCCGATCGCCCGATCGTGGCCTGTCGTCACCCCAAGTGCGCCCCTACCATGGGCAGTTCACCCAGGACGCCGGCTGGGTGCCGCTTCGGGGAGGACGTATGGGCCATTACACGCCGACAGACCGTGAGATCGACGTCACGACCCCGAGTGTGGCTCGCATGTACGACTGGCTGCTCGGAGGAACCGACAACTACGCGAGTGACCGGGAGGCATGCGACCACTTGCTGCGGATCGCTCCCAGCAGCAAGGAACTCGCCCTGACCAACCGCGCCTTCTTGCGACGGGTGGTCCGCTTCCTGGCCGAGGAGTGCGAGATCCGGCAGTTCATCGATCACGGATCCGGCCTGCCCACGCAGGACAACGTCCACCAGATCGCACAGAAGGCGGACCCGCAGGCGCGGGTGGTCTACGTGGACGACGACCCCATCGTTCTCGCGCACGGCCGCACCATGCTGGAGGAGAACGCCCAGACGGCGGTGCTGTGCGCTGACATGCGTGACACCGATGACATCTTCGAACACCGCGACACCCAGCGGCTGATCGACCCGACCAAGCCCACCGCGGCCCTGTTCGTCTCCGTCCTGCACTGCCTCCCGGACGCCAGCGATCCCGCCGCGCTTCTGCGTGACGTGGCAAGTCGACTGGCCCCGGGAAGCTACCTCGTGGTCTGCCAGCTCGTCAGCGACGACAAGGCGATCCGGGACGGTGTCACCGACCTGATGGCAACCACGACCGGGGGGCGCTGGGGCCGCGTACGGTCCAAAGCGGAGGTCGCGGAATTCCTGCGGGACTGGAGGCCGGTGGAACCGGGGTTGGTCGAAGTGAGCCGATGGCGCCCCGACTCCCAGCCGACCGTCTGGAAGCAGGGAAACGAGTGGGAGGAATGGGGCGGCGTCGTCGCACTGTGAAAACAAGAGCCGACGACTGCACGGAACACGGAACCCGGGCTCAACGGTACTTTTCGATCGCCTCGCGCAGTAGTTCCTCCGTGCGCTTTCGGGAAGCCGCTTGTTCCATCAGGCGATTCAGCACCAGCCTGTAGCGCTCCGTCTCTTCCGGGCGGGTCAGGTAAGTGGCGCTGCCGATGCTCTCGACATAGACCACCTCCGCCGGCCGGCCGTCCCGCAACCGCAGGTGCGTGATCGGATACGGCGGTGAGACATCCCCACTGTGGACGAATTCGACGATCCGGATATTGGTCCCGGGCACTTGTCCCAGGGCCAGCAGCTGCTCCAGCTGCCGTCTCATGACCCGCCGGCCTCCGCGCGGCCGGTGCAGCACGCCTTCGTCCAGCAGGGCCGTGAGCACAGGCCGGTCCGGCTGCCTCAGAATCCGTTGCCTGTCCAGCCGCAGAGCCACCCGCCGCTCGTTCTCCGCGTCCATCGGGAGGGCGGCGGAGATCACCGCGCGTGCGTACTCGCGAGTCTGCAGCAAGCCCGGTACGACGAGGGCCTCGTACATGATGATCCGCTCGGCTCCCTGCTCAAGGCCTATCAGCCTCTTGAGGAAGTCCGGTGTGACATCGCTGTACTGCGTGTACCAGGCGCCGTTGGAGGACTGGGAGAGCAGATACTCGATCTCCGCCAGCTCTTCGCGGCCGGCCCGGTAGAAAGCCGCGAGATCACGGACGTCCCGCGCCTTGGGCTGGGTGGCGGCCCGCTCGAGGCGGCTGATCTTCGCGGCGGAAGCGCGGATCGTCACCGCCGCTTCACTCAATGTCACACCACGCTGGAGGCGCAGCCTGCGCAGGCGCTCGCCGAGAAGGCGGGCTGCCGGATCCGGCTGTGACTGCTGCCGCGAGGACATCGACGCTGCAGGCCCATCAGATCCCACGCGCACGCACTCTCCTCTGCGAGATCAACGCTTGTCCGAGTCTCGCAGAGCGGAGAACCCGATGGGACCGGACAAGCGTTGTTCCGCGCCGGGCTACGCGGTCAGTCCGTCGAACTCACCATCCCGAGCACCGGCCACAAAGGCTGCCATCTCCTGTCGCGTGTACACCAGGGCGGGCCCCGAAGGGTGCCGCGAGTTCCGGACGGCGACCCGCCCGTCGGGGAGCTCGGCGACTTCAACGCAGTTGCCCGCCCCTTGACTTGCCGTGCTCTTGATCCACAGGGCGCCCATGATCCGGTCGGCGGGAACACCGTTGTCGTACTGCAGGGGCGGCGGGTGTGGGGGGGAGGGACGACTCGAGCGGGGCGGGGGAGGGGGGGGGTGGGCGGCCCCCCCCCCCGCCGTGCTGTTGAATCCGACGTCCTCAGGAACGGTCGTCGCGCCGGGCGGCCTCTTCCTCGGCCTGCTTGGCCTCGACCTCCGGATCCAGAACCGACTGACCCGTGCCGTCCACGGACGACAAGTGCCCCGACTCGGGAACCTCCGTCGCGGCCGGCGGCTCCACCAGCCAGTCCGGATTGGCCTGCTTGTCCCACCACTTCCACGCGGCGAAGGCACCGCCCGCGAGAGCGCCCACAAGCACCAGCGTCTTCACGGCCTTGCCGGCCCTGGCCCGCCGTTCGTGCTTACGGACCAGCTTCTGGATCTCCTTCGACGAAACCTGGCCGCGCAGCGCGGCCATCGCGGCCACACTCCGGGCCGCGGCCTCGGACGTGACAGGCACGGCCGCGGCCATCGCCTGCTCGATCCTCGGCCTGGAATACTCCGCCGCCTGCCGGGCGGCCTTGCGGGTGCGGTCGGCGGCGTCCTGGGCGGCCTGGTCGACCTTCGGTGGCACATGCGTGCGGGCCTGCTCCAGATACGGCTGCACATGGGCGCCGTACTGGACACGCGCCTGCCCTGCGGCCTGCGTCACCTTGGGCGCCAGCCGTACGCGAGCCTCGTGTGCGTAGTGCGCGGCCCTGTCCTTGGCCGTGTCGGCGTAGGGCGCCACCACTTCCGCGGCGTGCAGCACGCTGTCCTTCGCCGAACCAGTCGCGGCGCGCACGCTGTCGATGCGGGTCACGGGTTCCTCCTCCTCGGTGGCGTACGGTATTTCGACTTTCCACCCTTTTACGGATCATGCCTCCCGGCGCACGACCAGGCATGCGTGGAAGGGCATCCGGGTCACGGGAGTCGGCATCAAGCGCCGATCACGTGCAATAGCGGATGAATAGGGGGCAACAGGAGCTTGTCGTCGACAATGCCACGGATCCCCGCCGAGCGCCCCCGCCCCGGGACCACTCGACCGGTTTTCTGCCCACGCCCGCCGAGGGTTTCCCCCCGCTGCACCGAGGCCGGGCGACGCGGGGGCCCGTCCATGCGAGGATCAGGGAGTCACGGAAAGACAACGGAAGGCAGATCGTGGCTGAGCAGCTCTACGCCACCCTGAAGACCAATAACGGCGACATCGTGGTCCGGCTCCTGCCGAACCACGCGCCCAAGACGGTCAAGAACTTCGTCGAGCTCGCCCAGGGCGAGCGGGAGTGGACCCACCCGGAGACGGGCCAGAAGTCCACGGACAAGCTCTACGACGGCACGGTCTTCCACCGGGTGATCAGTGGCTTCATGATCCAGGGCGGTGACCCGCTGGGCAACGGCACCGGCGGCCCCGGCTACCAGTTCGAAGACGAGTTCCACCCGGACCTGCGCTTCGACAAGCCCTACCTGCTGGCGATGGCCAACGCCGGCCCGGGCACCAACGGCTCGCAGTTCTTCATCACCGTCTCCCCGACGGCGTGGCTGAACCGCAAGCACACCATCTTCGGCGAGGTCACCGACGCGGCCAGCCAGAAGGTCGTGGACGCCATCGCCACGGCCCAGACGAACCCGCGCACCGACCGCCCGCTGAACGACGTGGTCATCGAGTCGGTCGTCATCGAGACCCGCTGAGCGCAAAGGCTCCCGCAGGGAACCAATCGCCCCGCCCATCCGTAAGGATGAGCGGGGCGGGCTTTTCTCACACGACCAAGGGGAGACCATGGACGACCAGGCTGCGGGCAGCCCGCAGGACGCCCACAGCGTCCCCATGTGCTACCGCCACCCGGACCGCGAGACGGGCATCCGCTGCACGCGCTGCGAGCGCCCCATCTGCCCCGAGTGCATGGTCAACGCTTCCGTCGGCTTCCAGTGCCCCGAGTGCGTCCGTACCGGCTCCGGCACGGGCCACCCGCCCACGGCCGCCATGCCCCGGACGATCGCGGGCGGTTCCATCACCGCCGACCCCCGGCTGCTGACCAAGATCCTCATCGGGATCAACCTGGCCGTGTTCATCGCCGTCCAGGTGCACGAGTCGCTGCTGAACGACATCGTGCTGCTCGGCGCCTGGCCGCCGGCGCCCTTCACGCCGACCCAGGGCGTGGCGGGGGGCGAGTGGTACCGCATGGTGACGTCGATGTTCACCCACCAGGAGATCTGGCACATCGCGTTCAACATGCTCAGCCTGTGGTGGCTCGGCGGCCCGCTCGAAGCCGCACTCGGCCGCGTCCGCTATCTCGCGCTCTACTTCATCTCCGGACTCGCGGGCAGCGCCCTGGCCTACCTGCTGGCTTCCGCGAACACGGCCACCCTGGGCGCCTCCGGCGCGATCTTCGGGCTGTTCGGCGCGACGGCCGTGCTGATGCGCCGGCTCAACTACGACATGCGGCCGATCATCGCGCTGCTGGTGATCAACCTGATTTTCACCTTCAGCCCGGGGTTCAACATCTCCTGGCAGGCCCACATCGGCGGCCTGGTCGCCGGTGTCGTCGTCGGGTACGCCATGGTCCACGCCCCGCGCGAGCGCCGGGCACTGGTCCAGTACGGCACCTGCGCCCTGGTCCTCGGAGTGGTCGTGCTCATGACCATACTGAGGACGGCGCAGCTCGCCTGAGCAGGCGTTGTCCACAGCGGGTGCCGGATCTTGTGCATACCGTGCGGGAACACATGTGCCCCCTGTCACCGGCCCGCGTCGCCGCAGGTCAGACAGGGGGCGAACATGTTTTCGAGTGCCGGTACTTCCGTCATACCGGCGTCAACGTCCCGTGGGTTATCCACAGATCGTCTTCATTATCCCCATGTGGAAAACTGCTGTGGATAACTCAGCGAACAGCCCTGGGCAGAGCTGCGTTCACCTTCCGGTGACCGTTACTTCCACTGGGTCGAGACGCCGAATCCGGCGGCGATGAAGCCGAAGCCCACCACGATGTTCCAGTTGCCCAGCGAGTCGATGGGCAGCGTGCCGTCGGTGACGTAGAAGACGACGATCCAGGCCAGCCCGATGAGGAACATGGCCAGCATGACGGGCGCGACCCAGGCACGGTTGCTCAGCTTGATGGCGGTCGTCTGCTTGGCAGGCGGCGGCGTGTAGTCGGCCTTCTTGCGGATACGTGACTTCGGCACGAGGGTCTCTCCTGTCGATGCGCTGCGTGGCCGCGCAGGTATCTGGGTCGGTCTCGGGGCAGCGTAAGGGGACTCCGATTGCTCCCCCGGGCGTCCGTTAGCGTAGTGCTTCCGCCGCGCCGAAGGAGATAAGGGTACGTTGAGCAATTCTGCCGACTCCCCCGGGACGGGATCCACCCCTGAGCGCGCACGGCGTTTTCGGCCTGTGCGCGTCCTCACGGCGGCCGTGTTCGCTCTGGCGGGTCTCATCTTCTTCACCAGCTTCGACACCGCCAAGGGCACCAACATTCGCACGGACAGCTCTCTGCTGAAGCTGTCCGACCTCATCCACGAGCGCAGCCGGGAGAACGGCGAGCTGGACGAGACCAACGGGGCCCTGCGCAAGGACATAGAGGCGCTCGCCGAGCGCGACGACGGCAGCACCAAGGCGGAGGACGACAAACTCGCGGCCCTGGAGAAGCGCGCCGGCACGCAGAAGCTCAAGGGTGACTCGCTCACGGTCACGCTCAACGACGCCCCGCCGGACGCCACCGCCAAGCTCCCCGGCTACCCCGAGCCGCAGCCCGACTACCTGGTGATCCACCAGCAGGATCTCCAGGCCGTGGTGAACGCGCTGTGGCAGGGCGGGGCCAAGGGCATCAAGGTCATGGACCAGCGGCTGATCTCCACCAGTGCCGTGCGCTGCGTGGGCAACACCCTGATCCTTCAGGGCCGTGTCTACTCGCCGCCGTACAAGATCACGGCGGTCGGTGATCCGGGCAGGCTGCAGAAGGCGCTCGCGGCGTCCCCGGCGATCCAGAACTACATGGTCTACGTCAATGTCTACGGGCTCGGATGGAAAGTCGAGGAGAACGGCCCGGTGACTCTCCCCGGCTACTCGGGCACAGTGGATCTGCACTACGCGAAGCCTGTGGAGCAGTAGCCGGACCGGGGGAGCTGCCGGTGCGCGTGATCGTCAGGACCGTCAGCGAACTGTGCATCACGGCCGGCAGCGTGATCGTGCTGTTCGTCGTCTACGTGCTCTTCTGGACCGGTGTGCGGGCCGATGGTGTCATGGACGACCAGATCGACCTGCTCCGGAAGGAGTGGTCGAAGCCCCGCCCGCCGGCCGGTGGCTCTCCCGTGGGCCCTGCGAAGCCCGCGCCCTACGCCAGAGGCAAGCCTTTCGCGATCATGTACATTCCGCGGCTCGGTTTCACGTGGAACAAGCCCGTGCTCGAAGGCACCGCCACCGGCACGCTGAAGAAGGGCCTCGGCCACTACGCCGAGACCGCCCAGCTCGGGCAGCGGGGGAACTTCGCGGTCGCCGGCCACCGCCGCACCTACGGCGACCCGTTCAAGGACTTTCCCGAGCTCAGGCGTGGTGACGCCGTGGTGCTGACCGACGGCACGACCTGGTTCACGTATCGGATCGACAAAGGCCCGTACAAAACAGTGCCCTCGGACATCGAGGTGATCGACCCTGTCCCACGTACATCCGGGTACACGCGTTCGGGACGGTATCTGACGCTGACCACGTGCGAACCGGAATGGGGGCACAGCCATCGGCTGATCGTCTGGGCGCACCTGGACTCCACCCAGCCCGTGGAGGCCGGGAAACCAGAGGCGCTGCGCCGCTAGTCTGGTGGTTGTACGGCGTGGGTCTGGTGCCGTGGTACGACGGAAGGGACGGCATGTACGGCTGGATCTGGCGGCATCTGCCGGGGAACACGTGGGCTAAGGCAGTGATCTCACTCGTCCTGGTCGTGGCCGTGGTGTACGTCCTCTTCCAGTACGTCTTCCCGTGGGCGGAACCGCTGCTGCCCTTCAACGATGTGACGGTGGACAACCAGTGAGTGCGCGCATTCTCGTCGTCGACAACTACGACAGCTTCGTCTTCAACCTGGTCCAGTACCTGTACCAGCTGGGCGCCGAGTGCGAGGTCCTGCGCAACGACGAGGTGTCGACGGCGCATGCCCAGGACGGTTTCGACGGGGTCCTGCTCTCTCCGGGTCCGGGCACGCCGGAGCAGGCCGGCGTCTGTGTCGACATGGTCCGGCACTGCGCCGGCACGGGTGTCCCGGTCTTCGGTGTGTGCCTGGGCATGCAGTCGATGCAGGTGGCGTACGGGGGCGTGGTGGACCGGGCGCCCGAGCTGCTGCACGGCAAGACCTCCCTGGTCGAGCACAGTGGCGGCGGCGTCTTCGCGGGCCTGCCCTCCCCCTTCACGGCGACGCGTTACCACTCGCTGGCCGCCGAGCCGGCCACGGTCCCGGCGGAGCTGGAGGTCACGGCCCGCACGCACGACGGCATCGTGATGGGTCTCAGGCACCGCGAACTTCCGGTCGAGGGCGTGCAGTTCCACCCGGAGTCGGTGCTGACCGAGCACGGGCACCGGATGCTGGCCAACTGGCTGACGGAGTGCGGCGACCAGGGTGCGGTGGCGAGGTCGGCCGGGCTCGCCCCGGTGGTGGGCAGGGCCACGGCGTGACCGCGCTGCGCCCCGAGCGCGAGTCCGACACCTCGTACGGGCAGCAGTCGTACGGGGTGCCGGGTGCGTTCGAGGAGTGGTCGGGCGGTGGGGCGTACGGTGCCTCCCCGCAGCCCGAGCCGCACGCGTCGTACGAACCCGTCCGGGACGAGTCCTTTCTGCCGCCCGTCGACGAGGAGACGGTGGCGCTGCGGCTACCGGATCCACCCCCGCAGACCGGCGGCTCCACAGCGGGCTCTCCGGCTTCTCACGCCGCAGGGCGGGGCGGATCCGCCGAGGGTGGCCGTGCGGCCCGCAGAAAGGCCGCCAAGCGCCGTCACGGGCGTCATGGCGGCGCGGCGGACACCCCGTCGGCGGCGCCCGCCGGCTCCGGCGCCGGGAGCCGGTCCGGGGCGCCGCTGTCGCGGGTGGAGGCGCGGCGGCAGGCACGGGCCCGTAAGCCCGGCCCGGCGGTCGTCGCCAGCCGGGCCATAGGTGAGGTGTTCATCACCACCGGCGTGCTGATGCTGCTGTTCGTCACGTACCAGCTGTGGTGGACGAACGTCCGGGCGCATGCCCAGGCCGGCCAGGAGGCCAGCAGCCTCCAGAACGACTGGGCGAGCGGCAAGCGCAACCCGGGGACGTTCGAGCCGGGGCAGGGATTCGCCCTCCTGCACATCCCGAAGCTGGACGTGGTGGTGCCGATCGCCGAGGGCACCAACAGCAAGGGCGTGCTCGACCGGGGCATGGTCGGCCACTACGCGGAGGGCGCGCTGAAGACAGCGATGCCCGGTGACAAGACCGGGAACTTCGGGCTCGCGGGCCACCGCAACACCCATGGAGAACCGTTCCGGTACATCAACAGGCTCACCAAGGGCGATCCGATCGTCGTGGAGACGCAGGACAAGTACTACGTCTACAAGATGGCGTCGATCCTGCCGGTCACGCCGCCCAGCAACACGAGCGTCCTGAATCCGGTCCCCCCGGGGTCGGGATTCACCGAGCCCGGCCGCTACATCACGCTGACCACGTGCACGCCGGAGTTCACCAGCAAGTACCGGATGATCGTCTGGGGCAAGATGGTCGAGGAACGGCCGCGCAGCAAGGGCAAGCCGGATGCGCTCGTCAGTTAAGGGCAGATGACCAGTGGCAGCGACCACCGACACGGACCACGAGAAGCACACCGGCGCGGCGTCCCGGCCGCCTGCGGCACGTCGCAGGCCGGGCCCGATCGCCATGGCGGTGAGCTTCTTCGGGGAACTCCTCATCACCGCGGGCCTGGTCCTCGGCCTGTTCGTCGTCTACTCGCTGTGGTGGACGAACGTCGTCGCCGATCGCGCGGCCGGCAAGCAGGCGGACAAGGTCCGTGAGGACTGGGCGCACGGCCGGGGCGGCCCCGGGGCGCTGGACACCAAGAACGGGATCGGTTTCCTCCACGTGCCCGCGATGAGCAAGGGCGAGGTTCTGATCGAGAAGGGCACGTCGAACAAGATCCTCAACGACGGCGTGGCCGGCTACTACACCGATCCCGTGAAGGCGACCCTGCCGATGTCGGGCAAGAAGGGCAACTTCTCCCTCGCCGCCCACCGGGACGGCCACGGCGCCAAGTTCCACAACATCGACAAGATCCAGAAGGGCGACCCGATCGTCTTCGAGACGAAGGACAAGTGGTTCGTCTACAAGGTCTACGACATCCTTCCCGAGACCTCGAAGTACAACGTCAAGGTTCTCTCCCAGGTCCCGAAGGAGTCCGGCAGGAAGAAGCCCGGCCACTACATCACGCTGACGACCTGCACGCCGCTGTACACGAGCACGTACCGGTACGTCGTGTGGGGGGAACTGGAGCGGACGGAGAAGGTGGACGAGGACCGTACGCCGCCGGAGGAACTGCGCTGACCGCCCCCTGAATGGGAGACCGGTCGCCAGCATGACGGAGGCCCGAAGCCGCAACCATCTCTTGCGGCTTCGGGCCTTCTGCCGGGACCGGGCCGCTACCCCAGAACGGTCAGGACCGCCCCGGCTCCCCATTCCGCCACCGGCCCGCGGGGCCTTCCAGCCGTGCTCGCCCGACGTTTCGAGCAGGGCGTGAACATGGGGGGACGACGGTCGTCCACAGGCTGTGTGCGCGCCAGGTACTCCATGTCGAGGAGGGGCGAGGGAGCGGGTGCGGGACTGGATGCCGCTGAGGTTCTTGAAGGACCTCAGTTCTTCGCCGGCCGGCAGCCGGTACGGCAGAGCCCCCGGCCTCTGTGTGGGGCCGGGGGCGCTGTGGCGTGATGGTTGGGGTCGGGGCGGGGTCAGTCGTCCTCGTTGCTGCCGTTGAGGCCGCCGAAGATGCCGCCGTTTCCGCCGCCGCCGTTGTTTCCGCCGCCGTTGTTGTTCCCGATGCCGACGGTCTGGAGAGTGATCGTCGTGCCCGCGGGGTCGTCGACCTCCTGGCCGGGGCCCGGGTTCTGGCCGGCGACGAGGGCGTTGTCGCTCTGGTCGCTGCCGCCCGCGAACTGGATGCTGGTGAAGCCCTGCTGCGCGAGGATCTGCTTGGCCTGGCCGACCGTCTGGCCGACGACCTGCGGGACCTTGACCTTCTGCTGCTGCTTCTTCTTGCCGATCTGGATGTTCACCGACGAGTTCGGGTCGACCGACGTGCCGGCCTGCGGTGTGGTCTGGATGACCTTGCCGACCTGGTTGTCGTCGTCGGTCTCCACCTCGGTGCAGTTGCCGACCAGGTTGCTGGCCTGCATCTGCTGCTTGGCCGCGTCACAGCTCTGGCCGAGCACGTCCGGGACGGTCGACTTCTCCGCCTCCTTGGCGACGGTCAGGGTGATCGTGGAGCCCTTCTCCTGCTCCGTGTCGCCCTTCGGGTCCTGGTCGATGACCACGCCGGGGGTGCGGTCGGACTCCTCGGTCTTCTGCTCGACCTTGAAGCCCTTGCTGTCGAGTTGGGCCGCGGCCTTGTCGTAGGTCAGGCCCGTGACGTCCGGCACCGTCTCCTTCGGCGCCCCCGTGGACACGACCAGGGAGATGGTGTCGCCCTTGGTGACCGTCACTCCGGCCTTCGGGTCCTGGGTGCAGACGTTGCCCTTGGTCTGGTTGTCACAGGGCTTGTTGGTGGTGCTCAGCTTGAGATCGCCGTTCTTCGCCAGTTGCTTGGCGTTGGCCAGCGTCTCGCCGACGAAGTTGGGGGCCGCGAGCGTGTCGTTGTTCGCTCCGCCGTCGCCGCTGAACGCCCACCGGCCGATCAGGATCGCCCCGACCAGGACGAGGATGCCGGCCACCACCAGCAGGATGGTGGAGGTGTTGGACTTGCGCTGCTGGCCGCGGCGCCGGTCGGGGCGGTCGTCGTAGCCGTAGCCGCCGTCGTCCGGGTTCATGGGGGGCAGCATGGACGTGGCGCCCGCGCCGGAGTCCGCGCGCAGGGCCGTCGTCGGCTGGTCGTCGGGGTAGCCGCCGTAACCCACGGCACCCATCGCGGCGGTGGCGGCGACCGGCTGGCCGTCGAGGCAGGCCTCGATGTCGGCACGCATCTCGTCGGCCGACTGGTAGCGGTAGTCCGGGTCCTTGACGAGCGCCTTCAGCACGATCGCGTCCATCTCGGGCGTGATCTCGGGGTCGAAGACGCTCGGCGACTGCGGTTCCTCGCGGACGTGCTGGTAGGCCACGGCCACCGGGGAGTCGCCGACGAAGGGCGGGCGGACGGTCAGCAGCTCGTAGAGCAGACAGCCGGTGGAGTACAGGTCCGACCGGGCGTCGACCTGCTCGCCCTTCGCCTGCTCCGGAGAGAGGTACTGGGCGGTGCCGATGACCGCGGAGGTCTGCGTCATCGTCATGCCGGAGTCGCCCATGGCGCGGGCGATGCCGAAGTCCATGACCTTGACCTGGCCGTTGCGGGTCAGCATGACGTTCGCCGGCTTGATGTCGCGGTGGACGATGCCTGCGCGGTGGGAGTACTCCAGGGCCTGGAGGATGCCGATGGTCATCTCCATGGACCGTTCCGGCAGCAGCTTGCGGCCGGAGTGCAGCAGCTCACGCAGTGTCGAGCCGTCCACGTACTCCATGACGATGTACGGGATCGACACGTTGTCGATGTAGTCCTCGCCCGTGTCGTAGACCGCGACGATCGCGGGATGGTTGAGCGAGGCGGCCGACTGGGCCTCCCGGCGGAACCGGGCCTGGAAGGAAGGGTCACGCGCGAGATCCGCGCGCAGCGTCTTCACCGCCACGGTGCGGCCGAGGCGGGTGTCATGCGCGAGGTAGACCTCCGCCATGCCACCACGCCCGAGCACCTGGCCCAGTTCGTACCGGCCGCCGAGGCGACGCGGCTCTTCCATAGCTACCTACCAGCCCTCTCCGTCGGTCCCGACCGGCATGTTTGTACGGTCGGAGGCTGCCGTCCGGGCCTACCGTACCCGGCTCGCTTTGTGTGACCTGGCCAAGCCCGTCAGCCGATACAGGACCGGTATCGCAACGTGCACCGATGTGAAGCAGGCGTGAGCGGAGTCACTTCTTGCTGTTGATGACCGCCTCCATCACGTTCCTCGCGATCGGTGCCGCGAGGCCGCCGCCGGAGATGTCGTCACGGACGGCGTCGTCGTCCTCGACGACGACCGCCACGGCGACCGGCGCGCTGCCGTCCTCGCCCTTGGCGTAGGAGATGAACCACGCGTAGGGGTTCTCGCTGTTGTCGACGCCGTGCTGGGCGGTACCGGTCTTGCCACCCACCTTGACGCCGTCGATCTTGGCGTTCGAGCCCGTTCCCTTGTCGACGACCGTCTCCATCATCGACTGGAGGATCTGGGCGTTCTCCGCCGACAGCGGCTGGCTCAGCTCTTCGGGGTCGGTCTTCTCGATCGGGTCGACGCCGGGCGACTGGAGCTCGTCGACCATGTACGGCTTCATCAGCTTGCCGTCGTTGGCGACGGCCGAGGCGACCATGGCCATCTGCAGCGGGGTGGCCGCGGTGTTGAACTGGCCGATGGACGACAGCGCCGTCTGCGAGGGGTTCATGTCGTCGGAGAAGACCGAGGCGGTGGAGCGGACGGGCGTGAACTGTTCCTCGGTGAAGCCGAACTTCTTGGCCATGTCCAGCATCTTGTCGTTGCCGAGGTCGGAGCCGATCTTGCCGAAGACGGTGTTGCAGGAGTACTGGAGAGCCACCCGCAGCGTCGCGTTCTTGCAGGGGATGTTGCCCTCGTTCGGCAGCTTGGTGTTGGTGCCCTTCATGATCCACGGGTCGGGCGAGTCGGTCTTCTCGTCCGGGTCCGGGTACAGGCCGTCCTCGAGGGCGGCGGCCGCGGTGACGACCTTGAAGGTGGAGCCCGGCGGGTAGGTCTCGCGCAGGGCACGGTTCAGCGTCGGGTCGTCCGGGTTGTTCTTCTTCAGCAGCTTCTGCCAGGCCTTGGTGTCCGTCGTCGTGGAGTTGCCCGCGAAGGACGAGGGGTCGTACGACGGGTAGGAGGCGAGCGCCAGGATCTTGCCGGTCGACGGTTCGATCGCGGCGACGGCGCCCTTGCCGCCCTGCCTCTTCAGGCCGTTGTAGGCGGCCTTCTGCGCGGCGGCGTTCAGGGTCGTGACGACGTTGCCGCCCTGCTGCTTCTTGCCCGTGAGCATGTCGAGGGTGTTGCGGAAGAACAGCCGGTCGTCGTTCCCGGTGAGGATGCCGTCCTCGAGGTTCTCCAGCTGGGTGGCGCCGAAGGCCTGCGAGGCGTAGCCGGTGACCGGCGCCCACATGGCGCCGTCCTTGTAGGTGCGCTTGAACTTGAAGTCGCTGCCGGGCGTCTCGGCGGAACCGGTGATCGGCTTTCCGTCGACGATGATGTCGCCGCGCGGGGAGGCGTAGCGCTCGATGATGACGCGGCGGTTGTTCTTGTCGGTTCTGAGTTCGTCGGCCTGGACGTACTGGATCCAGTTGTCGCGGATCAGGAGTGCCATGACGAGCAGGCCGCAGAAGATCGCGATTCGGCGCAGGGGCTTGTTCATGACGGGCGGACCACCTGGGTCATCTCGGCGTCGGGGTTGGCGGCGGGCGCGGGGGCCGGGCGGCGGGCCGTGTCGCTGATTCTCAGGAGGATGCCGATCAGGGCCCAGTTGGCGATCACGGAGGAACCGCCGTACGCCACGAACGGCAGCGTCATACCGGTCAGCGGGATGAGGCCCATCACACCGCCGGCCACGACGAAGACCTGGAGGGCGAAGGCGCCGGACAGGCCGATGGCCAGCAGCTTGCCGAACGGGTCGCGGGCCGCGAGGGCGGTGCGAACGCCGCGCTCGACGATCAGACCGTAGAGCAGCAGGATCGCCATGACGCCGGCGAGGCCCAGCTCCTCGCCGAAGGTGGCGAGGATGAAGTCGGAGTTGGCGGCGAAGCCGATGAGGTCGGAGTTGCCCTGTCCGAGGCCGGTGCCGAGGGTGCCGCCGGAGCCGAAGGCCCACAGGGCCTGCATGGCCTGCTCGGAGTGGACGATGCCGTCCTGGACGCCGGCGCGGGAGAGCTCGAACTCGCGCATGGGGTCGAGCCAGGCCTGCACACGCGTCTGGATGTGCGGCTCGAAGCTCGCCACGCCGACGGCGCCGACCGCGGACATCAGCAGACCGAAGACGATCCAGCTGGTCCGCTCGGTGGCGACGTACAGCATGATGACGAACATCCCGAAGAACAGCAGGGACGTACCGAGGTCGGTCTCGAAGACCAGGATGAGGATCGAGATGACCCAGACGACGAGGATCGGACCGAGGTCGCGGCCGCGCGGCAGGTACAGGCCCATGAAGCGGCGGCTGGCCAGGGCCAGGGCGTCTCTCTTGACCATGAGGTAGCCGGCGAAGAAGACGGCGAGGGCGATCTTCGCGAACTCACCGGGCTGCAGCGTGCCGAGGCCGGGGATCTTGATCCAGATCTTGGCGCCGTAGATGTTCGCGCCGAGTCCGGGCACGAGCGGCAGGACCAGCAGGAACAGCGCACCCGCCATGGAGATGTAGGTGTAGCGCTGCAGGACGCGGTGGTCCTTGAGGAAGATCAGCACGACCGCCAGCAGGGCGACGCCCATCGCCGAGTACAGCAGCTGACGCGGTGCGGCCTCGGCGTAGTTGCTCAGTCGCTTGGACTGGTCCAGGCGCCAGATGACGACGAGGCCGAGCCCGTTGAGCAGGGTGGCCAGCGGCAGCAGCAGGGGGTCGGCGTACGGGGCGAACTTCCGGACGACGAGATGGCCGACGCCCGCGAGCAGCCCGAGCCCGAGCCCGTAGCTCAACAGGCCCGGAGGTACCGAGTCGTTGAGCGCCAGGCCGACGTTGGCGTAGGCGAACACCGGGATGACTACGGCGAACACCAGCAGCGCGAGCTCGGTGTTGCGCCGGCTCGGCGCGCCGATGGCGCCGATCGTGGACGTGTGGTGCGTCGGCGAGTGCGACGTATTCGTACCGCTCATCGTGTGACAGGGCCTCTCACGGCTACTGCTTACCGCACAGCGAGACGACCTTCTGCTCTTCCTCCGAGAGGCTGGGGCCGGGGCTGGGAGTGGGTGCGGTCGTGGTCGGGGGCGTGGACTTCTCCGGTGCCGACGGTGAACCCGACGGGCTGGACGGGTTCGGCGTCGGTGTGGCCTTGGACGTGAAGGAGGCGGGAGTGGTTCCCGTGGTGCCCCCGGCCTCGCCTTCGCCGGTCTTGGAGTTGTTCTGGCTCTCGGCTTCGCGCCGCTGCGCCTCCTTCTTGCACGCGGAGGCCTGCACCGACAGTTCCTGGATCTTCGCCTGGGCGTTCGTCAGTCCGCCCTCGGCGATGGTCGCCTCGACCAGCTTCTGCTGGTAGGGCGGCAGGTACTTGAGTTCGATCTCGGGGTGGTCCTTTTCGACCTTGGAGAGCGAGACCCAGGCGAGGTCCTGGCTGATGCCGCGGTACAGCGCGACGTGCTCGTCCTCGGCGCCGACGTAGTACTGGGTCTGCGTCCAGCGGTATCCGCCGTACAGACCGCCGCCGACGAGGGCCAGCGCGAGGACGCCGTAGAGGGATCTCTTCAGCCACCGGCCCTTCTTGCGGGGCTTGGTGAAGTCGTCGTCGCCGTAGTCGAAGCCGGCCGCCGGGATGTAGCCGGTGGTGTCGCCGGAGCCGGGCGGGCCGAATTCGCCGCCCCCGCCGCCCTGCCGGTGGCCGTGGCGGCCGAGCCCGGAGGCGCGGCCGGCGGGGGTCTGCATGATGCCGTTGTCGTGCAGCTGGTGCTGGTTCTCGGCGACGGCGCCGACCACGACGGGGGTGTCGGACAGCTGCCCCGCGAGGGTGTCGCCGGTGTCGAGGTCGAGGACGTCGGCGATGATGACGGTGATGTTGTCCGGGCCGCCGCCGCGCAGCGCCAGCTCGATCAGGTTCTGGACGGTCTCCTGAGGGCCCTGGTAGCTGGCGAGGGTGTCTTCCAGGGTCTGGTGGGACACCACGCCGGACAGGCCGTCGGAGCAGATCAGGTAGCGGTCGCCGGCGCGGACCTCGCGGATGGACAGGTCCGGCTCGACGTGGTCGCCGGATCCGAGGGCGCGCATCAGCAGCGAGCGCTGCGGGTGCGTGGTGGCCTCCTCCTCGGTGATGCGGCCCTCGTCGACCAGGCGCTGTACCCAGGTGTGGTCCTGGGTGATCTGTGTGAGGACGCCGTCGCGGAGCAGGTAGGCGCGCGAGTCGCCGACGTGTACGAGGCCGAGGCGCTGGCCGGTCCACAGCAGGGCGGTCAGGGTGGTCCCCATGCCTTCCAGCTGGGGGTCGTCCTCGACCATCGAGCGCAGCTGGTCGTTGGCGCGCTGTACCGCCGTGCCGAGCGAGGTGAGGATGTCGGAGCCGGGGACGTCGTCGTCTAGGGCGACGATGGTGGAGATGGCCTCGGAGGAGGCGACCTCACCGGCCGCCGCTCCGCCCATGCCGTCGGCGATGGCGAGCAGGCGCGGGCCGGCGTACCCGGAGTCCTCGTTTCCCTCCCGGATCATGCCCTTGTGCGATCCGGCCGCGAAGCGCAGTGACAGACTCATGCGCACCTCGCCTGTCGGCTCCGGGTACAGCCGGTCGTGTCGAGCCACACTGCCCACCCTCCGGTCGGGAGCGCGCGGGGGGCCGGGGTGGGGCCCGCCACTGCGTGCTCGCTCCGCTCGCGCCTATCCATGATGTAGCACTACTTCCGCAGCTCGATGACGGTCTTGCCGATGCGGATCGGCGCGCCCAGCGCAATCGGTGTGGGAGTCGTCAGCCGGGACCGGTCCAGGTACGTGCCGTTGGTGGAGCCGAGGTCCTCGACGATCCACTGGCCGTCGCGGTCCGGGTAGATCCTGGCATGGCGGCTGGAGGCGTAGTCGTCGTCCAGCACGATCGTCGAGTCGTGCGCCCGGCCCAGGGTGATGGTCTGGCCCTGGAGGGCGACCGTGGTGCCGGTGAGGGTGCCCTCGGTCACGACGAGCTTGGTGGGGGCGTTACGGCCGCGTCGGCCGCCGGCGGACTGCTGGCGTTGCGGCGGTGGCGCCTGGCGGGCGGCGGCCTGCTGCTGCCGGCCTGCCTCGCGGCGCGATCCGCGCTGGGTGACACGCGTACCGAACAGGTCGCTGCGGATGACCTGCACGGCCACGATCACGAACAGCCACAGTACGGCCAGGAAACCCAGCCGCATGACCGTGAGGGTCAGCTCTGACATTGCCCCCGCTTCACCCTTCGGCTTGCCGGTAAATGATGGTGGTGCTGCCCACGACGATCCGCGAGCCGTCGCGGAGCGTAGCGCGGGTGGTGTGCTGCCCGTCCACCACGATGCCGTTGGTGGATCCGAGATCCTGGATCGTCGAGGGCGTTCCGGTCCGGATCTCGCAGTGCCGGCGCGAGACGCCGGGGTCGTCGATCCGCACGTCGGCGTCGGTGCTGCGGCCCAGCACCAGCGTCGCGCGGGAGATCTGGTGGCGGGTGCCGTTGATCTCGATCCAGTGGCGGGTGCGTCCGCCGGCGGCCGGGGCGGCCGGGGGCCGCTGGGCGTTCGCGGCGGGCGGGTAGCCGTATCCGCCGGGGCGGCCGCCGGGCGGCGGCGCGGCCGGCATGGGCGGGGCGCCGGCGGGCGCGGCGGACGACGGGGGGCCGTAGCCGCCGGGGCGTCCGCCCTGCGGTGCGGCGGGACCGGCGCCGCCGCCTGCCGGGCCGGGCTGGTGGCTGCTGGAGGAGGCGAGCGTACGGCTGCGTACCCGGTACAGGCCGGTGTCGAGGTCGTCCGCCTTCTCCAGGTGCACCTTGATCGGGCCCATGAAGGTGTAGCGCTGCTGCTTGGCGTAGTCGCGCACCATGCCGGCGAGCTCGTCGCCGAGCTGGCCGGAGTAGGGGCTGAGCCGCTCGAAGTCCGGCGTGCTGAGCTCGACGATGAAGTCGTTGGGCACGACCGTCCGGTCGCGGTTCCAGATGGTGGCGTTGTTGTCGCACTCGCGCTGGAGAGCTCCCGCGATCTCCACGGGCTGGACCTCGGACTTGAACACCTTGGCGAAGGTGCCGTTGACCAGACCTTCGAGACGCTGCTCGAACTTCTTCAGGACTCCCATGGGGCACCTCCTCCGTCGCTGCCGTCCTGTGTACTGCCCTGCGGGCCGCTTGCCTGGTACTGCTTACTGATCGTATCCACGCGCCGCTCGATCGGCTGGTTCCCCCTGTCAGCACTGCCGACGGGTGTCGACGCATGACGAAGTTCCCTGTGGAGCTCCTCTTCGAACTCCTCCGGTGGTACTGCTGCGCGTAACCGCCTCGGGTATGTCTGGCAAGGATCGTAGAGGCGGCCGAAGACCAGTGTCCCGCACCTGACTGTGGACCCCGACCCCCTCCTGCGGAGACGGCGGGTACCGGTACGAGGTTGATACGTGAACCGGTACGGGTTGATACGTGGCAGGGGCATCGAAGGTTCGTCGGGGGGCCTGCCTGCGGGGATAAGGGATGTGAACCCACCCCTTCCAGCGTGCTAATGTTCTGGGTGTCGGAAGGCGCCGACCCCCACGGGGATAGCGCCCAGGACACACCCAATGCGCGGGTGGCGGAATAGGCAGACGCGCTGGATTCAGGTTCCAGTGCCCGCAAGGGCGTGGGGGTTCAACTCCCCCCTCGCGCACCGTCGGAACGGGCGGCATCGATCAGATGCCGCCCGTTCTTCGTGTCTGCGGATGTGATGGTTGTCTCCGGCCTGGCCGGGTCTGCCTCGTGTGAGGAAGCTCTCAGGCCCGGCGAAGCGTTTCCGCACGAGCGGGTCGTCTCTCACTCGTGTACCGCGGCCAGGTCCACCGGTCGGCGGCGCAGGGTGAGGGCTGCGGGAGCCGTCGCGCAGGACACGGCCAGGAGCGCGCAGACGGTGGCCGTCGCGCTGAGGGCCTGCCACGGGAGAGTGACGGCGGGCCGCACCGACAGCAGGGCGAGGGCGCCCCACATGCCGGCCAGGTTGACTCCGGTGACCAGCAGCCCGAGGAGCGCGCCGGCCGCGACGGCCGTCAGGGCCTCGGCGGCGGTCAGCCGCAGCACCTGCCCCCGGGTGGCACCGGCCAGCCGCAGCACGGCCAGGTCGCGGACCCGGTCGGAGGCCGCCATGACTGTGGTGTTGGCCACGGAGATGCCGGTGTAGAGCAGGGCGATGCCGAGGACCAGGAGCAGCCCGAGGCGGGTGGTGCGGTTGGTTTCGGGGTGGGTGGCCCGCAGCCACGCGTCCCGGGTGAGGACCTGGCCGCCGCCCGCGCCGAGCGCCTCGCGCAGGGCGGGCGCCACCGTGCCGGCGGACGTGCCGTCCTCAAGTGCCACGTCCACGCGGTCGACCGGGGCGCCCGGGGCGTTGCGCGGGGTGACGTAGACGCCGTTGCCGCCGGTGCCGGTGGGCATGACCGCGGCGATGCGCAGGCTGCGGGGTGTCCCGTCGCCGAGCCATACGCGGACCCGGTCGCCCACCCGGTGCCGCTGCCACTCCTCGTTGACGACGACCGAGTCGTCGTCGAGGTCGCCCAGCCGGCCCGCGGTGAGCGGCAGGCGGGTGGTGGCCGCCAGGTCGCCGGGGGGCGCGGCGCGGGCCTCGGAGCGGATCAGGGCCACGCCGTCCTCCAGGACGTGCACGGCCGTCGAGGACGTCGGGGAGATCCGGGTGCCCGGGACCGAGTCCAGCCTGCGCAGGACGGCGGCGTCGAAGCCCGTTCCGGCTGCCGGGGTGATGACGAAGGCGGCGGTGGTGCGGTCGCTCGTCTCGGTGCTCTTCGCGTGGTTCAGGGTGGCGGTCGCACCGAGGAGTGAACCGGCGAGGGCGACCGTGACGAGGACGGGGGCCGCCAGTGCGGCGGTGCGGCGTACCGCGGTGGCCGTGTTCTCGCGGGCCAGCATGCCCACGGCCGAGGGCAGGCAGGTCAGCAGGCGGATCAGGGGGCGCAGCACGAGGGGGGCGAGCAGGGCGGCCGCGGTGATCAGCAGCATCGGGCGGATGATGTACGTCTTGCGGTGGAGCAGGTCGGACGGGTCGCCGGTGAGGGAGAGGGCCAGGGTCGCGGCGGCCGTGAGCAGGAGGGCCGTGCCGCATAGCAGACGCCCTCGGGTCACAGGCCCGCTGTCCGCGGCTGCCTCGCGCAGGGCCTCGGTGGGGGCGGTGCGGCCGGCCCGCCAGGACGCCGCGGTCGCTCCGCACAGGGCGACGAGCAGGCCCGTCCAGAAGGCCGCGTGGTAGGGCCAGGTGTGCTCGCCGAGGGTGAACCAGGCGGGGGCGAGGCCCTCGTCGACCACCCGGGCCGCCAGCAGTGGTGCCCCGTGGGAACCGAGCGCGCAGCCGGCCGCGGAGGCGAGGGTGCCGACGGCGAGGGCCTCGGCGAGGACGGTCCGGCGGATCTGGGCCGGGGTCGCCCCGGCGGTGCGCAGCAGGGCGAACTCCCTGCGGCGCTGGGCGACCGCGAAGGCGAAGGTCGACGCCACGACGAAGACCGACACGAAGGCGGTGACGCCGCCGGCGGTGCCGAACAGGGCGTTCATCGCGGTGAGCGCCTCACGGTCGCGGCCGGGGTCGGCGTCGGCGAGGCGGCGCGCGTCGCCGGTGAGGACCTGGGCGCTGTCGCCCACCGCCTCCCGTACGGACGCCGGGTCGGCCCGCACGACCAACTGGACGATCTTCCGATCCAGTTGGGCGGCCCGGGTGTCCGTGAAGAACACGGCGTGCTCGAAGCCGCGCGAGGTCAGGGTGCCGACGACGCGGACGGTGCCCCGGTCGGTGTGCAGCCGTTGGCCCGGGCGGGCCCAGTCGCCGGTGACGACGACCTCGCCGGCCGCGCGGGGTGCCCGGCCGGTGGCGAGGCCGTAGGGGGCGAACGCGGCGGTGGACCAAGGGTGGCCCACCAGGCCGGCGGGGCCGCTCTTCGCCCGGACGGGGAACGAGCGGTCCTCGACGACCGGGCCCAGCTTCCGCAACCGTGCGGCGGTCGTGGCCGGTACGGGGCGCGGGTGCGCGAGCCGGGACGCGCGGGTGCCGGCCGGGGTCGGTACGCGCAGGGTGTCCTGCCCCTTGACCACGACCGGGGCGGCGGCGAAGCGCTCGGGGCCGCGCTGCGGGGCGGTGGCAGTCGACGCCAGGGCCAGGCCCATCACGGTGAGCAGCGCCACGCCCAGCGACAGCGCGACGAAGCTGCCGGTGAAGGTGGCCCAGCGGGTGCGCAGGGTGCGCAGGGTGACGCTCAGCACGGCACGGCCTCCAGGCGGGTCATGCGGGTGGCGATGGTGTCGGCGCCGGCGCCGGTCAGCTCCCCGCTCACGCGGCCGTCGACGAGGAAGACCACCCGGTCGGCGTGCGCGGCGGCCACCGGGTCGTGGGTGACCATGACGACCGTCTGGCCCTCACGGTCGACCATGCCGCGCAGCAGCCCGAGCACCTCGCGGCCGGTCCGGGTGTCCAGGGCGCCGGTCGGTTCGTCACCGAACAGCACGTCGGGCCGGGTGATCAACGCGCGGGCCAGGGCGACGCGTTGCTGCTGGCCGCCGGACATTTGGGCCGGCCGGTGCCGGGCCCGGTCGGCGAGCCCGACCTGCCGGAGCGCCTGGCGCACCCGGTCTGCCGGGACGCGGCGGCCGGCCAGGCGCAGGGGCAGGGCCACGTTCTGCTCGGCGGTCAGTGAGGGCAGCAGGTTGAACGCCTGGAAGACGAACCCGACGCGCTCGCGCCGCAGCAGGGTCAGCCGCCGCTCACCGAGCCCGGTCAGTTCGGTGCCGCCGACGGTGACCGACCCGGACGTGGGCCGGTCCAGTCCGGCCGCGCACTGGAGCAGGGTCGACTTGCCGGAGCCGGAGGGGCCCATGACGGCGGTGAAGGTCCCGGCCGGGAACGCGAGTGAGACCGTGTCGAGTGCGGTCACGTGCCCGTATGCCCTGGTGACCGAGTCCAGCCGGACGGCGTCGTGTGTCATGGGTTCCCCCTGGTGTCGGTGTCGCTTCCAACGAAACCGGGCGGGGCGGGCCGGCGCAGTGCGGCGGGGCCTAGACCTGGGGTAGGGCCAGGCATACCCCCGGGCCTCCGTCTGAGCCCATGGCCTGGGCCCCGAGCGGCTTCTACGGTGATCCCCATGCACCCTCGGAACGTGTGGCAGGCCATGTCCCGCCCCGGCTATCTGCTGTCGGCGTGGCCGTGGCGGTCGGCCGGTTACCTGCTCACCGGCGCGGTCACCGGTGCCGTCGTGCTCGTGGGGATGGTGCTCCTGGTGGTGACCGGCGGGGTGCTCGCGCTCGCGCTGGTGGGCCTGCCTGTGCTGCTGGGTACGGCCCTGGCGGGCCTTCCGGTGGCGGCTCTCGAGCGGTTCCGGCTGCGGCTGGTCGACGCGGAGCCGGCGTCCGACCCGCACGAGGCGCCCGGGGAGCCGGGGCTGCGGGCCTGGCTGTCCACACGGTTGCGGGAGCGGACCACCTGGCGGGAGCTGGGCCACGCCCTGCTGTTCGCGGGCCTGTTGTGGCCGGTCGACGCCGTCGCGTTCGCCGTCTTCCTGCTGGGGCCGCTCACCGTGGTGGCGACTCCGTTGCTCATGGCCGTCTCCGGCGAGGCGAAGGTGCTCAAGGTGTGGCTGGTCAGCACCTGGCCGGCTGCCGCCGGGTGCGCCGTGCTCGGCCTGGTCCTGCTCGCCCTGGGCGCCTGGCTGGTGGGTGTGGTCGCCGGGGCCAGGGCCGGGCTGGCCAGGCTGCTGGTCGCGCCGCGGGAGGCCGACCTGGGGGCCCGGGTGGTCGAACTGGCCCGGTCGCGAGTGCGGTTGGTGGACGCCTTCGAGGCGGAGCGGCGGCGGATCGAACGCGATCTGCACGACGGGGCGCAGCAGCGGCTCGTCGCCCTGACGATGACGCTCGGGCTGGCGCGCCTCGACGCCCCGCCCGGCCCGCTCGCCGACCAGCTCGCCAAGGCGCACCAGGAGGCGGGCACGGCCCTCGCGGAACTGCGCGAGCTCATCCACGGCATCCACCCCAAGGTCCTCGCCGACTACGGTCTCGAAGCGGCCGTCGCCGACGCCGCCGACCGTTCGGCCGTGCCCGTGGACGTCGACCTGGAGCTGCCCGGGCGGCTCTCCCCGGCGGTCGAGGCCGCCGCGTACTTCGTGGTGTGCGAGGCACTGGCCAACGTGGGAAGGCACAGCGGGGCGAGCAGGGCCGAGGTGAGCGGCGGGCACCGCGACGGGCGGCTGCTCCTGCGGATACGCGACGACGGGCGCGGTGGTGCGCGGGCCGGGGAGGGCAGCGGGCTGACCGGGCTCGCCGACCGGGTGTCGGTGCTCGATGGCAGACTCTCCCTGTCCAGTCCGCCCGGCGGACCGACCCTGCTGCGTGTGGAGATCCCTTGTGACCCTGCGAGTTGAGCGGCCGCTGCGGGTCGTCCTGGCGGAGGACAGCGTGCTGCTGCGGGACGGGCTCGTCGGACTGCTCGGGCGCTGCGGGCACGAGGTCGTCGCGGCCGTGGGGGACGCCGTGGCACTGGTCGCGGCCGTCGGGGAGCACGACCCGGACGTGGTCGTGACGGACGTGCGGATGCCGCCCGGCTTCCAGGACGAGGGCCTGCACGCGGCCGTAGCGCTGCGCCGGGAGCGGTCCACGCTGCCGGTGCTGGTCCTCAGCCAGTACGTGCAGCGCCGGTACGCCGCCGAACTGCTGGACTCCGGTGACGGCACCGGCGTCGGCTATCTGCTCAAGGACCGCGTCGGCCAGGTCGAGGAGTTCGTCGAGGCGCTCGGCGAGGTGGCGGCCGGCGGTACGGTCGTGGACCCCGAGATCGTACGGCAGTTGCTGCGCCGCCGACGCGACCCGCTGGAGCGGCTCACCCCACGCGAGCGGGAGGTGCTGGCGCTGATCGCCGAGGGCAGGTCCAACAGCGCGATCGCCCGCGAACTGGTCGTCTCCGAGGCGGCCGTGGGCAAGCACGTCTCCGGCATCCTCACCAAACTGGACCTGCCGCCGGCGGCCGCGACCCACCGCCGGGTGCTGGCCGTGCTGGCGTATCTGCGGGCTTAGGAGCCGTCCCACGGCCCCTGGGCCGTCGACGCGTTGTATAAAAACCAGCAAGTTGGTTTCATTGCGTCGCCATCAGAGCCCTGCAGGGGAGCCACGGGTGACCAAACAGGACCGGGCCGTCCGGACCCGTCTCGCGCTGATCCGGTCGGCGGCCGCACAGTTCGAGGCCCGCGGGTACGTCCGGGCCAGCCTGGCGGAGATCAGCGCGGGAGCCGGCGTCAGTTCCGGCGCACTGCACTTCCACTTCGCCAACAAGGCCGCCGTCGCGGAGGCCGTCGAGGACGCTGCCGCCCGTGCCCTGCGCGCGGCCGCGGTCCGCAGCCGCTGCGACGACGGCTGCGCCCTGCAACGCCTCGTGGACGTCACGCACCACGTCGCCCGGATGCTGTCCGCCGACGGCGTGGTGCGGGCGGGGCTGCGGCTGAACGTGGAGGGGGCCGCTGGGCGGGTACGGGACCTGCGCCGGGAATGGCGCGAGTGCGTGCAGGGGCTGCTGGCCGAGGCGGAGCGCAGGGGCGAACTCGCCGCCGGTGTGACGCCGCAGCGCACCGGCGCCGTCGTCCTCGCCGCCACGACCGGCATCGAGGTGCTGGCGCGGGAGGACCACGGCTGGCTCGCCCGGCCCTCGCTGACCGACCTGTGGCGGCTGCTGCTGCCGTGTCTGGCCGCGCCGCGTCTGGCCGGGGCGCTGGATCCGGCGGGGAGTGAAGCGGTCGGGAAAGAACCCGCGGGGCGTCAACCGGCGGGGAGCGAACCGGTCGCCCAGGACGTGCCGGCGGAGGCCGGCAGGGCGGGGCTCGCGCTGCGGTAGTCACCCACCCTTGGCCAACAGTGCGTGAAGTAGTGGCCAAAACAAACCGGTTGGCAAGTTTTGCCGTCGGCCGGATCGCACCATGGATCCCCAGCCTCTGGACCAAGGAGCGATGAATGGCACAGCAGGCCTGCCCCTTCCTGTCGATCGACCCGTCCGGTCAGGACCTCTACGGCGAGATATCCCGGATCCGTGCCCAGGGCCCGGCCGTCGAGGTCGAACTCCCCGGTGGCGTCCGGGCGTGGTGGATCACCGGCCTGGAGCTGAACAAACGGCTCCTGGCCGGACCCGAGACGAGCAAGGACGCCTACCAGCACTGGCCGGCCTGGATCAACGGGGACATCTCCCGCACCTGGCCGCTCGCCATCTGGGTCTCGGTCCGCAACATGGTCACCGCCTACGGCTCCGACCACAGCCGGCTGCGCAAGCCGATGGCCGCCGCCTTCACCAAACGCCGCGTCGACGCGGTGCTGCCGCGCGTCCAGGAGATCGTCGACCGGGCGCTGGACGCCCTGGAGGGGATCCCGGAGGGCGAAGTCGTCGACCTGAGGGCGGCGTTCGCGGCGCCCATCCCGCACGAGGTGGTGTGCGAGCTCTTCGGCGTGCCGCCCGGCGAGGACGGTCCCCGCGCTGCCCTCTACCGCATCATCAACCGCTTCTTCGACACGGCGATCTCCCTGGAGGACGCCCAGGCCAACGCCGTCGACCTCTACGGCACGCTGACCGCGTTCCTCCAGCACAAGCGCGAGCACCCCGCCGACGACCTGACGACGGCGCTCATCGCGGCACGCGACGAAGGCAGCCTCAGCGAGCAGGAACTGATGGACAACCTGATCCTGCTGCTCACCGCCGGTTTCGAGACGACCGTCAACCTCATCGACAACACCGTGCACAGCCTGCTCGCCCACCCCGACCAGCTCGACCTCGTCCGCTCCGGGCGGGCGACCTGGGAGGACGCCCTGGAGGAGTCGCTGCGCTTCGAGGCGCCGGGCGCCATGTCGGGCCTGCGCTACGCCGTCGAGGACATCGAGATCGAGCCGGGCCTGACCATCCCCAAGGGTGACCCGCTCGTGGTCTCCTTCGCCGGTGCCGGGCGCGACCCCGAGCGGCACGGGCCAGACGCCGAACGGTTCGACGTGACGCGCGCCACCAGCCGCGACCACGTGTCCTTCGGCCACGGCGTGCACCACTGCCTGGGCCGCCCTCTGGCCATGGCCGAGGCGACGGTGGCCCTGACGTCGCTGTTCGCGCGCTTCCCGCGGCTGGCCCTGGCCGACCCGTCGCATCCGCCGAAGCGGCTGCGGTCCATCATCTCCACCGGCCACGAGGAACTGCCGGTGCTGCTGCACGGCCGGGAACCGGGCCCGCATCCGCAGGAGGCGGCAGCGGAGGGGGAGGCGGAAGCGGAGGGAGAGGCGGTCAGGAAACTCTCCGGCCCTGGAGGAACGCGCGGTACCAGGGCGCCGCGCGGCTGAACGCGGCCGCGAACCCCTCACCGGGTGAGCAGTCGAAGTCCTTCCAGAACGCGTCGTCCACGAACCAGTGGTCGACCGTGAGCATGCCGAGATGATGGAGGGCGAGCGGTGACCCGGCGGCCCGGTCGAGGGCGGTGGCGACGTCCACGGCCGCACCGCCGCCGGGCTCCTCCAACTCCCCGCACACAGCGGCCAGCAGGTCGGGAACCGCCACCGGCTCGGGGTGGCCGACGTGGTGCACACCGCCGCCGGACGCCGGGGAGAGGGCGGCGGCCACCACCGCACGGCCCAGGCTGTCGACGTCGATCATCGACTGGAGCGCCTCGCAGCCGGTCAGGGTGGCCGACAGCTCCTTCATCAGCCACACCAGTCCGGGTATCACCCAGCGGTCGCCCTCGCCGTATACGAGGTGCGGGCGCAGCACCAGGCCGCCCGCGTCGAGGACGTACCGTTCGGCGGCGGCCCGGGTGCGGCTGGTGGGCGACGCCGGGGCGATCGGCACCTCCGCGGGGCGTACGCCCCGGAAGGGGCCCCGGCCGAGAACGGCGGCCGTACCGACGTAGACGATCCGGCGCACTCCGGCGCGCACGGCCTCTTCGACGAGGGCCCGGGTGCCGTGGTCGTTGACCGCCTGGACGGTCTCGGCGTCGCCGCCGACTCGCGTTGCGCAGTGCACCAGGACGTCGGTGCCGGCGCAGACGCCGCGCAGTGAGGGCGGCGCGCAGAGGTCGCCGTGGACGTATTCGGGGCCGTGCGGCGCGTGCCGGGACAACAGGCGTACCTGGACACCCGGTTGCCGTTTCGCCGTGGCGGCGACCCGGCTGCCGACGAAGCCGCTCGCGCCCGTGATCAGAACCTTGACCGTCACGACAGGGACCGTACCCGCGCCGGCCGGGCGGAGGTCAGTCCGGCGGTGAAGACCAACGCGCCGTCCTGCCGCCCCGACACCCGTACGGTCACCTCCCCGGGGTGGTCTTCGAGGATCTCCGTCTCGATCCGGCACGGGCTGTGCAGTTCGGCGTACCGGGCGAACTCGGCGGTCATCCGGCCGGGCAGGAAGGGGTGCAGGCCGGACGCGGCGGTCGCGGCCTGGCGGGCCGCCTCGAACAGGACCATTCCGGGGACATGGTCGTTGGGCCGCGGGAAGAGGACCGGGTGGCCCGTGTCGACGCGCAGGTTCCAGACGCCGGGGCGGTCGGCGGGGGCGAGGACGACATCCTCGGCGCCGGCCCGTCCCGCGGTCTGTGGCGCTATGCCGGGCAGCAGCGGCACCGGCGTGTCCAGGGCGTTCAGCCTCCCCGCCCGCAGGCGGCGGTAGGCGCGCGGTGAGGTGCAGCCGGTGCTGCCGGTGCCGCGGGCGACGAGCCGTCCCGCACGGCGGAACTCCATCGTGGTCCGCATGCTGTGCAGCCCGCGGCCGCGGCGGCGGACCTCGGAGCACACGACGTCGAACTCGACCGGCTCGGCGGCCTCCGCCAGCAGCAGCGCGGTCGGGTCGACGCGGACCGTCAGGTCCCACATGACGAAGTGGGTGTCGGCCGGGGCGCCGAACTCGGCGTGCGCCAGCACCATCGAAGCCTGCCGCAACGTTTCGCCCACGATCATCGGGTCCTGGTGAAGGTCGTCCACCGGGCCGAAGAACGGGTGGTCGGCCGGCCAGTGCGCGCTGAACCGGAAACGGGCGTCGGAGATTCGGGTCCACCGGGCGGGGAAGACGTCCGTCTCGGTGGTGCGATGCGCGAGTTCTTTGGTGACGACGGTGTGGGAGCGGGGGGCGGGGCGCTCGGTGACGGGGGAAGGTGACTCGGATGCGGATGCGAACACGGGGGTGAAGGCGGCGGGTGGCGTCGTTTCGGTTTCGTCCGTGGGGGTGGTCGTCGGCGGCGCGGCTTCGTCGGTGGTCGCCGACGGCGCGGATCGCGCGGCGGCCGGACTCGGTGGCGCGGTCCCTTGGGGAAGGGCGGTTTGTGGCGGGTTCTCGACGGTCGTAGCGGTTGCGTTTGCCGGACGGCCCTCACGTCCGGTCTGATCCTCTGTGAGTGCGCTTAAAGGCCCTGTCTGCGGCATGAGAACCCCCAGGATCGGCTGCCTGGCCGCGGTCGACGCTTGACTAAGATACGGACGAGCCGGTTTTTTTCAAAGGGTGAGCCACACCGCTGGGACAGGCACTCGCGCCCTCGCCATACAGCGACTTCACAGGGATAGACGGAGAGCAGGAGGCACTCGATGGCGCGACAGGAGCGCGCGATCCGCACCCGGCGGACCATCCTGGAGGCGGCGGCGGCCGTCTTCGACGAACGCGGCTACACCTCGGCGACCATCGGCGAGATCCTGGACCGGGCAGGCGTCACCAAGGGCGCGCTGTACTTCCACTTCGGCTCCAAAGAGGAGCTGGCGGTAGGGGTCTTCGAGGAGCAGCTCGCGCTCGCGCTCCCGCCGCAGTCCAGCAGGCTCCAGGAACTCGTCGACTCCGGTCTGGTGATGGCCCGCCGGCTGCGGTCCGAACCGCTGGTGCGGGCCAGCGTGGGGCTCGCCCTCGACCAGGGGGCCATGGACCTCGACCGCACCCCGGCCTTCCGCATGTGGATCGACCAGAACACGCAGATGCTGACCGAGGCGAAGACGCGGGGCGAGCTGCTGCAGCACGTGGACGTGGCGGAGACGGCGGAGCTGCTCGTCGGCAGCTTCTCCGGGGTGCAGCTGCTGTCCCAGCTGCGCTGCCAGCGGCAGGACCTGGAGCGCCGTGTCGTCGTGCTGTTCGAGCACTTCCTGCCCAGCATCACCGTCCCGGCGGTACTGGCCCGGCTCGACATCTCGGTGGACCGGGCCGATTGGTTGCTGGCGCAGGCGCGGACGGAGGAGGAAGCGGCCGCACCGGCCGAGGCCTCCGTGCCCTCGGGGGCGTAGCCACCGCCGTGTCCTCAGGGGTGTAGCCACGTCCGTACGCGCCGGAACGGGTTGTCCACAGGTGTGGAGTTGTCCACAGGGTCTGACGCGTTTCGGCCGCCGGTTGTACGGTCGGCACGAGTTGATGTTCGTGCGCGTGCGGGGGAGGCGGTCGGGATGACCAGGGCAGAAGCTCAGGACGAGGGCGGAGCCAGGGCGAGGGACGGGGCGCCGCGCAGGCTGCCCAGGGTGCGTGGCTTCGCCGAGTGGCCCGCCGAGGGCTCGCCCAAGGACGAGGGCAAGGCCCTGCGCAAGCAGATCCCGCGCGGCGCGCACGCCACGCTCGATCTGGACCCGTCCCGGCCCGACGCGGTGAGCGCCGTCGAGGAGTCGGGCCGCGGGCGGCTGCCCGAACTGGCTCCCATCCGGGTCGGCCGCATGGCCGCCACTCCGTTCGCGTTCCTGCGCGGCTCGGCGGGCCTCATGGCGTACGACCTGGCGCGCACGCCCATGACCAGGATCCGGGCCCAGCTCTGCGGCGACGCCCACGCGGCCAATTTCGGCCTGTACGGCGACGCGCGCGGCGGCCTGGTCATCGACCTGAACGACTTCGACGAAACGGTGCTCGGTCCCTGGGAGTGGGACCTCAAACGTCTCGCGGCCTCCCTGGTGCTCGCGGGACGGGTGGCGGGCGCCGACGAGGACCAGTGCCGCAAGGCGGCCTACGACGCGGCGGGCGCCTACCGCAGGACCATGCGGCTGCTGGCCGGACTCCCGGCGCTGGACGCGTGGAACGCCATCGCGGACGAGGAACTCGTCTCCCACACGGACGCCCATGATCTGCTCGGCACGCTGGAGCGGGTCTCCGAGAAGGCCCGCCACAACACCAGCGGCCGCTTCGCGGCCAAGTCCACCGAGGCCACAGAGGACGGCGGGCGCCGCTTCGTCGACGCCCCGCCGGTGCTGCGGCGGGTCCCGGACGCGGAGGCCGCGGCGGTGGCCGCGTCCCTGGAGGAGTACGTCGGCACCCTCCAGGAGGACCGCCTGCCGCTCCTCGCCCGGCATGCGGTGCAGGACGTGGCCTTCCGGGTCGTCGGCACGGGCAGTGTCGGCACCCGCTCCTACGTCGTGCTGCTCCTGGACCACCGGGGCGAGCCGCTGGTGCTCCAGGTGAAGGAGGCGCGGGCGTCGGCGCTGGTGCCGCATCTGGTCACGGCCGGTTTCGACGCACCGGAGGCCGGTCACGAGGGCCGGCGCGTCGTGATGGGCCAGAAGCGGATGCAGGTGGTGAGCGACAACCTGCTGGGCTGGACGACGGTCGACGGGTTCCCCTTCCAGGTCCGCCAGTTCCGCAACCGCAAGGGCAGCGTCGATCCGGCAGCCCTGGCCGCCGACCAGATGGACGACTACGGCCGCATGACCGGTGCGCTCCTGGCCCGCGCGCACGCGCACAGCGCCGACCCGCGGCTCATCGCCGGGTACTGCGGGAAGAACGAGGAGCTGGACGAGGCGATGGCCACCTTCGCCGTGGCCTATGCGGACCGGACCGAGGCGGATCACGCGGAGCTGGTGGCGGGGGTGAAGGCGGGGAAGGTCGCGGCGGAGATGGGGGTGTAGGGGCCTGTGGGGCGCGAGTCGCGAAACTGAGGGCTGAGGGCTGAGGGCTGCGGGGTTGCGGCCTGAGGGCTGGGGGACGAGGCCTGCGGGTTGCGGTTGCGGGTCGTGGGCTCGCGGCCTCGCGGCCTCGCGGCCTCGCGGCCTACAGGCCTACCGGTTTCGGGCTGCTGGCTGCGAACGGCGGGCTGCCGGCTGGGTCGCTGTCCTCCGGGGCCGTCCGGCAGGTCGACGGTCCGGGGCGTCCGCCGGGGCACGGGCCCGGTCGGTCCGTCACCTAGGCTGGTCGGGTGACGACCCCGGAAGCTGACCAGGATGGTGGCGACGCCGCACGCCCCGAGGCGCGGCTGGAGCGGGCCGTGCGGGCCGCCGAGCAGGCGTTGATCGAGTACGAGATCGCGGTGGAGACCTTCCGCGTCGAGGTCGAGAACTTCTCCCGGCTGCACGAACAGAAGCTCGGCCCGCTGTACGCCCGGCTCGAGGAGCTGGACGCCCGGATCCTCGAGGCCAGAGCCGCCCGCAGCGGCGACCCCGGTGACCGGCAGCGGGCGGAGGAAGCCAGGGCGCGACTCGCCCCCATCCCCGGCGTCGAGGAACTGCTGCACGGCTGGATGGACGGCAGCGGTCTGTTCCCTGAGGCCTCCTCGATGCTCACGAACCAGCCGGTCCGGCCCCCGCAGCGGGTCCGCCCCAGCGAGGGGGCGCGCAAGCTCTACCGCGACCTCGCCCGCAAGGCCCATCCGGACCTGGCGCAGGAGGAGGAGGAACGCCGGCGGCGCGAGGAGTTCATCACGCGGGTCAACGCCGCCTACGCCCGGGGCGACGAGGCCGAGCTGCGTGAACTCGCCGAGGAGTGGGCCAAGGGACCCGAGCTGAAGCGGGGCCCGAGCCGCGCCGAGGAGCTCTACGCCCGCCTCGAGTGGCTCGCCCAGCGCAAGGAGCTGCTCGGTCTGCTCGCCAGGGAGCTGGAGGACGGCGCCATCGGCCACATGCTCCAGCTGGCCCCGGACGACCCGGACCGGCTCCTGGACGAGATCGGGCAGGGGCTGCTCGCCCAGGTCACCGAGCGGGAGGCGGAGCTGGCCGCGCTGCTCGGCGAGGGCAAGGGCCAGGACTGAGCCGCCCGGCCGGTGCTCCCGCCGGTTCCGGTAGCGTCGGACGCATGAGTTTTGGAGCTGGTGTGCCCACGGTCGCGGTCGCGGACCTCAAGGACGGCGACTTCCTGCTGGACGTCCGGGAGGACGACGAGTGGAAGGCCGGTCACGCCGAAGGGGCGCTGCACATCCCCATCAGCGAGTTCGTCGCCCGGTACGGCGAGCTGACCGAGGCGGCCCCGCAGGACGGCCGCGTCCATGTGATCTGCCGCTCCGGCGGCCGGTCCGCCCAGGTCACGATGTACCTGGCCCAGCAGGGCGTGGACGCCGTGAACGTCGACGGCGGCATGCAGGTGTGGGAGGCGGCGGGCCGTCCCGTCGTGACGGACGACGGGCAGCAGGGGTTCGTCCTCTAGCACCCACCACCCCTCCCCGGCCCGCTGCGGTCAGGCCGGCGGGTGGGCTGCCAGCAGGTCGCCCAAGGCGTCTTCGTGTGCCGCGGCCGGGCCGAGCGACAGTTCCAGATGCTTGGCCCAGGCGTGGTAGCGGTGCAGGGGGTAGTCCACGTCGGCGCCGAACCCGCCGTGCAAGTGCTGTGCGGTCTGCACGACCCGGCGGACGCCCTCCGCCGCCCAGATCTTGGCGACGGCCACGTCAGCGGCGGCGGGCAGAGGGCCCGGGGCTCCGGAGGTGATCCGCCAGGCGGCCTGCCACAGTGTGGCCTCCATCGCGCGCAGGTCGATGTAGCGGTCGGCGGCCTGCACGGCGACGGCCTGGAAGGTCGCGATCGGGAACCCGAACTGCTCCCGCTTGCCCGTGTACTCCGCGGTCATCCGCAGTACACGCTCGCCGAGCCCGAGCGCCAGCGCGCACGTCCCGGTGGCCAGCAGATCCCGCAGCCACTCCCACGCCCCGCCGGTGTCGATCACGTCCCGGGCGGCGAGCCGGGCCGACTCCAGCCGCAGCTCGCCCAGCCGCTCGCCGCTGGTGGAGAACTGCTCGGCGAGGACGACGCCCTCGTGCCCGCGCGGCACCAGGGCCAGCAGGGTCCGGCCGGTACCGGTGTGCGCGGGGACGAGCGTGACGTCCGCGTCGTGGGCCCACGGCACCGCCGTCTGCACCCCGTCCAGCACCCAGGTCCCGCCGTCCTGCCGGGCGGTCACGGCCTGCTCCGCCGGGTCGTGGCCGGTGCGGCCGTGCGCGGCGACGGTCAGGACGGTCTCGCCCCGGCCGGCCCGGGCGAGCAGGTCCGCCTTCGCCTCCGGTTTGCCGTACGCCTGGACGGCCGCCGCTGCGGCGCTGCTCTCCAGCAGGGGCACCCTGGCCAGTACCCCCGCCGACTCCCGCAGTACCAGGCACAGCGCGACGGCGTCCAGGCCGGACCCGCCGTACCGGGCGTCGAGGAGCAGGCTCAGCAGGTCCGCGTCGGCGAGCCCGGCCCACAGGGCGCGGTCGTACGTCTCGGCGACGGCGCCCGGGGTGAGGGCCGGGCTGGGCACGGCGTCGGGCGCGACCCCGGCGAACACGCCCCTCGCCGCCTCGGCCGCCGCCTGCTGCTCCTCGGTGAAGGTGAAGTCCACGGTGCCTGTCCTTCCGGCGGATCCCGTTGAGCTGACGGGGCGTCAAGATAGAACAGGTTCTAGAAGAAGGGAATGGGTGTACGGGCGGGCGCCGTAGGGTGTCACTCCTGCGGACGACCGGCCGGGGCGCCCTGTGGATAACCTGCGGGGGTCCCTTGTGGACCAGAGGGACCGCGGCTCTCGGAGGGCCGCACTCGCCGTACGGTCGGCCTCCGCGGTGTGGCGACGGCCACGGGCGGACCGGCGGACAGGGGCTGTGCCCGGGTGGGGCGTCCTGAGTACCGTGCCCGTGCCGACGCCGCGCATCGCCGCGCGGGCGGTACGACGCCCTCGCGGCCGGGCGGACGGAACGACGGACCGGGATCGTGGAACGGGGCGGAATGGACGCGTACGACGAGGGCTCGGGCGCCCGGCACGGCCCGGATACGCCGAGCCGGCCGGCCCCGCCCCCGGAGCAGGTCCCGGCGGACTCCGCCGGGCCCCATCAGCCCGGTGAACCCCGTACCGGCATCGCCGCGCTCTCGCTCCGCCACCAGATCGTGGTCGCCCTGACGCTCGCGGTCGTCGCCATCGGGGTGTGTGTGCATCTGGGGATGACGTTCCTGCACGTCGCGCCGGCGAACACGGTCACCAAGGCGCACGGCGAGGCCGTGGACGACTGGATCTATCCGGAGTTCGAGCAGAACTGGAAGCTCTTCGCACCGAATCCGCTCCAGCAGAACATCTCGATCCAGGTCCGCGCCGGGGTGCGCGGGCCGGACGGGATGACGCTGACGACCGGCTGGTACGACCTGTCCGCCGAGGACGGCCAGGCCATCGACGGCAACCTGCTGCCCAGCCACACCCAGCAGAACGAGCTGCGCCGGGCCTGGGACTTCTTCGTCGCGACGCATGACAGCGAGAACCGCCCGGTGGGGCTGCGCGGCTCGCTCTCGGAGTCGTATCTTCGCCGGATCATGGTGCTGCGCCTCGACCGCGAGCACGCGGTACGGGCGGCGACCGGGGGCGCCGGTGTCCTCGAACGGGTGCAGGTGCGCTCCCGGACCAGCAATGTGCCGCCGCCCGGGTGGAGCCGGGAGAAGGTCACCACCACGCCGTCCTACCGCGAGCTGCCGTGGTGGAAGGTCTCGCAGGACGAGGTCGCGGGAGGCGTGCGGTGAACCGCTTCTCGCTGGCCGTCTCGGGCGGTATCGCCCGCGTCACCGAGGCCGCCCTGGGCCCCTTCCAGACGGCCGTCATCCGCATCGGCTTCAGTGCCACCTGGCTGCTGTTCCTGCTCCGCGAGCTGCCCCACCGCCACGAGCTGTACGGTCCCGACGGTCCCTGGAGCTGGGATCTCGCCCAGCAGCTGGTCGCGTCCAACGGCTCCTTCACCATTCTGATGTGGTCGGACGGCCGGGTCTGGTTCGAGATCGTCTACGTGCTCGCGGTCCTCTCCAGTGCCCTGCTGATGCTGGGCTGGCGCACCCGCACCGTGTCGGTGCTGTTCATGGTCGGCGTGCTGTCGCTGCAGAACCGCAGTGTCTTCATGGGTGACGGCGGCGACAACGTGCTGCACCTGATGTCGATCTACCTGGTGTTCACGCGGTGCGCCCAGGTGTGGTCGCTGGACGCCCGGCGGGCCGCGCGGGACCGGGCGGCCCGCGCGCGGGGCGAGCGGGTCACGGACCGTACGGGGCCGGCCCTGTGGGGTGTGCTCGGTTTCGTGCTGGTCGCGGCCACCTTGGCCGGACGGATGCAGGGCGACTGGCTGATACCGGCGCTGCTGTGGACGGTGTGGGTGGCGCAGGCCTTGTGGTGGCTGGTCGGGCGGCGGGCCGGGACCGGAGAGCCGCGGGTCCTGCTGGACGTGATCGCCACCATCGTGCACAACGGCGCCCTGCTCGTGATCATGGCCGAGGCGTGCCTGATCTACGCGACGGCCGGCTGGTACAAGATCCAGGGCTCCCGCTGGCAGGACGGCACCGCGGTCTACTACCCGCTGCACCTGGAGTACTTCTCGCCCTGGCCGGCGCTCGCCGATCTGCTGTCCGCCAGCGGCACGATGGTGATGCTGGTGACCTACGGAACGGTCCTCGTGCAGGTCGCCTTCCCGTTCACCCTGTTCAACCGGCGGGTGAAGAACGTCCTGCTGGCCGTGATGATGACCGAGCACGCGGTGATCGCCGTGGTCCTCGGTCTGCCGTTCTTCTCGCTGGCGATGATCGCGGCGGACGCGGTGTTCCTGCCGACGGGCTTCCTGCGCCGGCTGGGCGGCCGGGCGGCCCGCGCGCGTGACCGGCTCCCGCGCCGGGGCGGGCGTACGCCCCTGCCCGGGCAGCGCGCCCAGGAGAGCTCCGAGACCACGCACGTAGGCTTCGGGGCATGACCGACCCCGTGACCGTCTGGCACCGGCTCGCCGGCGACACCGTCCTGCTCGACGGGTTCCACGCCCTCAAGCACGCGCTGCGTTTCGGCGCCGAGGTGCCGGTGGCGGTCACCGCCGACCGGGCGGCCGCGCTCGCCCTCGCCGACGAGCTGGCCCCGGACGTCCGGGACGCGCTGGCCGGGCTGCTGACGGAGGTGCCGCACGAGACGTACGCGTCGTTCGTGCCGCGCCCGCACCCCACCGCCGTGGCCGCCCTGGCCGTACGGCCGTCCCGCGCCTCCAGCCTGGAGAAGCTGGCGCACGTGCCCCGGACGGCCCCGGTCGTGGTGCTCGACAACCCGCGCAACCTGGGCAACGCGGGGGCGGTGATCCGCCTGGCCGCCGGTTTCGGGGCGACCGGTGTGGTGACGACCGGGACGGTCGACCCCTGGCACCCGACGGTCGTGCGGGGCGGGGCGGGTCTGCACTTCGCGACGACGGTGGAGCGGTTGAGCGCCGACGAGCTGCCGCCGGGTCCGCTGTTCGCGCTGGACCCGGAGGGCGACGACATCCGGGGCGTCAAGCTCCCGGACGACGCCGTCCTCGCTTTCGGCTCCGAGCGCACCGGCCTGTCGGCCGAGCTGCGTGCCCGGGCGGACCATCTGCTGTCCCTCCCGATGCGCCCCCAGGTCTCCAGCTACAACCTCGCGACCAGTGTCGCGATGACCCTGTACCACTGGAGCTGCGGTGCGGATCTCAGGGGCGCGGGGAACTGCGCGACGAACCACAACGCACCGGCAGCCGCGCAATCACCGCACCTCCCGAGCTCCTAGGCGTCCCGGCGCACCTCGACCACCCGGAACCGGTTGGCCACGAACGCCCCGTCGCACAGCGCCGCACTCGCCGCCGGGTTGCCCCCCGACCCGTGGAAGTCGGAGAACGCGGCTGTCTGGTTCACGTACACCCCGCCCGTGAGGTTCAGCGACAGCTGTGCCGCCTCCTCCAGGCAGACCTCCTGCACGGTCTGCTCGACCTCCGGGTCGGTCGTGTACGCCCCGACGGTCATCGCGCCCTTCTCGCGGACGGTCCGCCGCAGCAGCTCCGCCGCGTCCGCGGCCGAGTCGACCGCCACGGCGAAGGACACCGGCCCGAAGCACTCGCTCATGTACGCGGCCTCGTCGTCCGGCTTGGCCCCGTCCAGCTTCACGATCACCGGCGTACGGACGACCGCCCTGGGGAAGTCCGGGTTGGTGATCTCCCGGGAGGCCAGGGCGACCTCGCCCAGCCCCGAAGCGGCCTCCAGGCGGGCCTTCACGTCCGGGTTGACGATCGCGCCGAGCAGGGCGTTCGCCCGGGCGTCGTCACCGAGCAGCCCGTCGACCGACTTGGCCAGGTCCGCGACCACCTCGTCGTAGGACTTGGGGCCCTGGTCCGTGGAGATGCCCTCGCGGGGGACGAGGAGGTTCTGCGGGGTGGTGCACATCTGGCCGCTGTACAGGGACAGCGAGAACGCCAGGTTGGAGAGCATGCCCTTGTAGTCGGACGTGGAGTGGACGACGACGGTGTTGACGCCGGCCTTCTCCGTGTAGACCTGCGCCTGGCGGGCGTTGGCCTCCAGCCAGTCGCCGAACTCGGTCGAGCCCGTGTAGTCGATGATCCGGATCTCGGGGCGCAGCGCGAGCGTCTTGGCGATGCCCTCGCCGGGGCGTTCGGCGGCCAGCGCCACCAGGTTCGGGTCGAAACCGGCCTCGGCGAGCACCTCGCGCGCGACCTGCACGGTGAGCGCGAGCGGCAGCACCGCGCGCGGGTGGGGCTTGACCAGGACCGCGTTGCCGGTGGCGAGGGAGGCGAACAGGCCCGGGTAGCCGTTCCACGTCGGGAAGGTGTTGCAGCCGATCATCAGGGCGATGCCGCGCGGGACCGGCGTGAACTGCTTGGTCATGGCCAGCGGGTCGCGCTTGCCCTGCGGCTTGTTCCACTCGGCGTTGTCGGGCGTGCGCACCTGCTCCACATAGGCGTACGCCACCGCCTCCAGGCCGCGGTCCTGCGCGTGCGGCCCGCCCGCCTGGAACGCCATCATGAACGCCTGGCCGGAGGTGTGCATGACCGCGTGCGCGAACTCGTGCGTCCGGTCGCTGATCCGCTTGAGGATCTCCAGGCAGACCACCGCGCGCTGCTCCGCGCCCGCGTCCCGCCAGGCCCGCTGCCCGGCCTTCATGGCGGGCAGCAGCACGTCCAGGTCCGCGTGCGGGTACGTCACGTCCAGGTCGACGCCGTACGGGGACGTCTCGCCGCCCACCCAGTCGTCCGTCCCGGGCTGGCCGAGGTCGAGGCGGGAGCCGAGCAGGGCGTCGAAGGCGGCCTTGCCCGCCGCCGCGTCCAGGCTGCCGTTCTCCCCGTAGGCCTTGGGGTGCTCGGGGTGCGGGGACCAGTACGCGCGTGTGCGGATCGCTTCCAGCGCCTGGTCGAGGGTGGACCGGTGCCGGGCGATCAGCTCGTGCGCCGAGAGTGCGGCGGTCATGGGTGACCAACTCCTCGTCTCAAGAACTCCTCGTCGAGTTCATGACCTGGGCAGAAACCTGGGCAGGAACACTCGGACAGAGCTAGAGTAACCGAACGATCGGTCGGTTCAAGGGGGTCCGCCGCATCTGTGGAAAACCCCGTGCGGGAGGATCGCGCACATGACAGCACTCGACCTCAGCAGCCCCGTGGCCGTCGTCGGCACCGGCACGATGGGCCAGGGAATCGCCCAGGTCGCGCTGGTCGCGGGCCACCCCGTACGGCTGTACGACACCGTCCCCGGGCGGGCCCGGGAGGCCGCCGACGCGATCGGTGCCCGCCTGGACCGGCTCGTCGAGAAGGACCGGCTCACCGGCGCCGACCGGGACGCCGCCCGCGCCCGGCTGCTGCCCGCCGAGGACCTCCCCGAGCTCGCCGACTGCGCCCTGGTCGTCGAGGCCGTCCTGGAGCGGCTGGACGTCAAGCAGGACCTGTTCCGCGCGCTGGAGGGCATCGTCGACGACGACTGCCTGCTCGCCACCAACACCTCGTCGCTGTCCGTCACGGCCATCGGCGGTGCCCTGCGCATCCCGGGCCGGTTCGTCGGCCTGCACTTCTTCAACCCCGCGCCGCTGCTGCCGCTGGTCGAGGTCGTCTCCGGGTTCGCCACCGACGTCTCGTCCGCCACGCGCGCGTACGAGTCCGCCCGCGCCTGGGGCAAGACGCCGGTCGCCTGCGCGGACACCCCCGGCTTCATCGTCAACCGCATCGCCCGGCCCTTCTACGCCGAGGCCTTCGCGGTCTACGAGGCACAGGGCGCCGACCCGGCCACCATCGACGCCGTGCTGCGCGAGTCGGGCGGCTTCCGGATGGGCGCGTTCGAGCTGACCGACCTGATCGGCCAGGACGTCAACGAGTCCGTCACGCAGTCGGTCTGGCAGTCCTTCTTCCAGGACGTGCGCTTCACGCCGTCCCTCGCCCAGCGGCGCCTGGTCGAGTCCGGCCGCCTCGGCCGCAAGACCGGCCAGGGCTGGTACGACCACCGGGACGGCGCCGAGCGTCCCGAGCCGGACACGGCCGAGAAGCGGCAGCCGCCCGCGTACGTCGTAGCCGAGGGCGACCTGGGCCCTGCCGCCGAGCTGCTCACACTGATCCGTGAGGCGGGCATCCCCGTCCGCGACGAGGACGACGACGAGGACCAGGGGGCCTGTCTGCTGCTCCCGAGCGGCGGCCGGCTCGTCCTCGCCGACGGGCAGACCGCCGTGGAGTTCAGGGACTTGGTCTACTTCGACCTCGCCCTGGACTACCGCAAGGCCACCCGGATCGCCCTCTCCGCCTCGCAGGACACCTCCCCGCAGACCCTCGCCGAGGCCACTGGCCTCTTCCAGGCGCTCGGCAAGCAGGTCAGCTTCATCGGCGACCTGCCCGGCATGATCGTCGCCCGTACGGTCGCGCGGATCATCGACCTGGCGCACGACGCGGTCGCCAAGGGCGTCGCCACCGAGGAGGACATCGACACCGCGATGCGGCTCGGCGTCAACTACCCGCTGGGCCCCTTCGAGTGGAGCCGCAGACTCGGCCGCACCTGGGCCTACACGCTCCTGGACGACATGCACCGGTGTGACACCTCGGGCCGTTACGCGCCGTCACTGGCGCTGTACCGCCACGCCCACGCCTCCGACCCGCGGGAGGGCACAGCCTCATGACCACCGCCAAGCGCGACACCTACACCCCGGACACGCTGCTGTCCGTGGCCGTCCAGGTGTTCATCGAGCGTGGCTACGACGGCACCTCCATGGAGCACCTCTCCAAGGCTGCCGGCATCTCCAAGTCGTCGATCTACCACCACGTCGCCGGCAAGGAGGAGCTGCTGCGCCGGGCCGTGAGCCGGGCCCTGGACGGCCTCTTCGGGATCCTCGACGAGGAGCACGCGCGCGTGGGGCGCGCCGCCGACCGCCTGGAGTACGTCGTCCGGCGCATGGTCGAGGTGCTCATCACCGAGCTGCCCTATGTGACCCTCCTGCTGCGCGTGCGCGGCAACACCGACGCCGAGCGGTGGGCCCTGGAGCGGCGCCGCGACTTCGACCACCGGGTCGCCGACCTGCTCAAGGCGGCCGCCGAGGACGGGGACGTGCGCGCCGACATAGACGTCCGGCTGGTGACCCGGCTGGTCTTCGGCATGATCAACTCGATCGTCGAGTGGTACCGGCCGGACGGCCGCGGCATGAGCGAGCGCGAGGTGGCCGACGCGGTGGTGCTGCTGGCCTTCTCCGGCCTGCGCAAAGCCGCCTGACCGCGGCCCCCTGCATGAGTACCCGCGCGCGGACGGGATGAGTACGCGTGACGATGTCCCGTCCACCCCGCGGTGATGGGGTGGGTGCATGCTCGGACATGACGCGCCGCCCTCCCCCGCCACCCACCGGACGTGGTGGCGGGCCCCGCTCGTGGCGACCCTGCTCGGCCTGCCGCTCCTCGCGCTGGAGTACCGCTGGTTCGCCGCCCAGGACGGCCCCGGCGCTTTCTCGGGCGTGCTGTTCTGGGCGACCGGCCTGCTTGTGCTCGCCTGGGTGCTGCCGCACCGCCGGTCCCTGCGCGGACTGCGGATGGCGGCGGCCGGCACCGGGCTCGGATGCGCGCTGCTCCCGGTGACGTTCGCGGTGCTGCTCGGCGTCGCGGTGGCCTCGAGCTGACGGGCGCGGTCCGGCCGCTCAGCCCTGCGGTTCCAGGTCCTCCTCCTCGAACACCAGCAGCGTGCGTGTGCTGAGCACCTGCGGGATCGCCTGGAGCCGGGTCAGCACCAGCTCGCGCAGCGCCCGGTTGTCGGACACGTGCACCAGCAGCAGCACGTCGAAATCGCCGCCCACCAGGGCGATGTGGGAGGCGCCGGGCAGCTGTCTGAGTTCTTCGCGCACCGTGCGCCAGGAGTTCTGCACGATCTTCAGCGTGATGTACGCGGACGTGCCCTGGCCTGCCCGCTCGTGGTCGACGCGGGCGCCGAACCCGCGGATGACACCGTCCTCGACGAGCCGGTTGATGCGGGCGTAGGCGTTGGCGCGCGAGACGTGGACCCGCTCGGCGACCGACCGTATCGAGGCGCGGCCGTCCGCCTGCAGCATGCGCAGGATGTCCTGATCTATGGCGTCCAGGGGGCGCGGCGGCGGCAGGGTGCCGGTGTCGTCCTGCCGTTCGGCCATTTGTTCAGATGCCACCTGTGCCGACCTCCCTGCCGTGGACGTACTGCGTCCATCTCAGGCTGTGGAGAACCGTTTGTCCACAGCCTGAGGCCACCCGTAGCCAAAATGTGCCGGCGACCGAACAATCGGTAGGTGAGGCGCGTCACAGCCGACGCGTCTCTCCAAGCCACTCCCACGAGGAGGTGCCGTCATGACGGTCATGGAGCAGCGGGGCGCGTACCGGCCGACCCCGCCGCCCGCCTGGCAGCCGCGCATGGATCCCGCGCCGCTGCTGCCCGACGCGGAGCCGTACCGTGTCCTCGGCACCGAGGCGGCCGCGAAGGCCGACCCGGAGCTCCTGCGGGCGCTGTACGCGCAGCTGGTGAAGGGCCGCCGCTACAACGCGCAGGCCACCGCCCTCACCAAGCAGGGCCGTCTCGCGGTCTACCCCTCCACCACCGGCCAGGAGGCCTGCGAGGTCGCCGCCGCGATGGTGCTGGAGCAGCGCGACTGGCTCTTCCCCAGCTACCGCGACACCCTCGCCGTGGTGGCCCGCGGGGTGGACCCCGTCGAGGCGCTCACCCTGCTGCGCGGCGACTGGCACACCGGCTACGACCCGTACGAGCACCGGGTCGCCCCCCTGTGCACCCCCCTCGCCACCCAGCTGCCGCACGCCGTGGGCCTCGCGCACGCCGCCCGCCTCAAGGGCGACGACGTGGTCGCCCTGGCCATGGTCGGCGACGGCGGCACCAGCGAGGGCGACTTCCACGAGGCGCTGAACTTCGCCGCCGTCTGGCAGGCCCCGGTCGTCTTCTTCGTGCAGAACAACGGCTTCGCGATCTCCGTCCCGCTCGCCAAACAGACCGCGGCCCCGTCGCTGGCCCACAAGGCCGTCGGCTACGGCATGCCCGGCCGTCTGGTCGACGGCAACGACGCCGCCGCCGTCCACGAGGTGCTCTCCGACGCCGTACGCCACGCCCGCGCGGGCGGCGGTCCCACCCTCGTCGAGGCGATCACCTACCGCGTCGACGCCCACACCAACGCCGACGACGCGACCCGCTACCGCGGCGACGCCGAGGTCGAGACCTGGCGTGAGCACGACCCGATCCGGCTGCTGGAGCGCGAGCTGACCGGGCGCGGCCTGCTCGACGAGGCCGGCATCGAGGCCGCCCGCCAGGACGCCGAGACCATGGCCGCGGCCCTGCGCGAGCACATGAACCAGGACCCGGCCCTGGACCCCATGGACCTGTTCACCCACGTCTACGCCGAGCCGACCGGGCAACTGCGCGAGCAGCGGGAGCAGCTGCGGGCCGAGCTGGAGGCCGAGGCCGGCACCGAGCCGGAGGGGGGCACGCACCGATGACCACCGTCGCCGTCAAGCCGGCCACCATGGCGCAGGCCCTCACCCGCGCGCTGCGCGACGCCATGGCCGCCGACCCCGCCGTGCACGTCATGGGCGAGGACGTCGGCACCCTCGGCGGCGTCTTCCGCGTCACCGACGGACTCGCCAAGGAGTTCGGCGAGGACCGCTGCACGGACACCCCGCTCGCCGAGGCGGGCATCCTCGGCACCGCGGTCGGCATGGCCATGTACGGCTTGCGCCCGGTCGTGGAGATGCAGTTCGACGCGTTCGCCTACCCGGCGTTCGAGCAGCTCATCTCGCACGTGGCGCGCATGCGCAACCGCACCCGCGGCAAGATGCCCCTCCCGATCACCATCCGCGTGCCCTACGGCGGCGGCATCGGCGGCGTCGAGCACCACAGCGACTCCTCCGAGGCGTACTACATGGCGACTCCGGGGCTCCATGTCGTCACGCCCGCGACCGTCGCCGACGCCTACGGGCTGCTGCGCGCCGCCATCGCCTCCGACGACCCGGTCGTCGTCCTGGAGCCGAAGCGGCTGTACTGGTCGAAGGACTCCTGGAACCCCGAGGAGCCGGCGCCCGTTGAACCGATAGGCCGCGCGGTGGTGCGGCGCCCGGGCCGGAGCGCCACACTCATCACGTACGGGCCGTCCGTACCCGTCTGCATGGAGGCGGCCGAGGCGGCCCTGGCCGAGGGCTGGGACCTCGAAGTCGTCGACCTGCGCTCCCTGGTGCCGTTCGACGACGAGACGGTGTGTGCCTCGGTGCGGCGGACGGGACGCGCGGTCGTCGTCCACGAGTCGGGTTCCTTCGGGGGCCCGGGCGGGGAGATCGCGGCCCGGGTCACGGAGCGCTGCTTCCACCACCTGGAGGCGCCGGTGCTGCGCGTGGCCGGGTTCGACGTCCCGTACCCGCCGCCGATGCTGGAGCGCCACCACCTGCCCGGTGTGGACCGGATCCTGGACGCCGTGGGGCGTCTGCAGTGGGAGGCCGAGAGCTGATGGCACAGGTGCTCGAGTTCAAGCTGCCCGACCTCGGGGAGGGGCTCACCGAGGCGGAGATCGTGCGCTGGCTGGTCGAGGTCGGTGACGTGGTCGCGATCGACCAGCCGGTCGTCGAGGTCGAGACGGCCAAGGCGATGGTCGAGGTGCCGTGCCCCTACGGAGGTGTGGTCACGGCCCGCTTCGGCGAGGAGGGCACGGAACTGCCCGTCGGCGCCCCGCTGATCACCGTGGCGGTGGGGGAGCGTCCGGCCACCGGCGCCGGCGACGCCGGCTCCGAGGGCTCGGGCAACGTCCTGGTCGGATACGGCACCTCCGAGGCGCCCGCGCGGCGCCGCCGGGTACGGCAGGAGCGACCGGTGCCCGGCCCGTCCGCGACAACCGGGCAGGCGGGAGCCGCCGGGAGGGTGAACGGGCGGGCCGACGCCGCCGCGAGCCCGGTGAACGCGCAGGCCGCAGGCGCCGCCCCGGTGAAGGCGCAGGGCGACGGCCTCGCGACGGAGGACGGACCCGTCCCCGTGATCTCGCCCCTGGTGCGCCGGCTGGCCCGGCAGAACGGCCTGGACCTGCGGGAGCTGACGGGCCGCGGACCCGACGGGCTGATCCTGCGGGCGGACGTGGAGTACGCCCTGCGCGCCGCGGGCCAGGGCGCCACGGCGGCACCGGCCGCCGAGCCGCACCCGCGCGTGCCGCGGGCATCCGCTCCCCAGCCCTCGGTGGCCTCCGCCGCGGGCCCCGGCGAGATCCGCACCCCCCTCAAGGGCGTCCGGGGCGCCGTCGCCGACAAGCTGGCGCGCAGTCGCCGCGAGATCCCCGACGCCACCTGCTGGGTGGACGCCGACGCCACGGAGCTCATGCGGGCGCGTACGGCCATGAACGCGGCGGGCGGACCGAAGATCTCCCTCCTGGCGCTGCTGGCCCGGATCTGCACCGCGGCCCTCGCCCGCTTCCCCGAGCTCAACGCCACGGTGGACGCGGAGGCCAGGGAGATCGTCCGGTTCGACCACGTGCACCTGGGCTTCGCGGCGCAGACCGACCGGGGCCTGGTCGTCCCGGTCGTACGGGACGCGCACGCGCGCGACGCCGAGTCGCTGACCGCCGAGTTCGCCCGGCTGACCGAGGCGGGCCGGACGGGGGCGCTGACGCCGGGCGAACTCACCGGCGGGACCTTCACGCTGAACAACTACGGCGTGTTCGGCGTCGACGGCTCCACCCCGATCATCAACCACCCCGAGGCTGCCATGCTCGGCGTCGGCCGCATCGTCCCCAAGCCGTGGGTGCACGAGGGCGAGCTGGCGGTGCGGCAGGTCGTCCAGCTCTCGCTCACCTTCGACCACCGGGTGTGCGACGGGGGCGTGGCCGGCGGCTTCCTGCGGTACGTGGCGGACTGCGTGGAACAACCGGCGGTGCTGCTGCGGACGCTCTGACGTGAGCGTGTCGGTTCCCCCGCGTTCCCTGTGATCGCGGGGGCACGCATACTCGGGGGGTGACCGCCTACGAGCCCCCCGGTGAACCCCGCGCCGGCACCGGCCCCGCCCAGGGGGCGGACCCTGCCGGGTACGACGCCGTCGTGCTCGCCGGTGGTGCCGCCCGGCGCCTGGGCGGCACGGACAAACCCGGTGTGCGCGTGGGCGGGCGGGCCCTGCTCGACCGGGTGCTCGCCGCCTGCGGCGGCGCCCGCAGGACCGTCGTCGTCGCCGCGCCCCGGCCGACCGCACGGCCCGTGACCTGGGCCCGCGAGGACCCGGCCGGCGGCGGGCCGCTCGCCGCGCTCGACGCCGGGCTCCGCCGCACCACGGCCGAACACGTCGTGGTGCTCTCCGCCGACCTGCCGTTCCTGCAGGAGCCGACCGTCGGCCGCCTGCTGCACGCGCTGCGGACGAGCGGCTGCGACGGTGCGCTGCTGACCGACCCCGGCGGCCGCGACCAGCCGCTCGTGGCCGCCTACCGCACGCCGCGGCTGCGCGAGGAACTCGCGCTCCTCGCCGGCCGGCACGGCGCCCTCACCGGTCTTCCCCTGCGGCGTCTCACCGCCGAGTTGAACCTCACCCGCATCTTGGACCCCGTCGCGTCCTTCGACTGCGACACCTGGGACGACATCGCCACCGCCAGGGCACGTATCAGGGAGCATGGGCACGTGTTGGATGAATGGATTTCCGCCGTCAAGGACGAACTGGGCATCGACCTCGATGTCGACACCCGCGGCCTGCTCGACCTCGCCCGCGACGCCGCCCACGGTGTGGCCCGGCCCGCGGCGCCGCTGACCACCTTCCTCGTCGGCTACGCGGCCGCGCAGTCCGGCAAAGGCCCCGAGGCGGTCGCCGAGGCCGCCCGCAAGGCCGCGGCCCTCGCCGCCCGCTGGGCGCAGGAGAGCACCACGGAGGCCCAGGCGCCCGGGACCGGGCCCCAGCCGTCCGGCACCGGGCCCCAGCCGTCCGGCGTTCAGGGCGATGTCGCCCCCGACGCCACCCCGGACACCCGCCCGGACGCCGGATGACCCCGCACGGCGCCCGAGCCGGTGAGGACGCCGAGGACCTCGACGTCGAGGAGGTGCTCGCCCTCGTGAAGAACAGCAACGGCAACCACCTGCCCGACCCCGCCGCGCGAGGGGAGACGGACAGCGCCCGCACCCCCGACCGGCCCGACCCCGCGGCCCGGCCCGGCACCCGCCACCGCGCCACCCCGTGGCCCGAGGCCCGGGCCCTCGCCGAACGCGCCGGCCGCAACGCCACCCGGGCCGCCCGCCGGGCCCCCGTCTCCGCGCCCCTCGACACCGCTCTCGGCCTGACCCTCGCCGCCCCGCTCGACGCTCTCACCGACCTCCCCTCCTTCGACACCTCGGCGATGGACGGCTGGGCGGTCTGCGGCCCGGCTCCCTGGCACGTACGGGACGAGGGCGTCCTCGCCGGGCACGCCGCGCCCGCGCCCCTCACCGACGGCGAGGCGGTCCGGATCGCCACCGGCGCCCGTATCCCTCCGGACACCTCCGCGGTCCTGCGCAGCGAGCACGGCCGCACCGACGACAAGGGCCGCCTGTACGCGACCAGGGACGTCGTCCCCGGCCAGGACATCCGCCCGCGTGGCCAGGAATGCCGCACCGGTGACCAGCTCCTCGCCGTCGGCACCCTCGTCACCCCGGCCGTCCTCGGGCTCGCGGCGGCGGCCGGATACGACACCGTCACCGCCGTGGCCCGGGCGCGCGCCGAAGTTCTCGTCCTCGGAGACGAGTTGCTGACCCAGGGCCTGCCGCACGACGGCCTGATCCGGGACGCGCTCGGCCCCATGCTGCCGCCGTGGCTGCGCGCGCTCGGCGCCGAGGTCACCGCCGTCCGGCGCGTCCGCGACGACGCCGACACCCTGCACGAGGCCATCACCACCTCCGACGCCGACGTCATCCTCACCACCGGCGGCACCGCGGCGGGTCCCGTCGACCACGTCCACCCCGTCCTGCGCCGGATCGGCGCCGAACTCCTCGTGGACGGCGTCAACGTGCGCCCGGGCCACCCCATGCTGCTGGCCCGCACCGCGGAGACCCAGCACCTCGTGGGCCTCCCGGGCAACCCGCTCGCCGCCGTCTCCGGCCTGCTGACGCTCGCCGAGCCGCTGCTGCGGATCCTCGCGGCCCGCCCGGCCCCGGACCCGTACACGATGCCGCTCCGCGACGCCGTGCACGGGCACCCGCACGACACCCGGCTCGTTCCCGTCGTCCTGCGCGGCGACGAGGCCGTGCCGCTGCACTACAACGGCCCCGCCATGCTGCGCGGCATCGCGGCGGCCGACGCGCTGGCCGTCGTACCGCCGGGCGGCGCACGTCCGGGGCAGGAGACGGAACTGCTCGACCTGCCCTGGGCGTCCGGAGGAATCGGGGTGTGTTTCACGTGAAACTTCCGGGCCAGGACGCGATCGCCCGCCAGGCCGATGAACATCTGGTGACCTATCGGGTGAAACTCCCGAGGAAAGTGGTGGAGCACCCGATCCGCCAGGTCGCCAAGCGGCTCTCCATGGCGCTGTTCGTCCTCGTCGTGACCGCGCTGATCGTCTACGCCGACCGCGACGGCTACAACGACAACGCCGGCGGCGGCATCAGCCTCCTCGACGCCTTCTACTACGCGACCGTCACCCTCTCCACCACCGGCTACGGTGACATCACCCCGGCCAGCGAAAGCGCCCGGTTCACCAACATCCTCGTCATCACGCCCCTGCGCGTGCTGTTCCTGATCATCCTGGTCGGTACCACCCTGGAAGCCCTCACCGAACGCACCCGGGAGGAGTGGCGACTGACCCGCTGGAGGTCCACGTTGCGCGATCACACCGTCGTCGTCGGCTTTGGCACGAAGGGCAGGTCGGCGATCCGGACCGTCTGTGCGACGGGCCTGCGGAAGGAGCAGGTCGTCGTGGTCGACCCCAGTTCCAAGGTGGTCGACGCCGCGACCGCCGAAGGTTACGCGGGCATCGTCGGGGACGCGACCCGCAGCGAGGTGCTGAAGCAGGCCGAGGTGCACCGGGCCCGCCAGATCATCATCGCGACCCAGCGTGACGACACCGCGGTCCTGGTGACGCTGACGGCCCGCCAGCTCAACCGCGGGGCGAAGATCGTGGCCACCGTGCGGGAAGAGGAGAACGCTCCGCTGCTCAAGCAGTCGGGCGCCGACGCGGTCGTCACCAGCGCCAGTGCGGCCGGCCGGCTGCTCGGCCTGTCCGTGCTCAGCCCCTCCGCCGGCATGGTGATGGAGGACCTCATCCAGCAGGGCAGTGGCCTCGACATCGTCGAACGGCCGGTCGTCAAGGCCGAGGTGGGCAAGACGCCGCGGGAGGTCGCCGACCTGGTGGTGAGCGTCATACGTGGTCACCGGGTCCTCGGCTACGACGATCCGGCCGTCGGGAGACTGGAGCTGACCGACCGGCTCATCACGATCGTGCGGAAGACCCCGGCCACCCAGGTCGCGCCGGACATCCGCCCGATGCCCCCGATGCCCCGCAACACCTGACGAGCGAAGCGAACGGGCCGGCCGCCCCGCACCCTCGCGGTGCGCGACGGCCGGCCAAGACCAGGGCCTCGAGACTACTTCCGGTTGTACAGCCGCATCGTGACCGGCCCGAAGACCAGCACGAACAGCCCCGCCCAGCCCAGCGACCAAGCGACCTCGTCGGCCGGCCAGTCGCCGCCCATCAGACCGCGCACCGCCGACGCCAGATGCGTGATGGGGCTGTTGTTCACGAACGCCTGCAGCCAGCCCGGCATGGTCTTCGGGTCCACGAACACGTTGGACAGGAAGGTGAGCGGGAAGATCACCATCATGCTGACGCCCATCACCGACTTCTCGGTGCGCAGCATCAGCCCGAACATCGTCCAGATCCACGAGAAGGCGAACGAGAAGGCCACCAGCAGGGCGATCCCGGCGAGCACACCGGCGACCCCGCCGTCCGGCCGGTAGCCGAGGATCATGCCGACGGTGAGCATCACGATCGACGCGATCGTGTACCGCAGGGCGTCACCGAGCAGATAGCCGACCATCGTCGACGGCCGCCAGATCGGCAGGCTGCGGAACCGGTCGAACACGCCCTTCTCGATGTCGGTGTTCACGGAGATACCCGTGTACATCGTGATCATCACGACCGACATCACGAGGATGCCCGGCAGCAGGAACTGGATGTACTCCTTCGGCGAACCGGCCAGCGCCCCGCCGAACAGGTACGTGTACATCAGCACCATCATGATCGGGAACGCCGTGACGTCGAAGAGCTGCTCCGGCACGTGCTTGATCTTGAGGATCGCCCGCCAGCCGAAGGTCATCGAGGCCGACCAGGCGCTCGGCCGCGGCGGACGCTCCTTGGAGACGAGCAGCGCGGCGAGAGTCTCGGTGCTGACCGGGGCGAGTTCCTTGCCCTCGGTGGTCGTCGCGGTGCTCATGCCGCCACCTCGTCCTTCGGGTCGTCGGAGCGGTCGGAGGAGTCGTGCGTGTCGTGCCCGGTGAGGGCGAGAAACACCTCGTCGAGGCTGGGCTGGCCCAGCGAGAAGTTGTCGACGGTGATCCCGGCGCGGGCGAGCTCGCCCAGGGCGCGGGAGGCCTGCTCGGCCGCGGAGTCGTCGCCGGCCGCCGTACCGAGGCGGGCGGTGAGGGCCACGGGGTCGGGCTCCGGCTGCACCCGCGCGTCGAGGGTGCGGCGCAGCAGGTCGGCCGCGAGAGCGCGCTGGTCGGGATCTCGTAGGCGCAGATGGACGGATCCGGCGCCGACGGACGACTTCAGCTCGCCCTTGGTGCCCTCGGCGATCACCTTGCCGCGGTCGATGACGGCGATCCGGGACGCCAGCTGGTCGGCCTCGTCCAGATACTGCGTGGTCAGCAGCACGGTGGTGCCCTGCGCGACCACGGCCCGCACGATGTCCCACACCTGGTTGCGGCTGCGCGGGTCGAGGCCGGTCGTCGGCTCGTCGAGGAAGAGAAGGTCGGGGGTGTTCAGGATGGACGCGGCGATGTCGATGCGACGCCGCATGCCGCCCGAGTAGTGCTTGACCTGCTTCACGGCCGCCTCCGTGAGCCCGAAGGCCTCCAGGAGCTGGCCGGCGCGCTCGCGTGCCGCCTTCTTGTGGTGTCCGAGGAGCCGGCCCAGCAGGACCAGGTTCTCGGTGCCGGTGAGGTCCTCGTCCACCGACGCGTACTGGCCGGTGAGGCTCACCCGGCCGCGTACCTCGTCCGCCTCGCGGACGATGTCGTGGCCGAACACATGCGCCTCCCCGCCGTCCGGCCTCAGGAGTGTGGCGAGCATCTTCACGGTGGTGGTCTTGCCGGCGCCGTTCGGGCCGAGGACGCCGTAGACCGTGCCCGCGGGCACGGACAGGTCGACTCCGTCGACGGCCCTCGTCTCGCCGAACGTTTTCACCAGGCCCGCGGTCTCGATTGCCAGGCCGGACGTCTGCGTGCTCATGCTGGGGTCCTTCCGCGTGCTTGGGCTACGCATGGGGAGACTTTTACCGTCGCGCAAACTCATCGGTCCCGCACACGGTTTTTCGCCGGGACCGGACCAAAGGCGTAGGCGTGGCGGTCCCGGCGACGGAGCGGACTCGGTCCGGGGACGGAGGGGACTCGGTCCGGGGACGGAGGGGACTCGGTCCGGGGACCGACGGGTACGGTCCCCTGCATGCATGCGATCACGATTCCCGAACCTGGTGGGCCCGAGGCGCTGGTCTGGGACGAGGTCCCGGACCCCGTGCCCGGCGAGGGCGAGGTCCTGGTCGAGGTGGCGGCCGGTGCCGTCAACCGGGCCGACATCCTGCAGCGGCAGGGCTTCTACGAACCGCCGCCCGGCGCGTCCCCCTACCCCGGCCTGGAGTGCTCCGGGCGGGTCGCCGGGATCGGCACCGGCGTCTCCGGCTGGAACATCGGCGACGAGGTGTGCGCGCTGCTCTCCGGCGGCGGCTACGCCGAGAAGGTGGCCGTCCCGGCCGGGCAGCTGCTGCCCGTGCCCGCGGGGGTCGGCCTGACACAGGCCGCGGCGCTGCCCGAGGTGGTCTGCACCGTCTGGTCGAACGTCTTCATGGTCGCCCACCTGCGCCCGGGCGAGACGCTGCTCGTGCACGGCGGGTCCAGCGGCATCGGCACGATGGCCATCCAGCTGGCCAAGGCCGTCGGTGCGCGGGTGGCCGTGACGGCCGGTACGAAGGAGAAGCTGGACCGGTGCGCCGAGCTGGGCGCCGACATCCTGGTCAACTACCGCGAGCAGGACTTCGTCGAGGAGGTCAGGAAGGCGACGGACGGTGCCGGGGCCGACGTCATCCTCGACAACATGGGTGCCAAGTACCTGGAGCGCAACGTCAAGGCCCTCGCCGTCAACGGCCGGCTCGCGATCATCGGCATGCAGGGCGGTGTCAAGGGCGAGCTGAACATCGGTGCCCTGCTGGCCAAGCGCGCCGCCATCAGTGCCACGTCCCTGCGCGCCCGGCCACTGGAGGAGAAGGCCGCCATCGTCGCGGCCGTACGCGAACACGTCTGGCCCCTGTTCACCGGCGGCCATCTGCGCCCGGTCGTCGACCGCGAACTCCCGATGCCGGACGCTGCCGCCGCGCACCGGGTGGTGGAGGAGAGCGGCCACGTCGGCAAGGTCCTGCTCATCGCCCCGCAAGGCACCTGAACCCGCATCCGGGCCCACGGCAGGGGTTCGACGGGCCCGGCTCAGGCCCGCGGCAGGGGTTCGACGGGCCCGGCTCCGGCCCACGGCAGCGGCATGACCCGTCGCCGGGCTCGCGGCTAGACCCTCCGCAGCCGCAGTGCGACGAACGCCAGGCCCAGTCCCAGTCCGATCAGGACCAGGCCGCTGCCCAGGGGCAGGATGCGCAGGACCGGGCCGACGGGTCGTTCGGCGGTCGCGGCCTCTCGCACGGGCCGCTCCGCCGGGGCGGTGGGCGCCGGGACGGTTTCCCGCGGCTCCTCGGGGACGGCCGTGGCGTCCGCGACACCCGGCCTCTCCCCGGCGTCCTCCGGCCGCCCCGGCCGCACCCGGCCCTCTCCCGCCCGGCTCCCGGCCCGCGAGGGCTCGCCGGGCCCGGAAGGGGCCGCCGAAGCCGACGGGCCCGACGAAGCCGCCCGGGCCGCCGAAGCCGCCCGGGCCGACGGGGCCGCCAGCGGCGACGGGGCGGACCGGGCCGACGACGCCGCCGGGGGCGACGGGGCCGATGGAGCAGCCAGGGACGAGGGCGCGGACCGGGCCGACGGGGCCGATGAAGCGGATCTGGGCGGCGGGGCGGAAACGGGCCCGGACCCCGTCTCCTGAGCCGCCGCTCCCTCGGCCTCCTCCTCGTAGGTGGGGACGGCCCCGTAGGACGGGACGGATCCGCCGGGTGAGACGACCGCGCCCGCCCCCAGGGCGAGCACCAGTCCCGTCGCCCGCAGTGCGCGTAGCCATGGAGTCACGTGGGTGACCCCCTCCCGCCGCGCCCGGTGGGGCAGAAACGGCAAGTTCGGTCATATCGAGGCCATCAGCCTCACACCGCACCGGAGTCCCGGCACTCCGGGTTCGGCCGACGGGGCGGAATCACTGCACAATCCGGTTATGTCGATACGTCACGGGCTGCTGGCGCTCCTGGCGGCCGGCCCCCGCTACGGCTCCCGCCTGCGCACCGACTTCGAGGCCCGCAGCGGCGGGACCTGGCCGCTGAACATCGGGCAGGTCTACACGACGCTGAGCCGTCTGGAGCGGGACGGAATGGTCGCCCAGGACGACGTCGACGCGGCCGGACGGGCGCTGTACGCGCTCACCGAGGCCGGCCGGGCCGAACTGCGTGCCTGGTACGACCGTCCCGTGGAACGGGCCGGCCCGCCGCGCGACGAGCTGGCGATCAAGCTGGTGATGGCTCTCGGCGCGGACGGCGTCGACGTGAGGGAGGTCGTCGAGGCCCAGCGGCGGCACGTGACGCGGGCCCTGCACGACCACGTGCGGCAGCGCGCCGAGGCACTGGCCCGCGCCCCGGAGCACCCCGAGGAGATGGCCCGGCTGCTCGTCCTGGAGCAGCTCGTCTTCCAGGCCGAGGCCGAGGTCCGCTGGCTGGAGCACTGCGAGGCCCGCCTGCTGCGTTTCACCCGCGAGGAGGAACCGCCCCCGCAGGAGCAACCCGGAGCGTGACCGGTTCGTCTCCTCCAGCACGGTGGATCAGCCTCCTGCGGGGGCACCACGGAGGTGAGGTGCAGGCGTACGAGAGAATGGCGACATGGAGATGCCGAGGAACGAAAGGTCGCCGGAGAACCCTCAGATCCTGGTCGTGGGCCAGGACGGCATGGCGCTCGGTGGCGGCAGCGCAGACGAGGACTCCCGCGAGACCCCGGTCACGGAGCAGGTGGAGCAGCCCGCGAAGGTCATGCGGATCGGCAGCATGATCAAGCAGCTGCTGGAGGAAGTGCGCGCGGCTCCCCTGGACGAGGCCAGCCGGGTCCGGCTGAAGGACATCCACGCCAGCTCGGTGAAGGAGCTGGAGGACGGTCTGGCGCCCGAGCTGGTGGAGGAGCTGGAGCGGCTGTCGCTGCCCTTCACGGACGAGGCGACCCCCAGCGACTCGGAGCTGCGTATCGCGCAGGCCCAGCTGGTGGGCTGGCTGGAGGGGCTCTTCCACGGGATCCAGACGACGCTGTTCGCCCAGCAGATGGCGGCCCGCGCCCAGCTGGAGCAGATGCGCCGCGCCCTCCCGCCGGGTGTCGGGGACGGCCTCGACGAGCAGCACCCGGGAGGCCGGACCGGCGGCCCGTACCTGTAGACCACCACCGACCAAAGGGCCCGGCAGCCGAAGCTGCCGGGCCCGTCCGTTTGTCAGGACCGGTCAGGAGGGCGGGTTGCCCGTCGAGACGCTGAGCTCGATCTCGGGCATGTCCTTCGGGTCGACGTCGGTGTCGGCGGACGGGAACTGGTTCATGACCGTGCCGTCGCCGTAGGTGTTCTCGTCGACCTTCTTCTCGTTCAGTTCCCAGCCGGCCGCCTGGAGACAGGCCTTGACCGACTTGATGTTCTTGAACTTGAAGTCCGGGATCTGGATCTTGTCGGGGTCGTTGTACGACTCCCGCGGCTCCGTGCACTCCTCGGTGTCGATCGTCTTCGTGGTGTCCGGCCCGCGGTAGCCGGCCTTCTTCTCCGCCGAGGCCGACGCGCTCGCGCTGCTGCCACCGCCGCCCTTGTCGTCCTCGCTGCCGCCGTTCAGCAGCAGCGCCGAGACGAGGCCGCCGACCGCGACGACGGACACGATGATCGAGCCGATGATCACCGGCTTGTTGTTCCTGCCGCCGGAGGGGGCCGACGCGGCGGGGGGCGTCAGGTTGTACGGGGGCGGCGTCGACGGGCCGGACTGCGGGGAGTACGCCGCCGAGGGCGTCGGGTAGCCGCCCTGCTGCGGGTAGCCGTACGCCGGGGACGGCCCCGTCGGGGCGGGCGTGCCGTACGGGTTCGGGGGCGGGGTCGGCTGGTACGGCGTCTGGACCTGGCCCGAGGGCGCCGCGGTCGCCTGGTCGACCGGCGGGAACACGGCCGAGCCGACGCCCGAGCCGCTCTGCGCCTGCGTGCCCGGGACGATGCTCGGCGGCGCGGCGTGGAAGGAGGCCGCCACGCGCAGGCACTCGTCGCGCATGGCCTCGGCGCTGGGGAAGCGCTCGTTCGGGTTCTTCTTCAGCGCACGGGTGATCAGCGCGTCCACGGCCGGGGGCAGCGAGCGGTTGATCGAGGACGCGACCGGCGGCTCTTCCTGCACGTGCGCGTAGGCGATGGCCAGTGGCGAGTCCGCTTCGAACGGCAGCCGCCCGGTGACGAGCTGGAACAGCATGATGCCGACCGAGTACAGGTCGGAGCGGGCGTCCACACCGCGGCCGAGGGCCTGCTCGGGTGAGAGGTACTGCGGGGTTCCGACGACCATGCCGGTCTGCGTCATCGACGTCACGCCGGACTGCATGGCGCGGGCGATGCCGAAGTCCATGACCTTGACCACGGCGCGCTTGGTCATCATCACGTTGCCCGGCTTGATGTCGCGGTGGACCAGGCCCATCTCGTGGCTGATCTCCAGCGCGGCCAGCACATCGGCGGTGATCTTCAGCGCCTTGTCGGCGGGCATCGCGCCCTGCTGCCGCACGTCCTCGTCGAGGACCGAGCCGAGCGGGCGGCCCTCGACGTACTCCATGACGATGTACGGCGTCGTCATGCCGTCGAGGGTGTCCTCGCCGGTGTCGAAGACGGAGACGATGTTGGTGTGCGTGAGCTTGGCCACGGACTGGGCCTCGCGGCGGAACCGCTCGCGGAAGGCCTGTTCCCGTCCGAGATCCGTGTGAAGTGTCTTGATGGCGACCTGCCGGTCGAGCACGCTGTCGTACGCGAGGTGCACCGAGGCCATGCCGCCCTGGCCGAGGAGGTCACGCAGCTGATAGCGGCCACTGGCGAGCGCCCGCCCCGTGTACTGGCCCTGTGCGCCGTCCTGGCTCATGTTCCCCGTCCCCCGTAGCCCCTGCAGGCGCCGCCGACTGCCGCTGATCCGTCGTTGATCCAAACCGTCATTCCCGGCCAAGTCTGCCCCAGGGCACTGACACGTCAAGCTCGGTGCCCGTTCCGTGACCGTACGCGAAAGAAGAGTCGCGTAAGCGTTACAGGGGGCGTACGGCGAGGGCACGGAATTTGCACGAGAGTACGGAGTGAAGGTTTCATGGCCGGTCCGTCTCGTGCCGGTCCCGGCACCCCTTCTCGGGCCGGAGGCTTGCGCGGAGGCTGTAGCGTGGCCGACGGAGACCGTAACAACACCGCGCGCACCGCGGGCAGAAACGACGGCGAGGACTGATGGCACAGCAGCAGGCCGCTCAGGGCCCGTCCGACCCCGAGGCGTCTGGCGGCGGCATGTCGGACGCGCCGGAGCTCTGGGGGAACGGCGGGCTGGTCGGGGACGGCCGGTACCGGCTGACCCGCAGACTCGGCCGGGGCGGCATGGCCGAGGTGTTCGCAGCCGAGGACGTCCGCCTCGGACGCACCGTCGCCGTCAAGCTGCTCCGCTCAGACCTCGCCGAGGACCCGGTGTCCAAGGCGCGCTTCACGCGCGAGGCGCAGTCGGTGGCCGGTCTCAACCACCACTCGATCGTCGCCGTGTACGACTCCGGCGAGGACTTCGTCGGCGGCCAGTCCGTGCCGTACATCGTCATGGAGATCGTCGAGGGCCGCACCATCCGCGACCTGCTGCTGAACGCGGAGGCACCCGGCCCCGAGCAGGCGCTGATCATCGTCTCGGGCGTCCTGGAGGCGCTCGCCTACTCGCACCAGCACGGCATCGTGCACCGCGACATCAAGCCGGCCAACGTCATCATCACGCACAACGGCGCCGTGAAGGTGATGGACTTCGGCATCGCCCGGGCCCTGCACGGCGCGTCCACGACGATGACGCAGACCGGCATGGTCATGGGCACCCCGCAGTACCTCTCCCCCGAGCAGGCGCTCGGCAAGGCCGTCGACCACCGCTCCGACCTGTACGCGACGGGCTGCCTGCTCTACGAACTCCTCTCGCTGCGCCCGCCGTTCACGGGCGAGACCCCGCTGTCGGTGGTCTACCAGCACGTCCAGGACATCCCGACGCCGCCGTCCGAGGCCTCCGACGCCTGCCCGCCGGAGCTGGACGGCCTGGTCATGCGCTCCCTCGCCAAGGAGCCCGACGACCGTTTCCAGACGGCCGAGGAGATGCGCGGGCTGGTCCAGTACGCGCTCCAGATGCTTTACGACCAGGGCGGCCACACCGGCACCTGGAACACCGGCCCGGTCGACATGCACGAGGGCCGGCACACCCCGTCGGGCGGCTTCGCCGGCACGGCCGTGATGGGCCACCCCGGTGACCCCTCCGGCACCGCGCAGATCCCCTCGCCGATCCTGCCCGGCGGCTACGGCGGCGGGGACGACGGCGGCTTCGAGGGCCACGGCAACAGGGGCAGCGGCCGCGGCAAGCTGTGGATCCTCGCCGTGCTCGCGGTGATCGCCGTCGCCGCGGGCGTCGCGCTGGCGCTGCAGAACACCGGCGGCGACAAGGACGGCCCGAGCAAGGAGCAGAAGCCGACCACCTCGCAGACGACGGAGAAGAAGACGCCCAGCGAGACGCCGAGCGACGAACCGAGCGACGAGCCGACCGACACGAACACGGACAACGGCACCGGCACCGGCTCGGGCAACGGCAACTTCACCCCGTCGTACACGCCCTCCTACACGCCGTCGCAGAGCGCTCCCGAGTCGCCCACCGGTGAACCGAGCGACCAGCCGACGACCGAGGAGCCGACCGACGAGCCCACGGACCCGGAGCCCTCGGACCCGCAGACACCGCCGGACGACACGGGCGGTGCCGACGGCGGCACCACGGCCGGCGTCGTGGGCGGCGCGGGTGGCGGCGACGGCGGCACCTGACAGGCAGAGAAAACGCATGATCCACGCGCGCGTGGGGCCCGGAAACGGGGCCCACGCGCGCGTGTCGTTTCGGCGCGCCGACAAAAGGACTCTTCCCGTGACCTGGGTCACCGGGTTAACGTGCGGTTGCTCCGGCCTCCTGCAAGGCTGTGACCTGGGACCCTTCACCGCCTTCCCGATTTACTTGGATATCCAAGCAAAATCGCAGGTCAGAGGGGGTTTCACAGAAATGTGGCGCACTGGGTAACGTGCTTTCTGCAGGGCGCTCGCCGGGGCACCTGTCACGCCTGTTCCCGGCCCAGTGGCACCCACCCCGTGCCCCGGTGGTCGAGAACAGGTGAGCCGCTCCCCCAAGCTCAAAAGAGCAGGGGGGACCCCCAGGCCCACCGGCAACCCCGTGGCCCGGACCGACGGAGGAGCACACGTGACCGTGGAGAGCACTGCCGCGCGCACACCGCGACGCAGCGCCGGAAGCAAGGCCGGCACCACCGGCACCAAGCGCGCCCGCCCGACCGCCAAGAAGGACGCCGGCGCCGAGCCCCAGCTCGTGCAGCTGCTGACGCCCGAGGGCAAGCGCGTCAAGAATGCCGAGTACGACAAGTACGTCGCCGGCATCACCCCGGACGAGCTCCGCGGCCTCTACCGCGACATGGTGCTCACCCGCCGCTTCGACGCCGAGGCCACCTCCCTGCAGCGCCAGGGCGAGCTGGGCCTGTGGGCGTCGCTGCTCGGCCAGGAGGCCGCCCAGATCGGGTCCGGCCGGGCCACCCGGGAGGACGACTACGTCTTCCCGACCTACCGGGAGCACGGTGTGGCCTGGTGCCGCGGCGTCGACCCGGCCAACCTGCTCGGGATGTTCCGCGGCGTGAACAACGGCGGCTGGGACCCCAACAGCAACAACTTCCAGCTGTACACGATCGTCATCGGCTCCCAGACGCTGCACGCCACCGGCTACGCCATGGGCGTCGCCAAGGACGGCGCCGACAGCGCGGTGATCGCCTACTTCGGCGACGGCGCCTCCAGCCAGGGCGACGTGGCCGAATCGTTCACCTTCTCCGCGGTCTACAACGCCCCGGTCGTGTTCTTCTGCCAGAACAACCAGTGGGCCATCTCCGAGCCCACCGAGAAGCAGTCCCGCGTCCCGATCTACCAGCGCGCCCAGGGCTTCGGCTTCCCGGGCGTCCGGGTCGACGGCAACGACGTGCTCGGCGTCCTCGCGGTCACCCGGTGGGCCCTGGAGCGGGCCCGCGCCGGCGAGGGCCCGACCCTCGTCGAGGCGTTCACCTACCGCATGGGCGCCCACACCACCTCCGACGACCCGACCCGCTACCGGGGTGACGAGGAGCGCCAGGCCTGGGAGGCCAAGGACCCGATCCTGCGCCTTCGCCGGTATCTGGAGGCCTCAAACCACGCGGACGAGGGATTCTTCGAGGAACTGGAGGCCGAGTCCGAGGCGTTGGGCAAACGAGTGCGCGAGGCGGTCCGTTCCATGCCGGACCCGGACCACTTCGCGATCTTCGAGAACGCCTACGCGGACGGACACGCGCTCGTCGACGAGGAGCGCGCCCAGTTCGCCGCCTACCAGGCGTCGTTCGCCGACGAGGGGGGTAACTGAGATGGCCGACAAGATGGCACTGGCCAAGGCGATCAACGAATCGCTGCGCCGCGCTCTGGAGTCCGACCCCAAGGTCCTGATCATGGGCGAGGACGTCGGCAAGCTCGGCGGCGTCTTCCGGGTGACGGACGGCCTGCAGAAGGACTTCGGCGAGAGCCGCGTCATCGACACCCCCCTCGCCGAGTCGGGCATCGTCGGCACGGCGATCGGCCTGGCCCTGCGCGGTTACCGCCCGGTGGTGGAGATCCAGTTCGACGGCTTCGTCTTCCCGGCGTACGACCAGATCGTCACGCAGCTCGCGAAGATGCACGCCCGCTCGCTGGGCAAGGTCAAGCTCCCGGTCGTCGTGCGCATCCCGTACGGCGGCGGCATCGGCGCGGTGGAGCACCACTCCGAGTCGCCCGAGGCGCTCTTCGCGCACGTGGCGGGCCTGAAGATCGTCAGCCCGTCGAACGCGGCGGACGCGTTCTGGATGATGCAGCAGGCCATCCAGAGCGACGACCCGGTGATCTTCTTCGAGCCCAAGCGCCGCTACTGGGACAAAGGCGAGGTCAACACGGAGGCGATCCCGGGCCCGCTGCACAAGGCCCAGGTGGTCCGCGAGGGCACCGACCTCACCCTGGCCGCCTACGGCCCGATGGTGAAGCTCTGCCAGGAGGTCGCGGACGCGGCCGCCGAGGAGGGCAAGAACCTGGAGGTCCTGGACCTGCGCTCGGTCTCCCCGATCGACTTCGACTCGATCCAGGCGTCGGTGGAGAAGACGCGCCGCCTGGTCGTCGTCCACGAGGCCCCGGTGTTCTTCGGGTCGGGCGCGGAGATCGCCGCGCGGATCACGGAGCGCTCCTTCTACCACCTGGAGGCCCCGGTGCTCCGGGTCGGCGGCTACCACGCCCCGTACCCGCCGGCCCGCCTGGAGGAGGAGTACCTGCCGAACCTGGACCGGGTGCTGGACGCCGTCGACCGCTCGCTGGCGTACTGAGGAGAGGGTCGTGACGACGATGACGGAAGCGTCCGTGCGCGAGTTCAAGATGCCCGACGTGGGCGAGGGACTCACCGAGGCCGAGATCCTCAAGTGGTACGTCCAGCCCGGCGACACGGTCACCGACGGCCAGGTGGTCTGCGAGGTCGAGACGGCGAAGGCGGCCGTGGAGCTGCCCATCCCGTACGACGGCGTGGTCCGGGACCTGCACTTCCCCGAGGGCACCACGGTCGACGTGGGCACGGCGATCATCTCGGTGGACGTGGGCGGTGGCGGCGCCGCACCCGCCGAGCAGCCCGCCGCCGAGCAGCCCGCGGCAGCCGAGCCCGCCGAGGAGCCGAAGGCGGCGGGCTCGGGACGCCAGCCGGTCCTGGTGGGCTACGGGGTGGCGACCTCGTCCACCCGCCGCCGCCCCCGCAAGGGCCCGGAGGTCCCGGCCCGGCAGGCCTCGCCGGTGATCCAGGCCGAGCTGAACGGCCACACGCCGGCGGCCCCGGCCGCGACCGCCCCTGCCGCCCCTGCGGCTCCGGCCGGCACGGAACGCCCGCTGGCCAAGCCCCCTGTCCGCAAGCTGGCCAAGGACCTGGGCGTCGACCTGACGACGGTCGTCCCGACGGGCCCGGACGGCATCATCACCCGCGAGGACGTGCACGCGGCGGTCGCATCGGCCGTCCCGGCGGTCCCCGAGCCGCCGGCCGCGTCCGCCCCGGCGGCGGCCCAGGCGCCGGCGTCGTACGACACCGGGCGTGAGACCCGCATCCCGGTCAAGGGTGTCCGCAAGGCGACGGCGGCGGCGATGGTCGGCTCGGCGTTCACCGCGCCGCACGTCACGGAGTTCGTGACGGTCGACGTGACGCGCACGATGAAACTGGTCGAGGAACTGAAGGCGGACAAGGAGTTCGCGGGCCTGCGCGTGAACCCCCTGCTGCTGATCGCCAAGGCCCTGCTCGTCGCGATCCGGCGCAACCCGGACGTCAACGCGTCGTGGGACGAGGCCGCACAGGAGATCGTGGTCAAGCACTACGTGAACCTGGGCATCGCGGCCGCGACCCCGCGCGGCCTGATCGTGCCGAACATCAAGGACGCCCACGCCAAGACGCTGCCGCAGCTGGCCGAGTCCCTGGGCGAGCTGGTGGCGACGGCCAGGGACGGCAGGACGTCCCCGGCGGCCATGCAGGGCGGCACGGTGACGATCACCAACGTCGGTGTCTTCGGCGTCGACACGGGCACGCCGATCCTCAACCCGGGCGAGTCCGCGATCCTCGCGATCGGTGCGATCAAGCCGCAGCCGTGGGTCCACAAGGGCAAGGTGAAGCCCCGTCAGGTCACCACCCTGGCGCTGTCGTTCGACCACCGCCTGGTCGACGGCGAGCTGGGCTCGAAGGTCCTGGCGGACGTGGCGGCGATCCTGGAGCAGCCCAAGCGCCTGATCACCTGGGCGTGATCCGGCCGCGGCGGCCCCCCGACCCACCGGGCGGGGGGGCCGCCGGCGTTCGCCCGTGGGGTTGACCGACGGCGGTACGAAGAGCACAAGAAGCTCCCGGGACCCGCCCAAGTACCCCACAGTAAGCGGTTTAGCCGGACATACGATCACTCTTCATGCGCGACGCGATGGTCCTCAAGGCCCAGAGATTCGTCAACTCCGTCTACGGCAGCCGTATCGGCACGACCGTGCCCGAGAGCGGCGAGGCCGACTGGGCGACCCTGTACGCCCTGACCCGTGCCCTGCAGTACGAGCTGGGCATCACAGCACTCTCCGACAACTTCGGCCCCACCACCCTCAACACGCTGACCGCCAAGTACCCCCAGCTCGACGCGGACACCGTCCCCTCGCCCGACTTCTGCCGCATCCTCCAGGCCGGCCTGTACTGCAAGGGCTACGACGGCGGCGACCTCGACGGCAGCTACGGTGCCCGGGTGCAGACGGCCGTCACCCGGCTCAAGACCGACATGGGAGTCGAACAGGCCCTCCCGGGAGCCGGCTTGACGCCGAAGGTGGTCAAGGCGCTGCTGACGATGGACTCCTACGTCCCCGGCGCGTCGGGCACCGGACAGGTCAGGGCCGTCCAGCAGTGGCTCAACGGCCGCTACCTGGACCGGCAGGACTTCTACGTCATCGCCTGCGACGGGCTCGTGACCCGGGACACCGTCAAGGCGCTGCTCTTCGGCGTGCAGTACGAGCTGGGCATGGCGGACGGCACCGCCAACGGCAACTTCGGGCCCGGTACCCAGTCGGGCCTGAAGTCGCACCCCGTGACCAAGGGCGACAAGGGCGTCTTCGTCCAGCTGTTCTCCGCCGGGATGGTCGTCAACCGGCGGCCCGCGGCCCTCACCGACACCTTCGACTCCTCCCTCGCCGCGGCGGTCCGGGCCTTCCAGACCTTCGCCGCTCTCCCGGCCACGGGCGAGGGCGACTTCGCCACCTTCGCCTCCCTGCTGGCGTCCTTCGGCGACCAGTCCCGCCCGGCCGGGGCCTGCGACACCATCGCGAAGATCACTCCGTCCCGGGCGGCGTCGCTCAAGGCGGCCGGGATCACGTACATCGGCCGCTACCTCACCAACCCGAGTGCCACCTCCCTGCCGGAGAAGGCCATCCAGCCGGGTGAGCTCGCCACCATCGCCCAGCAGGGTCTGCGCTGCTTCCCGATCTACCAGACCGTCAACAACGACGCCTCGGACTTCGACTACGTCGCCGGGCGGACCGCCGGATACGCCGCGGTCAACGCCGCCCGCGACCACGGCTTCCGCCGGGGGAGCCGGATCTTCTTCGCCGTGGACTTCGACGCGATCGACACCGAGATCACCGCGAGGGTCCTGCCCCACTTCAAGGGCATCAAGGAGGCGATGGCCGACTCCGGCCATCCGTACCGGATCGGCGTCTACGGCTCCCGCAACGTGTGCGCGCAGGTCGGCGCGGCCGGTTACTCGACCGCGAGCTTCGTCGCCGGCATGTCCTCGGGCTTCGACGGCAACGCCGGGCATCCGCTGCCGCAGGACTGGGCCTACGACCAGTTCGTCATCCGCACCCTCGGCTCCGGGGACGGGCAGCTGGAGATCGACGCCGACATCGCCTCGGGTCGGGACACCGGGCAGGGCTCGTTCGACCGGCCGCGTCCCGCCGTACCGGACGTCGCCCTCGACGAGCGCCAGGTGCCGGCGCTGCGGGCCGACCTCTCGCGCTACATGCAGTCGATCGGCCGCCCGGACACGGGCGGCATCGGCAGCGACGCGCGGCTCTACAGCAACGCGCAGGCCGTCGCCGCGATCCAGGACCAGGACGGGCTGATCACCGAGCTGTCGAAGACGTACACGATGCGCAAGGCGCTGATCCAGACGGCCGTCTACTGGGCCATGCGTGACTACGGCCTCGCCGCCCAGTCCGCCGACCAGCAGGTCGCCGACCACCACCTCACGGGCTCCGGTTCCGTCCGGGACTCGCACACCGGCATCGGCGAGATCAGCGCGAGCGACGCCATCCAGGCCTGGAACCACTGCATCGGCTGGGGCTTCACCACCGGCGAGCGGCGCGACCCGGCCAAGGACGCCGACCTGTGGACCGTGTGGCAACAGCTGAACAAGGACAACGCGTTCAGTGTGCGCACCGCGGCTCTGATCCACCTGTGGGGCACCCGGGGCAGGCCCGGCGGCCGACTGCCCCCGGGCGACCGCGTCACCACCCCGCGGTCCATGCGCCTCGACCTCGTCGAGTTCGAGATCACCGAACTCCTGCGCCGCTACCGGGCCTGGGACCCCGACGTGGAGTCCCAGACGCACCAGAGCCTGGCCGTCTACCAGATCTTCGAGAAGTACAACAGCATCCTCCGCAACGCCTGAGCGCGTGTGCGCGGAGAACTTCAGGAAGAGACTCCGTTGAAGCTCAGCCTCCCCCGCGTCCTCCGCGGATCGTCGGCGCCCGGCGCCGCCCACCGCCGCGGCCTGTCCCGTCGCGCCCTGCTCGGCCGTGTCGCCGCCATAGGCGGTGCCGTGGGCGTAGCCGCCCTGCCCCTGTCCCATTTCCTGTCCCAGGCGTACGCCGACGCCAACAACCCCATACCGGCCCGCGTACGGGACGCCCTGCGCAGCGCGCAGGACCGGACCCGGCGCGTGCTGGCGGGCTCGCGCTCCCACAACGGCTGGGAGATGGAGAACGTCGCCGACGGCGGCGGCACCGTCTACACCCGCCCCGTCCCCGGCACCCCGCTCAAGGGCGTCGCCGTGCGCATGGGCGACGTGGAGACCGTTCTCGTCCACCTGGTGCGCCGGTTCCACTACGAGGTCGACCCGCTGCGCCGGGGCGACGTGCGCGGATGGCACGACCCCGCCGGTCTCGCCAGGAGCGGGCCCGAGTCCAATCTGGCGTCCGGTACGGCCGTGCGGATCCGGCCCGGCTCCTACCCGCGCGGCGCCCGGGGTGGTTTCTTCCCGCAGCAGGAGGTCGTGATCCGCGACATCCTCGCCGAGCTCGACGGCGTGGTCCGCTGGGGCGGCGACGACCGTACGCCCGACGAGTCGCTGTTCTGCGTCGACGTACGGCCGGGGAACGAGCGGCTGGTACAGGTCGCGGCGCGGATCCGCGGCTGGCAGCTGGAGCCGGGCGCCGGTGCGGGTACCGCGGTGAACGTGCTGTCGGGCGGCCGGCGCAAGGCGGCCAGGGCACTGGAGCGCCGTCAGCGCAGCACGGCATGAGAGCCGTATGACGAAGGGGGGCTCCGCCGCGGTGTGCGGCGGAGCCCCCCTTCGTCCTGCGTGCGTCCTACCTGGTGAAGCCGTAGTTGAGCAGCTTCGTGGCGTCCGCCTTGCGGGCCTCCGGACCGGTCGAGGCGAGGACCGTGCCGATGACCGTCTTGCCGTTGCGGGTGGCGGCGAAGACCAGGCAGTACTTTGCCTCCGGGCCGGAGCCGGTCTTCACACCGATCGCGCCGCTGTAGCTGCTGAGCAGCGGGTTGGTGTTCTCCCACGGCTTCATCGTCCGCGTGCCGCCGGTCTTGGTGGTCGTCTTCGCCGTGTACTTCTTCGTCTTGACGACCGTGCGGAACGTGGAGTTCTTCATTGCCGCGCTGGCGAGCTTGGTCAGGTCGCGCGGCGTGGAGTAGTTGGCGCCCTTGCCGATGCCGTCGAACGAGTCGAAGTGGGTGTTCTTCAGACCCAGGTTCTTGGCGGTGGTGTTCATCTTGCCGATGAACGACTTCACGCGCGCCGCGCGCGTCGAGCCCGAGCCGAACTTGTCGGCGAGCGCGTACGCCGCGTCGCAGCCGGACGGCAGCATCAGCCCGTACAGCAGCTGGCGGACGGTGACCTTGTCGCCGACGATCAGCTTTGCGTTGGACGCGTAGTTGTTGTCGACGATGTAGTCGCTGTACGCCTTCTGGATCGTGACCTTGCTGTCCATGTTGAGGTTCGACTGCTTCAGCACCACCAGCGCCGTCATGATCTTGGTGGTCGAGCCGGTCGAACGGCGCGTGTCGGCCGCCTTGGTGTAGAGCGACTTGCCGGTCGCGTTGTTCATCACGTAGCCGCCCTTGGCGGCGATGGAGGGCGCCGAGGCGGCCTGCGCCGGCGCGACGGTGAGGGCACCGGTCGCGAGCATGGCGCCGGTGGTGACGGCGACGGCCGCTGCTCTGCGGAGACGGGTGCCCTGAATGCCGGTTATCAAGTGAAGTACCCCGATTGCGTCGAATGCCCCAACGATGCGGCCAGGTTGAGGACGAGGGGAAAGGGGGCCGCACGTGTCTGACTTGTAACTAGCACACGTGGTTGTGCTGTTGCCGAGGGGGACCCCCGCTTTGCCACGGATGTGTGACATTCGAGTCCGCATATTGGACGTATCCATCCATGGGTACCTGTTGTATCTATGCTGTCGGCATGACCCTGGCCGTGAAGCAACCGCCCGCCGCCGACCGCGTCTACGCCCATGTCAAACAGGGCGTCCTGGAGCGCCGCTACGAGGGCGGGACCCTCCTCACCGAGGGCGAGCTCGCCGAAGCCGTGGGTGTCTCCCGCACGCCGGTCCGCGAGGCACTGCTCCGGCTGGAGGCCGAGGGGCTGATCCGGCTCTACCCCAAGAAGGGCGCCCTCGTCCTGCCCGTCTCCGCGCAGGAGATCGCCGACGTCGTCGAGACGCGGCTGCTCGTCGAGGAGCACGCGGCGCGCAAGGCCGTGCCCGCACCGGCCGGGCTCATCGAGCGCCTGGAGGAACTGCTGGCCCGGCAGAAGAAGCAGGCCGCCGCCGGGGACCTCGCGGGGGCCGCCGTCACCGACCGCTGCTTCCACGCCGAGATCGTCCGCAGCGGCGGCAACGAGATCCTCTCCCGCCTCTACGACCAGCTGCGGGACCGCCAGTTGCGCATGGGCGTCGCCGTCATGCACTCCCACCCCGACCGCATCGCCAAAACCCTCGCCGAGCACGAGGAGATCCTCGACGCGCTGCGCTCCGGTGACGCGGAGGCAGCCGTCGGCCTCGTCCACCGGCACATCGGCTGGTTCTCGCACCTGGCCCGCGGGGAGGTCCGATGAGCGCCACCGCGATACCGGGCGACCCGCCGGGCGGCCGCAGGGCGCTGGCCGTCTGGGGCGTCGGCGTCTCGGTCTACTTCGTCGCGGTCATCTTCCGCACGTCCCTGGGCGTGGCCGGCCTCGACGCCGCCGACCGCTTCCATGTGAACGCCTCCGCCCTCTCCACCTTCTCCATCCTCCAGCTGCTGGTCTACGCGGGCATGCAGATCCCCGTCGGCCTGCTCGTCGACCGGCTCGGCACCAAGAAGGTGCTCGCCCTCGGCGCGGTGCTGTTCACGGCCGGGCAACTGGGCTTCGCCTTCTCCCCGTCGTACGGAACGGCGCTCGCCTCCCGGGCGCTGCTCGGCTGCGGTGACGCGCTGACGTTCATCAGCGTGCTGCGCCTCGGCAGCCGCTGGTTCCCGGCCCGGCGCGGGCCGCTGGTCGCCCAGTTCGCCGGACTGGCCGGCATGGCGGGCAACCTGGTCTCCACGCTCGTCCTGGCCCGGCTGCTGCACGGCATCGGCTGGACGGCGGCCTTCGCGGGCAGCGCCGCCGCCGGGGCCGTGGTGCTCGTCCTGGTGCTGCTGTTCCTCAAGGACCACCCGGAGGGTCACGAGCCGGAACCGCTGACGCACCAGGGCGCGGCCTACGTACGGCGGCAGATCGCCGCCTCCTGGCGGGAGCCCGGGACGCGACTCGGCCTCTGGGTGCACTTCACCACCCAGTTCCCGGCGATGGTGTTCCTGCTGCTGTGGGGCCTGCCCTTCCTCGTCGAGGCGCAGGGGCTGTCCCGGGCGGTGGCCGGTGAACTCCTCACGCTCGTCGTGCTGTCCAACATGGTGGTGGGCCTGGTCTACGGCCAGATCGTCGCCCGGCACCACGGGGCGCGGCTGCCGCTCGCCCTCGGAACGGTCGGCACGACGGCGGTCCTGTGGGCGGCGACCCTCGCCTACCCGGGCGCGCACGCCCCGATGTGGCTGCTGATCGTGCTGTGTGCGGTGCTCGGGGCGTGCGGACCGGCGTCGATGATCGGCTTCGACTTCGCCCGCCCGGCCAACCCGCCCGAACGGCAGGGCACCGCCTCCGGCATCACCAACATGGGCGGCTTCGTGGCCTCCATGACCACGCTGTTCGCGATCGGCGTGCTCCTGGACGCCACCGGCGACGACTACTCCCTGGCCTTCTCGGTGGTGTTCGTGCTCCAGGCGGCCGGGGTCTCCCAGATCCTGCGGCTGCGCCGGCAGGCGGCTCGGCGGGAGCGGGAGCGGCTGGTGGCCAGCCGGGTGGAGACGGTGCACGTGCCGGCGTAGGTCAGCGGGCCGCCACCGGTACGAGGGTGAGGTACGCGAGGCCGAGGACGCCGCGGTAGGTGAGCCACCTGGCGCGGTGCCGGTCGGCCCGCTCGCGCGTCTCGGCCGCCAGGGGGTGGTCCGGGTGCTCGGCGAGCCACACCTCGGTGTCCGCGAGGTATCCCGACTCGAACTGCTCCCACTCGTCGAGGCTCGCGGTCTCCGTCCACTCCGGCCTGAACCCCGCGTCGATGGCCAGGCCGATGAGGCCCGCGAGGTCGGGGTGGTCCGTCGCGGCGGCGTCCGGCCACATGCGGGACAATTCGCCCGGGGTGGGGGTGCGCTGCCAGAAGCCCTCGCCGAGCAGGACGCGGCCGTGGCCGGTGACGAGGCGGCGGAGTTCCCTGAGCGCCTCGGGGAGCCGGTCGCCGAGGGCCTGGCTCGATCCCACGCACAGGACGAGGTCGGCAGGGCCCTGGGTGGTGCCCGTGGCGGACTCCTGAAGGAAACGGGCCCGGGACGTCAGTCCGCGGTCTGCGGCGGCCTTGCGCCCTCGTGCCAGGTCGTCGGCGTCCAGGTCGATGCCGGTGCCGGTCGCCTCCGGCGCGGCGGCGAGGATGCGGAGCATCAGCTCGCCCGTGCCGCAGCCGATGTCCAGGACCGTGGTGGGGCGGTGGCGGGTGAGGCGCTGTACGAGGGCGTCGGCCCGGGCTTCGGACAGCGGGCCGTGGAAGGTGAGGCGGGTGCGGTGGGGTGGTGTGGTCATGGTCAAGGACGGTATGGGCTGGGGTTGGGCTACGGCATGGGGTTTTCGGGCCCTGGGCCTTGGTGCTGGGGTCGGGTGGGTCCGCAACCCGGCGGAGCGGGGTGCCGCTGCGCCCACCCGTGCCGCCCCTAGCGGCACGCATGCCCGCAGCCAGGACGTCCCTACTGCGTCACCGTGAAGTTCCTCAGGATCGCCGCCGTCAGCTCCGGGTCGCCCTCCGTCTTCAGGCGGTCGGAGACCGACTCCGGGTTCACCCGGCCGCAGGCCAGGCGGACGTAGGTCTCCCAGTCGAGGGTGAGGGTCGCGGCCGGGCCGAGAGCCGGGGCCGTTTCCAGGGTGCCGCGACCCTGGATGTCGACGCGGATCGTGCGCAGGAACTCGACGGGCCCGTGCACGTCGAGGACGATCGCCGAGCTGCGCGGTGCCTGTGCGTCCTCGGCCACCACGCGCGGGAGTTCGCCGAGCAGCACGTCACGGGCGATCAGCGCGCCGGGGGAGTCGAGGTTGCCGGGCCGGCCGAGGGCCGTGCGCAGGTCCTGCTCGTGCACCCACACGTCGAACGCGTGCCGCCGCATCGACTCCTCGAGGGTGAGCTCGCTGCCGAACGGCCCCCGCACCTTCGTGCCGGGGTCACGCGACTCGTTCCGCAGCTGCCGGTTGCGGCGGATGATCACGTACTCCAGCTCGGAGGTCATCTCCGGCGCCGTGTGGTGGCGGCGGACGTCGACCTGCATCTCCATGTAGCGCTGGTGCTCGTTGGTGACGTGGAAGAGGTCGCGCGGGAGGCTGTGGATGGGGCGCGGGTCGCCGAGCATCTCGCAGTCCAGACCGATGACATGGGAGACCACGTCCCGCACCGACCACCCGGGGCACGGCGTCCGCCGGTTCCATTCGGCCTCCGCGAGCGGCTGGAGCAGCTCGGATATCGCTTCGACGGAGTGGGTCCAGGCGTCGGCGTAGGGCTGGAGGGTGGGATGCAGACTCACGGAACGGGACCCCTCGGCGGTTCGGTCACGGGCAGGTGGTGGCGGCGTTGCCAGTGTGAGGTGGCGGCTGTCGGCGGGCGTCTTGCGAGCTAAGTTACGCTGCTGTGAGGCACCCCGGCAGTGCTTTCGTGTGACGATCGTAGGCCCGAGTGGACGGCTCGAATGCCAGGACGGTGGTAGTGTGCGCGCCTCTGTGATCCAGATCGCCGTAAACGAGGACGAATCGGTCGAAGCGCGCCGCCGACGCGTGGCGGCGATGGTCCGTGAGCAGGCCGGGGCCGACCTCGTCGTCCTGCCGGAGCTGTGGACCACGGGTGCCTTCGCCTACGAGGAGTTCGGGCGCGAGGCCGAGCCGCTCGAAGGGCCGACGTACGAGGCGATGGCGAAGGCCGCGAGCGACGCGGGGGTGTGGCTGCACGCCGGTTCGATCCCCGAGCGTGACCCGGACGGACCGCTCTACAACACCTCCCTCGTCTTCTCGCCCTCCGGCGACCTGGCCGCCGCCTACCGCAAGATCCACCGCTTCGGCTTCGACAAGGGCGAGGCCGTGCTGATGGGCGCGGGCACCGATCTGGTGACGGTGCGTGTGCCGGCGACGACCCTGGGCCTGTCCACCTGTTACGACCTGCGTTTCCCCGAACTGTTCCGCGGCCTCGTCGACGCCGGTGCCGAGACGCTCGTGGTGTCGGCGGGCTGGCCGGAGCGCCGCCGGTCCCACTGGACGCTGCTGGCCCAGGCACGGGCGGTCGAGAACCAGTCGTTCGTCGTCGCGTGTGGAACGGCCGGGACGCACGCCGGAGTTCCCCAGGCCGGTCACTCGATCGTGGTCGACCCGTGGGGCGAGGTGCTGGCTCAGGCCGGTGCCGGCGAGGAGGTCCTCACGGTGGAGTTCGACACGGGGAAGGTCGCGACGACCCGGGAGCAGTTCCCGGCGCTGAAGGACCGGATGCTGGGACTCCGGCCTCCTCGCCGGCCCTGAGAGCACGCCCGCGGGCGGCTCAGTCCTCCCGCTCCTTCTCCGCCAGATGGATCACACACACGGCCACCGCGATCAGCAGCGCGGGATCCGCGTCCTCGCGGACGACGTCCACTCCGTAGGTGTCCCGCACCGTCAGCCACCGCCGGGAGATCACCGCCAGCAGCTCCCCGTCGTACTCGACGGCGAACTCCCGGTCGAGGATCTTGCCGCTGACGTCCAGCTCGTTGCCGTCGGCCAGGGACACCCGGTAGTGGTTGCGCAGCAGGGACAGCCGTTTCCGCCGGATCGTCGCGAGCGGCTCCCCGCTCCGCTGGAGCACCATGGTGTCGCGCAGGGCGAGCATCTTCTGATGGATGTCGACGAGGACGCGTCCCTGGGTGTCCTTCAGCTCCCAGGTGTCCCGCAGCCGCAGGGCCTTGCCGTCGACGAGGAACACCTTGCTGCCGTGCTCGTCCTCGATCCAGTAGTCGTCACCGAAGCCGAGGAGCCGGTCGTACACGAGGAATCTCATGACACCAGGGCTTCCCCGCCGCCCGGTCCGAAACGCCGTCTGTAGGCCGACGGGCTGAGGCCGGTCGCCCGCCGCAGGCGCGTGCGCAGGTTGGCGGCGGTACCGAGCCCGCTCCGGGCCGCCACCACGTCCAGCCGTTCCTCGCCCCGTTCGATCAGCCGGCAGGCCAGCGCCACCCGCTCCTCGATCAGCCAGGCGAGTGGTGTCGTCCCGAGCTGGGCGCGGAAGCGCCGGTGGAGCGTGGCGGGGCTGACACGCGCGCGTGCGGCCAGGTCCGCCACCGTCAGCGGATCGCCCAGCCGCTCCTGCGCCCATGCCAGCAGCGGCGCCAGGGACTCGTCCCGCACGTCCGGCACCGCCCGCTCCACGAACTGCCGCTGCCCGCCGTCCCGGTGCGCGGCGAACACCAGCCGGCGCGAGACGTGGTTGGCGGTCTCGGCGCCGTGGTCGCGCCGCCAGATGTACAGCCCGAGATCGAGCGCCGCCGCGCTGCCGGCGGCCGTGAGGATGTCGCCCTCGTCCACGAACAGCACGTCCGGCTCCAGCAGTACCTTCGGGTGCAGCCGGCGGAACGAGCGCCTGCCCAAGGCTCGTCGGGCGGGGATGCCCACGCACAAGAAGAAGCGTGAGGCGCTGGCGACCCTGAACTACACCAAGCGCGGATTCCGGTTGAGAGACGGCCGTCTGCATCTGGCGGGCGGGATCGTCGTGACCGTGGTGTGGTCGCGGAAGCTGCCTGCTGAGCCGTCCTCGGTGCGTGTGTACCGGGACAGTCTCGGGCACTGGTACGGCTCCTTCGTCGTGCCCGCTGAGGTGCAGCCGTTGCCGGGAGCCGGTCGCGTGCTTGGTGTCGACCGGGGGGTGAAGGAGACCGCGACCACCACGTCCGACGCGCACGATCTTCCCCACGCCGGGCACGGCAGGAAGGCCCAGAAGAGGCTGGCCCGGTACGACCGGATGATGGCCCGCCGCAGGCCGAAGAAGGGGCAGCCTGGATCGAGGGGCTACCGCGAGGCGCGGAAGCTGCGTGCGAAGGCTTGTAAGAAGGTCGCCAGGCAGCGTGCCGACACCGGCCGGAAATGGGCGAAGAAGGTGGTCCGGGACCACGACGCTGTCGCGGTGGAGGACTTCCGTCCCAAGTTTCTGGCCAAGACGACCATGGCCGGCAAGGCCGCGGACGCCGCCATCGGCGCCACCAAGAGGGCTCTGGTCGAGATGGGCCGCAAGCACGGGCGGGACATTCGCCTGGTCCACCCGGCGCACACCACGATGGACTGCGGCAACTGCATGACGAGAGCCAAGCATGTACTGCCGCTGGGTGAGCGCACCTACACCTGCACCGCGTGCGGAGCCGTGTCCCCACGGGACAAAAACTCCGCACGCGTGATGCTTGTCCGGGCTGGTCTCAACCCGGCTGGTGCCGATGGCGCAAGACCTTTTGGAGCGCTGCTCCATGAGGCGGCCTGAGCCAGGAATCCCCTTCCGTTAGGGAGGGGAGGATTCAAACCCCGTATCCGTCGCTGTAGCCGTCCCGGCGGTGGTGGTGTGCCGCCGGGTCTTCGACGACCTGTGTCGTGGGGGGTACCACCACGCGCCGGCGCCTGGCGATGCTGCTGAACGTGGTGACGCCGATCAGTCCGACGATCATCAGGATGATGCCGACCAGGTCGAGGTTGACCCCCTGCATGTCCCAGTCGGTCGCGAACGTGAGGATGGCTCCCACGGCGATGAGGATGATGCATCCGCCGAGGCCCATGTGTGTCGCCTCCCTGTACGGTCCGGTCGTTCCGGTCCCGGAACACCGGGTACCCCCGAGGGGAACACCCATGCGGTGACGGCCCGTTCTACCTCTCCAGGAACGCCGTCAGCGCGTTGGCGAGGAGGAACGGGTCGTCGGCGCCGCACAGTTCGCGGGCGCTGTGCATCGACAGGATGGCCACGCCGATGTCGACGGTCCTGATGCCGTGCCGCGCGGCGGTGATCGGGCCGATCGTGGTGCCGCAGGGCATGGAGTTGTTGGAGACGAACGACTGGAAGGGCACGTCGGCCGCCTCGCAGGCGGCCGTGAACTCCGCGCGGCCCGAACCGTCCGTGGCGTAGCGGTTGTTGACGTTGACCTTGAGGATCGGGCCGCCGTTGACGCGCGGGTGGTGCGTCGGGTCGTGCCGCTCCGCGTAGTTGGGGTGCACGGCGTGGCCCGTGTCGGAGGACAGGCAGACCGTGCCGGCGAAGGCGCGGGCCCGGTCCTCGTAGGAGCCGCCGCGGGCGAAGACCGAGCGTTCCAGCACGTTGCCGAGGAGCGGCCCGTCCGCGCCGGTGTCCGACTGGGAGCCGTTCTCCTCGTGGTCGAAGGCGGCCAGGACCGGGATGGACGCCGGCTGCGCGGACGACGAGGCGACGGCGGCGAGCGCGGCCGTGCCGGCGTGGACCGACAGGAGGTTGTCCATGCGCGGGCCGGCCAGCAGTTCGCGGTCGCGGCCGAGGTAGGCGGGCGGTTCCACGGAGTGGGTCATCAGGTCCCAGCCGGTGACCTCGCCCGCCGGGATGCCGGCCGTCTCCTCCAGGAAGGCGATCAGGTCGCCGTCGCGGACGTCCTGGCCGAGGCCCCAGACGGGCTGCATGTGCCGCTGCTTGTCGAGCTTGAGGCCGTCGGCCGTCACCGAGCGGTCCAGGTGGATGGCGAGCTGCGGGACGCGCAGCAGCGGCCGGTCGACGTTGACCAGGCGCGTCGAGCCGTCGCGCAGGGTCAGCCGGCCGGCGAGACCCAGATCGCGGTCCAGCCAGGAGTTGAGCAGCGGTCCGCCGTAGATCTCCACGGCCACCTGGCGCCAGCCGTGCGCCCCGGTGTCGGGGAGCGGCTTGACGCGCAGGTTGGGGGAGTCGGTGTGGGCGCCGACGATCCGGAAGGGCGTGTGGGGTGCGGCGCCCTCCGGCACGTACCAGGCGACGATCGCGCCGCCGCGCAGCACGTACTTGCCGCCGCTCGTCCCGTCCCAGGCATCCGTCTCGGCGACCTGCCTGAAGCCGGCCTTCTCCAGCCGCTCGGCCGCTGTGGCCACGGCGTGGTACGGCGAGGGGCTCGCCGCCAGGAAGGTCATGAGGTCGTCGGTGTGGCCGCGGTCGAAGCGGGCTGGTTCGGTCATGGGTTCACCTTAACGACGGACGAGGGCCTGTCCCCCTGTGTGGGGAACAGGCCCTCGTCGGAGGACGTGAGGGTCTAGAACGCGGCCTCGTCCAGCTCCATCAGGTCCAGCTCGACGCCCTCGGCGACCTTGCGGGCCAGGGTGACGCCCGGCAGGACGTTGGCGGCGAAGAACTTCGCGGCGGCGATCTTGCCGGTGTAGAAGGCCTTGTCCTTGGCGGAGGCGGTCTCCAGCTTCTCGGCGGCGATCGCGGCGCCCTTGAGGAGCAGGTAGCCGACCACGACGTCACCGGAGGCCATCAGCAGGCGGGTGGTGTTCAGCCCGACCTTGTAGATGTTCTTGACGTCCTGCTCGGTGGCGGCGAGGTCGGTGAGCATCAGGCCGACGATGGCCTCCAGCTCGACCGCGGCCTTGGCGAGGTGCTCGCGGGCACCGGACAGCTCCTCGCCGCCCGTGCCGAGGGCCAGGAACTTCTTGATGTCCTCGGCGAGGGAGTTCAGGGCGGCGCCCTGGTTGCGGACGATCTTCCGGAAGAAGAAGTCCTGGCCCTGGATGGCCGTGGTGCCCTCGTACAGGGTGTCGATCTTGGAGTCCCGGATGTACTGCTCGATCGGGTACTCCTGGAGGAAGCCGGAGCCGCCGAAGGTCTGGAGCGACTGGGCGAGCTGCTCGTAGCCCTTCTCGGAGCCGTAGCCCTTGACGATGGGCAGGAGCAGGTCGTTCAGCGCGTGCTCGGTGGCGGCGTCCTCGCCGGCGGCCTCCTTGATCTGGATCGCGTCCTGGATCGAGGCGGTGTACATCACCAGGGCGCGCATGCCCTCCGCGTACGCCTTCTGCGTCATCAGCGAGCGGCGCACGTCGGGGTGGTGGGTGACGGTGACCTTGGGCGCGGTCTTGTCCATGAAGTTCGCCAGGTCGGGGCCCTGGACGCGCTCCTTGGCGTACTCCAGCGCGTTCAGGTAGCCCGTGGAGAGCGTGGAGATCGCCTTCGTGCCGACCATCATGCGGGCGAACTCGATGATGCGGAACATCTGGCGGATGCCGTCGTGCTTGTCGCCGATCAGCCAGCCCTTGGCGGGGTGCCGGTCGCCGAAGGTCATCTCGCAGGTGTTGGAGGCCTTCAGGCCCATCTTGTGCTCGACGTTCGTGGCGTAGACGCCGTTGCGCTCGCCCAGCTCGCCGGTCTCGAAGTCGAAGAGGTACTTCGGGACGAGGAAGAGGGACAGGCCCTTGGTGCCGGGGCCGGCGCCCTCGGGGCGGGCCAGCACGTAGTGGAGGATGTTCTCCGACATGTCGTGCTCACCGGAGGTGATGAAGCGCTTCACGCCCTCGATGTGCCAGGAGCCGTCCTCCTGCTGCACGGCCTTGGTGCGGCCGGCGCCCACGTCGGAGCCCGCGTCGGGCTCGGTGAGCACCATCGTGGAGCCCCACTGCTTCTCCGTGGCGAACTTGGCTATGTGCTTCTGGACCTCGTTGCCCTCCTCGAAGAGGATGCCGGCGAACGCCGGGCCCGAGGAGTACATCCACACGGCCGGGTTGGCACCCAGGATGAGCTCGGCGTAGGCCCAGATCAGGGAGCGGGGCGAGGTGGTGCCGCCGATCTCCTCGGGCAGGCCGAGGCGCCAGTACTCGGAGTCCATGAAGGCCTGGTAGCTCTTCTTGAAGGACGCCGGGACCGGCGCGGTGTTGGTCTCCGGGTCGAAGACCGGCGGGTTGCGGTCGGCGTCGATGAAGGACTCGGCCAGCTCGTTCTCCGAGAGGCGGGTCAGCTCCTCCAGGATGCTCTTCGCGGTCTCGACGTCCATCTCCTCGAACGGACCGGTGCCGTACACCTTGTCGCGCCCGAGTACCTCGAAGAGGTTGAACTCGATGTCGCGGAGATTCGACTTGTAGTGCCCCATGGCGACGGCTCCCGGCTCCGTAGAGAGATCGGCGAGGCACTGGATCCTCGCGCTAGTTCACGTACCAACAAGTAGCTACGAATGATGCTACCCGTCAGTAATAAGATGCAACCCCATCCGGTCATCTGTGACAGGTCACACCGGAACGGTCAAGGCCGCGGTGTAGCCGTCCGCCGTGCCGCCCGTCATCGCCGCCAGCTGCCGGTCGTGGCCGTCGCTGAAGATGCCGTCGTCCTCCAGGGAGAGGCTGCTCAGGTTCCGCACGCTGTCGCCGTAGCCGTCCGCGGCGTACACCGCGTCGCAGACGTCCTCCGGGAAGGCGAGCTGCGAGGTGTTCGTGATCGACGTGGCCGCGGTGGCGTCGGCCAGAGAGCCGTAGACCTCGAAGTGGACGTGCGGCCAGCGGCCCGGGTAGCAGCCAGGGAAGATGCTCGTGAACGTGACCCGGCCCTTCTCGTCCGTCTCCTGGACGCCCCGCAGGTAGTTCTCCCCGGTGACGCCCTCGGAGTACAGGGAGTAGGCGCCCTCCCGGTCGCAGTGCCACACGTAGACGGCGGCGCCCCGCTTCGGCGTCCCGCAGCCGGAGGCCGCGTCCACCACCGTCAGCGTGATCGTCAGGGGCACCCCCTCGGCGGTGCCGCCCGCGGAGTCGCCGAAGCTCCGGGTGATGTCGCTGCGGACGACCCCGCTCTCCTTGAGCACGTTCACGCCGTTGGAGCCGTCGCCGGGGAAAGGGCCGGCCGTCTCCTCGGGGATCTCCGCACACCCCGCGGACGAGGCGGACGAGGAGGGGGAAGCCGAGGTCGTCCCCTCCGGCGTACAGCCCACCAGCGGGAGCAGGCTCGCGCCCGCCATCAGCCGGATCATCCGGCGGCGGGCGAGGACGGGGAGGTCGTGGGAGAGGCCTCCGCCGTGCTCGGGCGGGTCCTCGTCATGGCGTCCGTTCATGACACGACGCTACGAGCGGCGGCCGCGGCGATCCACAGAGCGGGCGCTGTCAAGTCGCTGTCGGTTTGCCGGGACCGCCGTACCGGCCCGCCGGCCCGTCCGCTCTCGGTACGCTTGCGCTCATGTACGGCTACGACCAGACAGCGGGCCCCCAAGGGCAGTACGCCCCTCCGCAGCAGCCGATGTCCGGCGGGTACGGGCAGCAGCAGCCGCTGTACCCCGAGCCGTCCCCGCCCTCCCTCACGGACGCGGTGCGCGCCTTCACCACCGGGCAGATGGCCGCCGAGGACTTCCAGCAGGTCTTCGCGACGTCGAAGGTCTACTGCCCGCGCGGCGACAACCCCGGTTTCCTCGCCCTGCACAACACCCAGCAGCCGGTGATCCCGATGTTCAGCACGCTCAAGGAGCTGCGCCGGTACGCGGGCAAGGAGTCCAAGTACTTCGTGATCACCGGGGCCGAGGTGCTGGATCTGCTGCCGACCGGCTACGGCTTCGTCCTCGACATGGAGGGCGAGCACCGCATGGTGTTCGACGCGAAGGCCGTGGAGCAGATGGTCGAGTTCGCCATGCGCCGCATGTATGGCTAGACGCCATTGCTGCGCAGACGGCGGCTGACACCCGCCCCTGCGCTATTGCGGCAGGCGCAGCGCCAGGCCGTCCAGGACGACCTCCAGGCCGTAGGCGAACTTGTCGTCGCGGATCCGGGCCGGGTCGACGGCCAGGTCGGTGGTCCCGGCATCGGCGGCCGCCAGGTGGTCGTAGCCGGTGGAGACCTGCCGGGCCGTGGGCAGCAGCCGGGCGACGAACTCCGACTCGCTCTCGCCGGAACGGGCGACCGTGGTGAGCCAGGCGGCCTCGGTGGTGCTCATGCCGATGACGTACGAGAAGACGGCGTCGATCGCGCGGCTCGGCTCGGGGAACCCCGCGGCGGTGAACAGGGCCGCGAGGCGCTCCGAGAAACTCATGTAGTTGGGTCCCAGGTAGGCGAGCCCCGCCTGCCCCAGCACCAGGGGCAGCCAGGGGTGCCGTAGCGCCGTCGTGCGGAAGGATCCGGCCGCATCGGTGACGGCCGCGCGCCAGTCGGGACCGTCCGCCGACGGGACGTGGATCTCGGCGGCGACCTCGTCCACCGCGAGCTCCATCAGCTCGTCCTTGGTGGCGACGTGCCGGTACAGCGAGGTCGCGCCGGCGTTCAGGCGGGCGCCGAGCTTGCGCATGCTGAGCGCCTCGATGCCCTCGGCGTCGAGCATCACGATCGCCTCGCGCACGATCGCGTCCCGGCTGAGCGCGGGCTGGTCGGTCCGGCGCTGCTCACGGGCCCAGACGGACGGGATCGGGCTCTTGTCCGTCGTCCTGCTCCTGCTCATGCGTGCTCCTCCGGGGTGGACCCTCTGTGTGCGAACAGCGTGCGCAACCAGCGTACAGAACTCAAGTATTGCGCACACTGTTCCGCTGTGCGTACAGTGTGCGCATCGAAGGAACGGTGTTCGCAGTGAGCGAGCCGAGTGAGTCGGAGGGGAACTGTGACGGAAGCCCGCAATCCACGCCGCTGGTGGATCCTGATCGTGCTGTGCCTCAGCACGCTGGTCCTGGTCGTCGACAACATGGCGCTGACGGTCGCGGTGCCCGCGCTGACCGAGGACCTCGGGGCGAGCGCCCAGGACACCCAGTGGATCCTCGACTCCTACGTCCTGGTCTTCGCCGGGCTGCTGCTCACCTCGGGAAGCCTGGGGGACCGCTTCGGGCGCCGGAAGGTGATGCTGATCGGGCTGCTGTTGTTCGGGGCCGCGTCGCTGGGGGCGGTGCTCTGTTCCACTCCGGCCGAGCTGATCGCGGTGCGGATCGCGATGGGCGTCGGCGGGGCGCTGATCATGCCCTCGACGCTGTCGATCCTGATCACCGTCTTCGACGAGGACGAGCGGCCCAAGGCGATGGCCGCGTGGGGCTCGGTGTCGATGCTGGGGCTGGTCGGCAGTCCGGTGCTCGGCGGGGTGCTGATCGACCACTTCGCCTGGCAGGCGATCTTCCTGATCAACGTGCCGATCGTCGCGCTCGCGCTGCTGGCCGGGGTGCTGCTGATGCCGGAGTCGAAAGCTCCCTGGCAGAAGCCGGACCCGCTGGGCGCGGTGCTGTCGGCGGTGGGCATGACGGCCCTGGTGTGGTGGATCATCGAGATCCCGCAGCACGGCGCGTTCGGCGGCCGCTCCCTGGTCATCCTGGCCGTCGCGGTGGCCGCCCTGGCCGGCTTCGTGATCTGGCAGAACGTCACGCCCACGCCGATGGTCCCGCTGGTCCTCTTCAGGCATCGCGACTTCAGCGGCGGCTCGCTCTCCCTGGCGCTCGTCCAGATCGGCAACGCCGGTCTGCTGCTGGTCCTGACCCAGTACCTCCAGTTCGTGCTCGGCTGGTCCGCGGTCAAGGCGGGCCTGGCCTTCCTGCCGCTGGCCGTGGCCGCGCTGGCCGGCAACGCGGCCGGGGCGCAGCTCGCCGTGAAGGCGGGCAACCGGTTCGTCATCCTCGGCGGGATGCTGCTGATGGCCGCCTCCTTCGGGCTGCTGACCACGCTCAGCGCCGACAGCGGGTTCACGGTCCCGGCCGTGGCGCTGGGGATCCTGGGGCTGGGCGCCGGTCTGGCCATGCCGGCCGCGGTGGCCGCTTTGATGAGCACCATCCCGGAGGACAAGGCGGGCGTCGGCTCGGCCCTCAACGACACCGTCCAGCAGTCCGGCACCGCCCTCGGCATCGCGATCCTCGGCTCCCTGCTCTCCGGCGGCTACGCGGACGAGATGCCGGCCGGTGTCCCGGAGCAGGCCCGCGAGTCCATCGGCGGGGCGCTGGCCGTCGCCGGGGGCGACGCGGAACTGGTGCGGGCGGCGCGGGAGGCCTTCGCCGCCTCGATGTCGACGACCTTCACGATCAGCGCGATCGGCGTTCTGGCCGCGGCGGTCGTGGCCACGCTGGTCATGCGGGGCCGCAAGCCCGCACCGGCCGGGGCCGTGGGCGAGGAGCGCGAGCTGGTCGCCTGACAGGGTCGTACGAAGGCCGTCACCCCGCTGCCGGGGCGGCGGCCTTTCGCCATGCCGGTCTCCCGTGGTTCGCTGCGCCGTCCCCCGGGCGGGAATGCCCTCCCGGTTTTCTCTGTTTGGGGTGGCAGGAAGTTCAACGCTCAACTAAACTGGGCGTACACGAGGAGGAACCGACATGCCTGCAGTGACCGTCGAGAACCCGTTGACGCTGCCCCGCGTGACCGCGCCGGCCGACGCCGTGGCACGTCCCGTGCTCGCCGTCACGACCGCTCCGAGCGGTTTCGAGGGCGAGGGCTTCCCGGTGCGCCGGGCGTTCGCGGGGATCAACTACCGCCATCTCGACCCGTTCATCATGATGGACCAGATGGGCGAGGTGGAGTACGCGCCGGGCGAGCCCAAGGGCACGCCGTGGCACCCGCACCGCGGCTTCGAGACCGTCACGTACATCATCGACGGCATCTTCGACCACCAGGACTCCAACGGCGGTGGCGGCACCATCACCAACGGGGACACCCAGTGGATGACCGCCGGCTCGGGCCTGCTGCACATCGAGGCCCCACCCGAGCATCTCGTCGTGTCCGGCGGCCTCTTCCACGGCCTGCAGCTGTGGGTGAACCTCCCGGCCAAGGACAAGATGATGGCCCCGCGTTACCAGGACATCCGCGGCGGCTCGGTCCAGCTGCTCAGCACCCCCGACGGCGGCGCCCTGCTGCGGGTCATCGCCGGTGAGCTGGACGGGCACGCGGGCCCCGGCATCACCCACACCCCCATCACGATGGTCCACGCGACCGTCGCACCGGGGGCGGAGCTCACGCTGCCGTGGCGCGAGGACTTCAACGGGCTGGCGTACGTGCTGGCCGGCCGCGGCAGTGTCGGCCCCGACCGCCGCCCGGTCCACATGGGCCAGACCGCTGTCTTCGGCGCGGGCTCCTCGCTGACCGTCCGCGCGGACGAGAGGCAGGACTCCCACACGCCGGACCTCGAGGTCGTGCTGCTCGGCGGACAGCCCATCCGCGAGCCCATGGCCCACTACGGCCCGTTCGTCATGAACACCAAGGAAGAACTCATGCAGGCCTTCGAGGACTTCCAGAAGGGCCGCCTGGGCACGGTGCCGGCGGTGCACGGCATGACCGCGAGCGGTCCGCAGGACTGACGCGGCACCGGGGCGGCTGACGCCCCGTCACCCCGGCGGGCCTCCCTGACGGGACGGCTCGCCGGGTGCGTGATCGGGTGGAGGGGTGCAGGACACCCAGCAGGCCCCTTACCTCCCCGGCCCCGCCCGGCGCCTCGCCGCCTGGTGCGCGCTGCTCCTGCTCGTCGCCGGTGTCGTCTACGTCGGCATCCGGCTGGTCGTGGAGTTCCGGACCGCCGTCGTGCCCGTGCTGCTCGCGCTGCTCGGGACGGCGCTGCTCGGGCCGCTGCACCGGCGGCTCGTGAAGGCGGGGGTGCCCCGGTCGGTCGCGGCCGGGCTCACCTGTATCGCGGTGGTCGCCGTGGTCGGCGGGGCCGTGTACATCGTGGTCGCCGCGCTCATCGACACCGGTGACGAGATCGTCGACTCGCTCAAGGAGGCCGCCCGGGGCGTCTCCGAGCACTTCGGGGCGGCCGGCACCTCGCTGGACGACCTCGCCTCCAACGCCCGGGAACTGCTCCGCAAGTTCGGCGGTACGGCTGCCTCCGGCGTGATCAGCGGCGTCAGCGTGGTCGGCGAGTCCATCGCCATGGCCGTCCTCGCGCTGCTGCTCGTCTTCTTCTTCCTGCGCGACTCCGACAAGGCCGCCGGAACGCTGCGATCCCTGTCGCCCCGCGGGTCGGCCGACACCCTGGAGGCCATGGCGCGGCGGGCCCTGAGGGCCGTCGAGGGGTTCATGCGCGGCACCACCCTCATCGCCCTCATCGACGCGCTCTGCATCACCGTGGGACTGCTCGTCCTCGACGTGCCCGGCGCGGCCGGACTCGGTGCGCTGGTCTTCGTCGGCGCCTACATCCCCTACCTCGGGGCGTTCCTCTCGGGCGCCGTGGCCGTGCTGGTCGCGCTGGCCGACCGGGGGTTCGTCATCGCGCTGTGGGCGCTCGGCGTGGTCCTCGCGGTGCAGGTGCTGGAAGGGCACGTGCTCCAGCCGATGATCCAGAGCCGGACCGTGCAGATGCATCCGGCGGTGGTGATGGTGACGATCACGGCCGGAGCGTCCGTCGCCGGAGTGCTCGGCATGCTCCTCGCCGTGCCGCTCACCGCCGCGGCCTTCGGCGTCGTCCAGGAACTGCGCACCCGCTACGGCGACCAGGAGCCGTCTCCCGAGCCGTTCAGGGACTCGTAGAGCTCGAACCAGATGCTCTTGCCCTCGCCGCGCGGGTCCACGCCCCAGGCGTGCGCGAGCAGTTCGATCAGCACCAGGCCGCGGCCGGAGGACGCCAGCTCCCCGGGGCTGCGCTTGTGCGGCAGGTCGTCGCCGCCGTCCGTGACCTCGATCCGCAGCCGCCGCCCTCCCACCTCGCCCGTGATCTCGGCGACCAGCAGCGCGTCGGAGTCGGTGTGCACGAGGACGTTCGTCAGCAGCTCGGACAGCAGCAGCACCGCCGAGTCGACCTGGTCGGGCGAGGCCCAGTCGTGCAGCAGCTCGCGCAGTTGCTGCCGGGCGACGGCGACCCGCTCGGGTTCGGCCTGAGCGACGGTCAGCACCGAGCGCCGCACCTGAGGCCGTACGGTCATCGCGTCACCGCAGCCGCAGCCCTCGCCGTCCCGGCTCAGCAGCAGCATCGCGATGTCGTCCTCGCGGCGGTCCGCCAGCGGGCCGGTGGTGTGATGCGAGGACGGCCCGTGCACGGCCTGCACGAGGGTGTCGGCCAGCTCCTCCAGATCGCCCTTGTGGTCCTCCAGGATCACGCGCAGTCGCCGCCAGCCGGTGTCCAGGTCGTGGCCGCCGGTCTCGAGCAGGCCGTCCGTGCAGATCAGCATGGTTTCGCCGGGTTCCAGCGCGAGCCGGGTCGTGGGGTAGTCGGCGTCCGGGTCGATGCCCAGCGGCAGACCGCCCGACGTCGGCCGGGTCAGCACCGTGCCGTCGGCCATCCGGATCGCCGGGTCCGGATGCCCGGCACGGGCGATGTCCAGCACCCCGGTCGCCGGGTCGACCTCGACGTACACGCAGGTCGCGAAGCGCGGGTCGGCCGGGTCCTCGTCGCTGATGCCGTGCAGGAAGCGGGAGGCACGGGAGAGGACGGCGTCGGGGCGGTGGCCCTCCGAGGCGTAGGCGCGCAGGGCGATGCGGAGCTGGCCCATCAGGCCCGCCGCCCGTACGTCATGGCCCTGGACATCACCGATGACCAGGGCGAACCGCCCGCTGGGCAGCGGGATCACGTCGTACCAGTCGCCGCCGACCTGGAGTCCGCCGCCGGTGGGGACATAGCGGGCGGCGACGCTCATGCCCGGGATGCGCTGCGGCCCGAGCCTCGGCAGCATCGTGCGCTGGAGCCCGTCGGTCAGTGCCCGCTCGCTCTCGGCCACGCCCGCCCGGGTGAGGGCCTGCGCCAGCATCCGTGCCACCGTCGCCAGCACGGACCGCTCGTCCGGGGTGAACGCCACCGGGTAGGTGAACGCCGCCATCCACGCGCCCATCGTGCGCCCGGCCACGGTCAGCGGCAGGAACGCCCAGGAGCGGCGGCCGAAGCGCTCGGCGAGCGGCCAGGTCAGCGGATAGCGGGCCTTGTACTGCTCGGCGGAGGACAGGTACACGGCGCGGCCGGTCCGCACCACCTCGGCGGCCGGGTAGTCCGTGTCCAGCGGCATGTCCGAGAAGGGGCTTTCGGTGCCGGTCTGCTGCCCGTGGTGGCCGATGATCGTCAGGCGATCGCCCGAGACGCCGAACACCGCCAGCCCGTCCGGGGAGAAGCCGGGCATCGACAGATTCGCCGTGACCCGCAGGACCTCCTGGGTGGAGCGCGCCTCGGCCAGCGCCCGGCCCGCGTCCAGCAGGAACGCCTCCCGCGAACGCCGCCAGTCCCCGGTCACCGCGCTGCGCCCGGCCGGGGTGCCGGGCGTCGGCTCGGTGACCTCCTGGAGGGTGCCGATCAGCCGGTACGCCTTGTGGACCCGGTCGAAGGACGGCTTGGAGCGGCTGCGGACGATCCGGACGACCCGGCTCTGCTCGTCCATGATCCGGATCCGGACCTCGGCGAGGGTTCCCTCGGCCACGGCCAGCTGGATCACGCCGGTGATCTCGTTCCAGTCGACCGGGTGCAGCCGGGCCCGGGCCTGGGCCTCCGTGAGGCTGACCTGCTCGGCGGGCAGCCCGAGCAACCGTGCCGCCTCGGCGTCGACCGTGACCAGCCCGGTGGCGGTGTCCCAGTGCCACAGGCCGGTCGCGAGGGCGGCGAGGGCCTCCCCCACGGCGGGCAGGGGCTCGCCAGTGCGCATTGCCCTACCTTAAGAACAGGCGGTCGAACACTGCCACCGATAGCGGACGTGTGCCCGACCGACGGCGACCGCGTGCCCGATCGTCAAACTGTGGAGAGCCGATCTTCGCCTGCCCGGTACGCTGGGGACCAGTTTCACGTGAAACACAGACCCCGATCAGCGAAGACTGGATGAACGACGATGCATCGGTACAGGTCCCACACCTGCGGCGAGCTCCGCTCCTCTGACGTCGGCAGCGACGTCCGGCTGAGTGGCTGGCTGCACAATCGGCGCGACCTGGGCGGCATCCTCTTCATCGATCTGCGCGATCACTACGGCATCACGCAGCTCGTGGCCCGTCCCGGCACCCCCTCCTACGAGGCCCTCGACAAGCTCTCCAAGGAGTCGACCGTCCGCGTCGACGGCAAGGTCGTCTCCCGGGGCGCCGAGAACATCAACCCCGAGCTGCCGACCGGTGAGGTCGAGGTCGAGGTCGGCGAGGTCGAACTGCTCGGCGCGGCCGCCCCGCTGCCGTTCACGATCAACACCGAGGACGGCGTCAACGAGGAGCGGCGCCTGGAGTACCGCTTCCTGGACCTGCGTCGCGAGCGCATGCACCGCAACATCCTGCTGCGCACGTCGGTCATCTCGGCGATCCGCCACAAGATGACGGCGCTGGGCTTCAACGAGATGGCGACGCCGATCCTGTCGGCGACCTCCCCCGAGGGCGCCCGCGACTTCGTCGTCCCCTCCCGCCTGAACCCGGGCAAGTTCTACGCCCTCCCCCAGGCGCCCCAGCAGTTCAAGCAGCTGCTGATGATCTCCGGCTTCGACCGCTACTTCCAGATCGCGCCCTGCTTCCGTGACGAGGACGCGCGCGCCGACCGCTCGCCGGGCGAGTTCTACCAGCTCGACGTCGAGATGAGCTTCGTCGAGCAGGAGGACGTCTTCCAGCCCGTCGAGAAGCTCATGACCGAGCTGTTCGAGGAGTTCGGCGGCGGCCGCCACGTCACCTCGCCGTTCCCGCGGATCCCGTTCCGCGAGGCGATGCTGAAGTACGGCTCCGACAAGCCCGACCTGCGCGCCCAGCTCGAGCTCGTCGACATCTCCGACATCTTCGAGGGCTCGGAGTTCAAGGCGTTCGCCGGCAAGCACGTGCGGGCCCTGCCCGTGCCGGACGTCTCCGGCCAGCCCCGCAAGTTCTTCGACCAGCTCGGCGACTACGCCGTCTCGCAGGGCGCCAAGGGCCTGGCCTGGGTCCGCGTCGCCGAGGACGGCTCGCTGTCCGGCCCGATCGCGAAGTTCCTCACCGAGGAGAACGTCGCCGAGCTGACCAAGCGCCTGTCGCTCGCGGCCGGCCACGCGGTCTTCTTCGGCGCGGGCGAGTTCGACGAGGTCTCCAAGATCATGGGCGCGGTGCGGGTGGAAGCCGCCAAGCGTGCCGGGCACTTCGAGGAGAACGTCTTCCGGTTCTGCTGGATCGTCGACTTCCCGATGTACGAGAAGGACGAGGAGACCGGCGCGATCGACTTCTCGCACAACCCGTTCTCCATGCCGCAGGGCGGTCTGGAGGCCCTGGAGACCCAGGACCCGCTGGACATCCTCGGCTGGCAGTACGACATCGTCTGCAACGGCGTCGAGCTGTCCTCCGGCGCGATCCGGAACCACGAGCCGGAGATCATGCTCAAGGCCTTCGAGATCGCCGGGTACGACCGCGAGACCGTCGAGGAGAAGTTCGCCGGCATGCTGCGCGCCTTCCGCTTCGGCGCCCCGCCGCACGGCGGCATCGCCCCGGGCGTCGACCGCATCGTCATGCTGCTCGCCGACGAGCCCAACATCCGCGAGACCATCGCCTTCCCGCTCAACGGCAACGCCCAGGACCTGATGATGGGTGCGCCGACGGAGCTGGAGGAGGCGCGGCTGAAGGAGCTGCACCTGTCGGTGCGCAAGCCGCAGCCGAAGTAGGCGACCTGTGGGGAGTGGCTCGGAACCGGCGCCGGTTCCGAGCCACTTTCACACCCAGGGCTCTCACCCAGCTCGCACCCAGGCTCCTGACAGCCGCGCTGCCTAGCTTCCCTTCCCATGACGGGACACGAGACGGCCCAAGGGCCGAAACGCAAAAGGGACCTGACACGCCGTAAGGTCGTCGCCGCGGGCGCCGGTGCGGTGGTGGCGGCGGGCGTCGGCGGTTCCTTCGCGGCCGGCGCGTTCGCCGGCGAAGGGACGACGGCCGCCGAGGGGAAGAGCGCCGGGGCCTTCGGCGAGGCCTGCTACAAGCTGACCTCCGAGACGACCGAGGGCCCCTACTACATCGACGCGGACAAGCTCCGCCGGGACGTCACCGAGGACCAGGAGGGCATTCCGCTCACCCTGCGCCTGAAGGTGATCGACTCCGACACCTGCAAGCCCCTGGCGAACGCCGCCGTCGACATCTGGCACTGCAACGCGCTGGGCGTGTACTCCGGGTACGAGTCGATGGGCAGCGGGGGCGCAGGCGGCGGAGGCGGCGGTGGTACGCCACCCTCCGGCACGCCGACCGGAATCCCGACCGGAACCCCCACGGGCGGGCCTCCGGGAGGCGGCGGCGGTGGCGGCGGTGGCGGGGGGCACGAGGAGCCCACCGACGACGAGCGCTATCTGCGCGGCACGTGGCGGACGGACAAGAAGGGCGAGGTCGCTTTCCGCACGGTCTTCCCCGGCTGGTACCAGGGCCGCTGCGTGCACATCCACACCAAGGTGCACGTGAACGGCACCTGGACCGACGCGGGCTACGAGGGCGGCACGACCTGCCACACCGGGCAGCTCTTCTTCGACGAGGCGTCCGTGCTGGCCACGGCCGAGGTCGAGCCGTACTCCACCAACACCACGACCCGCACCACCCTCGACGAGGACACCATCTACCCGGGTAACGGCACCGAGGGCGGGCTGCTGAAGCTGAAGTACAAGAAGGGCGCCATATCGAAGGGCGTCGTCGCGACGCTCACCATGGGCGTCGATCCCGAGGCGACGCAGGACGGCACGGGGGATTCGACCCGGCCGGGCGCGTCGGCGTCGGCGACCGCGAGCTGATGCGGACATGTGAGGCGGACGTGTGCGGGCAGGTCCTGACCGTCCGCCTCGCATTCACATACATGGACTTCTACTCAACCCGTTGACCCGGAACCTGAGCCTCCCTAAGGTCCCTTCGAGAACGCGTACGTGATTGCTGTTCATGTACGTGTACAGCAAGGGAGACAACGATGTCAGAAGCCGCGACCGCCATACCCGAGGCCGAGCAGCGAGCGGTGAGCAAGTTCCTGCGCCGCATGCTGCCGATCCTGGTCCTGATGCTGCTGGTCAACCAGATGGACCGGACGAACGTGGGCTTCGTCCAGGACGAACTGCGAGCCGACGTCGGGGTCAGCGCCACGGCCTACGGGCTCGGCGCGGGCCTGTTCTTCATCGGATACGCGCTGTTCGAAGTCCCCAGCAACATGTGGCTGGAACGGTTCGGCGCCCGGGTCTGGCTGACCCGCATCATGATCACCTGGGGTCTGGTGATCGTGGCGATGTGCTTCATCCACAACGTGTGGATGTTCTACGGCCTGCGCTTCCTGCTCGGTGTCGCGGAGGCCGGCTTCTTCCCCGGTGTGCTGCTCTACTTCACCCAGTGGCTGCCGGACTCCAGCCGCGGCCGGGCGAGCGCGATCTTCCTGGGCGGCTCGGCGACGGCGTACATCGTGACGGGCCCGATCACGGGCGCGCTGCTGGAACTGCACGGCGCGGGCGGCATCGCCGGCTGGCGCTGGATGTTCGCCCTGGAGGGCGCCTTCTCCATCGTGGTCGGGTTCATCGCCGGGTTCTTCCTGGTCTCGCGCATCCAGGACGCGAAGTGGCTCACGCAGGAGGAGAAGGACGCGCTGAGCGATGCGGTGGCACGGGACAAGGAGACACGGGACCGCGCGCCGTCGGTGTCGCGCATGAAGCTGATCTTCCACCCCCAGGTGGCCGTGCTGACGGCGGTCTTCTTCGCGATGGCGCTCACCGGCTACGCGATCACGTTCTGGCTGCCGAGTCTGGTGGAGGAGATCGGCGGACTGTCGCCCTTCCAGATCGGGCTGCTGTCGGCGATCCCGTGGATCTGCGCGGTGATCGCGATGTACACGATGAGCCACTTCACGGACCGGGCCCCGGACCGCCGCCCCTACCTGGCGATCGCCCTGGTCCTGTCCGCCACCGGCACGTTCCTTGCCACACTCGGCTCCCCCTGGTTCGGCCTCGCCGCCCTGACCCTCGCCGCGGTCGGCGGCAAGTGCGCGGCCACCCTGTTCTGGCCGATGGCCCAGTCGGGCCTCGACCTGAAGATCGCGGCACCGGGGCTGGCCCTGGTCAACTCGATCGGAAACCTGGGCGGTTTCGTATCGCCGACGCTCTTCGGCTATCTGAAGGACACGACGGGCACCACGAACGGAGGGCTGTACACGCTCTCGGCGGCGTCGATCCTGGCGGTGGTGGGGGTGGCGTTCGTGCGGCACACCAACAGGGGCGAGCGGACGCCGTCCGGCGGGGAGACCCGCGGCGGTGACGGGGCAGCCGGTCGCGGGCGAGGCACGCTGACCCGAGCCGACTGAGGCTTGAGGCCCGCTCCATGTATGGGGGCGGGCCCTTGCCTTTGTCGGCCGATCACGCGTCGGCGAACAGGTCCTCCGCCGTGGTGGCCGTCAGGGAGCGGTCGAACCGGAGGGTGAGGGTATCGAGGTCGGTGCAGGTGGTGATGCGGTCGCGGATGACTTCGGGAACGGGGATGCCGCGTTTCTCCAGCACGCTCAAGATGGACTCGGCTTTGCTTTCGGCCTTGCCTTCCAGGTACGTCTCCTCGAAGAGGGTTCCCCTGCCCGGGAAGGACCGGAGTGTTGCTGCGTTCACTCTTTCGAGAGTCGGAGAAACGTTCAGCGCATTGCCGAAGTGGTTACCTCGCCACGAACTGGGTCAGGATCGCCTGGACCTCGTAGATGTCGACGCCCTTGGTGAAGGTCTTCTGGATCGGGAGCTGGGAGCCGGAGAGCCAGATCTTGAGTTCGGCGTCCAGGTCGAAGGTGCCGGCCGTTTCCACCGCGAAGTGGGTGATGCTGCGGTAGGGGACCGAGTGGTACTCGACCTTCTTGCCGGTGATGCCCTGCTTGTCGATCAGGATCAGGCGGCGGTCGGTGAAGAGGATGGTGTCGCGGATCAGCAGGTACGCGGCGTGGACCTGCTCGCCGTGGCCGAGGAGGCGGGCGTAGTCCTGCTGGGCGGATGCCGGGTTGACGGTGTGTGCGTTGCCGAACAGTGCCATGGGTGTCCCCCCACTTGGTTGGCTGTGTCCCCCGATCATCTTAGGAACAGGGGCCTTGCAGGGCGATGACTTCGTTTTTCGCGCCCACGAGCAGCAGGCCGTCCCGCACGTGCGTGGACTCCACCTCCAACGGGAGATGCAGCCGGTCGACCACGCGGAGCGTTTCGAGGTCCCAGGTCAGCAGGGTTCGGTCCCAGCCGCCCGTGACCGCGTGGGAGCGGCCGTGAACCGTGAACGGGGAGATGGCGGTGACCCGTTCCGCGTGTTCGCGCAGGAACGTACGCGGCGTGAGGCCCGGCAGATCCCATACGCCGATGGTGCCGTCCCAGGAGCCGGTCAGGAGGTGGGGGCGGCCGTCGACCGGTACGACGACCAGGGCGGAGATGTGGTCCGTGTGGCCCTCGAGAGTCGTCAGCCGGGTCCTGGCGTCGAAGTCCCACACCTCCACGCGTCCGGACCGCGTTCCGAGCAGGAGAAGGGGGCTCGGCCCGGTGCTGTCGAGGACCGCCTGGCAGGTCCAGTCGGTCACCGAGGAGACCACCCAGAGTTTCTCGCGCTTCTCGGCGTCCCAGATCTCAATGGGCTTCACACCGGCGGACAATGCCGCGTAGTGGCTCCCGCGCACGGTGAAGAAGCCCCCGTCTCCGACCTCCGGCGACCAGGAGGCGAAGACGTCGGTGTGGTCCTGCAGGTCCCAGAGGAGTGCCCCCTCCGTGTGACCGATCCCGGCGTACGTGCGGCCGTCGACGGTGAGCAGGGTGATCGAGCGTGGCCAGCCGACTCTCGCGTCCAGGCGGCAGGCTTCCGCGCCGGTCTCGGTGTCCCACAGACGCACCGTGTAGTCGCGGGAGGCGCTCAACGCCCGCAGGTGGCCCTCCCCCGACTCGACGAGCTTCACGTCATCGACCCAGTCGGTATGCCCCACCGGGGTCTCGGCGGTGAGCGCGTCGGCCAGATCCCAGATCCTGACCGTGTCGTCACCGGAGGTCGTACAGGCATGGGGACGGCCGCCTATGTCGAAGCAGGCGATGGAGGTCACGGCGGAGGTGTGGCCGGTGACCTTCGCTGCCTCGGCGCGTCGGGCCAGGTCCCACAGCCGGATCGTGCCGTCGTCGCATCCGATGAGTACATGGGGGATCCCGCCGATGGTGCAGTGGTCGAGGGATGTGCCCGACTCGACTGTGGGGCCGACCAGTTCGGCGACGCGCTCCCCCGAGAACAGGTCCCACATCTCGACCTCGCCCCAGCGGCCCGCCACGAGCACCCGCAGCCGGTCGTCCACCCGGCAGTAGTCCAGCGCATCGACGTGGCCCGGCTCCAGCTCCGCCGTGAGGGAGAGGTCTGCCAGGTTCCACAGGCGTACGGCCCCGTCCCAGGAACCGACGAGAGCGTGCGGCAGGCCGTCGTGGAACAGGCATCTGACGGCGCTCACATGGTCCATGTCATCGCCGAGCACGGCGACTTGTTCCAGCCGGGCGGGATCCCACACGCGCACACTGCCGTCCGCCGACGCCGTCACCAGACGGAGTCCGTCCTCGTGCCGGTAGTGCGCGATGGCCATCACGTAGCCCTCGTGCCCGTGCAGTTCGCCGCTGACGGCCAGGTCGTCCAGGGACAGGATCACCACCGTGTGGTGTGCCGTGCCCACCACCGCGTGCGGGCGGCCGTCGAGCTCGACACAGTGCACCGATGCGAGCCAGCCGCTGTCCAGATACGTCCTGTCGATCTCCTGCCGGTCGAGCAGATCCCACTTCACCACGGCGGAATCGTCGCCCACCGACACGGCGACCGGTCTGCCGTCGACGTCCATGTACGAGACCTGCTGGACGAGTTCCTCGTGTCCTCGCAGGGTGGCTTGGTGCGCGGAGCTCACGAGCGAGCCGGTCGCCCACGTCACCCGCCAGCGTTCGTCCGCCGCGAGCCGGCGGGCCAGGTGGCGGTCCCCGTGCCGGGCCGCGTCCACGGAGAGGATCTGCCGGCGGGCCCTGGTGTCCGCCGGGGCGTGGACGGCCGCCGAGGTCCTGTAGAGGCGGGCGATGCGGTGCGCCTCGTCGGTGGTCACGGCTTCCAGAGCGCGCAGCAGCGGGGCAGGGGCCGCGTGGACCAGGAAGCCGGGGTCGTCGATCAGGAGGTCGAGGGCGCCCCCGGCGGCGGCGTGGGTGGCGAGGTGCTCCCGGACGTAGGCGGGGGCGGCGGACCAGTCCGGTTCCGCGGAACGGGAACCGCTCGTGCGTGCCAGTGCGGTGAGGGCCTCTCCGATGGCACGGTGCGCGTCCGCGTCACCCCCGGGCCGACGCAGATACTCGGCCATGGTCTCGTGGAAGAGCCGGAAGACCGATCCGCCCGGGGCGGCGGCTTCCACGATGTAGGCGCCGGCGTGCTCATGAAGCCACTGCAGGTCCTCCTGGGGGCAGGGCATGCCGGAGAGCGCTTCGGCCACCGGGGCCCACACGGTCGACCAGGGCAGGCCGGCACCCTGGGCGTACGCCAGGGGGCGCAGCAGCCGTTCCACCCTGGCCCGGTGCGGTCCGAACCGGTCGAGGTAGGCGGCGAACGCCTGGTCGGCGTCGCTGGGCAGGGCATCCTGCCAGCCCGGCCGTGTCGGGTCGACGGTGATCTGCCCGTGTACCAGGGCTCGCGCGGTCATGCGGGCCACGAGGTAGGAACCGCCGGCGCGTGCGGCGATGCCCGCGGCCACGGCCGCCGCGAGCGCCTCCCGGTCACGGTAGGGCGAGAGGCTCTCCGGATCGTGCTCGTCCAGCAGCAGGCTGCGGGCGTAGGCGCGGACGTCGTCGGGGCCGATGTACTCGGGCCGGTCGAGGTCGATCACGTCGACGGCGCGTCCGAGAGCCGGGATCAGCGGGCGCCGGGTGCCCACGACCAGCCGTACCGCGGGCAGGACACTGAGCGGCTGGAGCAGTTCACGGGCGATCCGCGCGCCCTCCGCCGCGTCGCCGGCGGTGCCTGCCTCGTCGAGGGCGTCGATCAGGACGGCGATCGGCCGCTCACGTTCGCCGAGGGCTCTCAGTACGTCGTCGCGGTCGGGGTGAGGCAGACCGAGCGCCCCGGAGAGTTCGGTGACCAGTGCCTGCGCCGTGGCCCGACGGGCGTGCAGGGGGACGACCGGAAGAGCCGGACGGCCGGGGCGCGAGCCGTGGGTGGTGTGCACCGGATGGCCGGGGTCCGAGAGGGCCCATAACCGCCCCAGGAGAGCCGATTTTCCGGATCCCGGAGCCCCGGTCACCACCCTGGCCTTCCGGTCGTGCCGTCCACCGGACAGGAAGCGGACCAGTTCGGACAAGGCGCGTCGGCGGCCCGAGAAGTGGTCGCCCTTCTCGCCGGCGTGTTCCACGCCGCGGCCCCGGGAATCGAAGTGGCCGTGCTGGCTCCTTCGCAGCCGGTCCAGCGTGGCCACGTCCAGTTCGTCGACGGGCAGCCCCGGGATGTGGGCGGGGTTAAGGAAGAACGGGTCCTGGCCGTCGCTGTCCACGACCGCGTGCCGTGCGTGCTGGCGTGCCTGCCGCAGGCGCAGGTACTGGTTGACGCGTTCCGTCGCCTCCCGGACGCCGATGAATTCCTGGTAGGCGCCCGCGCGGGGCTGGCCGATGGCCTCGGCCAGCGCCTCGACGAAGACGTTCTCCGCGGCCGCCTCCTTGCCCCGGGCCGCGGCCAGCAGGCACCGGCCGGCCGTACCGCGACGAGTGTGGGCCAGTTCGTGCGCGTGGACGGCGATCTCCCCGATGCCCGCGCCGGCGTAGCAGGTGTCCAGGATGACGAGCAGATGGCCCAGGGCGCTGTTGACCAGGGGCCGGGCCAGATCCTCGGTGGCCAGGGCGGTGCTCCACAAACCGGGTTCGGAGTTCGCGCAGAGCAGGTAGTGGCGGTCCTCGCCACGGACGCCGTGCCCGGCGAAGTAGAGCACCACGACGTCGTGTTCGCCCAGACCGGTCTGGTTCGCCCAGCGGTCGATCGCCCGCGCCACATCGTGGGCGGGCGGATCGTACGACGCCTCGGCCAACACCCGTACGTACCCCATCGGCTCCAACAGGGAGCACACCCGCCCGACGTCCTCCGGGACGCCGGGGAGATCGGCGATGCCGGAATCGTCGTAGCGGGAACAACCGATCGCGATGAGGAACCTTCGGCCCGGGCTCGCCGGCCGCCCGTGGCTGTCAGGACGAGTCAATCCGTCTCAGCTCCTCGCATCGGACCGCCGGGGAAACGGGACCGCCCCCGGGAAGCGATCCTCCCAGGGGCGGGTGTGCGGCGCGGGTCAGGCGGACTCGCCGCCGAAGCGTTCCTTGTACGACTCCAGGTCGTCGTCCGTGAGCTTGGCGAACAGGACCGGCGGGATGGTGAAGGGGGTGCCGGCGGGGACCGCGGTCAGGGAGCGTGCCTGGTCCTGCGTGACCCAGACCGCGGTGTCGTGCTCCAGGGAGAACGCCTCGCGCATCTTCTGCGCCGACGCCGGGATGAACGGCTCCGAGACCACGGCGTACAGGTGGATCAGGTTCATCGCCGTGCGCAGGGTGAGCGCGGCGCCCTCGGGGTTGGTCTTGATCTCCAGCCAGGGGGCCTTCTCCTCCAGGTAGGAGTTGCCCGCCGACCACAGGGCGCGCAGCGCGGCCGCCGCCTTGCGGAACTGGATGGCCTCCATCTGGGACTCGTACTCCGCGAGCAGCCGGGCGATCTCCTCACCCAGCTTCGCCTCCGCCTCGCCGGGCTCGGCGCCTGCCGGGACCTCTTCGCCGAAGCGCTTCTTGGAGAAGGACAGGACGCGGTTGACGAAGTTGCCGAGGGTGTCGGCAAGGTCCTTGTTCACCGTGGCGGTGAAGTGCTCCCAGGTGAAGGACGAGTCGTCCGACTCGGGGGCGTTCGCCATCATGAAGTAGCGCCAGTAGTCGGCGGGCAGGATGTCGAGGGCGTCGTGCGTGAAGACGCCCCGGCGCTGGGACGTGGAGAACTTGCCGCCGTAGTAGTTCAGCCAGTTGAAGGCCTTGATGACGTCGACCTTCTTCCACGGGGCGCGGGTGCCCAGCAGGGTCGCCGGGAACATCACGCTGTGGAAGGGGACGTTGTCCTTGCCCATGAACTGCGTGTAGTGGACGCTCGCGTCCGACTTCCACCACCAGGAGCGCCAGTCGCGGTTCTCCGGGTCCTGGTCCGCCCACTCCTTCGTCGCGCCGATGTACTCGATCGGGGCGTCGAACCAGACGTAGAAGACCTTGCCCTCCGCGGCGAGGTCCGGCCAGGTGTCGGCGGGGACCGGCACGCCCCAGTCCAGGTCACGGGTGATCGCGCGGTCGTGCAGGCCCTCCGTGAGCCACTTGCGGGCGATGGAGGAGGCCAGCACCGGCCAGTTGTCGGCGCGCTCGTCGACCCATGCCTCGACCTCGCCGGCCAGCGCCGACTGGAGGAGGAACAGGTGCTTGGTCTCGCGGATCTCCAGGTCGCTGCTGCCGCTGATCGCGGAGCGGGCGTCGATCAGGTCCGTCGGGTCCAGGACGCGCGTGCAGTTCTCGCACTGGTCGCCGCGGGCCTTGTCGTAGCCGCAGTGCGGGCAGGTGCCGATGATGTAGCGGTCGGGCAGGAAGCGGCCGTCGGCGTTCGAGTACACCTGGCGGATCGCGCGCTCCTCGATGAAGCCGTTCGCCTTCAGCTCGCGGGCGATCTCCTGCGTGATCTCGTGGTTCTGCGGGGAGGAACTGCGGCCGAAGTAGTCGAAGGCCAGGTTGAAGCCGTCGTAGATGGCCTTCTGCTGGTGGTGCGCCTCGGTGCAGAACTCGTCCACGGGCACGCCCTGCTCCTTGGCGGCGAGCTCCGCGGGGGTGCCGTGCTCGTCCGTCGCGCAGATGTACAGGACCTCATGGCCCCGCTGGCGCAGATAGCGGGAGTAGACATCCGCCGGGAGCATGGACCCCACCATGTTGCCCAGGTGCTTGATCCCGTTGATGTACGGAAGGGCGCTGGTGATGAGGTGTCGAGCCATCGCGGGCTGCTCCCAAGTCGCTACGTGGGGTGACGATCTCGTGGTCGGGGTCGTCTACGAACCTTGAAATCGTAGCTGACACGGGTACGCCGCCCGCCTCCCCTTTTACGGGGTGGGAAGCGGGCGGCGTAGGGAGGCCGGGGAGGGTTACGGGCGCCAGTTCGCCAGTACGCCCTCGTAGAGCTCCTTGTCCGTGAGCTCGCGGGGGGTCTCGCCGGCGAGGAAGTGGGACGTGTTGGGGGTCTTGAGCTTGCGGAGGTAGTCGAAGGCCTTGTTCTCCGGGTCTCCGAAGGCGACGAAGGAGAAGAAGACGGCGGGGTGGGTCTCGGCGGCGTCGGTGAGGGCCTGGGTGGCGGGGGTCTTCGCGTCGGGGGCGCCGTCGGTCTGGAAGACCACCAGGGCGGGGGTGCCGGGGGCTGCCGCCGTCTTGTCGTGGTGGGCGAGGACGGCTTCCACCGCTACGTGGTAGCTGGTGCGGCCCATGCGGCCGAGGCTCGCGTGCAGGTCGTCGATCTTGTTCTCGTGGTCCGTGAGGGTGATCTCGCCGGTGCCGTCGAGTTCGGTGGAGAAGAAGACGACCGGGACGGTCGCCTCGGGGTCGAGGTGGGCCGCGAGGGCGAGGGTCTGCTCGGCGAGGGCCTGGGCGGAGCCGTCCTTGTAGTACGGGCGCATGGACGCGGAGCGGTCGAGGACGAGGTAGACCTTGGCCCGGGTGCCGGTGAGGTTGTTGGTCTCGAGGGCGGTCGTGGCGGCCTTGTAGGCGGTGGTGAGGCCGGGGGCGCGGGTCTTGACGCGAGTGAGGGGGAGGGCGGGGCCGGTGTCGGGCTTCGGCTCGGTGTCGGGCTTCGACTCGGCGTCGGCGTCGGCGTCGGCCTCGGCCTTAGCCTTCGGTGCGGCCTTCCGCTTCGGCTTGGCCTCGGCTTCGCCTTCGGCCGTCTTGTTCCCACCCGCACCACCCGTGCTGCTTTCGTCTTCGGGTGCGGGTGGCCCCTGTGGGGCCGCGTCGCCGTCGGCGGCCGCAGGTTCGAGGGCGGCCGCCTCGGCTGCGGCCTTCGGCTCGGCCGTCTTCTGTGCGGCCTCGGCCTCGGCCTTCGGCTCGGCTGCCTTCGTGGCCTTGGCCTGTGCGGCGGTCTTCGGCTCGGCCGTCTTCTGTGCGGCCTCGGCCTCGGCCTTCGGCTCGGCTGCCTTCGTGGCCTTGGTCTTCGCGGCGGCCTTCGGCTCGGCCGTCTTCTTGGCGGCCTCGGGCTCTGCCTCGGCCTTCGGATCCGTCGGGGGCGCGGGCTCGGGGCGCTCCTCGTTCGCCGGGCCGGCCTCCGGCTTCTCGGTCGTCTCGGCCGCCGCGGTCGACTTCTCCTGCTCGACCGTCTCCTCGCCCGGCTCCGGCTTCTCCGCCGTGGCCTCGTCCGTCACCGTCGGCTCCTCGGCGACCGGCGTCTCCACCGGAGCCGCCTCCACCTTCGCCTCCGTCGCCTGCTCCGCGGCAGCCGACTCCGGAGTCTCCGGGCCCTCGGCGGCAGCCGCCTTCTCGACGGTCGCCGGCTCCGCGACAGTGTCCGGCTTTTCCTCAACCGTCGGTTCCTCGGCAGCAGCCGCCTTCTCGACGGTCGCCGGCTCCGCGACAGCGTCCGGCTTCTCCTCAACCGTCGGCTCCTCGGCGACCTTCCGTCCCTCGGCAGCCGGCGCCTTCTCCTCGGTCGGTGCGTCCTCCGTCGAGCCGGCGGGGCGCGGGACTGCGACCTTGTCGAAGGCCGCCGACACGAGGTCGTGTTCGTCGTCGCGCGGTTCGGGGACGTTCGCCGTCGGCCCCGGAGTGGGTTCCGGGGAGGGGGACGGGACCTTGGGGGTCGCCGCGGGTGCTGTCGGAGTGTCCTCGGAGGTCGTCGGTTCCGTCGGCGTGGTCTGCGCCGCACTCTCCGCCTCGGCGGTTTGTGTCTTGCGGGATCGTCCGAACGCGTTCCGCAACCGAGTGAGAATGCCCATGTGCGCGCAACCCTTCGCGTGAGTTGAAGCCCGTCAATCCCTGGCCAGGACGGACACGTAAGGTTAGCGGCCCTCCTGAGTGATCTTGGGCAGGGTCTGTTGTGCCAGGTCCACCCTGTCAAGAGGACATCCGGCCGGTGCGGGTGACACCGGGCTTAATCGCCGCAACCCCCGTACGGCAGCCATGGGTTCATCCCTTGTTCACCAGGGCGCCCGGCTACCGCACGTATGTGCCCCTACGGTCACGCTGACACCAAGGGCATCCATGGGGAGAGTAAAGTGCGCAAGCTGTTGCCGTTGATCGGAACGCCGTCCGGTTCGCACCCCGGCGGCCGGTCCGCCATGACCTGTCGTTTCCGGTGTGGTGACGCCTGCTTCCACGAGGTGCCCAACACCAGCTCCAACGAGTACGTCGGTGACGTGATCGCCGGTGCGCTCAGCCGCCGGTCGATGATGCGTGCCGCGGCCGTGGTGACCGTGGCCGCCGCGGGCGCCGGTGCCGTGGGTGTCGGGCAGGCTCCGCAGGCCGGTGCCGTACCGGCCGGCGCCCCCTCCGAGGCCGCCCGGCGTAAGAACAAGGGCGCGCGCGGGCTGCGCTTCGCGTCCGTCGCGCCCAACACCGCCGACGCCGTGACCGTGCCGGAGGGCTACCGGCAGAACGTCGTCATCCGCTGGGGCGAGCCCATCCTGCGCGGTGCCCCCGCCTTCGACCCGGAGAAGCAGACCGCCAAGGCCCAGGCCGGGCAGTTCGGGTACAACTGCGACTTCCTCGCCCTGCTCCCCCTGCCCGGTGAGCGGAACAGGCAGCTCCTCGTCGCCAATCACGAGTACACCGACGAAATTCTTATGTTCCGCGGCTACGACGCCGCCGATCCGACCCGTGAGCAGGCCGAGATCGCCTGGGCCGCGCACGGGCTGTCCGCCGTCGTGGTGGAGGGGGACCGCAAGAGCGGGAAGCTCACCGCGGTGTCCCGGCATCAGCTGAACCGGCGCGTCACCGCCACCACCGAGTTCCGGCTCACCGGGCCCGTCGCCGGGTCCGAGCTCGTGAAGACCTCCGCCGACCCCACCGGCACCAAGGTGCTCGGCACCCTCAACAACTGCTCCGGCGGTGTCACCCCGTGGGGCACGACCCTGCACGGCGAGGAGAACTTCAACCAGTACTTCGCCAACGGCGTCCGGGCGACCGACAAGCGCTACGGGATCGGCACCGGCGCCACCGAGCGCAAGTGGGAGAGGTTCGACCAGCGGTTCGACGTCGCCCGGGAGCCGAACGAGGTGCACCGGTTCGGGTACGTGGTGGAGTTCGATCCGTACGACCCCACCTCCACGCCCCGCAAGCACACCGCTCTCGGGCGGTTCAAGCACGAGGCCGCCACGGTGCGGCTGACGCACGACGGGCGGCCGGTCGTGTACTCCGGTGACGACGAGCGGTTCGACTACTTCTACAAGTTCGTCGGCAGCAAGCGGATGCGGCACGGGCCGTCGCGTTCCGTGCGGGAGCACAATCTCTCCCTGCTCGACGAGGGCACGCTGTACGTCGCCAAGCTCACCGGTGACTCCCCCGCCCTCGAGATCGACGGCACGGGCAAGCTGCCGGAGGACGGCGAGTTCGACGGCAGCGGTGAGTGGATCCCGCTGGCCACCGCCACCGCGAAGGGCGCCGTCTCGCACGTGGAGGGGATGAGCGCCGAGGAGGTGTTCGTCTTCACGCGGCTCGCCGGTGACAAGGTGGGCGCCACCAAGATGGACCGGCCCGAGGACATCGAGCCCAGCCCGGTGACCGGCAAGGTGTACGTCGCGCTGACCAACAACACCAACCGTGGTGTGGGCGGCAATGCCAAGGCCGACGAGGCCAACCCGCGCCACGCCAACAAGCACGGGCACGTGCTGGAGCTCACCGAGCGGTGGAACCGGCCCGAGAGCACCCGCTTCGCCTGGTCGCTGTTCCTCGTCGCCGGGGACCCGGAGGACCCGGCGACGTACTTCGCCGGGTTCCCGAAGGACGCCGTCAGCCCGATCTCCTGCCCGGACAACGTCGCCTTCGACCCCTACGGCAACCTGTGGATCTCCACCGACGGCGCCCAGCTCGGCTCGCACGACGGCCTGTTCGGAGTGGCGACCCGGGGTGAGCGGCGCGGTGAGCTCAAGCAGTTCCTGACCGTGCCGAAGGGGGCCGAGACCTGCGGCCCGATCATCCAGGACCGGCGCGTGCTGGTCGCCGTGCAGCACCCGGGCGAGATCGACGGCGCGTCCGTGGAGAAGCCCGCCAGCACCTGGCCCGACGGGCCCGGGACGTACGTCCGGCCGGCCGTCGTGGCCGTGTGGCGTGCCGACGGGTGTGACATCGGCGTCTGAGCCGGTCGGTACCGGCGGTAGGGGGGAGGGCTGGGCCCGGCGGTCCGAGAGGGCCACCGGGTGCCGGCCGTTCCCGCTGCGGCCCGTTCCCGGTACGCGCAGTGGTCAGTGGTCAGCGGTCCTCGTGCAGCGTCAGGTCCGTGACGACCGCGCGGTGGTCGGTGTCGGCCAGGTCCAGGATGCGGGTGCGGCTCGCGCCGAAATCCTCCGACACCAGGACGTGGTCGATCTGCACGCCGAGCGTGGGGGCGGTCTGTGCCGGCCAGGTGGCCGTGCGGTCGGCGCCGTCCAGGCGGGAGGCGTCGCGCAGGCCGGTGTCGAGGATGCGGCGGAAGACCGCGTGGTCCTGGGAGGCGTTGAAGTCGCCGGCCAGGACGAGGGGGGTGTCCGGGTCGGCGGTGGCCGCGTCGCGCAGGGCGTCGAGTTCCCGGCGCCAGAGGTCCACCTGGCCGGGCAGCGGGGGCATGGGGTGGGCGAGTTGCAGCTTTACGGCGTGCCCGTCCACGTCGGCGACCGCCCCGGGCATGCCCATCGTGCCGCGCACGCCCTCGGTGGGCCGGAGCGGGAAGCGGCTGAGGATGACGGAGCCCTCGGAGCCGCCGCCCTCCACGGCCCGGCGGTGCGGGTAGTCCTGGGAGAGGTCCCGCTTCAGCAGCGCGTCGCACCCGAAGTCGCACTCCTCCACGAAGACGATGTCCGGTTTCTCCCGGCGCACGGCGTTGATCAGGGAGCCGGTGCCCTGGCCGAACTCGACGTTGGAGGTCAGCACGCGCAGCGCGGCGACCGGGCGGCCCGTGGGATCGCCGACCTTGCCGTACGGCTCGATGTACCAGGCCAGCAGGCCCAGCAGGACGACGCCCCAGAACGTCCCGGGCCACCAGCGGGACAGCAGGGTGAGCAGCAGCGCCACGGCGGTGGGGGCGAGCAGCCAGGGGAGGAAGGCGAGGAGCTGCGGGACGGGGGTGATGCCGTCGCTGTCGGCGGCCCGGAAGCCGACGATCACGCTCACCCCGGCGAACAGCAGTCCGGCGCACCGGGCGCCGGGCCGCCGTCCGGGCGGACGGTGCTCGCGCCCGTCGCCCCTGGTGGTCCACTCGGCAGCGGCGGTGTCCAAGGCCCGGCCTTCCGTTCGCGGGGTGGGATGCCCGAATCCTCCCTCAAAGACGGGGTGGGGCGGGGGAAGGTTGCCGGGCATCGACCCGGGCCAGCAGTTCCTCCAGCGCCTGGTCGAACTCCTCCGGGCGTTCCAGGTTCGGCATGTGGGCCGCGCCCTCGATGATGTGCAGTGCCGCGTCCGGGAGGGCCGCGTGCATGGCCCGGGCGTCGGAGACCGGCGTGAAGGTGTCGTCGGCTCCCACGACGACCAGGGCCGGCACGGAGACGCGGCGCAGCAGGGCGCGGTAGTCGGGGCGCCGGGCGCGGGCGCGCAGGGCGGCGGCGGCGCCCTCGGGGGCGGTGGCGGTCATCATGCCGTGGACGTGCGCCTTGACCTCGGCGGGCGCGTGCGGGGCGACCATCCGCTCCAGGACCTCGTCGGCGTAGCCGCGCATGCCCTCCGCGAGGAGACGGTCCGCCATGGCGTCACGGGCGCGCACGCCGTCGGGGGTCTCCGCCGACGGGAAGGTGTCCGCGAGGACCAGGCCGCGCACGCGCTCGGGGAACAGGCGGTAGCAGTCCATGACGATCTGCCCGCCCATCGACAGGCCCGCGAGGACGAAGGACTCCACCTCGAGCTCGTCCAGCAGGGCCTCGATGTCCCGGGCGAATCCGGAGAAGTCCGTGACGGCCGGGGCCGTGGGGGAGGCGCCGTAGCCGCGCAGGTCGGGGGCGATGACGCGGCGGGTACCCGGGAACCTGTCGAGCTGCGGTGCCCACATCGTGCGGTCGAAGGGGTGGCCGTGAACGAGGACCAGGGGTACCCGATCGGTGTCGGGGTCTTTGTCCTCGTATGCGAGGAAGGGTGCCATGGCGTCGACCCTAGGCGGCTCGACTACTCGGTGCAATAAGATCTTTGCTCTCGGTGCAATCCAAGGGAGTCCGGCCGATGAGTGACTACCGGCGTATCGCCGACCGCATCGCCGACGACATCGCCACCGGGCGGCTGCGGCCCGGACAACGGCTGCCGCCGCAGCGGGCGTTCGCGCGGCGCCGGGGCCTCGCCCCGTCGACGGCGGGGCGGGTGTACGGCGAACTCGTGCGGCGCGGGCTGGTCGTCGGGGAGGTCGGGCGCGGCACCTTCGTACGGGCCGCGCCGGCCGGGCCGGTGGGGCAGGCGCTCATCGAGCCCGGTCCGGCCGTCACCCCCGTCAACCTGGAGCTCAACTACCCCGCCGCGCCCGGCCAGGCGGAGCTGCTCGCCCCCGTTCTCGCGCCGCTGCTGCGCCCCGACGTGCTGGCCGAGGCGCTGTTACCGGCGGCCGCCACCGGCACCGAGGCCGCGCGGGAGGCCGCGGCCACCCTGCTCACCACCCCGGGCTGGCGCCCCGCCCCCGAACGGCTGCTGTTCACCGGCAACGCCCGGCAGGCCATCGCCGCCGTCCTCGCCTCACTGGTCCGGCCGGGCGGCCGGGTGGGCGTGGAGCACCTGACGTATCCGCTGGTCAAGGACATCGCGGCGCGGCTCGGCTGCACGCTGGTGCCGCTGGCCGGGGACGCGGCCGGGCTGCTCCCGGAGGCGGTGGCGGCCGCGCACCGTTCGGCGCCGCTGTCCGCCCTCTACGTGCAGCCGACGCTGCACAACCCGACGTCCCTGACGACGAGCCGGCCACGGCTGCTGCAACTCGCCCAGCTGGTCCACGACCTGAACCTGCCGGTGGTGGAGGACCGGATCTGGTCCTTCCTCCGGGAGCCCGGTGATCCGCTCGCCGTGCACGCCCCGGCCCTCACCCACGTCGTCGACGGGCTCTCCAAACGGGTCGCCCCCGGGCTCACCGCCGGGTTCCTCGTCGTGCCGCCGCACCGGGTCGCCGCCGTGGCCGACGCCGTGCGCTCGGGCGGCTGGAGCGCGGGGCGGTTCGCGCTGGAGGCGGCCGTACGGTGGGCCGCGGAGGGGACGGTGGCCCGGCTGGTGCAGGCCAAGCGGGCGGACGCGGTACGGCGGCAGCGGATCCTCGCCGAGGAACTCGCGGGCTTCGCCGTACGGTCCGACCCGGGTTCCTGCTTCGCCTGGTGGGAGCTGCCCGCCCCGTGGCGCGCGGACACCTTCACGGCCGCCGCCGCCGCGCACGGCATCGCCGTCACGCCCGGCCCCGCCTTCGCCGTCGCCCCCGGGCACACGCCCGACGCCGTCAGGCTCGGGCTCGCGTCGGCTCCGGAGGCGCATCTGCGACGGGCCCTGCGGACACTCGCGCAGATCGCCGCGCGGCGAGCCGGGGACCGTACCGGCCCGTGAGCCAGGCGCCGGCCGCCACCGCCAGTCCCAGCAGGCACAGGAGCCAGGACACCGTGCGCAGGGTGGCCGTGAGGGCGTCGTAGACCGCTCCGGCAGCGGGGCGGTGAAGGGCGTCGGGCAGGTCGGCGAGGGTGAGGCGGCGGCCGATCGCGACGGCGAGGACCAGCAGCGCGCCGCCCAGGGCCGTGCCCAGGCCGAGGGCGGTGACGGCGTGGCGGCGGCGCACGGCGACGAGGATCCCGGCGACCGCGAGGACGGCGGCGGCGAGCGGCAGCCCGAAGGCGGCGGTGTCCAGCACGTGGTACCCCTTGCGCAGTCGGTCCACGTCCTCGGCCGGGAGCACCGGGATCCGCGTGTGCGTGACCGGGATGCGGTGGGCGAACGGCACGTGGTCTTCGGAGAGTTGCTGTTTGACGCGGGTGATGACGGGGGCGGGGTCCACGGTGACCGGGGCCCCGCGGGTGGTGTCGTCGCGCAGGGCGCGCAGGACCGCGTCGTGCACGGCCCGGTTCGCCGCGTCCCAGGCCGTGCGGTACGCCTCGGTGCGGGTGAAGGAACGCGCCGCGTCGTGCACGAAGGGCCCGACCGCCCCGCGCAGCGGGCCGGTGTCGGCCGAGCGCCCGGCCTCCCGCAGGACGCCGTCGCCGACGGCGTCCGCGACCGCGCGCCGCACGCCCGGGTCGGCGGCGAGTGGCGCCATCGTCCGGACGTAGCGGCCGGTGTCGGTGAGCCCGTGGGCCGCCCAGGAGGCGAGCGCCCCGAACGGCACGAGCAGGCACGCCAGGAGGAGCAGAACGGCCGACAGGACGTTCCGTGATCGTCGGGGCGCCTTCTCGGGTACGGGCGCCCGGTCGTGCTCGGACACTCTTCCAGGCAAGGCGCCCCGGGCCCGTTCCGCGAGCGCGGCTCCCCCGAACGGGTGTCCCGGCCCCGTCAGTCGACGCGCTGACCGGCGGCGTCCTCGCGCGTGTAGTAGCGGTAGAACACCATGGCGAGGACGCCGGCTCCCACCAGCAGCCCCAGGCCGCTGGAGCTGAACACGGACGCACCGGTCTGGCTGTACAGGAAGCCGATCGCACAGCCCGTGAAGGCGAACCAGCTCAGCGCGTGCAGTTCGCGCGGCAGCCGCGGGGCCAGTCGCCACAGGGCGGCGAACACCACGGCGAACACGAGCGCCGTGACGAAGCCGAACAGCAGGTTCCAGCCCGTGATGGGTCCGCCGTGACGCTGGTTGGCCGCGGCCCAGAAGCCGTAGACCAGCCCGAGCACGACGGGCAGTGCGACCTGCGCGGCGGCGTGGGTCCGGGCACTGAAGACATCGGGCCTGCGCCGCCGCGTGATCATCTTGGGTGAGGCGGGTGCCGCATGAGCCATGACAGCTCTCCTCTCTGTCCCTGCCCCTGGATCCAGGGCACACCGGCGGGCAGCCCCTGGCAAGTCGGCGGAGCGGCGGGAAGGGGATGCGGCCGGTGCCGCCCCGTGTCCCGCCGGGGCCGTGAGCCGGCACCGCAGGGAGCACGGCCCGCTCGTTGCGCACCCTGTCGGCCGGGGCCGTCATGCCGCCCAGCTGCCGGGTGACCTCGCGCCCGGACCGCCGGAGATCCGGCGCTGACGGATCGCCGGTGACGAGACGCTGCTGCCGGTGACGGACGGCACACCGCGGCACGGCGGCGGGCACCTCGCCGATGACACGACCGTGTTCGCCGTCCGCGGAGACCGGGGGGCGAAGCCCCCGAAGGCGGACGTTTGCGGTCCTGGCACCCACCGTCGCAGCCGCAGCGGTTACGGTGCTGACGTACGTGATCGACACAGGGGGTGGGGCGATGCCCGGAACCGTGCTGCTGCTGGCGGCCTCGCCGGTCGGCAAGGGGCGCCTGGTGGACGCCGCCTCCGTACTCCCCGTCCTCGCCGCCGTGGCGCCCGCCGTGCTGGCCGGCACCGACACCGCGAACGTCGTCGAACTCGCCGACCCGCTGGAGCCGCAGGCCGTCCTCACCCGGCTCCGCGCCGCCGCCGCGGCCCCCGGCCCGCTCACCGTGTACGTCACCGGCCAGCTCCAGCTCGACCGCCGCCAGCGCCTGCCCCACCTGGCGCTGGCCCGCACCACCGCCTCCACCGCCCGCTACACCGCCTTCCCATGGCACTGGTTCCGGGAGGAACTGCGGCTCAGGCCCGCCGGCGCCACGACCCTCCTGCTCGACCTGCACGCCGACGCCGAGACCTGGGAGCTGCTGCGCGGCACCCCGCTGGACTCGGGCCGCGGCAACGCCGTTCACGGTCGCATCGCGCCACCGCCGTCCAGACGCACGGTCGCGCAACCCACGTACATGAAGGCCGTCGCGACGATCCTGCGCAGCGGGTTCCGGCCGCCGGTCGAGCAGTTGCACCAGCAGGCGCTGGCCCGGATCGCGCCGGAGAGCGCGGGCACGGACCTGGTGCTGAGCGCGCCCGGCCCGACGGCCGGGGACCCGCACGCCGCCATCACCGCCGCCGTCCAGTCCGGCCGGCACGCCGACGCCGACGCACTCGCCGCCCGGCACGAGCGGATCGCCGTCACCGCGCACGGGCCCGCGTCCGAAGAGGCCCTGCACTGGGCCGAAGTACGCGCCGACCTGGCGATGTTCGCCGGGGACGCCGCGCGCAGCTGCCGCACCTGGCTGATGATCGCCACCGCCCGCCTGAACGCCGGGCAGGCACCGGACGCCCCCGCCGTCGAGGCCGCCGTGGACCGGGCACACCACCAGTGGGGCCAGGTCCGCGACACCGCCCCCGCCCGCGAACTGGGCGCCGCGCTGGCCGCGTTGCGCGGGCGGGTGCCGGGGCGGCGCGAAGGCGCACTGGACCATGTGCAGCGGCAGTTGAGGCAGTTGCAGACCCAGGGCTGAGGGCCCCTGAGCCGCGTGCGCCGTGTGCGCGTGGCGTGAAGGGGGCGTGCAATCGCTTGCGCGGGTCACGTCACAGGTCTGCCGCCGGGGCCCGACCCGGTGTCATGATGTCGGGCATGACAGAGGGGGACGAAGTGGCTGTCTTAGGCGTGCGCGTCCGGCTGGGCGCCGGCGCGACCGTGGATGATGTCAGAGCTCTGAAGACGTGGCTGGAGCGCGAGGAGCCGCTGGAGGAACTGCTCTCCGGGCGGCACCTGCGCATCGAGGAGCGGACCGGCACGGACGGGACCAGGGGGCGGCTCGGGCCCGACCTCGAACTCGTGCTGAGAATTATCGGTGACGTCGTCACGGTCGCGGCACTGACCGAGTACACCGCCCGCGCGGTGAAGACCTGGACGAACAACCGCCGCAGGCTCCAGGGCGGCGATCCCGATCCGCAGATCCGCCCACTGGACCCCGACGGGGAGTAGGCCGGTGAGCCGCTTCGACCCGCGCGGCAAGGCGAACCGGGCGTTGCTGGCCGGTGTGTCCGAGTACGACCACACGGCACCGGATCCCCAGGGCGTCAACGGTCAGCTCCCGGCCGTGCGGCACAACCGGACGACTCTCGAGGACGCGCTGCACCGGGGCGGGGTGTTCGGCACGGGCGAGGTGCGGACCCTGGCCTCGCCGGCCCCGGACGACTTCACGGGGGCGCTGCGCCGCGCCTGCCGTGAGGCCAGGGGGCTGCTGCTGCTCTACTTCGCCGGGCACGCCGTCACCTCCACCTCCGGCAACGAGCTGCACCTCCAGATGCGCACCGCGCGGGTGCTCACGGGCCACGGGCTGCCCGGCTCGGTGAGTTTCAGCCAGGTGCTGGGCGAGCTCGCCGAGAGCAACGCCGAGCAGGTGGTGGTGATCCTCGACTGCTGCTACGCGGGCAACGCCGCGGGCATCTGGCACCGCTTCGACGATCCGAAGCGCAAGAAGCACAAGATCCTGCTGCTGATGAGCGTGCAGCCCAACCGCTGCATCCTGGGCGGGGACGCCGACGTGGCGACACCGTTCACCCGCGAACTCACGCGCGTCCTCGACGAGGGCGGCGACGTGTGGCTCTCCGATCTGTACACCGCGGTGAAAGAGCGGATGGCCGCGGCGAAGTACAAGGCGGAGGACGAAGATCCGCAGCGTCCGCAGGCACTGGCTCCCCCCTGGGACCGGGAAGCGGACGTGCTGCTGGCGGCCGGCCCCGAGGTGCCCCCGCCCTCTCCCCCGGGCGACCCGCGGCCTCCCTGGTTCGCCCGGCTCCAGGATCTGCTCGACCGCGCCCGCAAGGCCGTCGGCCGGTCCGGCCGTACCGCGCTGGCGGCTCTGCTCGCCGTGCTCGCCACCGGTGCGGGCGGTTACGGCATCCTGGCCCTGACCGGCGACTCGGGCCCCTGCGTACCGTCCCTGGAACTGCGCGTCCTCGTCGACCCCGACCTGGAGCCGGCGATGCGGGCGGCCGCGGACGACTACGTCACGTCGGACGCCAACACCACCGCCCACGGCTGCCGACGCAGCGGCATCACGGTCAACAGCGCGGGTGCCGCAGCCGTGGTGACCGCCTTGGGCGAGCGGACCGACGCCTGGCAGCAGCCCCGGGAGGACGAGAACCCGCAGCGGGACATCGGCCCGCAGCCGGACGTGTGGATTCCCGCCACCCGCGCCGACGTCGACCGGGTCACCGATGCCGCGGCCCAGGAGGACCGGGTCTTCGCCCTGCTGGAGCCGGAGGCCGAGCCGATCGCGTACTCGCCGGTCGTGCTGGCCGTACCGAAGAAACTCGGCGCGGGCCTCGAACCCACCGGGCAGCCACTGTCCCGGCTGCTCACCGCCCTCGATCGGGTCGACAGCGAGGTCGAACTGCACCGCCCCGACCCGGAGTTCACGGGCTCGGCGCTGCTGGCCACGACGGGACTGTACGACGACGCCGACGCGCGCGGTGCCGAGCAGAGTCTCGCCCGGGTCGGGCGGCCCGAGCCCTCGGCCGCGCGGCTGCTGTGCACGCTGCCCGCCGACGACGCCGTGGACGACCGCAGCGCGGCGCTGGTCCCGGAGTTCCTGCTGAAGAGCGGCATCGGCTGCCACCGTGCCACCCGCGCTCCGCGCGTCGCCGCCTACCCCGACGACGTGCCCGGCCTGGAACCGGCGTTCGTGCGGGTGCGCTGGGAGGGTGGTGACCGGGACGCCGACGCGCGGGACGACGCCGTGGACCGCTTCCACACCTGGCTGACCGGGCAGGACGGCCGGACGGTGCTCGGCGGACACGGCTTCCGGTCCGCGACCGGTGAGCGCGACCTGCTCGACACGGAGCCGGTTCCCAAGGGCCTCACCGAGTCGGTCCGCCCGGCGAAGGCCGCCGACCCCGTGGACATGGAACGGACACTGGTGCGCTACGGCAACGCGCACGGGCCCGGCCGGGTCCTGTACCTCCTCGACAGCTCCGGCTCGATGGCGGGCCGGTGGGACGGCCCCAGCGGCGGCCCGGGCATCCTGAAGCAGACCCTGCCCGGGCTCGGCGGGGAGGACGAGTACGGGGTGTGGGCGGTGCACGGCACCGGCGACCGTACGCACACCGAACTGCTGAAATTCGGCACGCACAAGCGCTCCGACGCCGAAGACCGCCTGGATTCCGCCGAGGTGCGGGACGCGGAGGCCGATCCGCACGGCGCCCTGCTGGACGCCCTGGCCTTCATGCGGGAGCGCGGCACCGGCGACGACCGGCCGCAGCTGATCGTCTACCTCACCGACGGCGAGGACGACGGCCGCCTGACCGGCAAGGCCCTCGAGGAGGTCCTCGAACGGGCCGGCGGCGCGGGTGTCCCGGTCGCCATGGTGTCCCTGAGCAGCTCGGGCTGCGACCAGGGCCGCCCCGCCACGGGCATCGCCGAGGCCGGCCGGGGCCGCTGCCTGGACACCGGGGACGACCTCGTACCCGCACTGCACGACGAGGTCGCCCATGTCGGATCGGGGGAGGAATGATGGCACGCCGCCCGACGGCAGCCGCTCGCCTGACGGCTGCCGCACTGTCGCTGCTGTCCCTGCTCGCGCTCACCGCCTGCACCGGCAAGGAGGCGGGGGAGCAGCCGCAGGGCGCCGCCGGACCGCCGCGGATCGTGGTGGCCAGCGGCCAGGACGTCACCGGCAAGAACGGCATCCGTCAGCAGCTCATCGACGCCTGGAACGAGAAGGAGGGCGAAGGCGGCTACCGGGCCCGCCTGGTGGAGCTCCCCGGCTCCGCCGACCAGCAGCGCAGCCAGCTGCTCGGCGCGCTCCAGTCGGGGGGCGCCGAGTACGACGTGGTGAACCTGGACGTGACCTGGATCCCGGAGTTCGCCGCCGCCGGGCTGATCCGCCCGCTGACCGGCGCGGCGGTGAAGTCGCCCGGCGACCTCATCCCGTCCGTCGACAGCACGTCGTTCTGGGACGGCGAGCGGTACGCGGTCCCCTTCAACAGCGATGTCGGCCTGCTGTACTACCGCAAGGACCACCTGCGGGAGGCCGGCACCGCCCGGACCGAACTGGGCCGCGGCGTGACCTGGGGCGACCTGAGGGAACTGATCGACGCGGTCAACGACCGGCCGAAGCCCCGGGATTATCAGGAGGGGTGGACCACGCAGCTCGCCGCCTACGAGGGCCGTACGGTCAACGCGATCGAGGCGTTCGCCTCGGCCGTCCCGGGCTTCGCGCTGACCGACCAGGACGGCCGGTACACCGCCGACGAGGAGCAGCTGACGGCCGCGGTGAGCGAACTGCGGGAGCGCACGGCGTCGTCGTACATGCTCGCGGAGGCCTCCGGCTCCCGCGAGGCCGAATCGCTCAGCGCCTTCGCGGAGGGCCGCACGACCTTCCTGCGTCACTGGCCGTACGTCTACCCGGCCCTGTACGAGACGTTCAAGGGGAAACTCGGTGTGACCAGGCTGCCCGGCAAGGCCGTGCTCGGCGGGCAGAACCTGGCCGTCACCTCCTCCACCTCCGAGCAGCGGGCCGCGAAGGCCGCCGAGCTGATCGCGTTCCTGACCGACCCGGACAGTGAACGCTGCCTGCTGCGCGCCGGGTTCGCCCCGACCCGCGTCTCCGCCTACCAGAGTCCCGGCAGCACCCCCGAGTGCCGGCACGCCTCGGCGTACTCCGGGAGCGCCTCGCCGTCCCCCACCGGCGAGAGCGCCGAGGTCAAGGCCCCGGACCGGCTCGCCGACGGCGTCAGCTACTCCCGCGACATCCTGCTGCCCGCCCTGAGCGAGGCCGTACAGCGCCCCCGCACGCCCCTGTACGGCGCCGTCACCCAGACCCTCATCACCGAACTGGACGCCCTGTGCGGCCCCCGGCCGACGGGTGCGGCCCGGCCGGAGGCGGCACAGGTGGCGAAGAGTCTTGACGAGGCATTGAGCAAGGTTTTACCCGGTTGAATTTCCTCCCGGTGATGTTCACAAGTTCTCCATTGCGAACGCCCGTCCCCCGTGGGTAGCCTCAATTTCGCACTGACCATGCAATCCGAGTATGCGATCCAGGCATACGGTAAATGAAAACGGGGATGGACTTCGTGAGCGTACGAAGCAAGGGAATTTCTTCCGTAATCGCCTTCGCCATGACCGGCACGCTGTGCGGTGTCGGGGCACAGGCCGCACAGGCGGCTCCGGCACAGCCGGAGGTGCGCGCCGGAGCGGACGAGATCTGCGCGGTCCTGGGGATCGGCAGCGGCGCGGCCGGCCTCACCAAGGCCCTGGCCAAGGGTGCCTCGTGGGTGGGAATCGGCGCCAGCATCGGGTGCTACGCCTACACGAAGGCGAAGGAAGCCACGCCTGCGGAAAGGCGAGCGGCCATGATCGCGTCGTACAAGAAATACCAGGCGATGAGTGACATCAAGAAGCTCGACGCACTCGGTTATTACTGCCGCAAGAAGGAAAGCGGCGGCGGTGGCGGCACCGATATCGCTCCCAACGATGTTTCCGTGAAGGTGGGCTACCGCGACATCAGGATGAAGGGCGTGACGTACAAGTGCACGGCCACCGGGGACTGACCGGCCGCCGCGGACCGGGCTATGGAGAACGGTTCCTGTTCTCCGTGGCGCTGGCCGTGGTGAGCCTGCTGTGGATCACTCAGGACATGGCCACGTGGGCCACGGCGACCTGCGCCGCCGGCGCGGCCGCCGGAGCGGTGGGGGTGTGCTACTTCGGGTGGCGCTTCCTTCGCTCACGCGGTGACGCGTCCTAGCCGTCCTTCGCGTCGCACTCGAACCAGACGGTCTTGCCGGACCGGTGGGGAAGCGGGTCCCATCCCCACCGGTCCGTGACGGCGCCGACGATCAGCACGCCGCGTCCGTCCTCGGCGAGGTCGTCCACAGCCGTGGGTGAACCCGGCGGGTGCGGGCTCCTGTCCGTGACCTCCACGCGCATTCCACGCCCGTCCGGCCGCCGCAGAAGCAGTACCGCGGCCCGCCGGTCGGGCGTGTGGCGTACGACGTTCGCGACCAGCTCGGTGAGGGCCAGCGAGGCGGAGTCGCACAGATCCGCCATCTCCCAGGCGGTGAGATACACCCGCAGGATGCGGCGCAGATGCCGGGCGGAGTGCTCACCGAGGGTGAAGTCGATGCCATACCTGGGCCCAAGTCCTGGCCCCGCCTGGTGGGTTACCTGATTCATGCCACCAGCGTGGAGTCATGTGGTTACTCTCGGCTACAGAACGAAAAGAACGCCGAGCGGCGTTCGGATCCGGGGGTGACCGCTTCCATGCCCAACATCCGCCGACTCGACCCCACCGCCTCGCCGCTGGACTACTTCGGCTCGGAGCTCCGCCGCTACCGGGAGAGTGCGGGGCTGTCCCAGAAGGAGCTGGGGGACTGCATCTTCTGCACGGGCTCTCTCGTCGGCCAGATCGAAACCGCCCACAAGGTCCCGACCAGAGAGTTCGCGGAGCGAGCGGATGCGGCGCTGATGACAGACGGCTGCTTTTCGAGGCTCGTGGGGCTGGTTCTGCGGAGCCAGTTGCCTACGTGGTTTCAGGCGTACGCGGAGATGGAGGCCAAGGCGACCTACATCTCCACGTATCAGGCTCAGCTGGTCTACGGGCTCTTGCAGACGGAGGATTACGCGCGGGCCGTGCTGGCGACTGGCAGGCCGGACAACCTCGACGATCTGGTGGCGGCCCGGATGGAGCGCCAGCTCCTCCTACAGGGAAAGCAACCGCCGCTCACACTGGTGGTGTTGGACGAAGCGGCGTTGCATCGGCCGATCGGCGGTCGCGAGACCATGCGGAACCAACTGGCGCACCTGTTGAGTCTGTGCGAAAAGCGCTGGCTGAGCATGCAGGTGCTGCCCTTCGGAGCGGGAGAACACGCCAGTCTGGTCGGATCGTTCAACACCCTTCGCTTCGACGACGACCCCGAGATCGTCTACACCGAGGACTTGATCTCGGGACACATGACGGCCCATCCCGACACTGTCAGAGAGGCCGCCCGCCGTTACGCTTCCTTGCAGGCCGCTGCCCTTTCGGTGAAGGACTCGGCGGTACTGATCGCACGCGTGATGGAGGAGCGCTATGGGGACCAGCACGGACCTGACCAACGCGCGGTGGCGTAAGTCGTCGTACAGCGGCAACACCGGCGGTGATTGCGTGGAGGTCGCCGACCTCGGAGCCCGCGTCGCCGTCCGGGACTCCAAGGACCCCGAGGTCGGGACACTCACGCTCTCGCCGCAGACGTACGCCGCGTTCGTGACGTACGTCAGCGCGTGAAGGCCGGGGTGCCGTAGAGCAGCACCCCTGCTTCAGCGGGAGTCGGTGACCGCCCGCGGGCCCGGCTGCGGGGTCTCGGCTCTCGCCGGGCCCGCGTTCGCCGCGAGGAGCAGGGTCGCCACGGCGACGAGGGCGGCGGTGAAGCCGCGGGCGTACCGCTCGGCGGTGCGTGTGCGTTCGAGCACGGCGACCTCGCAACTGGGGCGGCGACTACGGTGGCGACGTGTTAAGCGTGTTCGACAATTCTGCTTAACCCTCCGTTTAACCTAGGGGCTGTTCGCCGCGAACGGCAAGAGGGGCAGGGGGAGTTGGCGTGGGGGAGCGTGACGACCCGGGGGTCATCGGACGCCGGGTGCAGCGGTTGCGTGTCGAACAGGGGCTGACCCAGCGGCAGTTGGCGGAACCTGCGTACACCCCCGCCTACATCTCCACCCTGGAGTCGGGCCGGGTGCGGCCCTCCGACGACGCCCTGCGGCATCTCGCGGACCGGCTCGGTGTCGCGTTCGACGAGCTGGCCACCGGGCACTCCGCCCGGCTCGTGACCGAGCTGCGGCTGCGGCTGACCGACGCCCAGCGGACTCTCGCCGTCGGCGAGACGGAGGCGGCGGCCGGGCAGTACGCCGAGTTGCTCGCCGAGGCCGAGACGCACGGCCTGGCCCCCGAGCAGTCCGCCGCCCTGCTCGGACTCGGCGAGTGCGCCCTGGAGACGGGCGAGCTCGTGGCGGGCCGGCAGTACTTCGAGCGGGCCGAGGAGTGTCTGGCCGGGGCGCCGCTGCCCGCCCGTGTCCCGGCCCTGCGCGGCCGGGCCGTGGCGCACTACCTCGCCGGTGAGCTCCGGTACGCCGTCTATCTGCTGGAGACCGCCCTCGACGAACTGAACCGCGGCGGCCTGCACGACCCGGACGCCCTGCTGCTGCTCTACGCCAGCGCCATCGGCCCGTACATGGACATGGGCGCGCACGCCCGCGCCGCCCAGGCCGCCGAGTTCGCCCTGGCCCTCGCCCCGCAGTCCGGTGATCCCGCCCTGGTCGCCCGCATGCACCGGTCCGTCGCCCGCACCCTGGTCGCCGAGGGCCGTCTCGCCGAGGCCGACGCCTCCCTGGCCAAGGCCGCCGAGCTGTACCGGGGCCTGCAGATCCGCACCGAACTCGCCAACTGCCACTGGATGCGCGGCTACGTCTACGCCCAGGACGGCCGGCTGGAGCGGGCGGAGGCCGAGCTGCGGGAGGCCCTCGGCATGCTGTCGGCCAAGCGGGCCGCCCTCTACAGCAGCCAGGTCGCCGTGGAGCTGGCCGACGTGCTGCACCGGCGCGGCAGGTCCGACGAGGCGGCGGCCCTGCTGCACGACGTCCTCGGGCACCTGTCCTCCGAGCGCGGCGCCGTCCACTCCGCCGCCGCGCACCGGCTGCTCGGCATCATCGCCGAGGACGCCCGCCGCACGGAGGACGCCGAGGAGCACTACGTCCGCGCCCTGAGCCTGCTGGAGCGGGCCGGTGCCGCCGGTGACCTGGCCGACCTGTGCCGGCTGCTCGGGGACCTGCTGCGGCGGACCGGGCGGGTGGAGGCGGCCCTGGACGCCTACCGGACGGGCCTCGGGCACCGTACGGCCCCCGGCACCACCACCCTCGGTCCCGCGCCCGCACAGCCCCCTCTGTGAGACGGCAGGGCCTTCACACGGCCGTGCGGGTTAGCCTCCCTCTCGGGATGTGAACGACCGGGGCGGGCGCGTGGAGAACCAACGGACAGTGGCCGACGGTATACGGCTGGGCCTGCGGGCCCTGGTGTACGCCGTCCTCGGCGGTGCCGCCCTGCTCGCCATCACGACGGTGGCGTCCGTGCTCGGGCCCATGCTGGCGCTCGACCTCTACACGCCGCCGGTCGCGGCCTGGTGGACGGTGTTCACCGCGATCACCGTCCAGGGCGTGCCGTTCCTGCTGCTGGGCACGGTCGTGTCGGCGGCGATCGGCGCGTTCGTGCCCGAGCGGGTGTTCCAGCGGGTGCTGCCCCGCCGTACGGTGCTCGCCGTGCCGGTCGCGGGGGCGGCGGGGGTCGTGCTTCCCGGCTGCGAGTGCGCGTCCGTGCCGGTGGCCGGGAGCCTCATGCGGCGGGGTGTCGCGCCGGCGGCCGCGCTCGCCTTCCTGCTGTCGGCGCCCGCGATCAATCCGGTCGTCCTGGTGGCGACCTCGATCGCCTTCCCGGGGCAACCCGAGATGGTCCTCGGCCGGCTGCTCGCCTCGCTCGGCACGGCCGTGGTGATGGGCTGGCTGTGGGCGCGGTTCGGGCGGGAGGAATGGCTGCGGCTGCCGAAGCGGAGCGGCGGGCCGGCGCCGGGCGGCGGACCGCGCGCCTTCGTCTCGGGACTTCAGCACGACTTCCTGCACGCGGGCGGGTTCCTCGTTCTCGGGGCGGCGGCCGCGGCCACCTTCGCCATCGTCGTGCCCCGGTCGCTGCTGGAGGTGTTCACCGGGTCGCCCTGGCTGTCGGTGCTGCTGCTCGCCGTGCTGGCGGTCGTGCTGTGCGTGTGCAGTGAGGCCGACGCGTTCGTGGCGGCGTCGCTGAGCGGCTTCTCCCCGACCGCGCGGCTGGCGTTCATGGTGGTCGGGCCGATGGTGGACCTGAAGCTGATCGCGTTGCAGACGGGCACGTTCGGCAGGGCCTTCGCGGTGCGCTTCTCGGCGGCGACGTGGGTCGTGGCCGTGACGAGCAGCGTCCTGGTGGGGTGGTGGCTGCTGTGAGGCGCTACGGACCGGCCGTGCTGCTCGCGCTCGTGGGCGCGGCGATCCTGCGGGTGTCGCTCTTCAGCGAGCTGTATCTGCGCTACGTCCAGACGGGACTGCGGCCGTATCTGGTGGTGTCCGGGGTGACGCTGGTGCTGCTGGGTGTGGCCGTGGCGGTGCTGACGGCCAGGGGGCAGGACGCGCCCGAACACGGGGACGACGGCGGCCACGCAGGGCACAGCCACGGCCCCGCCGGCCCCCGGGTCGCCTGGTTCCTCACGCTTCCCGCCCTCGCCCTCCTGCTGTTCCCGCCGCCCGCCCTCGGCTCCTACAGCGCGGAGCGCGAGGCGGCCCGGCGTGCCACCCAGGGCGTCGGCACCTTCCCGGCCCTGCCGTCCGGGAACCCGCTCGGCCTCACCCTCGGAGAGTTCGGCTCCCGCGCGGTCTACGACAGCGGCCGCTCCCTGAAGGGCCGAACGCTCCGGCTCACCGGCTTCGTCACCCGTGGCGGCGACGGCACCTGGTACGTCACCCGCCTCCTCGTCTCCTGCTGCGCCGCCGACGCCACGGCCGCCAAGGCCGAGGTACGCGGTGCGCAGGCGCCGCCGGTCGACACATGGGTGACGGTCACCGGCACGTGGCACCCCGAGGGGGAGCCGGGCTCGGAAGCCGCCTGGCCACCGGTCATCGACGCCACCTCCGTACGACGGGTGCCGCAGCCGGACGACCCGTACGAGAAACGCTGAGGCCGAGCCCCCACGGGGACGGCCCCGTCCAGGGGTTTTGCCGCACCGGCAACGGGTAGTCGGGGCACCATCCCGGGAGGACCCGGAGTGATCCGGGCGGCTACACGGCCCGGTGGGCGGCTGTACCGGTGGTCCGGCGGCCGGCCGCGGCCCGGCGGGTGGCGGCAACCGGTGAGCCGGTCACCGCACGGCCGGTCCGCCGACGCCTCTCGCGTTGCCGGCCGCGGACGGCAGGACGTCCTGCCGCCGCCAACGGCCCGCCCCGGACCCGGCAATGGCGCAAGCCGCGGTGATCGAAGGAGGCGGTGGCCCGTGCGGCCCAGGGACGATCCCCGAGGCGCCTTCGGTGGCGGCCGGGGCCCCGGCCGCACCGGGGGCGGTGGTCCGGACCCGGACGGAGCCCGGGCCGCGGACGTGATCGCCAGGGGTGTGCGGGGCGCCGAGCCCGGAGAGGTGCCCGGGCGGCTGTGCGAGGTGGCGGTGGAACTGCTGCCGGTGATCGGAGCGAGCGTGTCGCTGCGCAGCGAGGGCATGCCCGTGCAGCTGAGCGCGAGCAGCGCCCAGGCCGCGCACCTGGCGCACATCCAGGCGACGCTGGGCGACGGCCCCTGCCAGAGCGCGCTGGAGGACGGCGCGCCGGTGCTCGCCTGCGACCTGACCACGGGCCGGGACGCGGGACGCTGGCCGGTCTTCGCCCAGCAGGCGACGGAGGCCGGGGTACGGGCGGTGTACGCGGTGCCGTTGGGCAGCGGCGAGGTGTGCGTGGGCACGCTCGACCTGTACCGCGACCGCCCGGGCGGACTCACCGACCGCCAGCTGCACGTGGCCCGGATCGTGGCCGGTGTGATGACCGTGGCCCTGATGGCACTGCCGCACGGGGACGAGCCGGAGACGCAGGACGGGCAGGACTGGCTGAGCGGGCTCGCCACCGACCACGACGAGGTCTACCAGGCCGTCGGAATGATCATGGCGCAGCTCGGCGTGGGCGCGGACGACGCGCTCGCGCGACTGCGGGCGGACGCCTTCGCCCGCGGGCGTACGGCCGTGGACGTGGCGCGGGACGTGATCGCCCACCGCACGCGTTTCGACCGGTACTGACCGCCCGGACGGGAGCGTCAGATCTGTGCCCTGCCCTGCTTCCTGATCTCGGCCAGGCGCCGCGCCCCGAGCTCCACGGCCCGCTGGGTGGCCTCCGCGTACACCTCGTCGAGGCCCGCGTGGGTGAGGGTGATCGTCTCCTCGCCGGCGCGGACGGCGGCGAGATCCATGGTGAGGTACGTCAGTTCCCCCTCCTCCGTCTCGCCGGCCAGCGTGACCCGCAGGGCCTGCCGGGCATCCCCCACCGGCGGCAGCGGCAGGTCGCGGACCTCCACGCCCTGGACGCCGCCGCGGGGGGTCGCGGCCGTGAACTGGCCGCACCTGCCGGGCAGCGACTTCATCCAGTCCAGGGTGCGGTCCACCTCCGCCGGGGGATGGGCGGCGACCCGGTAGCGCAACTGGGCGTCGGTGTCGCCGTCGTCGAGCGCGGACGTCGCCTGCGGGCCCTCGGGGGCGCCGAAGGGCTCCTCCGTGTAGAGGACGTCCAGCAGCCGCTGGCACTCCCGGTCCTCCGTGGTCGCCTTGAGCAGGCCGTCCCGCCAGGTCCGCGCGCCCCGGGTCGGCCCCCACGGCTCCCCCAGATCGGCCTCGGTGACCAGCGCCGCCCGGGCCTGCGCCTCGGTGAGGGCGGCGCCGGAACCGGCGGGCTGCTCGACGGCGGGTGACGCGCCGGAGGCGGACGGGGAGGCGGAGAACCACCGGGGCCGCGGCTCGTCCTCCACGGAACAGCCGGCCGTGGCCAGCAGGGCGGTCACGGACAGCGCGGAGGCGAGGAGGGTACGGGTGGCCGGGGCTCGGGTCATCGGGGTGCCTCCTGCGGGGGGCTCATGGAGGCGCCTCCGGACGGGCGGCTCTCCAAGATCGGGTGGGTGCTCTTACGGCACCACCGCGACCGCCCGCCCACCAGCGATACGGGCCGTCCGGGTGAGCGGACCGGGACACCCGCGGCCCCCTGCCCGAAAATCCGTCGCCCCGCCCCCGGCCCCGCTGTTACGGTCCCGTCCATGCAGCGCGCCCAGTCGTACCCGTCCGCCACGACGACGCCGGAGAGTGTCCCGGCGCGCTGACAGCTGACCCAGATGTCCGAAGCCCCGGGGCGAGTGCCCCGGGGCTTCGCCGCGTGGTGCTCGCCTCCCGACCGCGAGGAGTCACCATGCACGACCACCGCCGACTCGGCCGTGAACTGGACCTGTTCGACACCGATCCGCTGATGGGCGCCGGGCTGCCGTACTGGCTGCCCGACGGCGCGATCGTGCGGCACACCCTGGAGGAGTACATCCGCGACGCGGAACGCCGGGCCGGCTACCGGCACGTCTACTCACCGGCCCTCGGCAAACGGGAGCTGTACGAGATCTCCGGGCACTGGGACCACTACGGCGACGACATGTTCCCGCCGATGGACCTGGGCGCCGAGCAGGTCCTGCTGCGCCCCAGCCTGTGCCCCCACCACGCCCTGATCTACCGCTCCCGCTCCCACAGCTACCGCGAACTGCCCCTGCGCATGGCCGAGGTGGGCGGCATGTACCGCTCGGAGCTGTCCGGCGTCCTCGGCGGTCTGACCCGGGTGCGGGCCATCACCCTCAACGACGCGCACATCTTCTGCACCCTGGAGCAGGCCGTCCAGGAGGCCCGGGCCGCCCTGGAGCTGATCGGCCGCGCCTACGCGGACCTGGGCATCCGCGCGGCCCGGTACCGGCTGTCCCTGCCCGGCGAGGGCGGCAAGTACGTGGCCGACCCGGAGCTGTGGCGGCGCGCCACCGCCCTGCTGAGGGAGGTCCTGGACGGCTCCGGCATCCCGTACGAGGCGGCCGAGGGGGAGGCGGCCTTCTACGGCCCCAAGATCGACGTGCAGATCACCGACCCCGCGGGCCGGGAATCCACCCTCTCCACCGTCCAGATCGACTTCCACCAGCCGGAACGCTTCGACCTGCACTACATCGGCCCCGACGGCGCCAAACACCGCCCGGTCATGGTGCACCGCAGCATCATCGGCAGCGTGGAGCGCGCGGTCGCCCACCTCCTCGAGGAGCACGGCGGCGCCTTCCCGCCGTGGCTGGCACCGGTGCAGCTGGCGGTCCTGCCGGTCGGGGAGGAGCAGTTCGAGGCCGCCCACGCCCTGGCCGGACGCGCCCGGGAGCTCGGTCTGCGCGCCGAGGTCGCCGGACCCGACCAGGGCACCCTCGCCGCCCGGATCCGCGCGGCCCGGCTGGTGCCGTACCAGGCGGTGATCGGCGGGCGGGAGGCCGCCGCCGGTCTCGTGGCGCCGCGCCTGCGCGACGGCCGCCGGCCCGAGGTGCTGCCCGGCGCCGAGCTGCTGCGCCGTGTCGGCGACCGGGTGGCGGCCCGCGGCCCCGGGCTCTGGGACCCGTCGTAGGACGGGATCACCGCAGGCCGGGACGGGGTCAGAACGTCCACCGCGTGTGGCTGTAGACCCCGTTGTCCCGGCCGAAGCCGTACGCCGTGCCCGGGGCCACCGCGAGCACCACCGCGTCGCCACTGCGGAACTCGTCCCCGAGGCCGTGGAACGTGCCCTCGGGGGAGGTGATGTGCGGCCCGTACTTCGTCTCGAACGCCGTGATCACCTCCTCCAGCCGCGCACGGTCGCCGACCGGCTCGGCGGTGCCCTCGACCACGAGGTCGAACCCGTCGGTGAGGGAGTTCGTCCCGGTGGTCAGCGCGCAGTGCGCGACGTGCGCGAGGTTCTTCGCCTTCTGCTCCCCGCGGCCGGTGGAGAAGTACAGCACCCCGTCGTGCCAGGCGGCGATGCAGGGCGTGACGTGCAGCCGGCCGTCGGGCCGCACCGTGGACACCCAGAAGATCTCGGCGGCCTCCAACCGCCGTTGCGCCTCGGCCCATTCGGTGGCCGTCACCTCCGGGGCGCCCGGGCGGGGGTTGAGCGCCGAGCTGTAGCGGGCGTCGAGCTCGGTGGTCGGTCGCTGTGCGGGCATGGCGGTACTCCTTCGTCGTCTCCTGCCCGTAACGACCGGCCACCGGGGCCGGAATCATCGCCGCGTCCGTTCGTGTGGCGGGCGGCGCCGGTCAGTGGGCCGTCCAGGGCCGGATTGTCGGGGTTGAGCACGGCATAGACGTGCTGGATCCGGTCGCCCGCGACGTCGAACGCCGGCACCGACACGGTGACGCCGTCCTTCCGGGCCGCCTTCCGGGGCCGGACGGCCGCTGGAGTCCGACGTCACGGCGATACGCCGGTCCTGACGCGGGCAGGAGCCCGGAGCGGGCCGCAGCCCAGGCCGTAAGGTCGCTGCTGCGGAGCTTTTCCGCCGCCCCACTGGAAGGAGTCCTCGCCGTGACGGACGGTCAGCGCATCCCGGTGATCATCGACTGTGACACCGGCGTCGACGACGCCCTCGCCCTGCTGTTCGCCGTACGGCACCCGGCGCTCGACGTGCGGGCCATCACCTGCGTGGCCGGGAACACGGACGTGGACGGCGTCGTCCGCAACACTCTGACCGTGCTGGAGGTGGCCGGCGCCGGTGACATCCCCGTCGCCCGGGGTGCCGAGCGTCCGCTGATCGAGCCCGTACGGACGGCCCGGCATGTGCACGGGCAGGACGGGATGGCCGACCTGAGGCTGCCCGCGCCGACCCGCGTGCCGGTCGACGTGGACGCGGTGACGCTGCTGCGCCGCGAGATCCTCGCCTCGCCGAGGCCGGTCACGCTGATTCCCATGGCGCCGTTGACGAACATCGCGCTGCTGCTGCGGACGCACCCCGAGGTGACCCGCAACATCGAGCGGATCGTGTTCATGGGCGGCGCGGTGGCGACCGGGAACGCCACACCGGTCGCGGAGTTCAACGTGTGGCACGACCCGGAGGCGGCCGCGGTGCTGCTCACCGCGGGGGTGCCGATCACGATGTACGGACTGGACGTGTTCAAGAAGGTCCTGGTGCCCGCGGGGGAGGTGCAGCGGCTGCGGGCGAGCGCGGAGCCGAGCCTGCGGATGGCCGGTGAGCTGCTCGCCCACCGGGACCCGGCCACGTCCGGCGATCCCACGCCGATGGGCGGCCTCGGTGACGCGGGTGCGGTCTGCGCGGTCGTCGACCCGAAGGGCCTGACCACCGAGCGCCTGCCGGTCGAGGTCGTCCTGGCGCCGGGGCCCGCGCGCGGCCAGACGATCGTCGACCGCCGGCCGGTCCCCGGCGAGTCCGAGATCCACGAGGGCATGCGCGAACAGCCCTTGGTGGAGGTGGCGTTGGACGTGGACGTGGAGCGGTACGTGAACCTGTACCTGCAGACGGTGTAGCGGCCCCGTCCGAAGCCCCCGGCCCGACGGAGTCCTGGTGGGACACCGTCAGGGCGGGGGCGTGCGCAGCCCGGCGCTACGGGGTGCCGCCTCTTCGGGACGGGTGCCGCCCCAGCGGCGCGACTGCCGCGGCTACCGGGCCACGCGGCACGCCGGGCCGCGGCCCGGCGTGGGCCGGTTGCGGTGCTTACGCGTTGCGCTTGGCCGCGCGACGGCGGGTCGCGACGACGAGGGCCGCGCCGCCCGCCAGCAGGGCGGCCGCGCCGATGGCGATCGGGCCCGTGCTGCTGTTGGCGCCCGTCTCGGCGAGGTCGCCGCCACCGCCGTTCGGCTCGGGCGCGACGGGCGTCGACTCGGAGGCGCTCGGGGTGGGCGTGTCCGTGTCGGAGGACGGCGGCGTCGAGGGCTCGGCCGGCTCGGACGGGGACGCCGGGGGCGTGGTCTCCTCGGCCGGCTCGGTCGGGGTCGCGGGCGGCGTGGAGGCGGGCGGCTCCTCCTCCGCCGGCGGCGGGGTCGTGCAGTTCTTCGTGCCGCCGTTCCAGGCCGCGATCAGCTTGTCCTTGATGACCGGGCGGTCCGGGCCCTTGGGCAGCTCGCCGTGCTCGAAGCCGTCCTTCGCGTCGAGCTCGCCGTCGAACTTGACCGCGCCCCGGTAAAGGTCGATCTGCCCGAAGCAGCCCTGGTCCGGGATGGCGATGTCGAGCGAGTCGGTGCCGCCCGGCTTGACCGTCACCGTGTCGAAGTCGACGAACACCTGCTCGCCGGAGGTCGCGAACGTCGCGCCGTGGGCGAGGTAGGAGGCCAGGGAGGCCGTGCAGGTGGCCGCGTCACCGGCGGTGCGGACCTTGATGTGGACCTTGCCGTCCTGGGTCGGCTTCAGGTTCTGGTCGTCGACCTTGACCGAGTCGTAGAAGTTCGTGCCGTCGAGCGAGAACTGGCAGCGATCGGTCCCGGTCTCCGTGCCCGCACCCGTGCCGGGCTTGTAGCTGCCGCCGGACGACCAGCCGTCGCCGCCGGGCGTACCGGTGGCGAACGCGGTGGTGGCGGAGGCGGCGCAGAGGGCGAGGGCCGCGGCGCCCGTCCCCAGCAGGCGGCGCGCGGTGACACGTCTCGCTATGGACATGCGTATCCCATTTCTTGGCGTGTGCAGAGCCCGGGTGACGGCATGCGGGCAGCGCGCGGCGCACGGCTGCCGGGGCCGCACCGGGGGGTGAGTGGTCTGAGAAACACTGGGCCCATTGGTCACATGCGCCTCAGTGAGCCCCATCGTGGCGGCGCCGCAGCACGCTGTCAACCTGCGGTGATGCAAAGGAAGTTGCGCCACTATCACACTTTCATCACAGCAGGAATGGATCACTCCGATCAGCGCGATGGTTCCTTTTCCCGGCATTCTGGACAGATTCAATGCTGTCGCCCGTATGCCCTGCGAAGGAGACCGCGTGACCGATCGCTCGACCCTCGACCTGTCGTCCCGGGACCCCGACTGGTGGCGCCAGGCCGTCGTCTACCAGATCTACCCCCGCAGCTTCGCCGACGCCGACGGCGACGGACTCGGCGATCTGCGCGGCATCACCCGCCGCCTCACCCACCTCGCCGCCCTGGGCGTGGACGCCCTGTGGCTGAGCCCCTTCTACCCGTCCGAGCTTGCCGACGGCGGCTACGACGTCGCCGACCCCCGGGGCGTCGACCCGCGCCTGGGCACCCTCGACGACTTCGACGCCCTGGTCGCCGAGGCCCACCGCCTCGGCCTGAAGGTCATCGTCGACATCGTGCCCAACCACTCCTCACACCGGCACGCGTGGTTCCAGGAGGCCCTGTACGCGGGGCCCGGCTCGGCGGCCCGCGACCGGTACGTCTTCCGCGACGGCCGCGGCGAACACGGCGAACTCCCGCCCACCGACTGGCAGTCCGTCTTCGGCGGCAGCGCCTGGAAGCGGGTGCCCGACGGCCAGTGGTACCTGCACCTGTTCGCCCCCGAGCAGCCCGACCTCAACTGGGACAACCAGGAGGTCCGCGCCGACTACCGCACCACCCTGCGCTTCTGGTCCGACCGCGGGGTCGACGGCTTCCGCATCGACGTCGCCCACGCCCTCGTCAAGGACCTGAGCGAACCCCTGCGCGACCTCGGCCGGCCCGAGCTGAGCCGCGAGGAGGCACTCACCGCGATGCCGCCCGGCACGCACCCCTTCTACGACCGCGACGACGTGCACGAGATCTACCGCGACTGGCGCAAGATCCTCGACGCCTACCGCCCGCCCCGCATGGCCGTCGCCGAAGCCTGGGTGCCCGGCGCCCGGCGTGCGCTGTACGCCCGCCCGGACGAGCTCGGCCAGGCCTTCAACTTCGAGTACCTCCAGGCCGGCTGGGACGCGGAGGAACTGCGGCAGGTCATCACCGACTCGCTCGCCACCGCCCGGGCGGCGGGCGCCTCGGCCACCTGGGTGCTGTCCAACCACGACGTGATCCGCCACGCCTCCCGCCTCACGCTGCCGCCGGACACCGACCTCAACGCCTGGCTTCTCTCCGGCGGCCACGCCCCGGCCGTCGACGAGGCGGCCGGGCTGCGCCGGGCCCGGGCGGCCACCCTGCTGATGCTGGCGCTGCCCGGCTCGGCGTACCTCTACCAAGGCGAGGAGCTCGGCCTGCCCGAGGTCGCCGACCTGCCCACCGAGGTGCTCCAGGACCCGATCTGGGAGCAGACGGGTCACGTCCGCAAGGGCCGCGACGGCTGTCGGGTGCCGCTGCCCTGGACGACGGCCGGACCGTCGTACGGCTTCGGGCCCGGCGGTGCCTGGCTGCCGCAGCCGCCCGGCTTCGCCGTGTACGCCGTCGACGCCCAGGACGGAGTCGAGGGCTCCACCCTGGAGCTGTACCGCACGGCCCTGCGACTGCGCCGCAAACTCCTCGACGGAGAGGAACTGACCTGGGCGGCGGACGCCCCGGACGGCGTGCTCCGGTTCGACCGCTGCGAGGGCTGGCGCTGCGTCGCCAACCTGTCCGGCGCGGCGGTCGACCTGCCGGCCGGTGAGGTCCTGCTGAGCAGCGCGCCCCTGGAGGACGGCAGGCTCGGGCCGGACACGACGGTGTGGCTCGGACGCTGAGCGCTCCGCGGGGAGTGCCGTGGCGTGCCTGGCGTGCCGTGGCGTGCCGTGTCAGGCCGTGTCAGGCCGTGTTCGGTCTGCGGCGCCGTCGTGGCTGGTCGCGCAGTTCCCCGCGCCCCTGAGGGGCGTGGCTGGTCGCGCAGGTCCCCGCGCCCCCCGGGGGCGCGGGGCACTCGCGTGGTGCGGTAGTGCAGGACGACGAGGGTCAGTAGCGGACCGCCCGGGCCACCTCGGTCCGGACCTGACCGGACAGGTCGTGGGTGCTGCGGGCGGTGGCCGTGGCGGACTGGCCGGCCTGCACGTGGTCCACCGTGACGATGACCGTGTCGACCAGCTGTCCCCCGGCGTCCCGGAAGTCGACCTGGACGGCGAAGGACCGGGCCGAGTCGTCCGTGTTGCGGGCGGTGAGCTCCGTGCGGACCCGGCCGTCGGACCCGGAGACGGGCGGGCCGGCCGTCACGTCGTCCTTGGCATCGGCACCGTCCTGGATGTCGTCGAGCCGCTGCTTGGCCTCGGCCGAGGCGGACTCCACCGCTTCGCCGGCCGCCGAGGCGATCGACCCCACCGCGGACTCCGCCTTGCTCGCGGCGTCCGCGGGGCTGTCGTCACCGCCACAGCCCGCGAGCGCGGCGGACAGGGCCAGCGCCAGGGCCGCCCCTCCCGTCGCCCAGCGCGTCCGGTGGCGGGCAGCCATGTCGCCTCCCTGGGGTTCTCCGGCTCTCGGGCCTTACGTGCGTCCGAGTCCGCCGCCGCCGAAGGATCCACTGGATCCGGGCGACCAGCGGCGCGGTTTCTGGTCCTTCCCGGTCCTGGTGCTCGCACGGTGGAGCTCATGGGGCATGAGCCGCTGACCGTCGCGCGACACGACCGGCACGTCGTCGGGCTCCCGCATCTCCCGCATCTCGCGGACCGGACCGGTGTCCGGCATGTGCGGCTGCTCCTCCGGAGCGGGGTGATGGGTGTCCTTGTCCATGACCCGCATCCCGACCCGCACGGCCCAGATCAGCCCGACGGCCACGATCAGCCCGCCGACGAAGGCGATGGTCACGGCGACCGCGTGATCTGACGACGCCGCCAGTTCTGCATACGTTGCCGTATTCATGCCCCAAGTATCACCGACAAAATGCGATAAAGCGCCCGGAATGCCCCTTGCCGCACACCGGGCAACCTCGGCCGCGCCGGTGACGACCTCACGGTGACACTCTCCCCCCACACGAGGAGATCACCATGCGCAGACACCTCGCGCGGCTCGTCACCGTGCTCGCCGTCCTGGCGGCGGCGTTCGCCACGCCCGGCATGGCGTCCGGCAGGGCGCAGGCCGCCGACGAGTGGAACCCGCCCGCACACCTCGTCCAGCCCCTGAACGAGGTGTGGAACCACGTCGAGTCGACCTACGGCAACCTGTACGGCTTCCGCAACTACGGCTGGGACCAGGTCATGGCCAACCGCGGAAGCGTCAACTACTGCGTGCGCTGGGAGTCCGACGCCCCCGTCAGCGCCGCCCTCCGTGACCGGATCCACGGGGCGCTGAAGAAGCAGTTCGGCAAGTGGATGTCCGCGATGGTGGTGAACGGCAAGGGGCACAACGCCTGGCCGTACACCACCGTCCCCGTCAACATCGTCGGCTGGGCGGTGAAGAACCGCTCCACCCTCCAGTGGACCGACAACTCCGTCGACATCTACGCGGGCGTCCTCGACAGCGGCGGCTCCCCGCAGTGCGCCCCGGACTGCGGGCGCTTCTTCCACCAGGACGGCGACTATTCCAGGTGCCCGGGCGGCGCCGCCCGCCACTACGACCAGTCGCTGTGGCTGACCAAGGGCTTCCAGGGCGGCGCGGGCGGTGACTGGGGCCAGCGCATGGGCCAGGAGTACTTCACCGGCGCCCTCGGCCAGGAGAACATCCACATCTACCTGCACGAGGTCGGCCACACCTTCGGCCTCGACGACTTCTACGACTGGTCGCCGACCGGCCAGTGCTGCTTCCTGATGAAGGCGGGCAGCGCCGCGCAGATCACCGAGTTCGACACGTGGATGCTGCGCGACTTCTGGCGCCACCTGAAGAGCCGCTACGGCTTGTGACCGACCGGGGCGGTACGGGCGGCCCCGGCCCCCGTGCCGCCCCGCGGGGTACGGTGGAGGAACCGGGGGTATGCCGCAACCGGTGGCCGAACCGGTCTCGCCCTCGGCGCTCCACGCACTCCAGGACCTTCCCCGCCGGGCCCGCGGCTTCGCCACCTCCTGGCCACGCACCCCCACCGCAGCAGGAGCCCCTCGATGACCTCCGCCTCTTCGCCCCCGCCGTCCGTCCCCGCGCCGTCCGAGGCCCGGCTGCGCATCGCGGACCAGCCCCGCCAAGGCCGCACGGCCCGCAAGATCGACGGGGCGTGGTGGCCCCGCTCGTACGACCTGGCCGCCGAACTGCCCGGGCTGCTCGGCGGACTGCCGGGCGGCTGGGGCCGGATCAGCAGCGTCCTGGTCAACGGGGACAGCTGGCCGGCCTGCCCGGAGCGGATGGTCGTCGCGGGCCAGGCGGTGCACGTGGGGCGCACGGACTCGCCGACCGCCCCGCACACCGTCTGCCTGCTGGTCCCCGGCCGGGGCCGCTGGGACCTGCTGGTGGTGCCGCCCGACACCGACGAGGCGGAGGCCGGCCGGATCATGGAGCGGGCCGTGACGCAGGGCGTCTGACTCGGCGCGCGAGCAGCACCAGGGCCAGGGCCAGGGCGGCCGGCGCGGGACGGTCCGGACGAAGAGGATCTTACGGGCGGCGGTCGCGGCCCCGCGGAGCCCCGCGACCGCCACGCACACCAGGAAGAACACCGAGACCTGGAAGCCCACCGGGCCGGACGCCACCGCGCCCCACACCAGGCCGGCCGCGAGGGCCGGCACCGTGAGGGTGGCGAGGGCGGCAGGCGCTCATCATCACAGGCCCGCCCGGCCCGGCCCCCGTCCCCGTTCGGGCCCGCCCGGGAGGCGGACCGGTCCGGCGGGTGGCAGATTGCGGCCAGAGGAAGGCCGGGCCCGGCCGTCGCGTCCCCGCGTGTGCCGCTCGGGAGCCGGGCCCGGCCTTCCCGCATGCGCCACGAGCCGGACGTGAGAAGCCTTGCGGGGTGACGGCGTGCCGAAGGACCCCCATGCGCCCAGGTCCGGAATCAACCATTCTCGGTTGACCGACAGCCTCAGGTTTGATCAGCTGTCCCACTAGTCGTGTTCGATTCTGATCGAGCAGTTCATGGCTCCCGGGGGGGAGCTTGTGACAAGTTGGGGAGTTTCCTTGATGCATCACGCTTCCGCCGTGCTGCGCCGCGCCGCATTCCGGCGCGGCGCCGCGGCCCTGACCTTCGTGGCGCTGACCGCCGGCACCGCCCTGACGGGCGCCCCTGCCGCGACGGCCGCCGGCAGCACGGCGCTCGCCGGGAAGGCCTGCACACCGACGGAGGGCTTCTCCGGCTGCCGCCTGTTCCTTCCCTCGGAGGGGAAGCAGGGGTTCGAGGTGCCGTCCGGGGTGACGAGCCTGGACGTACGGGCCTGGGGAGAGGGCGGCGCCGGCAACTCCATGACGAGCGGCGGTGCGGGCGGCTTCGTCGCCGGCACCCTGAAGGTCAGCCCTGGCGAGGCGCTGAGCCTCGCCGTCGCGGGACTGAACGCCGGTGACGCCCCCGGCGGCAAGGGCGGCAACACCGGCGCCGAGCGCGGTGGCAACAGCAGCGGCATCCGCACGAGCACCGGCTCGGCGCTGGTCATCGCCGGCGGCGGTGGCGGCGGTGGCGGCGACATGGCCCACGGCCAGGCGGGCGCCGCCGGCGGCGAGTCGGGCCAGGACGCCTCCGAGGCGGGCCGCGGCGGCAAGGGTGCCACCGGCGCGAAGGGCGGCGCGGGCACCGGCAACGGCGCCGCGGGTGCCGACCACGCCAAGGGCGGTGCCGGTGGCACCGGCGGCGCGGGCCGCTACGCCGGTGGCGGCGGCGGTGCCGGCTACGCGGGCGGTGGCGGCGGCACTGGCGCCGAGACCGGCTCGTCCACCGGCAACGACCCCACCACCGGCAGCGGCGGCGGCGGCTCCAGCTACGCCGAACCGGCCCGGGTGGACGACGCCCGGTTCGTCGTCGGCAGCGGCTACAAGGCGCCGGAGAAGACCGACCCGTTCTGGGCCGACTCCGACAACCCGATCGACTCCGGTGTGGCCGAGGGCGGCGTCAATGCGCCCGGCGGCCCCGGCCGGATCGTCCTGCAGTGGCGGGGCCTCCCGGTCGACCGGCTGGCCCAGGTCTCCGGCACCGACGTGACGACCCAGCCGGGCCACGACGTCAAACCGCTGGCCGTGGTGGCCCGGGGCAAGGACGGCAAGCCGGTCGCGGACGCCTCGGTCACGTACACGATCGAGGACCCGGACGGTCTGAAGCCGCTCTTCTACCTCACCGGCGGGCCGGACGACGACGAGACCGTGGTGGCGACCGACGCCCAGGGCCGTGCGCAGAGCCCGTGGATCAACCTGAGCGGCGGCAAGGAGGGCTCGTTCACCGTCCGGGCCGAGACACTGGGCGCGTCGACGGCCTTCACCGTGCGGGTCAAGGAGTCCCCGTACGTCGTGAGCGCCGCCGCCGGCGACAAGCAGAAGACCGAGCAGGGGCAGGACTTCGCCGACGCGCTGCTCGCCCGGGTGGTCAAGTCGGGCAAGACCGCGCCGGCCGGCACCGAGGTCGAGTTCCGCGTCGAGGACACGGCCGAGGACGCTCCCCGCTTCGAGGGCGAGGACCGGGTCGTCCGCGTGAAGACCGACGACTCCGGCGAGGCGACGGCCCCGGCCCTGACCGCCGGTGAGGGCACGGGCACGTACACCGTCGCCGCGTCGGTCGGTGACGCCATGACCCAGTTCGCGGTCGAGGTCGTCCCCGGTGACGGCTCGGAGGAGCCCGGCCCCGGCGACGAGTCCGGCTCCCCGTCCCCGAGCCCCACGACCGACCCCAGCCCCACCGCGGAGCCGAGCCCGTCGGCCACCGGCACCGGCACCGCCGGCACGACCGGCGGCGACGGCACCTCGACCACGGGCGGCACGTCGACCGACCTCGACGGCGGCAGCCTCGCCTCCACCGGCGCGGGCGGCATGGGCCTCGTCCTCGCGGCGGCCGCGGCCCTGGCCGCAGTGGGCTTCGCCGCGTTCCGCTTCGCCCCGCGCCTGAAGCTCCGCTCACGCGACAACGCCTGAAGCTCCGCTCACGCGACAACGCCTGACACCCCGTCACGGAGACTGCCCGCACCCGGCTTCCGGGGGCGGGCGGTCTCCGTTTCGTTTTGCGGAACCTTTGCCCGGGGGTCGGGCGTTGGGTGGGTGTGCGCGCGTGAGCGAGTGCGCAGGTGATGCCGACTAGTACCGAGGTGACGTCAATGGCAGTGTGGGACCGGCTCAAGGACCAGGCCAAGGCTCTCCAGCAGGGTCAGGGCGGGCGGGGTGCGGCGACCGGTGGGCACAGCGGCGCCACGGCCGGTGGGCACAGCGGCGGGACGAGGTCCGGTGGTGGCGGCAAGGCCCAGCTGGTCGGTCTGCTGAAGACGCAGCTCGGGTCGCTGAAGAACGAGTTGAAGAGCGGTGCGTACCGGGACGCGAGCATGGCGATGTGCGCCCTGGTCGCGGCGGCCGACGGGCAGGTGGACCCGGCCGAGCGCCAGCAGGTCGAGTCGATGATCCTCAGCAACGACGTGCTGCAGAACTTCCCGCCGGAGCAACTGCGCACGCGTTTCAACAAGCACGTGGACCAGCTGATCGCCAACTTCCAGCTCGGCAAGGCGGAGGCGATGCAGGAGATCGCCAAGGCCGCCAAGAAGCCCACCGAGGCGAGGGCCGTGATCCAGACGGGCATGGTCATCGCCGGTGCGGACGGCCACTTCTCCCAGGCCGAGGCGACGGTCCTGCGCGAGGCCTGCGCGTCTTTGGGGGTGTCTCCCGCCGAGTTCCAGCTCTGACCAGCGGGGCTCTGCTGCTCAGGGAGCGCGCAGGGCGTCCACGGCCAGCCGGGCCGCCGTGCCGATGACGGCGTCGGCGGCGGGCAGGAGCGCGGAGGTGCGGGCCGTGCGGGTGAAGACGGCGACGGCGTAGCGGCCCCCGTCGGGGTACTCCACGACGCCGACCTCGTTGCGCACCGTCGGCAGGCTGCCCGTCTTCCCCGCGACGTGGACGTCGTCGAAGGGGAAGCCGGAGGCCAGCCGGTGCGGCCACACCTGCAGGCCGAGGATGCGGCGGATGGCCGCGCCGTGCTCGGGTGTGCACGCCTCGTCGCGCCAGACGGCGGCGAGCAGCCGGGTCATGTCGCGCGGGGTGCTGCGGTTGCTGCGGGCCGGGTCGAGCGCGCGCAGCCGGGTGACGACGAGCGGGTCGGCCAGGGACCGGGCGCCGCCCGGCCCGGCGTCCTCCTTGATGGTGGCGAGGAGTTCACCGAAGGTGTGCACGGCCAGGGTGTGCCCGAGGCCGAGCCGGGCCGTGCTGCGGTTGACGGCGTCGAGGCCCACGCGCTCCAGCAGCAGATCGGCGGCCGCGTTGTCGCTGACCGACATCATCAGGTAGGCGAGATCGCGCAGGGACAGCCGGGCGCCGTCGAGCATCGCCGCGAGGCCCGTCGGACCGGTGGTGCGGCTCTGCGGAGGGCACTCGACCTGCTCGGTGAGGTCCAGGATCCCGGCCGCGGCCTGCTCGTGGAGCGTGACGAGCAGACACAGCTTGTGGACGCTGGCGGTGCAGACCGGCTGGTCCGCACCGGCGTCGAGCTGCGCACCGGAGTCGATGTCCAGGGCGTGCAGCCGGCCGGTGACCCCGGCGTCGGCGAAGGCCGCGTGGATACGGGCGAGAGCGTCGGTCACAGCCAGTACTCCGAGGCCGGGCGCAGATGCAGCGGACGAGCGGGCGAATCGGGGCTCGCCCCGGCGGTGTCGCGCAGCGCCCGCGTGGCGGCCTCGGCGAACACGGCGACGGCGGCGTCGCCCCGCCCGCCGGGCCAGGCGACGGAGTGCCGCAGGGCGAGCGGGGCGCCGGTGAGGGGACGCCAGACGACGCCGGAGGCGGGGCCTTGCCGCTGAACCCCCTCCCCATGGGCATGCGTGTCACGCGGACTGAACGCCACCGCCTCCGCCGACAGCACCAGTCCGCGTACGAAGCTGATGCCCTGGGCGTGGCGCACGGCCGGTGGGGTGTAGCCGTTGCGGGCGCAGGTGGTCAGGAGGTCGTCGTAGACGGCCGGGGCGCCGGCGCGGGGGAAGAGGATCAGGTCGTAGCCGGTGAGGGAGGCGAGCGGCACCTCGTCGAGGCCCGCCGCCGCCGCGCCGCCGGGCAGCAGGACGCCCAGCTCGCGCCGCAGCACCGGGCCCAGCTCGAGACCGGAGACGTCACAGGGGTGGTGGATGAGCCCGACGTCCAGGTCGTGCGCGGCGAACCGCTCCAGTTGCTGGGCGGTGGGCAGCTCGTGCAGCTCCAGTTCCAGGCCCGCGGCAGCGGCGCCGGAGAAGTGCGCGAGCAGTGCGGCGACGGTCTCGCCGGACACGTCCGGCGGCAGTGCGGCCCGCAGCAGGCCGGTCTCGCCGTCGCGGATCCGGCGGGCGGTGGCCATGAGCGCCTCCGAGCGGGCGAGCACCTCCCGCGCCTCGGCCAGCAGCAGCGCCCCGGCCTCGGTGATGGTCACCTGCCGGCTCGTCCGTTCGAAGAGGCGGACGCCCAGATGTTTCTCCAGGCGCTGGATGCGCTGTGAGAGCGGAGGCTGGGCCATGCCCAGGCGGGTCGCGGCACGGCCGAAGTGTGACTCTTCTGCAACAGCCACAAAGCACTCCAGGTGCCGCACCAGGTCCACGAGCAGCAATCATATCGGCTGCATATTGATCCGACATCGATACGCGTCTTGGACAGAGTGCCCGGTCGCTGCTGTTCTCGGCGTATGGACTCTCATGCCCACTACTCCGGCCACACCACCGGCGGTCCCGGACCGCGCCGCAAGACCACGCGGGCCGTCATCGCCGGGACGGCGGCGCTGGCCGCCGTCGCGGGTGGGGCGTACGCGGCCGGTCTCGGCCCCTTCGAGCGGGACTCGGGGCCCGACCCCGCGGCCGGGAAGCAGGCCCGCGCGTTCCTCGCCGACTGGGCCGCCGGCCGCATCGAGAGCGCGGCGGGCCGCACGACCAGCCCCGGCACGGCACAGCGGGTACTGGCCAGTTTCACCTCCGGACTCGACATCGACGAGCCCGAGCTCACGGCTGAGCCCGCCGCCGAGAGCGAGGACGGCGCGGTCACCGTCCCGTTCACCGCGCGGATGCCCGTCACCGGCCTGGGCACCTGGACCTACGAGTCGAAGCTGCCGCTGCGCGAGCAGGGCGACGGCACCTGGAAGGTGGACTGGACGCTGACCCTCGTCCACCCGCGCCTGAGCGACACCGAGAAGTTCCGTCTCGAACGGGAGGAGACGAAGCCACCCGAGGTCGCCGACCGGGACGGCGCGAGACTCTCCGGTGATGCGTTCCCCTCGCTCGCACCTCTGATGAGCCGGCTCGGCGGGGGCGGCGGCACGGACTCCGGAGCACGCGGCGCGATCCGCCTGGTGGACCGGGTCACCGGCGAGGTGGAGCGCACGGAGGCGGCCTTCGGCGCGAAGACGACCCGGGCGGACAAGGGCCCCGTCCGCACGACGCTCGACGCCGAGTGGCAGTCCGCCGCCGAGAAGGCCCTCGCCTCCCACGCCGACGGCAGGAACGCCGCGCTGGTCGCTCTGCGCATCGACGACGGTGAGATCCTGGCCGTGGCGAACTCCCCGGCCACCGGCTTCAACCGCGCGCTCTCCGGCACCTACGCCCCCGGCTCCACGTGGAAGATCGTCACCAGCAGTGCCCTGCTCATCGAGGACGCCGTCGCCCCGGACGACGTGGTGGACTGCCCCAAATACCTCACGGTCGGGAAGAAGTTCCAGAACGTGGAGCTCTCCGAGCACCCGGGGGCCACCTTCCGCAAGGACTTCACCGAGTCCTGCAACACGGCGTTCATCAGCCTGCGCGACCGGCTCGGCGACGGGAAGCTGGGGGAGGTCGCCCGCACCTACTTCGGCGTGGGCCAGGAGTGGCACGTCGGGGCGCCCACGTACGACGGGTCGGTGCCCGCGCCCAAGGACGAGACCGAGAAGGCCGCCTCGATGATCGGGCAGGGCCGGGTGCAGGCCAACCCGCTGATCATGGCGTCCGTGACCGCGACGGCCGTGACCGGCACCTTCCACCAGCCCTCGCTCACCGCCGGCAACGAGGACACGACCCGCACCACCCCGCTCCCGCGGAAGGTCGTGACCCAGCTGCGCGCGATGCTGCGCGCCACCGTCACCGACGGCACCGCGAAGATCCTCGCGGATCTGCCCGGCGAGATCGGCGCGAAGACCGGTACCGCCGAGGTCTCCGACGACCAGGACAACAACGGCTGGCTCGTCGCCCACCGCGGCAACGTCGCCGTGGCCTGCGTCGTCGAGGAGGGCGTCACCGGCGGCGGCTCCGCCGGACCGATCGTCCACAGCCTGCTCGCCACGGCCCCGGGCGACTCCGCATGACGGCGGCACCCCGCATGCCCGCGCCGGGAGCGCCCGGGGCCGTGCGTGTGTCCGCCGTGAAGGAGCCCGCCGTATGACCGCCGACCGGACTGCTGGAGCCCGCCGTATGAGCGCTGACCGGATCGGGCCGTCCCGGCGTGCTCTCCTGGCTGCCGCGGCCCTGGTCCCTCTCGGCGCCTGCGGGACGGACGACCGTCCCGCAGGCGGTGTGAGCCGGACTCCCACGCCCACCGGCGCGCCGTCGGGCGGGCCCCCGGTCCGCCGCGCCCGGCTGGCGGACCTCGAGCGTGCGTACGGCGCCCGCGTCGGCGTCTACGCCGTCGCGACCGGCACCGGCGTCACGGTCGTCCACCGGGCGAGCGAACGCTTCGCGTTCTGCTCGACGTTCAAGGCGCTGGCCGCGGCGGCGGTCCTGCACCACCGTTCCCCGGGCGGCCTGGACCGCCGCGTCACCTACACCGAGGCCGACCTGCGCTCCACCGCGCCCGTCACCGGCAAGCACGTGGACACCGGGATGACCCTGCGCGAGCTCTGCGACGCCGCCGTCCGCCACAGCGACGGCACGGCGGGCAACCTCCTGATGCGCGACATCGGCGGCCCCGCCCGGCTCACCGCCTATCTGCGCGGACTCGGCGACACCGTGAGCCGCATGGACCACTACGAGCCCGAACTGCACGACGTACCGCCGGACGACCCCGCCGACACCACCACCCCGCAGGCGATCGCCACCGACTTCCGCCGGCTTCTCCTCGGCACCGCCCTGCCCGCACGCGAACGCCGGCTCCTCATGGACTGGCTCTCGCGCAACGCCACCGACGTCGGCGCCCGCCGCATCCGGGCCGGGCTCCCCGGAAACTGGAAGGTGGCCGACAAGACCGGCACGGGCAACTACGGCCGGGCCAACGACATCGCGATCGTCCACCCGCCCCGCACCGGGCCGCTCGTCCTGGCCGTCATGACCGACCGGCCCGGCTACGACACCGAGCCCTCCGACGCCCTGATCGCCGAGGCGACCCGGCGGACCATCGCCGCCCTGAAGCTCCCGGGACTCCCGTCGCCGTCTATAACGGGGCCATGATCTATCACGTCGTACCGCGCACCGACTGGACCACCGCCACCGGCCAGGCGTACGCGCCCGCCTCCCTCGCCGAGGAGGGCTTCGTGCACTGCTCCCCGGACGAGGCGACCACGCTGGCCGTCGTCAACGCCTTCTACCGGGACGCCCCCCGGCCCCTCTTGGTGCTCGCCCTCGACGAGGCGCGGCTCACCGCCAGGGTGGAGTGGGAGGCGGCGGCCCCCGCCCCGCCGCCCGGGGCCGCCGGCGACACCCTGTTCCCGCACGTGTTCGGCGCCCTCGACCGGGACGCCGTCGACCACGTCCTGGAGGTGCTGTTCGACGAGGAGGGCCGGGCCTCGGAACTCCGTACGACAGGATGATCAAGTGAACGAAGAACAGACCCCCCTCACCGCCCCCGCCGTGCGCCCCGCCCGGGGAGCGGCCCACTGCGCCATCGCGGCCCTCGCCCTCGCCGGGGCCGCCTGGCTGGCCCGGGCGCTCTGGCACGTCCGGCTCGCCGCGGCCGGAGAGCCGGCGTCCGGCCCGCCCGACCAGGGCGACGGCGTGCACCGCCCCCTGAACGCCCTGGAGGACTCCTACCACCTGGTCTCGTCCGTGGGCGGCGGCATCACGGCCGTCTGCGCCCTCGTGTTCCTGTTCTGGCTGGACCGGATGCGGGACAACGCCAAGGCCCTCTCGGGCGCGGAGCCCCGCTACGGCTACCTCTGGCTCTGGCTGGGCTGGATCGTGCCCGTCGTGAACCTGTGGATACCCCGGGGCGTCGTCGCGGACGTCCACCGCTCGGTCTTCCCCGATCGGCGGCTGCCCGCCGTCGTCAACTGGTGGTGGGGCCTGTGGCTGGCCGGTCTGGCCGGCGGCGTGGGGATCGTCTACGCCGACGACACCGACGAGGTCATCGCCCGTGCCTACAGCGAAGTCCTCCCCCTGCTCGTCGCCGACCTGGTGATCGTGGCCGCGGCCGGAGCCGCCGCCGTCATGGTCCACACGCTGACGGCGGCACAGCCGCGGCACACGGACCGGCCGGCCCAGGCCGGTTAGGAAGCGGGCCGGTACACCGACGCGACGAACGAGGCGGTCACCCGCACCGGTGCCGCCAACTTCGCTACCCGGCAGCGCAGTTCCGCCGTGTCGACGTGATGCGCGGCCGGACTCATGGTCACCAGGGCGGCGACCTCCTCGGCCGTGAGGCTCATGGCGTGCTCCAGCGACTCGGTGCGCTCGTGCCGGAAGTGCGCCGCCAGGGTCCGGCGCAGGCGTTCCTCCTTGCCCGGGTCGACGGCCAGCAGCCCTGCGGAGGCGCGCAGTTCGCGCAGATGCCGACCGGTGGGGGTGACGACGAGCAGCGCCCCGTCCGGGCCGAGGACACGGCGGAACTCGGGCCCGTTGCGGGGTGCGAAGACGTTGAGTACGAGGTCGGCGCAGCCGGTGCGTACGGGCCACGGCTGCCACACGTCCCAGGCGGCGGCCTCCGCACGGGCATGCGCGCGGGCCGCCGCGCGCAGGGCGGGCACGGAGCTGTCCAGCCCGAGGCCCAGGGCCCGGGGGAGGGCGTCCAGGACTGCCGCGAGGTAGTGGCCGGTGCCGGCACCGGCGTCCAGGACGGTGGCGTCGGACGGTGCCAGTTCCGAGGCGAGTTCCGCGAGGGTGCGGGCGAGCGGGTCGTAGTGCCCGGCGCCGAGGAACGCGGCACGGCTGCGGACCATGTCGGGGGAGTCGGCGCTCGGGGCGCGCCGGTGGCCCGTCAGCAGGCTGATGTAGCCGTGGCGGGCGATGTCGAAGGTGTGCCGGCTTGCGCAGCGCAGGGCGCCACGGGTGTGTTCGAGGCCGGCTGGGCACAGGGGGCATGTCAGGACGGACGACAGGAGTCGGTCGGACGGCATGGTGCTCCTCGGAGCGCGGCGCTCCGCCGGGAAGCGGGGGGCGTCGCGTGCGGACGGCGGGACGGTGGGGCGTCGGCGCCCGCCGGCCGGCTGCCGGGAACCGGCAGCGGGGGGCGGGTACGCCGAGGACGGCGACGTGACCAACTCACGTCGCCGTCCTCACCGCGGCGTCAGAGGAAGCAGTGAGGCAGGGCGTTGCATGCCAGTGCCATACGGCCAGGCTACCGGGAGCCCGCCCGGCCCACCCTGCCGCCGGCCCCCGCGGCTCGCGGCGCTATCGTCCGCTGGTGAGCGAACTGTCGGCTGTGTACCTGCCGGAACCCACCGCCGTGCGGCTGCTGGGATCGTGGCAGCCGGACGTACCCGCGCTGCTGCTCGTCGCCGTGCTGGGCGGGCTCTACGGCTGGGGTGTCGTCCGGGTGCGCGGGCGGGGCGGGTCCTGGCCGCCCGCCCGGCTCGCCGCCTTCGTGCTGCTCGGGCTCGGGGCGATCGTCGTGGCCACGATGTCCGGCCTGGCCGTCTACGACCGCGAACTGTTCTGGCCCGCCGCCGTGCAGAACGTCGGGCTCGATCTGCTCGCGCCGCTGGGCCTGGCCCTGGGCGACCCGCTGCGGCTCGCGGTGGAGGCGCTGCCGGAGGGCGGCGCGGCCCGGGTGCGCCGGGTGCTGACCGGCCGGCTGGTCAGGCTGCTGACGTTCCCGCTTGTCAGCACGGTCCTGGTGCCGGCCACCGAACTGACCGTCTACTTCACGCCGTACTTCGCCACCGCCCTGCGTGTGGGCTGGCTGCACGAGCTGATGTATCTGCATCTGCTGGCGGCCGGCTGTCTGTTCGTCCTGCCGGTGCTCACCCGCGAGCAGGCCCTGCCCGCCTGGTGCACCCACCCGGTCCGGGCGGCCCTGGTCTTCCTGGACGGGGTCGTCGACGCGCTCCCGGGGCTGGTGGTCATGACGCACGGCACCCTGATCGCGGGCGCCTGGTACCTGCACCACGCGCCGCCCTGGTCCCCCGACGTCCACCACGACCAGCAGGTGGGCGGCGGCGCCATGCTGGGCATCGCCGAGCTGGTCGCGATCCCCTTCCTGCTGGCGGTCCTAGCGCAGTGGATGCGCGCCGAGCGGGCCCGGACGGCCGTACTGGACCGCCGTCTCGACGGCGAACTCGCTCCCGTGGCCCCCGCTTTTCGGGGATCTGCCGAACTGGTCCGACCCTGGTGGGAGACCGAGGGCGGCGAGGTGGCGGAGCGGATGCGGCGGCGGGGGCCGGGTGACTGACCCGGGTCCCGCCGGTGCCGGTCAGCGGCTGCCGGCCGCCGCCCGCCGGTCCGTGCTCGGGCGGGCCGCCGACGGTACGGGCCGTATCGAGGTGGGTGCGGCCGACGGGACGCGGGACACCGCCGCCGGGCTGGTCTCCTCGCCGGGGACGCGGGTACGGGGGCTGGACGGGCGGGGGCCGTCGGTGCCCGGGCGGGACTCGGACGGGGACGGCGTAAGGGTGGGGGGAGCGGAGGGGCCGGGCGGCGTCGTCCGCGGGGTCGGCGGGGCCATCGGGATCGTCGGAGTCGTGGGGCGCTCGGGTGCCGTGTGGCGCAGCGGGAGCGTGATGAGGACGGCCGCGACGCAGCACAGGCCCGCCCCGGCCGCGGTGCGCAGCAGGCGGCGCCGGGTGGCCCGGCGGCGGATCGTCTCGTACTGGCCGGGGGGCGCGCCCAGGTAGTCGGGGGAGGGGGGGCGCAGGATCACGGCGAGCGGGTCGTCGGAGGCGGACTCCGGGTCGCCCGGGTCGCCGTCAAGGCGTGTGGTCAAGGCTTCTCCTCAGGTGGACGCGGAGCAGTTCCCGGGCCGCGTGCAGGTCGGCCTTGACGGTTCCTTCCTTGCGCCCGGTCAGTGCGGACACCTCCCGGATCGGCATGTCAGCGTAGTAGTGGAGGAGGATCGGGACGCGGAGTCGTTCCGGCAGCGACTGCACGAGCAGCCGCACCGACGGGTCGGCCTGTTCGGGGTGGGGCCGTACGGCGGCTTCCGAGGTGACGCGGTGCATGGCCCGGCGCTCGCGTTCCAGCTTGCGCCAGTGGTCCCGGACCAGGTTGGCCGCGGTGACGTAGAGGAACCCGCGCGGCTCCTCCACGGACGTCCAGCGGGCCCAGAGCCGGGTGAACGCCTCCGAGGCGATCTCGTGGGCCGTGCCGTCGTCGTCGACGAGCCGGCGGCACCAGCCGGCGAGGCGCGGGTAGAGGGCGGCGAACAGCTCGGACGCTGCCTTCTCGCGGGACCGTTTCAACGCTCTCCAGGGGTGGGGGACCCGGCACCGCTCAGCGCCGCGAACACGATCACGTTGTCCGCGTAACCGTCGCCGGTCCGCGCTCCGCCGCACGTGATCAGCCGCAGCTCCGGGCGGTTCACGTTCCCGTAGACGTCGTCCGCGGGGAAGTCGGTTTTCGGGATCGTGCGTACGGAGGTGACGGCGAACTCCGCCGCCGTGCCGTTCTCCAGGCGCGCCACGATCCGGTCGCCCCGGTGCAGCCGGGCGAGGTGACGGAAGACGCCGTCGCCGTACGGGCCGACCGTGACGTGGCCGAGGAGCACCGCCGGGCCGGTCTGGCCGGGCGTCGGCGAGTGCCGGTACCAGCCCGCCCGGTCGTGGGCCGTGACCGGCGGCACCCGCACCGTGCCGTCGGCCGCCAGGCCCAGCCGGATGACCGGGGTGTCGACGCCGATCGCCGGGATCAGCAGCCGGACCGGGACCGAACGGCCCAGGGGGCGAGCCCCCTTGACCGGAACCGGCCGGGGCGGAGTCTTCGGCGGCGGTGCGGTGGCTTCCCGGCCCCCGCACGCCGTCAGCAGGGACGCCAGCGCCCCGGCCGTGAACGCGCGCCTGGAGAACGGGCTCATGCCCCGGTCGCCCGGCGGCGGCGTACGACGAACACCGTGCCGCCGCCCAGGGCGAGCACCGCGGCGGCGCCCGCGCCGATCGCCGTGCCGTCGGTCCCGGACGCCGAGGACGCCGTCACACCGGTGTCGGGCGCGCCGCTCGGCACGACGGAGACCTGGTCGTCGGCGGGCGCCCGGGTCGGCTCCGCACTGGGCGCGGCCCGGGTGGGCTCCGGGGTCCGGGTCGGCTCGGCGCTCTCCTCCGGCTGGGCGGTGGGCGCGGCGGACGCCGGGACCGGGCTCGGGGTCGCCGCCCCGTCCGCGAACGCGGGCCCCGTGCCCATCAGTACGGCGGTGCCCGCGAGGGCCAGGGCACTGAGGACAGTTCGGCGCATGGAATCGCACTCCTTCGTCGGTCCGCCCGACGGTCGGGCTGGGTGACAGATCGTGCGGAGAGACGAGGCGGCGGCCCCGCGGGTTGTAAAGAGATGGCAAAGCCGCACGAGGGCTCCGACGAAACGACGGGACTGCGGCCCCGGCGCGCGGGGTGGACATCGGGTCGTGACGGGCTACGGCCTGCGCAACAGCCCCCGCTCCATCGCCACCACCACCGCCCTCGTGCGGTCGTTGACGTCGAGCTTGGCGAACAGGCGGAGCAGATGCGTCTTCACCGTGGCCTCGGCGATGACGAGCCGGCGGCCGATCTCGGCGTTGGTGAGGCCGTCGGCGACCGCGTTGAGGACGTCCGCCTCGCGGGCCGTCAGGGGGACCTGGGCGGGCTGGCGCATCCGGGCCACGAGCCGCTCGGCCACCCGGGGCGCCAGCACCGTCTCCCCGCGCGCCGCCGCGTGGATCGCGTCGGCCAGCTGCTCGCGGGTGGTGTCCTTGAGGAGGTAGCCGATCGCCCCGGCCTCCACCGCGCGTTCGATCTCCGCGTCCGTGTCGTACGTCGTGAGGATCAGCACCCGGGTGCGGGGGAAGCGCGCCACGATCTCGGAGGTCGTGGCCACTCCGTCCAGGACGGGCATGCGCAGGTCGACCAGGGCGACATCGGGTTCGTGGCGTTCGACGAGGCCGAGGGCCGCGCGGCCGTCGCCCGCCTCGCCGACGATCTCGATGCCCGTCCCGGAGGCCAGGAGGGCCACCACTCCGGCCCGCATGACGGTGTGGTCGTCCACGACGATGATGCGCAGCGGTCCTCCGGTCATGCCGCCGCCCCCAGGGGTATCAGCGCCAGCACGCGCGTGCCGTCACCCACCGAACTCGTCACCGTCAGTCTCCCGCCCAGCTCCGCCAGCCGTTTGCGCATCCCGTCCAGACCAAAACCCGACGACTCCTCCACCACGAACCCGGCCCCGTCGTCGGTGATTTCGAGCTCCGCCCCGTACGGCCCCCGGGCCAGGACCACACCGACCGTGGAGGCGCGGGCGTGTTTGCGTACGTTGGCCAGGGACTCCTGGGTGCAGCGCAGCAGCGCGATCCGGGTCTGCTGGTCGCACTCCAGGTCCTCCAGCTCGGCGTCGACGGTCAGACCGGTGTCCTCGGCGAAACGGTCCAGGGTCCGGCGCAGTGTCCGGGCCACCGAACCGGCGGCCGCCTGCCCGGGGCGCTGCGGTGAGCCCACCAGTTCCCGGGCCTCGGCCAGGTTCTCCCGCGCCGTGGACTCGATCGACCGCAACTGCTGGGCGCTGCGGCCCGGTTCGGAGCCGAGCCCCGCCCGGGCCGCCTCGGCCAGCACGATGATCGAGGCGAAGCCCTGGGCGAGGGTGTCGTGGATCTCCCGCGCCATCCGTTCCCGCTCGTCCGCCGCGCCCTGCCGCTTGTGCGCCTCGGACAACTCGGCCTGGGCCTGCTCCAGTTCGGAGATCAGCCCGGCCCGCTCGGCGCTCTGCGCGACCACCGAGTGCGCCCACAGCCCGATCAGCACCCCCACGGCGACGACGATCAGCGTCGACACGAGCACCTCGGTGAAGAACTCCACCGTCCACCCGTCCTGCCGCAGCACGTTCCCGGCGAGTGTCGCGGCCGTGGCGAGCCCCAGGAACGCCATCGAGGCCCGTGGCGTCCGCCCGAACATCCAGTAGTGCGGCAGCGTCACCATGAACAGTGCAGCGTAGTTGCCCCGCAGATACGCCAGTCCGCCCAGCGCGACCACCAGCACCGACAAGTAGACGTGCGGCCGTACGACGGGGTTGGACGGGAAGCGGTCCAGGACCGCGTAACAGAGCACCATCCCGCCCAGCAGGGCGAGCGCCGCGTACTTGCCGGCGCCGGGCCGGTCCATGGCGACCAGCCCGACGGCCATCACGGCGAACAGCAGCCAGCACACCGCGTTCCAGCGGCGCAGTGACGTGGCCCAGAAGGCGTCGGCGGTGGACCCGGCGAGAGCGGTCATACCGATCAACGTACGTCGACCGCCGGACGGGAGGACGGCCTTTTCTCCGCAGTGGCGGTGGCGCGGGGCCCCGGGCGGGAGGGCCACCAGCTCGCCTCGCCCAGCAGCAGCATCGCCGCCGGCAGCACCATGACCCGGACCACGAACGCGTCGATCAGCACGGCCGCCGCCAGGACGAAGCCGATCTGCTTCATCTCGATGATGTGCAGGAAGACGAAACTGGCGAACACGGTCGTCATCACGACCGCCGCGCTGGTCACCACGCTCGCCGAGGAACGGATCCCGTCCAGCACGGCCTGCCGCGTGGGCACGCCCGCGAGAGCCGCCTCCCGGATCCGGCTCACCACGAACACCTGGTAGTCCATCGACAACCCGAAGAGGATCACGAAGAGGAACAGCGGCACGCGCGAGCCGATCGACCCGGTGGAGGCGAAGTCCAGCAGGCCTTCCGCCCAGGTGCCCTGGAAGACGAGGACCAGCAGTCCGAGCGCCGCCGCGGCGGACAGCAGGTTCAGGGCGACGCCGAGCAGCCCGAGCACCACCGAACGGAAGGCGTACACGGTCATCGCGAACGTCACCAGCAGCAACGCGCCGAGCACCAGGGGCAGTTTGCCGTTCTGATGGGCGGGATAGTCGGCGTAGCGGGCGACGTCCCCGGACACTCCGTACTCGGCTCCGGCGATCCGGCCCACGGTCGCGGGCAGGATGCCGTCCCGGAGGCGGTCGAGGGAGTCGTGGGCCTGGTCGGAGTTGCCGAGGTACGGCACCTTCAGTTCGAGGGTGTGGGTGCGGTCGTCGGACGAGGTCCGGATCCGGGACGCCCCGGTGAACAGCGGGTCGGCCTCCGCCCGCCCGGCCGCCTCCCGCAGGGCGGCACCGACCTCCGCCGACCGGGAGGCGCCGGCCCGGACGACGACCTGGTGGGTCACCCGCTGCTCGGGGAACGCCTCGTTGAGCCGGTCGTACACCCGCATCGCGGGGATGTCCCGGGAGTGCGTGTCCCGGCTCATCTCGGTGATCTTCAGGCCGGCGAGCGGGGTGACGAGGGCGAGCAGCGCGAGGACCGACACGCACAGGGTGGCGAGGGGATGCCGGGCGGCGGGCCTCAGCAGAGCGCTCCACACCCGGCTGTCACCGCTCCGGTCCCGTACCCGCCGCGCCGGCCGCCGCCGTGCCCGGCGCTCCGCCCGCTGTCCCAGCTTGACGAGCAGCGCGGGCAGCGCGGTCAGCGAACTGGCCACCGCGACCAGCACGACCACGATCGTGCCGGTCGCGAGGGAGGAGAAGATCACGTCGGACGCCAGGTACAGCGTCGCCGTCGAGGCGACCACCGCCAGCCCGGAGACCACGACCGCCCGGCCCGAGGTGGCCGCGGCCAGCTCCACCAGTGCCTCGGAGGAGAGCCGGCCGCCCGAGCGGGCCCGTTCCTCCCGCTCGCGCTTGAGGTAGAAGAGTGTGTAGTCGACGCCGACCGCGAGGCCGATCATCAGGATGACGTTGGTGCCGACCCCGGCGTCGGGCGACACGTGCGAGACGACCATCGAAAGACCGACCGCCGCCGCGATCGACGACAGCGCCAGCAGCAACGGGATCCCGGCCATGGTCACCGACCCGAACACGATCAGCAGCGTGACCAGGGTGACGGGAAACGTGATCGCCTCGGACAGCGCCAGGTCGTCACTGCGCTGCTGGTCGACTCCCTTGCTGATGGAGGGACTTCCGGTCTCCTCCAGCAGCAGGGCCGGGTGCTTCTTCTGCACCGCCGAGGTCTGCGCCACCAGCGCGTCGACCTTGTCCTTCGCGTCCCGCTCCTCGCCCTTCAGCGTCACCTCGACCATGAGGATCCGCCGGTCCCCGGAGAGCGACGGCGCGGCCACGCCCGCGACCTCGGGCAGTGCCCGCATCCGGTCGCCGAGCTCCTCGGCCGCTTCCCTGGCGGCGCCCCGGTCGAGAGCACCGCCCGAACGGGAGGAGATCAGCACCTGTTCGGCGGCCCTGCGCTCCAGATGCGCCTCGGCCGCGAGGGCCTCGGCACGGCCGGCCTCACCGACCCGGTAGTCCGCCGTCTTCGCACTGTTCGTGCCGACGGCACTGCCGGCGCCCAGACACAGCGCCACGAACACCAGCCAGCCGACGATCGCCCGCCAGGGGTGCCGGGCACTCCAGCGCGCCACGCGCACAGACAATGAATTCATGCCCAAAAGCGTGGCTGACCTGGGCGGTTGCCGGACAGAGGCACTCGGTTGAACCTGCCGTCCACCGGTCGGTGGACCCGGACCCTGGGGACAACCCCCCGCCCTGCGTGCTCAGCTCGGCTTCAGGACGACCGCCTGACCGCCCGCCGGGGCCATCGCCACATCGAGGGCGTCGCCGCTGGTGACGGTCCGGGTGCCGACGACGACCGGGGTCTGGTACGGGTGCGCGCCCGGAGTGCCGTCGGCGTAGACCGTCGCCGTGTACGTGCCGCCGCCGAGGAAGGACAGCGGCAGCGACAGGGTCCTGGGCGTCTCGTTCGTCATCGCGCCCAGGTACCAGGCGGAGCCGTTGCGCCGGGCGACCGCGACGTACTCGCCGATCGAGCCGGCCAGGGTGCGGCTCTCGTCCCACGTGACCGGGACGGCGTCGAACCAGGGCAGGCCGGGCCAGTTGGCCGGGTTGTTGTACTTGGACGGTTTGTCGTACCAGAAGAGGAAGTTGAGGGGCTGGTAGTACACCGCCGCCATCGCCATCTGGTGGGCGTTGGTCGTCCTGTCGCGGGACTGGCCGTAGCAGATCGTGTAGTCCATCGGGCCGCCGATGTTCCGCGTGAACGGCAGTGTCACGTTGTGCGTGGCGGTCGGGAACTGCTCGTTGCCGCGCACGCCCTCCAAGCTGATCCAGTTCGGGTACGTCCGCTCGTACCCGAAGGGCCGGACGTCGTCGTGCATGTCGATCAGCAGCTCGTACTTGGCGGCCACCTTCGCCCAGTCGATGATCTGGTCGGTCATCGACCGGGTGCCGTCGTTGATGAAGCCGAGCTTGATGCCCTGCACGCCCCAGCTCTTGTAGAGGGCGAAGAGAGAGTCCGACTCGGTCAGCGCCAGCCGGTTGACGTAGAGGAAGAGTCCGATGCCCTTGCTCGTGGCGTACGAGATGACCGACGGCAGGTCGATCGCGGCGATCGGCTCGGTCGCGTCCGGCGTGCTGAACTCCGGGCCGTACCAGCCGGCGTCGTACTCGATGTACTGAAGGCCCCGGGCCACGGCGAAGTCGACGCCCTGGAGGCCGGCGGCGGTGGTGAGTTCGCAGCGGAAGACCTTGCCGGGCTTGATCCAGGAGGTGTCTGCCAGGGTGTTCGGCGGGGCCAGGTTGAGGACCAGCTCGGCGTTGTCGACGAGTTCGGCGTGGCCGGCGCCGATGACCACGGCCCGCCACGGGGTGACGAAGGGCGTGGTGACGGTCGTGGTCGTCTCCACCGGGCCGGTGCCGCGGGCGGTGTGCTCCATGAGGAACGTGGAGAGGGCGTTCGGCTCGCCGGGCACCGAACCGAGCATCAGGCGCGGGTAGTCCACCCGCGACGACTCACAGACGCAGGCGATGAGGCCGCCCGGGAGGGTGGCGGTCAGCGGCAGGTCGGTCAGGGGGCCGTTGTCCGTGCCGGAGGTGCCGGTGACGGGTATGGCACCCGGCGCCACCGGCTCGTAGGCGTTCTCGTCGCGGGCGCTGTAGACGGTGGTGCCGTCGGGGAAGACGAACGTCGTCAGCTCATCGGCGATGGTGGCGGTGCCCTGGCCGTGGAAGACGTAGCGCAGGGCGACGCCGGTCTTGTAGGCGCGGGTGTGCACGCCGAACCGGATGCCGGTGGCCGTGTCCCTGAGGTCCCAGCGCTGTTCCTGGTAGTGGTCGGTGACCGTCGCGTTGCGGCCGTAGACCGGCGTCCAGGTGGTGCGGCGGGTGCGGTGCCGCCCGCGGATCAGCTGGACGTCACGGCCGAGGACGGTGCCGTCGCCGAGCCTGAGGCCCAGAGCCGAGGTGCCGATCACCGTCCGGGCGTCGCGGCGGGCGGACCAGCGGAGCGCGTTGTCCACCAGGGACAGGGTGATGGAGGTTCCGCCCATGCGGGCGGTGACGCTCTCCGGGCGGCCCGTCCGGTCGTCCGCGGCGCGGGCCGGGCCGGTCGTGGCGATCCCGGCCGCGGCCAGCCCGGCGGTGACGGCCGCGCTCTTGAGCACGACCCGGCGGGACGCGGGCGCCGGGTGGCCGGCCGTTCTGCCCGCGGCGGGCTGTTCCCGTTCTCCCCAAGCTCTCATGGTGGGACCTTCCCCAGTGATGGGCAGTAAGTGGTAGTAACCGGTTTCTTCGTGCAGTTCTACGGGCCTGCGCAAGGTGGGTCAAGGGGTGGGAACCGCAGCGAGCACCCTGTGGCGTGGCTGGGTCGTTGAAGTTTCTAGCTCAATGGGAGGGGGAGGGGCAGGAGATCGACCCTGTGGACCTACTTCCACGCGATCTCTGCGACACGCGGCGGTAGTTGTGGTTCCGTCCACTTTCAAAGCAGCTACGAGGCGCACTGAGCCCTGACGGTTGTCCGGGAGGGCAGGCCCGTTCAGTCGATGCGGTCACACAGGGCGTCCGTCGTCCCGTGCAGGAGCCGTACGGACTTGTATCCGGTGGGGCTGATCTCCATCGTGTAGACACCGTCGACGAGGTACAGGCCGCGCGGCAGACTGCCCTGGTCCTGGCCGACCCCGACGAGCACCGGCCCGTGCACGGCCCAGTGCTGGGAGCCGTCGGGCCGGTGCTCGACGACCGCCGAGCCGCTCGCGTCGGCGTCGTAGGAGGCGCCGGTCCCGGTGTTGGTGACGCGTACGACCAGGTCTCCCTTGTAGGCAACCCGCCGCACGGAGCCGTCGGGGTGGGTGCTCAGCACGCGGCGCACCACCTTGTCGACGACGGGCTCGCCGTGGACGGGGAAGTCGCACCGCACGCCGGCGCCGACGTCCCACGGCGCGGACGGCGCCGGTTCCCAGCCCTTCGCCGTCTCCGTCGCCGTCTCCGCGGACGCGGGCTGCGTCCCGAGGAGCACGGCGGCAAGTGCCAGCGTGGCGAAGGTGGTTCGGCGCATGGTTCTCCCTGGGCAGAGGTGTGAAGGAAGCGGCGTGCGCCAGTCTCTCCCCGGTCTCTGACCAAAGCCTGACCATGGACGTCCCGTTAGGCTGCTCGACAGCCATGGAGTTCCAACTGCTCGGTCCGTTCGCCGCCCGCCACGAGGGACGGCAGGTGCCGGTGGGCAGCCGCCGCCAGGAGCGGTGCCTGCTGGCGGTCCTGCTGCTGCACGCGGGCCGCGCCGTCCCGACCGACCGCCTCATCGACCTGCTGTGGGACGGCGAACCGCCCGCCTCCGCCCGCGCCACCGTCCACACCTACGTCGGCCGCCTGCGCGCCGCGCTCAGACCGCACGGGGTGTCCGTCGAGACCCGGCACGACGGTTACGCCGTGGAGCAGGGCCCTCATGGGATCGACGTCCAGGAGTTCGTCGGGCTCGTCGGGCAGGCGGCCGATGCCGGTGACCCGGCGGAGCGGATCCGCCTGTACGACCAGGCCCTCGGGCTGTGGCACGGCCCGCTGCTCGCCGACGTCGCCGACGACCGGTTGCGCACACGCCTCGGCGGCAGACTGGGCGAACTGCGCCTGTCCGCCGTGGAGCGGCGAGCGGAGGCCCAGCTCGCCCTGGGTCTGCACGACGGTGTCGTGGCGGACCTGACGCCTCTGCTGGTGGAGCACCCGAGCCGGGAACGGCTGGTCGGCGCCCAGATGACCGCCCTGTACCGGGTGGGCCGCCAGGCCGACGCGCTCCGGTTGTACGGCCGTACCCGGGACCTGCTGGCGGACGAACTCGGCACCGAGCCCGGCCGCGAGCTGCGCACGCTCCACGAACGCATCCTGCTCGGCGATCCCCGGCTGGACCGGCCGCCCGGGCCCGTCTACGCGGTCCGGGTCGGCGACCAGTGGCTGCCGTGGAGTACGAGCGGACACCCCGCGCTGGAGTTCTGCAACACCTACGCCGGGTGGGGCGGGGAGCGGCTGCCCGGGTCGGACTGGCTGCGCGGCTACGCCACGCTCGCCGTGTGGGCCGGTCACCTCGACCTGGTCGAGGAGCGGCAGGTCACCCGGCTGCGCGAACAGGCCCTGCGGCAGCCGGCCGAGGCCGCCGCCGTCCTCGAGGAGGCCCGGCGGCTGCGTACGGGCCTGTACGCCTGCCTGACCGATCCGCAGGACGGACGGGCGTTCAAGGCGGTGGCCGCGGCGGTGGAGGACGCCGCGCGGCTCTCGGTGTTCACGCGTGGCGAGGACGGTCTCGGACGCTGGCAGCCGTCGCCCTCCGCCGGTCTGCGCCTGCCCGTCTGCTCGGTGGCCCGCAGCGCGGGCGAACTGCTCGCCGATCCGAGGCGTTTCACCGTCCGCGGCTGTCCCAGCCGGGACTGCGGCTGGCTGTTCCTCGACGACAGCGGGCGGCGGCGGTGGTGCAGTCTGGCGACGTGTGGTGCGAAGCGGGCGGCCGGGGGCCGGTGAGCGGCTCGATCCGGCACGGGCGTCCGCACCGGCTCGGCCCGTCTTTCGGGGTGCGGACCGTTTATGAGCTGCGGGCCGGCCGGAACCGGTCCGTCGCCGCCAGCACCGCCTCCGTCGTGGCATCCCCCGACAGCCCGTGCCCCTCGTCGCCGATCAGGACGAGTTCCGCGTCCGGCCACACCCGGGCCAGCCGCCACGCGATGTCCGGAGGTCCGCTGATGTCCATCCGGCCGTGGACCATCACGCCCGGGATGCCGGCCAGCTTCCCGGCGTCGCGCAGCAGCGCCCCGTCCTCCAGGAAGGCGGCGTGCCGCCAGTAGTGCGTGACGAGCCGGGCGAAGCGCATCCGGAAGCGCGGGTCGTCGTAGCGGGCGTCCGGCTGGTGCCCCGGCCGGGTGGAGACGTGCACGTCCTCCCACCGGCACCACTCCCGCGCGGCCCGCTCCCGTACGGCCGGATCGGGGTCGGCGAGCATCCGGGCGTAGGCGTCCACGAGACTCCCGTCGCGCTCCGCCTCCGGCACGGCGTCCCGGAACCGGGCCCACTCCTCGGGGAAGATCCGCCCCATGTCCCGGGTGACCCACTCCACCTCGCGGCGCGTGGTGCTGGTGACGCTGAAGAGGACCAGCTCGGACACGCACGCGGGGTGCCGCTCGGCGTAGGCCAGGGCGAGGGTCACGCCCCAGGAGCCGCCGAGGACCAGCCACTTCTCGATGCCGAGGTGCTGCCGCACCCGCTCGATGTCGGCGATCAGACGGGGTGTGGTGTTGGCGGCGAGGGAGGTCCCCGGGTCGGCGGCGTCGGGTGTGCTCCGCCCGCACCCGCGCTGGTCGAGGAGTACGACGCGGTACGCCGCCGGGTCGAACAGCCGCCGCCAGAACGGCCCCGCCCCCGATCCGGGCCCGCCGTGCAGCACGAGGGCGGGCTTGCCCGCGGGATTCCCGCAGGTCTCCCAGTACACGCGGTTGCCGTCGCCGACGTCGAGCATGCCGTGCGCGTGGGGCTCGATGCCGGCGGGGTAGAGCCCGGCCATGGGGGCGTCCTTTCTCCCATTGCAACAGCCTGATTACCGGGCCACGCTAACCGACCTGGTCCGGGACGCGCGGACGAGGCCGGGCGGGCCGCCCCGGAGCCGACCGGAACACCCACTTTTTTGTGGGGACTTGGCGGGGCGCCGGCACCGGGCGAACCTGGTGGTGGGCGGCCGGTGAGGCACAGGACGGGGAAGGGACGGAGGTGGCACCCGCCTCAGGAGGCCGGCCGGGCGGCCTCGGCCAGCCTCTCCAGGCGACGGTGGCCCCAGTCGGACAACGGCGCCAGTGCCTCGGCGAGTTCACGGCCGAACGCGGTCAGGGAGTAGACCGTCTTCGGCGGCAGCACGTCGTACACCTCCCGGTGCACCAGCCCGTCCGCGGCCATCTCCCGCAGGGCCTCGGTCAGCACCTTCTCGGAGAGGCCCGGCAGCCGCCGCCGCAGTTCCGCCGGGCGGTGCGGGCCCGACTCCAGCAGCCAGAGCAGGGCCGTCTTCCACTTGCCGTCGACCACGGCGATCGCGGCAGTCACTCCGCAGACGTCCGAATCCTGGCGCCGACGCGTCATATCCGCCCCTTTCGCTGTCAATTGTCGTGCATATTAAAGGAGTTCACAGTGTCCTCGCACAGCGCTTCCCTGGCCCCGGCGCATTCCGGCCGGCCGTCCGCCGATCACCCGTCCGCCACGGTCACCGTCCTCGGTCTCGGGCCGATGGGCCGTGCCCTGGCCGGTGCGTTCGTCGACGCGGGCCTGCGCACCACCGTCTGGAACCGCACCCCGGGCCGGGACCGGGAACTCCTCGACCGCGGTGCGGCGGGCGCGGCATCGGCGGCCGAAGCGGTGGCGGCGAGCGAGGTGACCGTCGTCTGCGTGGTGAACTACGACGCCGCCGACGCCGTGCTGCGCCAGGAGGAGGTCGCGGCCGCCCTCAAGGGCCGTACGGTCGTGAACCTGACCGCCGACACCCCGGCCCGGGCCCGCGACACCGCCGGCTGGGCCACCGCGCACGGCGTCCGCTATCTGGACGGTGCGATCATGACCCCGACGACCACCATCGGCACCCCCGACGCGGTCTTCCTGTACAGCGGACCCGACGACCTCTACCACGAACTCGCCCCGGTACGGCAGGCGTTGGGCGGCACGCATACGCACCTCGGCGAGGACGCGGGCCGGGCCGCGGCCTACGACATCGCCCTCCTCGACATCTTCTGGACGGCGATGTCGGGCTACGCGCACGCCCTGGCGGTGGCCCGGGCCGAGGGCGTCACCGCGACCGAACTGGCGCCCTTCGCCCAGGGCATCGGCGCGATCCTCCCGCCGCTGTTCGCGGGGACCGCCGCGGACGCCGACGCCGGCACCTACTCCGGCGAGGGCAACCCGCTCACCTCGGCCGTGTCGTCCATGTCCCACATCGTCCACGTCTCCGAGTCGCACGGCATCGACGCCGGGGTCATGCGCGCGGCCGAGGGCATGGCCCGCCGCACCATCGGGCTGGGTCACGGGCAGGACGGCTTCATCCGCGTCGCGGAGGTCATCGGACGACGCTGACCGCTACGCGGGCCTGCCGGGTCCGCCGAACGCCCGCCCGCACCGCGCGAGCAGCTCCCGCACCGCGGGACTCTGCCCGCTCCGCCAGACCAGGGCGAGCAGCGCCGGTGTGTCGACGTCGTCGATGACGCGGACGGCGACCCGGCCGCCACGGCCCGCGGCCATCGACTCGCTGAGGACGGCGACACCGAGCCCGCGGGCCGCCAGGTCCGCGACGGCGTCCGCGGCACTGGCCTGCAGCGCGATCCCGGGCCGCAGATCCCGCGCGGCGCAGGCACCGTCGAAGACGGTGCGCAGGCCGGTGCCCGGAGGCATGCACACGATCGGATGGGCGATGACGTCCCGCAGCGCGACCCGCCGCCGGGACGCGAGGGGGTGGTCCTCCGGAACCACGACGACGAGTCGCTCGCTGATGATCGTCAGCATCTCCAGTCCCTGGGGGGCGGCGGCCGTCCCGACGAGGGCCACGTCGACCGTGCCGAGGCGCACCGCCTCGACGAGCCGGTCGGAGTTGTCCTCCAGCAGGGAGATCTCCACCCCCGGATGGGCCCGGTGGAACGCGGCGAGGGCCTCGAACAGGGGCGTGAGGGTGCAGCCGATGACCATCCCGATCACGAGCCTGCCCCGGATCAGGCCGGTCACCTCACCCACGGCCTGCCCGACCGCCCCGGCCGCGGCGAGCGTCGCACGGGCGTGGTCGAGCGCCGCCCGGCCCGCGGCGGTGAGCGTCGCGGTGCGCGCCGACCGGTCGAAGAGCTCGGCCCCGAGCTCCCGCTCCAACTGGCGGATCTGGGCGCTGACTCCGGACTGGCTGATGTGCACCCGCTCGGCGGCCCGGGTGAAGTTCCGCTCCTCGGCGACCGCGACGAAGTACTCCAGCTGCCTCAATTCCATGACTGGGAATTCTAGTTCCCATCACATCCATCTGTTGGACTTCTGATGGCCGCCGGACGAGGCTGGGAGGCACCGAGGAACCCCGACGTCAGGAGACCCCGTGCCGGAGTACGAGAAGGCCATGCGCCCCGAGGACATCACCCGCCTGTTCGTCGAACGATCCAACGCCGGTGACGCGGCCGGAGTCGCCGCGCTCTACGCGCAGGACGCGGTCCTGGCCTACCCGCCCGGTGAGCGCACGGTGGGCCGGGAAGCGATCCGCACCCTCTGGGAAAAGGTCCTGGCCGACCGCCCCCGCTTTGAACCCGAAGAGCCCCTGCCGACCCTGATCCACGGCGACATCGCCCTCACCTCCACCCCGCCGAAGGACGGCGCGGGGGCCCGGGCACAGGTGGTCCGGAGGCAGCCGGACGGGAGCTGGCTGCGGGTGCTGGACCAGCCGGAGTTCACCCCGCCGACCCGCTGAAGGTGACGGCGGAAAGCCAGGACGGCGCCCCCGCCCGCCATCGACATCCGATGGCGGGCGGGGGCGCCGGGGAGAAGCCGGGCGGGACGCGAAAGCGCTAGTCGGCCGCCACCTCCGTGACCTTCCAGCGCTGGTTGGACCCGGAGTTCGGCTGCCAGACGCCCACCGAGGCGCCGTCGTTCGTGGACTGGCCTCCGACGTCCGGGAGCTGGCCGGTCGCCGCGTTCACGAGCGTCCACGTGCCGTCGCCGGTCGTGGACGCGATCCACTGCGCGGCCTCGTCGCGGCGCCCCTCGTCGGGTTCGGCGACCAGGGCACCGTCACGGATGGCCAGGCGCTTGTCCGCGCCGGTCTCGGTGAGGACGTAGCGCTTGCGGTTGTCCTCGCCGCGGATCTGCTCCACCCGCCACTGCCGGCCGCTCGGGTCGGCCGCGTCCGGGGTCCTGATGACCAGGCCCGTGCCGTTGCCGGCGATGGTGAGGTCCTTGCCGCTCTGGACGCCGGTCAGGCGGTAGGTGTGCCCCTTGCGCAGTTCGGCCGCGTCCTTCGCGACCCCCGAGACGCCCTTGACGAGGAAGGACGTCACCGACTGGGCGGGCACGCCGAGCGTGGCCTGCTTGCCGGTGACACGGACGGGCTTCTGCTTCTCCAGCTTGCCGTCGGCGCTGGTCACCACCGGGGTGACCGTGGCCCGGGAGGAGACCCGGCCGAACTTCGACAGGTCGAGCGTGACCTCGCGCGCCTCGGTGGCGCTGTTGACGTGGACGACCGTCGCCGCGTCGCCCTTGCGGGAGACGGCCGCCGTGCTGGACGTGTCGTCCGTCTTGATCAGGCGGTCGCCGGGCTTGATGAAGTGCGTGAAGTTGCGGGCCGTGTCGAACTTGGTGTTGGTGTAGATCGGGCAGGACTTCAGGGTGTCCTTCGAGGTGCAGCTGAACGGGAGCTGGATCTCGCCCCAGTTGCCGCCCTTGGCGGACTCCCCGCCCGGCTTCATGTTGTCGTAGTCCTCGACGGGCTGCCAGAACACCCAGGCCTTGGGCTCCAGTTCACGCAGGTCGTCCACCATGCGCTGGGCGAGACCCAGGCCGGGCCGCATGTCCGTGAAGCTCTGGCCGTCGCCCCAGTCGCCCTCGACCTCGCTCATCCACAGCGGCTTGTCGGCGGCCTTGGCCAGGTCGCGGACGGTGGTGCGCTGGCCGGTGCCGTAGGTGTGGACGTTCATCTGGTCGACGAGGTCGCGCACTTCCTGGGGGTAGGAGTTCCAGTTCGTCGCGAAGGTGCCGGGGTTCGTCTCGTCCATGGCGGATATGTCCGCGTCCGACCGGGACTTCTTCAGGACCGGGGCCAGCGCGCGGAGCACCTTCTGCTGGAGCTCGGGTCCGATGTGGGCGCCCTCCTGGCGGCCGCCGACCGGCTCGCCGTCCGGGCCGAGCTTGGTGCCCCAGTAGTCGGTGTTCGGCTCGTTGAACGGGTCCAGCGTGTCGACCTTGATGCCGTGCGCCTTCTCCAGCCGCTCGGTCGCGCCCACCAGATACTTGGCGAAGTCGTCGACGGAGCCGGTCTTCAGCTGGTCCTTGCCGGCGTCGAAGTTGCCGGAGACGTAGCCGCTCTCGGTCATGAACCAGGGCGGGGAGTTGCTGAAGGTCTCCCAGTGGGTGATGTCCTTCTTGATGCGGTCGACCCACCAGCGCTGCGTCTTGTCCGCGTTCTTGTTCCAGTCGGCGGGGTCGTCCGCGTCCCACCAGTCGACGTCCTCGCGGGTGGTGCCCGCCGGGGCCTTCCACCAGCCCTCGACCGCGCCGCCGGCCCGCAGATAGTCCTTGACGTCGGGGGCGTTGCCGCCGCCGATGTTGTAGCGGGCGATGTTCAGGGCGAGGCCCTCGTCGCCGAAGAGGAGCTTGTAGAGCTTCTCGCGGACCGCGGGCGGGTAGTCGCCGGTGGCGTTCGCGAACCAGACCAGGCTGGTGCCCCAGCCCTCGAACTTCTCCCCCGAGTAGGAGGGGTCGGGCCGGACGGTCACGCCGGCCGCGGCGGCAGCCGTCCCGGCAGCGGCCGGCTCGGCGTGCGCGGCGGGCAGGGTGGCGGTGGCCAGGACGGTTCCGGTCGCCAAGGTGACGCCGATGGCCCCGAGGAGCCTTCTCTTACGGGTGCGGTGTGCCATCTCGAGTACTCCAGCTCTTCTGCGTGCCGCGCGTCCCGGCGGACGCAGAGATCGGGGCCTACGTGGTGCGACTGGTGCGGATCTGACGCCTTCTCGTACGATTCCGACTAGGCAATGTTTACGTAAACATCCACTGGCGGGATGTCTACACTGTCCGAATCTCAGGGGTCAAGGAGTCGTTCCGGACCAAAACCCGCGCCGGTGGCGCGGTGGGGAAACGAGGGCAGGTGGGCACAGTGGACGGCGAGAGCGCGCCGGGGGGCACGAGCCGTACGAGAAGGCGTGCGGCCCGGCCCCGCCAGGGCGCGTCCATGGCGGACGTCGCGCAGCTCGCCGGGGTCTCGTCCCAGACGGTCTCCCGGGTCTCGAACGGCTTCCCGGGCGTCACCGAGGACACCCGCGCGCAGGTCCTGGCCGCCATGCGGGAGCTGGGCTACCGCCCCAACAGCGCAGCCCGGGCGCTGCGCCGGGGCGAGTTCCGCACCCTCGGCGTGATCACATTCTCCCTCTCCACCATGGGCAACATCCGCACCCTGGAGGCCATCGCCAACTCCGCCGCCGAGCACGGTTACGCCGTCACCCTGCTGCCGGTGGCCGTCCCGACCCAGGACGAGGTGAACGGCGCCTTCTCCCGGCTGGGTGAGCTCGCCGTGGACGCCGTCATCGTCATCATGGAGATCCACCTGCTCGACGCGGCGACGGTCTCCCTCCCGCCCGGCGTGCAGGTCGTGGTCGCCGATTCCGACGCCGGCGACCGCTACACGGTCGTCGACACCGACCAGGCGGGCGGTGCCCGGGACGCAGTACGGCACCTCCTGGACCTCGGGCACGACACGGTGTGGCACCTGGCCGGCCCGGAGGGCTCCTTCGCCGCCCAGCGCCGCGCCAACGCCTGGCGCACCACCCTCACCGAGGCGGGCCGCACCCCGCCGCCCCCGGTCCGCGGCGACTGGTCGGCCGAATCCGGCTACCGGGCGGGCCTCCGGCTGGCCGACGACCCGGACTGCACGGCGGTGTTCGCGGCCAACGACCAGATGGCCCTGGGCCTGCTCCGCGCCCTGCACGAACGCGGCCGTAGCGTCCCCGGCGACGTCAGCGTCGTCGGCTTCGACGACATCCCCGAGTCCGCGTCCTTCCTTCCGCCCCTCACCACGATCCACCAGGATTTCGCCGAGGTGGGACGGCTGTGCGTGGAGGGGGTGCTCAGCAAGATGCGGGAGGACGGGGCCGAGCACGGGACGACGCTGGTGCCCACGCGGTTGGTGCGGCGGGCGAGTACGGCGGCGCCGGGGCGGGGGCGATGACGCAGCGGGCGGGCGCCCCGGCGGCCGCGGACGAGGACGCCGCCCCGGCGGGTGAGCGCACGGGCCGCTTCAGGCAACGGCGATCATGACGGTGAGTGCCACGAGCAGGAGCGAGGTCGACCACCACTGCCCTGCCTGTACGGACCAGGAAACGGCGTAGGAGAAGAGGCACACGCTGAGGAGCCTCCTGAAGGAGACCCGCTCAGGGCGTTCCCTCTTGCCCCGGCCTGCTCGCCGACTGCCAGAGTCCGCCATGGCCACCCCGATGCTGTAGGCACGGCGAGGCCCTGTTCACCGTGGACGTCGAGCACCGCAGGCTGTGGTCGGTGTCCCTGACCACGGGCGAGCGCCGCGTCGAAGCCGACGACCTGCCGGTCGGTCTTCCCCCGGGCGTCGGGCGCCGCCCCGACCCGGCGCTGTTCGCCCACGGCGGCCCGGGCCTGGCCCCTCGTTTCGACGGCCTCGCCGCGGCCCCGGACGGCTCCCTGCTCCTGTCGTCGAACGGGGAGGGCACGGTGCTGCGGCTGTAACCGAACACGTAGCGCCTCTCGGGAACCGGTTCAGCGGCGACGGCCCCGGGGCGGCCTGCCCCGCCGGGCGTTCGGGGAGGAGCCCGTGCGCGCGGGGGGCTGCTCGGCGGCCGGCGGGGTGAGGACGACGGGCACGCCCGAGGGCTCCTGCGCCCCGGTGATGCGGTTCAGGTCGGCCTCGCCCGAGCGGACCCGGGTGATCTGCGGGGTGATGCCGGCGTCGGCCATCAGCCGGGTCATCTCGCGCCGCTGGTGGGGCAGGACCAGGGTGACGACGGTGCCGGACTCGCCGGCGCGGGCGGTACGGCCGCCGCGGTGCAGGTAGTCCTTGTGGTCGCCGGGCGGGTCCACGTTGACGACGAGGTCGAGGTTGTCGACGTGGATGCCGCGGGCGGCGACGTTGGTGGCCACCAGGACCGTGACGTTGCCGTCCTTGAAGCGGGCCAGGGTCCTGTTCCGCTGGGACTGGGACTTCCCGCCGTGCAGGGCCATGGCGCGCACGCCGACCGCCAGCAGCTTCTTGGCCAGCCGGTCGGCGGCGTGCTTGGTGTCCAGGAACATGATCACGCGTCCGTCGCGGGCGGCGATCCGGGTCGTGGTGGCGTGCTTGTCGTCGTCCTCCACGTGCAGCAGGTGGTGCTCCATCGTGGTGACCGCGCCCGCGGACGGGTCGACGGAGTGCACCACGGGGTCGTGCAGGTAGGTGCGGACCAGCCGGTCGACGTTGCGGTCCAGGGTGGCCGAGAACAGCATCCGCTGCCCGCCGGGGCGCACCTGGTCGAGCAGGGCGGTGACCTGCGGCATGAAGCCCATGTCGGTCATCTGGTCGGCCTCGTCGAGAACCGTGATGCCGACGTGGTCCAGGCGGCAGTCGCCTCGGTCTATGAGGTCCTTGAGCCGGCCGGGAGTGGCGACGACGACCTCGGCACCGGTGCGCAGCGCGTTCGCCTGCCGGCCGATCGGCATGCCGCCGACCACCGTGGCGAGCCGCAGCCGCAGCGCGCGGGCGAAGGGAGCGAGGGCGTCGGTGACCTGCTGGGCCAGCTCGCGGGTGGGCACGAGGACGAGGCCCAGGGGCTGCCGGGCCTCGGCCCGCTGTCCGTCGACACGGGCCAGCAGCGCGAGCCCGAAGGCGAGCGTCTTGCCCGAGCCGGTGCGCCCGCGGCCCAGGACGTCCCGCCCGGCCAGCGAGTTGGGCAGCGTCGCCGCCTGGATCGGGAACGGCGCGGTCAGGCCCTCGGCGCGCAGCGCGGCCAGCAGCCGCTCGGGCAGGTCGAGGTCGTCGAACGCCTCGACGGCCGGCAGCGCCGGGGTGACGGTGGCCGGCGGTGCGAACTCCTGGCTGGGGGCGGGACGGCGCCCACCGCGGGACCCGCCCGCCGGGCGGGAAGCGGTGCCACCGCCGCCCGACTTTCGGGGCCGGAAGCCGTTGCCACGGGAGTGGGACGAGCCGTTGTTCTTGCGAGCCGTGCGGTCCATGGGGAACCTTCCTCGATGCGGCACGCGTCGAGGAATGCGCGGCGGCACCGGAGGGCCGCAGGATTCGCAAGAGTTGAGCCGGAGAAGTGCAAAACGAGCCGGGGCCCGCACCGCGAGGGTGCGGGCCCCGGTTCAGGGCATTCGCGTACGCGTCAGGCGGGAACGATGTTCTCGGCCTGCGGGCCCTTCTGGCCCTGCGTGACGTCGAAGGTAACCTTCTGGCCTTCCTGAAGCTCGCGGAAGCCGGAGGTGGCGATGTTCGAGTAGTGGGCGAAGACGTCCGGGCCGCCACCCTCCTGCTCGATGAAGCCGAAGCCCTTTTCCGCGTTGAACCACTTCACGGTGCCAGTTGCCATGTGCATCTCCCTTGGGGGGCAGTACCCGAGATCCGCACCTTGCGGATTCGGGGTCGCTGTGATGATCACCCTCCGGAGAGATCCGAAAATCCTCGGAAACAAAAAGAGTGCTCGTCGACAAAGGTCGATAGAGCACTCGAAGTCTCTGGGAACCAAAACTGCAACACCAGCCAAGGTAGCACAGGCCGGAGCGGATGGCTCGGGAATCTCGTACCCGAGGTGGAGCGGACCGCCCGCCGGTACTGCGTTCCGAGTACCTGGGATTGTCGGCAGGCGCACGACGACGGGACAACACGCCCACGGACAGGCTTGGCAGACGTTCGACACCAGATGTGGAGATCTCCTGCCGTGGCTACTTTCCTGTATCGAGTGGGCCGTCTGGCCTTCCGGCGGCGCTGGTACGTCGCCCTGGTCTGGGCGGCCGTCCTGGCCGCCGTGGGACTGGGCGCCCTCAAAGCGCCGGGGGCCGCCGACGAGGAGTTCTCGATGCCCGGCATCGAGTCCCAGAAGGCGTTCGACCTGATGGAGCAGCGCTTCCCCGGGGCCACGGCAGACAGCGCGACGGCCAGGGTCGTCTTCATCGCGCCGGGCGGCGAGAAGGTCACGGCCGCCGGGAACAGGACCTCCATCGAGAAGGCCGTGGCCGGACTCGGCGACGGCTCGCAGGTCGCGAGCGCCGTCGACCCCTTCGCGGCGAAGACGATCAGCGAGGACGGCACGACCGCCTTCGCGACCGTCACCTACAAGGTCGGCGCGAACGACCTCACCGACGCCACCCGCAGCCACCTGGAGCGGGCCGTCGACCAGGCCCGGGACTCCGGGCTGACCGTCGAAGCGGGCGGCACCGCGCTGGCCGCCGAGGGCGGGCCGGGCGGCACGGCCGAGGTGATCGGCGTCGCGATCGCCGCCGTCGTGCTCCTGATCACCTTCGGTTCGCTGGCCGCCGCCGGGCTGCCCCTGCTGACGGCCGTGATCGGCGTCGGCGTCAGCATGGCCACGATCCTCGCCCTGGCCAGCGCCCTGGGCCTGTCCACGACCACCGGCACCCTCGCCATGATGCTGGGCCTCGCCGTCGGCATCGACTACGCCCTGTTCGTCGTCTCCCGCTACCGGGAGGAGCGCGCCGGGGGCCGCACACCGCAGGAGGCGACGGGGCTGGCCGTCGGCACGGCCGGTTCCGCGGTCGTGTTCGCCGGGCTCACCGTCGTGATCGCGCTGGCCGGGCTCGCCGTGGTCGGCATCCCGATGCTCACCAAGATGGGGCTGGCCGCGGCGGGCGCGGTCGTCGTCGCCGTACTGATCGCCCTCACCCTCGTCCCGGCGCTCCTCGGCTTCTGGCCGAACGCCGTGCTCAGCCGGCGGGCCCGCAGGAGCGGCCGGATCGAGGCGAGCACCGAGGCCAACGCCGGCACCCGCTGGGCGCGGTTCGTGCTGCGCCGCCCCATACCCGTCCTGCTGCTCGGCGTCGTCGGCCTGGGCGCCCTCGCGCTGCCCGCGGCCGGCCTCCAGCTGGGCATGCCCGGGGACGAGGCCAAGCCGGTCTCCACCACCGAGCGCCGGGCCTACGACGCGCTCGCCGAGGGCTTCGGGCCGGGCTTCAACGGGCCGCTGACCATCGTCGTGGACGCCAAGGGCGCCCCCGACCCGAAGGCCGCCGCCGCCACCGTCGCGAAGGAGATCGGCGGCACCGAGGGAGTCGTGTCCGTCTCCCCGGCCCGCTTCAACGGCGCCGGCGACACCGCGGTCTTCTCGGCCGTGCCGTCCACCGCGCCGACCGACGAGAAGACCAAGAACCTGGTGACCACCATCCGCGACGAGCGCCCCGGCATCGAGTCCGGCACCGGCGCGAGCTACGAGGTCACCGGCACCACCGCGATGAACATCGACATCGCCGGGAAGGTCCAGGCGGCGCTCGTCCCGTACCTGATCGTCGTGGTCGGTCTGGCGATCGTGCTGCTGCTGGTGGTCTTCCGGTCCCTGCTCGTCCCGCTGAAGGCGGCCCTCGGCTTCCTGCTGTCGGTGCTGGCGTCCCTGGGCGCGGTCGTCGTGGTCTTCCAGCAGGGCCACGGCGCGGAGCTCCTCGGTGTGGAGCAGACCGGCCCGATCATGAGCCTGATGCCGATCTTCCTGGTGGGCATCGTCTTCGGCCTCGCGATGGACTACGAGGTGTTCCTCGTCTCACGGATGCGGGAGGCGTACGTCCACGGCGAGTCGCCCGCCCAGGCGGTCACCTCCGGCTTCCGGCACAGCGCCCGGGTGGTCGCGGCCGCCGCCCTGATCATGATCGCGGTGTTCGCCGGGTTCATCGGCGAGAGCGACTCCATGATCAAGATGATCGGCTTCGGGCTGGCCACCGCCGTCCTGTTCGACGCCTTCGTCGTCCGGATGGCGATCGTGCCGGCCGTCCTCGCCCTGCTCGGCGACAAGGCCTGGTGGCTGCCGAAGTGGCTGGACCGGGCGCTGCCCCGTGTCGACGTGGAGGGCGAGGCCCTCAGCCGGCCCCAGCGGGAACCGGCCCCCGCCGCCGCACCCGGCCTGGAGCCGGCGCGCACCTGAGGAACCCGCGCCCAGGGCCGCCCGTGGCGAAGGACACGGGCGGCCCCCCGGGCGTTCCGGCCCGAAGTCGACCACGATGGTCCCAGCCCCACCGACCGGAGAGCCCGATGAGCATTCCCCTGGAGCGGCGCTACGCGGATCGCCTGGAGGGATTCGCCGAGCAGCACCCCTTCCTCGTCGACCTGGCGATGGCCCTGGCACTGATGGCCTGTGCGACCTTCGGCACCTCCCTCGCCCTGCCCGGCGCCGAACCGCCCGCCCAGGACAAGGCGGGGGTCGCGGTCATGGGCGTGGCCTGCCTCGCCCTGCTCAGGCACCGCGCGTACCCGCGCGCCGTCGTCACCGTCACCATGGGCTGCACCGTGACGGCGGTCGTGATGGGCTATCTGCTTACGCCCCTGCTGCTGGCACCGATCATGGCGGCGCTGTACTGGCTCGCCGCCCTCACCGACCGCAGGACCACCCGCGCCTACGGCATCGGCACCATGCTGGCGGTGGTCGTCGCGGCCGTCTTCACCGACTCCATGGACCAGCTCTCGCTGCTGCTGAGGACGATCGGCCCGTTCTTCTGGCTGATGCTGCCCCTCGCCGCCGGCAACATGACGCGGCTGCGGCGCGCCTACCTCCGGGCCGTGCAGGCCCGGGCCGAACACGCGGAGCGGACCCGGGAGGAGGAGGCCCGGCTGCGCGTCACCGAGGAGCGCATGCGCATCGCCCGGGAGCTGCACGACGTCGTGGCCCACCACATGGCCCTGGCCAACGCCCAGGCCGGCACCGCCGCGCACCTCGCCCTCACCCGCCCCGAGCAGACCCAGAAGATCCTCAACGACCTGACCGCCACCACGTCCTCCGCGCTGCGGGAGCTGAAGGCCGCGCTGGGCCTGCTCCGCCACGACGACGAGATGCCCGGCTCGACGTCGCTGGAGCCGTCCCCGGGCCTGTCCCGGCTGCCCGCGCTGGTCTCGGCGTGCGAGTCGGCGGGCCTGGAGGTCACCGTCGCCACGGAAGGGGAGCCGCAGCCGCTGTCGCCGGGTGTCGACCTGACCGCGTACCGGATCGTGCAGGAAGCCCTCACCAACGTCACCAAGCACGCCACGGCCGAAGCCGCGCACGTGCTCCTCGCCTACACCGGCTCCCGGCTGCTGATCACGGTCACCAACGACGGCCCCAGCAAGCCGGAGGTCGCCCGGGGCCGCGGCTTCGGCGTCATGGGCATGCGCGAACGCGCCCTCTCCTTCGGCGGCGAACTGTGCGCCGGCCCCCGCCCGCAGGGCGGCTTCGAGGTCACCACCGCGCTGCCCCTGCAACCCTCCGTCCACCTCGCGGAAGGAACCCCCGCATGAGCATCAGGGTGCTGCTCGCCGACGACCAGGCCCTGCTGCGGGCCACCTTCCGCATCCTCATCGACTCCTGCGCGGACATGGAGGTCGTCGCCGAGGCCTCCGACGGCGCCGAGGCGGTCGACCTGACCCGCGAACTGCACCCCGACATCGTCCTCATGGACATCCGCATGCCCGGCACCGACGGCCTCGCCGCCACCTCCGAGCTGTGCGCGGACCCGGAGCTGTCCGCCACCCGTGTGCTGATCCTGACCACGTTCGAGACCGAGGACTATGTCGCCCAGGCCCTGCGCGCCGGCGCCAGCGGCTTCCTCGGCAAGGACGTCACCGCCGACACCCTCCTGACGGGCCTGCGCACGGTGGCCTCCGGAGAGGCCCTCCTCTCGCCCGTCGCCACCCGCTCCCTCATCACCCGCTTCCTCATGGCGCCGGCCTCCGGCACCGGCCTCGCTCCCCCCGAACGCCTCGCCGACCTCACGGTCCGTGAACGCGAGGTGATGGCGCTGGCCGCGGAGGGCAGGTCCAACACGGAGATCGCCGAGGACCTCACGGTCAGCCCGCTGACCGTCCGCACGCACATCCACCGGGCCATGACCAAGCTCCACGCCCGGGACCGCGCGCAACTGGTCGTCATCGCCTATCAGACCGGCCTCGTACGGGCGACGCCACCGGCGTGACGCGGTGCCCTACGGCCTGCCGTAGGCCGCCACCATGATGTTCTCGGCGGTCCTGTTCATGCCCTGGCCCTTGGCGTCGGTGGAGTTGACGCTGTAGACGAGGGTGCGGGAGCCGTCGCGGGTGGAGGCGATGGCGGCGTTGTACCCCCAGCGCCCGCCCGTCTTGCCCCACACCTCGCGCCCGCCCAGCACCTTCACGGACAGGCCGGCGGAGTAGGCGGCCGGCTCCCCGGTCCCGAAGTCGGTCACCTCGGGCAGCGTGAACATCTCCTCCAGCAGCGGCCCGCGCACGACCCGCCCCCGGAACAGGGCGCCCGTGAAGCGCTCCAGGTCCGCGGTGGTCGAGATGATGTCCCCGGCCGCCCATCCGTCCGTCGCACCCCACACGGAGACGTCCCGGAGCCCGGTCGTGCCGTCGTCGAGGCGCATGGTCTGGTAGCCGTGGTTGTGCGGCCCGGCGATGCGGGGGGCGGATCCCGGGAGGTAGGTGTTCCGCAGGCCGAGCGGCCCGAGCACGCGCCGGGCGACCTGACGCTCGTAGGAGTCGTGGGTGACCCGCTCGATGAGCAGGCCGGTGACGGTGTAGCCGATGTTGAGGTAGTGCTGGCGCTCGCCCGGCGCGAACTCGCGCTTCTTCGACGTCGCCGAGCGGACCATGTCCTCGGGGTCGTGGACCTGGAAACGGTTCGCGTACCGCTCCTCGACGGTGGTGCCGGGGAAGTCCGGTGCCGGGATGCCGTGCGTGTGGTTGAGGAGCTGGCGGACGGTGACGCCGCCGTACGACGCGGGGATCAGCTCCGGCAGGTACGAGCGGGCGCTGCGGTCCAGGTCGAGCCGTCCTTCTTCGGCCAGTTGCAGGGCGACCGCGGCGGTGAAGACCTTGGTCACGGACCCGGCGCGGAAGCGAGCCGCCGGATCGGCGGGCCGGCCGGTCTTCAGATCGTGCACGCCCGAACTGCCGCGCCAGGTGCCCTCCTTGCCGCCGACCCGCACGAGCGCGGCGGTGGCGTCGGCGCGGGGAAGGCCCGCGATGGCGGCTTCGAGGGCCGGGCCCGGGGACGGCGCGGCCGTGGACGCGGAGGGGGTGGAGGCCGCGGCCGGGAGCACGGACGGTCCCGCGGCGAGCCCCACGACGAGCACGGCGGCGGTCAGCAGGCTGGTACGGGTCTTCATGGCGGACTCCGGTGAGATGGGGCGACGTTGTGCGACGGCTTCATCCTCCGCGGCGGAGCCGCCGCGCGGATCGCCCCCGCAGGCGGTCCCGCGACGTCACTTCCTCGCCGACGCGGGGGAGGACCCGGAGCGGGAGGCTCCCCCGGGCGGGGGATCCCCGGCAGCGACGAGGCCGGTCTCGTAGGCGCAGATCACGGCCTGGATCCGGTCCCTGAGGCCCAGCTTCGCGAGCACGTTGCCGACATGCGTCTTGACGGTGTGGTCGCTGACCACCAGTTCGGCGGCGATCTCGGCGTTCGACAGGCCGCGCGCGAGCAGCAGCAGCGTCTCGCGCTCCCGCGCGGTCAGGACGTCGAGCCGGGAGTCGGGCCGGCGGGTCCGGGAGGCGGGCCGGGTGTACTGCTCCACCAGACGCCGGGCGACGGAGGGGGCGAGCAGCGAGTCGCCCCGGGCGACGACCCGCACGGCGTGCACGAGGTCGTCCCGGCGGACGTCCTTGAGCAGGAAGCCGCTCGCGCCCGCGTGCAGCGCGTCGTACACGTACTCGTCGGAGTCGAAGGTCGTGAGCATCACCGTCCGGCAGTCGCCCGCCGCGCTGATCGCACGGCAGGCCTCGATGCCGTCCACGCGGGGCATCCGGATGTCGAGCAGCGCCACATCGGGCGCGTGCCGACGCACCGCCTCGACGGCCTCGCCGCCGTCACCCGCCTCGGCGACGACCTCGATGTCCGGCTGTACGTCCAGGATCATCGCGAAGCCGCTGCGCACGAGCTCCTGGTCGTCGGCGACCACGACACGGATCGTCACGGCCCCACCTCCGCCGCCGCCGAGACGGGGATCCGCACCCGCACCTCGAACCCGCGCCCGCCCGCTCCGGGCCCGGCGACCGCGCTGCCCCCGTGCGCCGCGGCCCGCTCACGCATCCCGACGAGCCCGTGCCCGCCCCGCCGGGACACCGCGTGCGCCCCACGCCCGTCATCGGTCACGACGATCTCCAACACGGCCGTCCGGCAAGAGAGCCGGACAGTGGCGGTGTGCGCGTCCGCGTGCTTGACGACATTGGTCAGGGCCTCCTGGACCACCCGGAAGACGGTGACCCCGATCTCGTCGGCCACCGGCCCGATGTGTCCCACGGTCCGGTACACCACGTGGAGCCCGCTCCCGCGCACCCGGTCCAGCAGCCCGGGCAGCGCGGCGAGCCCGGGCTGCGGTTCGCGCGGGGCGGTGCCGCCGGTGTCGTCACCGCCGTCCCGCAGCACTCCCAGCATGTGACGCAACTGCGCCATGGCGTCCCGCCCGGTCGCGGAGATGGCGTCGAAGGCTGCCTCGGCCCGCTCGGGAGCGGCCCGCACGGCCACCGGCCCGGCCTCGGCCTGCACGATCATCAGGCTCACGGCGTGGGAGAGGATGTCGTGCATCTCCCGTGCGATCCGGGCCCGTTCGCGTGCGGCGGCCTGCTCGGCCTGGATGCGGTGGGCGCGCTGCCGGGCGTCGGTCAGCCGCCCGAACCCGTAGGCGGCGGCGAACACGAAGAGGGAGAAGGTCAGTTCCCGCGCCGACCGGGTGTTGAGCCACACGCCCACCGGTACGGCGACCACCAGCACGAGCCCGACGAGGAGCCGTCTGCGCGGGGCCGACAGCGCGGCGACGGTGTAGACGACGACCAGCCCGGTGTACGGCAGCGGCTGCCCGGGCCCCTCGAAGGTCAGCCCGTACAGGGCGGTGGTGGCCATTACGGCGAACAGCACGGCGACGGGAGCGCGCCGCCGCCAGACCAGGGGCAGGACGGTGAGGGTGCTCAGCCCGTACGCCCCCCAGGTCGCCGGCGGCAGCCCGGGCGCGCGCGGCACCAGGAACGGCATGGTCATCGCGGCCTGGACCAGCAGCGCGACGCCGATGTCGGCCAGGAGCGGATGGTCCGCCGCGAGCAGCCGCCCCCGCTCCCACCACCCGCGCAGTTTCCCTCGTATGCCCATGGCGACGTACGACCCCCGTCTCGTGCTGCCCGACCCCGGAACCGTAGCGGGGCCGGCGGCTGCACGCGCGGGGAGAACGAGCCCCGGTTCAGGGCGTGTCGGGCGGGGTCCACGCCGCGACCAGGTCCACCAGTCCGGGGAACCGGGTGTTGAGGTCGTCCACGCGGACGTGGCTGCGGCGTTCCAGGCCGTACTGGCGCTGGCGGGTGACGCCGGCCTCGCGCAGGGCCTTGAAGTGGTGGGTGAGGGAGGACTTGGGGCGGTCGAGGCCGAACCAGCCGCAGGAGTGGTCGAACTCCTCCGACTCGAGCAGGAGTTTGCGCACGATCCGCAGGCGCAGGGGGTCGCTCAGCGCGCCCAGCACGGTCTCCAGCCGCAGCTCCGCGACCGCCGGCTCGGGCAGCGGTTCCGGCAGGTCTTCCGGCTCCGGCAGCACCTTGATGACCGGCTCCTGTCGAACCGTCGCAGACATAGGCAACTCCCTATAACCGAAATCCTATGTACGAGTTCAATCGTACTGCATGTTAAGTTCGAACGGACTCGTACTGAGCATGCCGGAGGGAGCAACCCATGTCGGAGAGCCGGACCCTGTCCGCCGAGACGGTGGACGAACAGCAGGCCGCACCGCCGGAGCCGGCCACGCCCGCACCGCCGGAGCGCACCGCGACCCGCACGCCCACCTGGTGGGTGTGGCTGGCGGCCTGGCCGGTCACCGCCGTCTTCGTACTGTCCAACGCGGCGACCCCGCTGTACGTCCTGTGGCAGCGCGACATCGGGTTCTCCAAGGGCACCCTGACCGTCGTCTTCGCGTTCTACATCGTCGGACTGCTCGGCTCGCTGCTCGTGTCGGGCGTCGTCTCCGACCGGCTGGGACGCAAGCCCGTGCTGCTGCCCGCCCTCGCGCTCGCCCTGGCCGCCTGCGCGATCTTCGCCACCGCCACGACGGTCGCCGCACTGATCGTCGCCCGGCTGTTCACCGGCATCGCCGTCGGAGCGGTCGTCTCCGCCGGCATGGCCGCCGTGACGGACGTGGCAGGCCCGGAGCGGAAGCGGCTGGCCGCGCTGCTGGCCTCCTGCGCCATGGTCTTCGGGGCCGGCCTCGGCCCGCTGCTCGCCGGCCTGCTGTCCGAGACGCTCCCGGCCCCCACCGTCACCGTCTTCGTCGTCGAGGCGGTCCTGCTGCTCACGGCCGTCCTCGCCGTGCTGCGCATGCCGGTACGCCGTCCCGCCGCCCGCGGCAAGGGTGCCTGGGTGCGCGTGCCCGGCGTACCGCACGGCAACGGCATCCATCTCACCCTGGGCATCGCGGTGTTCGCCCCCGGCATCACCGCCACGTCCTTCGTGCTGTCGCTCGGCCCGACCCTGCTGACCGAACTGCTCGGCACCACCAGCCGGATCGTCGCAGGAGCCATGGCGTTCGTCATGTTCCTCGCCGCCACCGGCGTGCAGTTCGCCGTGCAGAAGCTGCCCCGGCGCACCATCCTGACCGCCGGTGCGATCAGCACCACCCTCAGCATGGCCGCTCTGATCGCAGCCGTGCAGGCCTCGTCGGTCGCGCTGCTCGTAGCCTCCGCCCTGCTCGCCGGGTCCGGCCAGGGCATGGGCCAGCTCGGCGGTCTGTCACTGCTCAACTCCACCGTCCCGGCGCAGCGCCTCGCCGAGGCCAACGCCGCGCTGAACGTGGGCGGTTACATCCCGGCCGGCCTCCTGCCGGTGTCCACGGGGTACCTCATGGACGCGGTGGGCCTGCCCACCGGCGCGACCCTCTTCGGCACCGTCCTGATGGGTCTCGCCGTCGTCGGCGGGCTCGTCGTGCTCTCCGGCCACCGCCGGGTGTCCGAGCCGGTGTGACGGGACGGTGTGACGGGACGGCGCCGGTGCCGGCGCCGGGTCCCCGGGTGTATCCGCGTGGCGGTGCTCCACGGCTTCGGCCGCGGAGCACCGCCACGCACGGGTGTGCGCCCCGGTGCCTCCCGAAGCCGCTTTTCAGGCCCCCGAGTCAGTGTGCCCGGATGGCGTGGAAGAGCAGTTCGCTCGTCTCCGTCCAGCGCTCCACCACGTCCGCGCGTCCCCTGAGCACGTCCGAGATGTGCTGGGCGCCGAAGAACGCCGAGACCAGGGACCGCGCCGCCGCTTCCGGCGAGACGCCTTCCCGCACCTGGCCCTCGTCCCGCGCCGCGACCAGCAGCGAGGCCAGGAGCTCGGTCCAGTCGACGTACGGCGTCGGCAGCTCGGCGTCGATGTGCGGGCGCTCTATCTGCAGACGTGCCCCCGCCTGTACGACGATGTCGTCCCGGAACGACACGGCCGTACGCGCCAGCATCCGCTCCGCCGTCTCCAGCGGCCCGAACCCCTCCGCCATGACCTCTTCCAGCAGCGCCGGCCACCGGGCGTAGTGCTCCTCCACCACCGCCACGGCCAAGGCCTCCTTGGAGGGGTAGTGGAAGTAGACCGCGCCCTTCGTCATCTTCATGCGGTCGGCCACGTCCTTGACCGACGTGTGCCGGAACCCCTGCTCGGCGAAGAGCTCGGAGGCCGCGATGAGCACCAGCGACCTGGTGCGAGCGGACCGTTCCTGTTTGGGGTCGGGCCCCCTCCTGGTGACGAACTTCCTCGGCGCGAACGCGGCGATGGCTGGCTGCGGCTCGGACATGCTCGGTTCCTCTGACTCGGCGGCCTCGGCCGGAACGGGTTGACGTGTTCGGCCGGGCAGACGGAATGATTCCGGCTGTACTGGCTCAAAACGATTCTCGGCTCTATACCTTCTGGAAGGTATCTTTTTTCGCGTCGCTTCCCGTGAACGACGGGACCCTAGCGGGCCCACCCCTGCTTCCGCGACCCGAAAGGGAACAGAATCTTGCACTGCGTACCGTCCCTCGCCGCGCCACCGGACCTCCACATCCCCGGACCTCCCGGTGGCGCGCTCCGCTACGACCGCCCCGTAGCCCGCGAAACCGTGCACAAGGCCGCCTCCACGGAAGTGCTCCTGACCGACGCGCGGCACCTGGGCGAGGACCGGTTCGCGGTCGCCGCCCGGTTACCCCGGGACCAGTTCATCACCGCTGACCGCCCCGACCAGGGGACCCTGGACCCCGTACTGCTGGCCGAGACGGCCCGGCAGGCGGCGATCCATCTGTCCCACCGTTTCCACGACATCCCCCTCAGGCACCCCTTCGTCCTCGGCGAGGTCGCCGTCGAACTCGACGAGCCGCTGCCGCCCTCGGCCGACGCGACGCTTCAGGCGCGCTGCCGGCGTGCGACCGGGAGCCCCCGCCGCGCCTGCCTGGAGCTGGACGCGACGGTGTGGGCGGCGGGCCGGGCAGCCGGCCGGGCGCGGGTCCACTGGGAGGCCATGGAACCACGCCGGTACGCGGTCCTCCGCAAGCGCGGCGCCGCGCAGCCACCCGTGGTGTCCGGGCGGGCCCACGCGGCTGCGGCCGTGGCCGCCGCGCTGCCACCGGCCAGGGTCGGGCTGTGGCGCGACCGCGACGTCCTCCTCGCCTCCGACGCGGAGCGCTCCGGCCGGTGGTGGCTGCGGCTGGACCCCGGCCACCCCGTCCTCTTCGACCACCCGTCGGACCACATACCCGGCATGGCCCTCGTGGAGGCCTTCCGCCAGGCGGCCGGTGTCGCCGCCACCCAGGGCGCCGCCGGCCCGGCCCGAGTGCGGGACATCCGTGAACTCGCCGTCACATACGACTCGTTCGGCGAACCGGACCTGCCGGTGGCCATCAGCCTGGAGCCCCGCGAGGCAGAGGCCAGGGAGCCGCACGACGAGCACGCCGGCCTCCTCCGTCTGACCGCCACGCAAGGCGACCGCACGCTCGCCCGGGCCCGCATCCGGTGCGGCACGCCCGGCCGTGCCCACCGCCGTACGGGGGCCGCATGCTGAGCGACGAACCGGAGCGTGCCGCCCGGCGCGCACCCTTGCGTGACCTGTCGGCCCTGACGGCGACCGCCCGCCGGGACGCCCGAGCAGCGGAGGAGCGGCGTGCCCTCACGGCCGATGTCGTCGACGCGCTGACCCGCGCGGGCTTTCCGCGTCACTTCGTGCCCGGCCGGTTCGGCGGAGCAGCGGGGGAGTTCGGCCCGCTGGTGGCCGGTGTGGCGGACGCGGGGGAGGCCTGTGCCGCCACGGCGTGGTGCGCCGCGCTGTTCGCTGCGCACGGCCGGCTGGCCGCCTATCTCCCGCCCGAGGGGCAGCGCGAGGTGTGGGCGGACGGAGCGGACGTGCGGATCGCCGCCGCGGTGGTACCGCCCCAGGGTGCTGCGGTGGCGGTCGACGGCGGCTGGCGCCTCGACGGCGCCTGGCGGCCCGCCAGCGGCGTCGACCACGCGGACTGGATCCTGCTGGCCTCCTGGACGGACGGCGAGGAGGGACGGGAGCACCGGGTCTTCGCCGTCCCCCGCTGCCAGGTGACCGTGGAGGACACCTGGCACTCCTCGGGCCTGCGGGGCACCGGCAGCAACACGGTGCGGTGCGCGGGGGTCGTCGTTCCGCGGCACCGGACATACACGCTCGCCGCACTCCTGCGGAGCAGGCCCGGCGCGGCCCGCTGCCACACCGTGCCGTACCCCATGGTCGCGGCGCTGATGTTCGCCGCTCCGCTGCTCGGAGCCGCCCGCGGGGCCCTGCGCGTCTGGACCGGCGAACGGCTCTCTGCCGAGCGCCCCCACCCGGCCACCCACACCGTGCTGGCCCGGGCGTCGGCGCGGATCCACGCCGCCGGTCTGCTCCTGACCGGCGCGGCCGAGCGCGCCGACCGGGGCGAGATCACGGCGCTCGCGGTCGCGGAGAACCGCAGGGACGCCACCGCCGCGGCCACCCTGTGCCGGGAGGCGGTCGACGCGCTGTTCCACGCCTCCGGCCTGCGCGCCCAGTCCCCGGACAGCGCCGTACAACGCGCCTGGCGGGACGCCACGGCCATCGCGGCCCACGCCGCCCTGGACCCGGACGCCGCGGCCCGGGCCTACGCGGAAGCGGTGCTGTCCCCAGCGGGAGGTGACGGGCCATGACCCGGGCGGCAGCCGTCCCGGTCGCCTTCTTCGACGTCGACGAGACCCTCGTCGCCACGAAGAGCCTGCTCGACTTCTGGGATTTCTGGGTGGCACGGCAGGGCGACCCGGCAGACACGGGCAGGCAGCCGGCACCGCCGGCGACCACGTCCACGGTGGCAGCCGGCCCGCCCGACCGCTCCCGGCTCAACCGCGACTACTACCACCGCTACAGGGGCACGCCCCTTTCGCTCCTCCAGGCCGCCGCCCGCGACTGGTACGCCCTCCACCGCCGCGGCGAGCGCGCCTTCGTGACCGCCGGACTGCACGCCCTCGCCCGGCACCGTGCCCTCGGGCACGAGATCGTGCTGGTCTCCGGCTCCCTGCGCGCCGTCGTGGACGCCGTCGCCGCGGACCTCGGCGCCGCCGCCGTACGGTGCGCCGAACAGACCGTCACCGATGACGGGCTGCTGACCGGCGAGATCGACCGGCCGATGATCGGGCGGGCCAAGGCCGACGCGGTCGAGGACCACCTCGCGCAGCGAGGCGCCCGCGCCGCTGACTGCCACGCGTACGGCGACCACGACAGCGACCTGCCCATGCTCCGCTCCGTCGGCCACCCGGTCGTGATCGGCGGTGCCCCCGCCCTGCGGCACGAGGCCGCCCGGCTCGGCTGGACGACCCTCCCCGGGGACACCGGCCCTCACCCCGGGAAGCCGTCGTGGCAACCGGGCGACCGCCTTGTTCCGCCCCAGGCCAACGGCAGGATCCGGCCTCCGTGAGTCCCGATGTACGGCCGACTTTCGTCTCCTCGGAGGAATCCTTCCCAGGGGTATGTTTGTGCTCTCGATCGAGACCGGAGGGCACCCCGCATGGCCAAACAGGAAAGGGCGCTGCGCACACGTGAGAAGGTGCTGGACGCCGCGGCCGAGGAGTTCGCGGCGCAGGGATACGCCAAGGCCACGCTGAACGACGTGGCGAGGCGGACGGGGATGACCAAGGGGGCCCTCTACGGGCATTTCCCGTCCAAGGAGATCCTCGCCGCGACCCTGCTCGCCCAGTCCCGCGTGGCGTGGGAGGAGATGCGGCACGCCCGGGACGTGCCGGGTGCCGCAGCCCGTGCCGTGCTGGAGGAACTGGTCCTGGAGCTCGCCCAGCGCCTGCGCTCGGACATCCGGCTCAGGGCGGCCCTCCGGCTCGCCACCGACCTGCCCTGTCTGGCCCGCGCGGCCCCGGACCTCTTCGACGACGTACGGCGTCATCTGGTCGGTCTCGTCCGCAGGGCGCAGCAGGAGGACGGCATGGCCCCCTATCCGCCGGACCTGGTCGCGGAGTTGCTGCTGACCTCCCTGCACGGTGCTCTCCACGCCTCGCAGTGTGACGACCAGTACGGCAGCGCCCCCACCAGGGAGGCGGTGTGGCGTCTCCTGCTCGACGCGCTCGCCGGTGATCGCGGGGGCTGCCGGGACATGGCCGGGCGATGAGGTTGTCGTTTCGGACACGTAAAAAATACCATCCCGAAGGTTTTTTCTGTCATGATGATGCTGTCCCGGTCCGCCGGGCCGCCCGCTGCCCGGCCCCAGGCCGGTCCGCGGTCGCGGTCGCCATGAAGTGACGGAGGGAAGCAGATGAGTGTGCTGGATGAAAGGATCGGTCCGTTCCCCCTCGGGCAGGCAGCCTTCGGCGCGGTCCCCGAGGAGTCGCACCAGGAGGAGATTCAGCGCGCTGTCAACCATGCCGAACATGTCGACGACTTCGATATGCGACACCTTCGGTATTTCCTGGCGGTGGTCCGCTCCGGCACTGTCTCCGCAGCCGCCAAAGAATTGCGTATATCGCAGCCGAGTCTGAGTCAGCAGATCAAACGGCTGGAGCAGCGAATAGGAGCCGCGCTTTTCGTTCGCAGCTCCCGCGGTGTCGAACTGACGGCGGGTGGCCGGGCCTTTCTCCGGGAGATCCAGAGCATCCCCGGCCAGCTCCGGTCGGCCATCGCGGCCGCCGCCCCCACCCCCGCGCTCTGGTCCGTCGGCGTGTGCGGAGGCGTGCCGGCGGAGGTTCTCGCGGAAGTGCAGAACGGCCTCGCCGGGCAGGGCGCCCACCACGTCAGGGGCAGACCCGGGCCGCACCTGCGCATGCGTTCGGTGGGCGCGGCGGAGCAGCCCGAGCTGCTGGAGCACGGCGAGATCGTGTTCGGGATCATGCGGCTGCCGGTGACCGCGCCCCACCTCGCCCGCGCCGTCGTGTGGGACGAGCCGCTCGGCGTCGTCCTGCCCACCACGCACCCCTTGGCTGCTCAACCGACTCTGACCTGGGAGGATCTCTCCAGTCAGCGCCTCCTCTGGTACGACGAGGGATGCGCGCCCGGGTATGCCGACGCTGTGCCGGCGCAGCTGACGGCGCTGGGCTGGAAGGCCGTGCTGCATCCCGTCGACCAGGACCAGCAGGCTCTGTTCGTGCACGCCCTGCAGACCACCCGCGATCTGGTGGCCCTGCGCCCGAGCGTGGCCGTGACGGACGATCCGCGGCTCGTCTGGCGCCCGCTGCCCACCGCCTCCGCGCCCCGTGAACGGCTGGCCGTGACCGCCCTGGCCGGCAGCCGTGCGGCCCGGTACCTGGGCCGGGTGGCCGCTCGGTGCGGGTGGCCCTACCGCGCCTGATCTCCCTTTTCGGCCCCATCCGACGGCCGGTCCGGAACTTCTTGTTCCGGACCGGCCGTTCTGTGTTTCCCCGCAGGAAATGAAAGCGGAAACTTACTCCGAGGTCACCTTACCGGAGGGTCACATTCCGTCATAGCCGGAGCGTTATGGCTACTACGCGGTTTAGGTCTTGGACAGGCGAGATCCGCCGAACCTAGTCTCCTGTATGTGACACGAATCCGGTTCGGTCACACGGCAATTTCCGATCGATTTCCCAATGACGTCGGATTCATTCCTGATCCATTCGGCCGCGGCCGGGAAAACAGGGGAGAAGCGTGATCTCCACCAAGCTGACGGAACTGCTCGGCATCGACCACCCCGTCATCAGTGCCCCCATGGGGTCCGTGTCCGGAGGACGGCTCACCACCGCCGTCACCCGCGCCGGCGGGCTGGGACTCGTCGGTGTCAGCTACGGCGACCCCGCCTTCATCGACGAACACGTGGGGCAGGCCGCGCAGGCCGGTGGCGTCTGGGGCGTCGGCTGCGTGATGTTCACCTTCGACGAGCGCCCGGGCCTGTGGGACAAGGTGCTCGGCTACGCCCCGCCGGTCGTCGCCCTGTCGTTCGGCGACCCGGACCAGGTGCGCCGGTACGTCGCCTCCGCCGCCGAGAGCGGTGCCCACGTCGTGGTCCAGGTGCACGATCCCGAGCAGGCGGCCGTGGCCCTGCAGGCCGGGGCCTCCGTGCTGGTGGCCCAGGGCGCCGAGGCAGGCGGCCACCACAAGACACAGGCGACACTGCCGCTGATCCCGGCCGTGCTCGACATCACCCAGGGCGTGGTGCCCGTCGTCGCCGCGGGCGGTTTCGCGGACGGCCGGGGCCTGGCCGCCGCCCTCGCCCTCGGCGCCGACGGCGTCATGATGGGCACCCGCTTCGCCGTCACCGAGGAGTCGCTGGGCACGCCCGGCTTCAAGTCCTCACTGGTCTCCGGGGCCACGGCGGACCTCGTCGACACCCGGGCCTTCGACGTCGTACGCGGCATCCCGTGGGACGAGGCCTACCAGGCGCGCTCGGTGAGCAACGACTTCACCCGCGCCTGGACCGGCCGCGACACCGAACTCGCGGCCCGGCGCGCCGAGATCGAGCCCGAGTGGGCCGCTGCGGTCGCCCGCGACGACACGAGCCGGCGCGCGCTGTTCGCCGGTGAGGTCCTCGACCTGGTCCACGACATCCGGCCGGCGGGAAGCGTCGTGCACGAGACCGTCGCCGAGGCCGAGTCCATCCTGCGCGGCCTGGCCGGGCGCATCACGCCCTGACCCCTCCCCCTCCGGCCGGGCCCCGGCCCCCGGAATCCACCCGAACCGCCCTGCACGGCCCCGTCCCCGACCGACGGACGGGCTGTCCTTCCTCACACCGGAGAAAACCCGTGATCCACGTCCTCACCCTCACCTACCTCCAGCCCCGCGAGACCGTCACCGTGCACCTGCCCGAGCACAAGGCCTGGCTGCGGGACCACTCCGACCAGGGACGGATCCTGCTGAGCGGGCCCCGGCCCGACGGCGGTGCCGTCATCGTCACCGCCGACCTCGACGAGACCACCGTGCGGGAGCTCATCGAGAGCGACCCGTGGCACAAGCTCGGCATCGCCTCGTACGACCGGGTCGCCTTCGAGGGCAAGAACGCCAGCCCCGGTGTCGTCACCGCGGCCGTCCCGGACGACAGTGTCCTGCTCATCAACGTCGCCACCACCGAGGACGCGCCCGCCACGGTCGACGCCCTCGCCGGTGCCGTCGAGCACGTCGCCGCCACCGCCGACGGATTCCGTGGCTCCCGCCTGCTCACCAGCGTCGACGGCGACGCGGTGATCAACCTCGCGGCCTGGACCGACGAGAAGCGGTTCAACGCCATCTTCGACGACCCCGGCTTCACCAGCCGCTACCAGGAGTTCGCGAAGACCGTGACCGGCGCCAAGTACCGCCTGTACCGCACCAGCCGGGTCATCAGCCCCAACCGCTGACCCGCCGCACGCACCGCCCAGCACGCAAGACCTCCAGGAGCAACCATGACCCTCCCGTCCACGCCCGCCCCGTACGACCTCGTCGTCGTCGGATTCGGCGCCGCCGGCCTGTCGGCCGCCCTGTCCTTCGCCGAGGCCACCGAAGAGCGCGAGACGCCCGCCCGGATCGCGATACTCGAACGGTCCACCGAGGCCGAACGCGGCGGCGCCACCCGCTGGACCGGTGCCTTCCTCCGCGTCGACGAGCAGCGGCGGCTCGACACCGACTGGGCCGAGCACGTCGGCCGCGTCTCCGGCGGCCTCGCCGACGTCGAGTACTGCCGCACGGTGGAGCGCGAGTCCCCGCAGACCCTCGCCTTCGTGGAGAAGCACGGGGTCGAGATCGCCTACGCCGACTTCCCGCTGCCGCACACCTTCGACGGCGGCACCCCCTCCATGACCCCGCCGGCCAGCCCCCGCGGCGGCGGCGCCTCCATCGTCGAACACCTCGGCGCGGCCCTGGAGAAGGACCCCCGCGTCGACATCCACTACGAGACGGAGGCGCTGCGCCTGACCACCGCCGAGGACGGTGCCGTCGACGGCGTCGTGGTGCGCGGCCCCGACGGCCGCACCCGGCGGCTGACCGGCCGCGCGGTGGTCCTGGCCTGCGGCGGCTTCCAGGGCAACACCGAGATGCTCACCCGCTACGTCGGCGACCGCGCCTGCGACCTGCCGCTGATCGCGCCCGGCATCGCCAACAACCGCGGTGACGCCCTGCGCATGGCACTGGAGCTCGGCGCCGACACGGCCGGCCAGTTCGACGGCATCCACGCCGAGCCGGTCGACCGCCGCACCAGCAAGGCCGACGCGGTGCTGTACGGCTTCAGCTGCGGCATCTTCGTCAACGGCCGTATGCAGCGGTTCTTCGACGAGGGCCGCGACACCTGGGACAACACCTTCGAGCACGTCGGCTACGAGATCTGGCGCAACCAGGACCAGGAGGCGTACTGGATCGCCGACGCCAAGACCCTCGCCATCCCGGGCATCATGAACTCGCTGCTCAGCGACGTACCGCCGGAGCAGGCGGACAGCCTGGAGGAGCTCGCCGACAAGCTCGGCATCGACGCCGAGGGACTGGCGAAGACCGTCGCCGAGTTCAACGCGGGTGTCGGGGAAGGGGAGTTCGACCCGACCCGCCTCGACGGCAAGAGCACCGTCGGCCTCACCCCGCCCAAGTCCAACTGGGCCACGCCCCTGGACACCGCGCCGTTCATCGGCGTCCCGGTGACCGCCGCGATCTGCTTCACCTACGGCGGCGTCCGCACCGACCTCGACGCCCGCGTCGTCACCCCGTCCGGCACGGCCATCCCCGGCCTGTACGCCGCGGGCGAGGCCACCGGCCTCTTCTACAAGGCCTACCCGCCGGCCACGTCCGTGCTGCGCTCGCTGATCTTCGGACGGCTCGCCGCGCACCACGCGGTCCAGGCCCAGCAGTCCGCCTGACACACCCTCACGTCAGCTTCCTGGAGGACCCATGAGTATGGTCAACATCGATGTCACCCTCCGCGACGGCGGTTATCGCAACGGCTTCCACTTCCCGCTCGGCTACGCCCTGAAGCACGCGAAGCTGAGCGTCGAGGCCGGGTTCGACTGGGTCGAGATCGCCTACCGCAAGGGCTCACTCGTCCCGATGCCCGGCCTGGGGCTCACCGGCCGGGGCGACGACGACTACATCGCCGCGATGGCCCAGGAGGTCGGCCCCCGGCACGTCGCGATGATCCTGCACCCGAAGAACATCACCCGCGACGACCTGCCCGCCATGTACCAGGCCGGAGCGCGGCTCGTCCGCATCATCCTGCCGGCCAAGGGCTACGAGCCCGGCCTGGACTACATCCGCCAGGCCCGCGACATCGGCTTCACGGTGGGCGTCAACTTCGCCCGGATCAGCCAGTGGCCGGGCCGCGACGTGGTCGAGGTGGCGGCCGCCGCGACCGACGCCGGCGCCGAGTTCGTCTACCTCGCCGACTCCAACGGCAGCCTGTCGCCGGTGGACACCGCCCACCTGACCACCCTGACCAGGTCGGTCACCGGGGGCCCGGTCGGGCTGCACGCCCACAACAACCTGGGGCTCGCCCTGTCCAACGCCATCAGCGCCGAGGCCGCCGGCGCGACCTGGATGGACTCCTCCATCCAGGGCATGGGCAAGGGCCCGGGCAACCTCATCGCCGAGCAGTGGCTGGCGCACCTGGACCGCACGGACCCGCAGGCCGCCGCACGCCTCAACCTGGAGCCCGTGCTGGAGCTGGCGGACCTGCTCCTCGCGAACGTCCCCGAGGGCTCGCCCTCGCTGCCGCTGCCGGATCTGGTGCTCGGCCGGTACGACCTGCCGGTGGAGCACCGCAAGGAACTGGTGGGCCGGCACGGCGAGGTGCTCGCCACCGCGCGCACCCTCGCGGGCGCCCGGTGACCCACACCGGAACTGCTGTGCCGACGGCGGTCCACCCACCCCGGACCGCCGCCGGCCCGGCGCACGCCCACGCCCTGGTCCTCGCCCCCGTCACACCGGCCTGGGACGAGGGAGCGTTCTTCGCCCCGGTCATCGACACGCTGACGGCGGCTGGGGCCGGGCTCCGGGTGACGGTGGTCGACACGCTCTCCCTCCGGGACGAGCGAGTACGCACCCTGGACGACCTCGTCGCCCGCTGGCGGGCCCTGCTCCCCGCCTTCGGCCGCATCGACCTGCTGTGCGGGAACGCCCTGGGCGGAGCCGTGGCCCAGGGGCTCCTCCCGTACGTCGCCCCCGGCACGGCGGCCCTCCTCGTCTCGGGCCCGGCCCGCTCGGACGCGCTCCTGGAACACCGCCTCACCGAAATCGCCGACCTGGCGGCCACGGGCCACACGGCGGCGTCCCTCGCGCTGCTGCACGAGAGGGTCCAGCCGGACGGCACACCCCCGTCCACCGGCCCCGACCCGACGGCAACGGCCGCACGGACGGCAGTTGCCACCGGCGGAGCGGGCTACGACCGCCTCGCGGGAGGCCGTGAGGGCCGGGCGGCGGCCGAGGGCGATGCCGCGTGGCGGGCCGGTGCCGCCCCGGCAGACCCCGGCCGTCTCGTGCGAGGCGGCACCGCCGCGGCCGTCCCCGCCGACATCCCGCCCCCCGCCCACCAGACCCCGGCCCAGCGGCTCGACGGGGGGCTCCGGCTGCTGTGCGGTATCGATCTCGCTGCGGCCGTCGAGGCGCACCCCGGCCCCCTGCTGCACATCACCGGCGGGCGTTCGCAACTCGTCACACGGCGGCACACCGCCGCCGCCCCGCACCACCGGGTGCATGTCGTCGCCGAGGCAGGCATGCGCCCCCACACCGATCAGCCCGCGGAAGTGTCCGCCCTCATCGGCGCCTTCCTGCGGGAGAAGGGACTGACATGAAGCCGACCCCGAAGAAGAGCGTCGCCGTCCTCCCGGGCGACGGCATCGGCCCGGAGGTCGTCTCCGCCGCGCTCGACACCGTCGAAAAGCTGAAGCTGCCCCTGGAGTTCCGGTTCGGAGACATCGGCTGGGACTGCTGGCGCGAGGAGGGTGACCCCGTCCCGCAGCGCACCTGGAAGCTGCTCGAGGAGACCGACACCTGCCTCCTTGGCGCCATCACCAGCAAGCCGGTGCGGGAGACGGAGGCCGAACTCGCCCCGTCCCTGCGCGGCACCGGCCTCCAGTACGTCTCACCGGTCCTGCAACTCCGCCAGCGCCTTGGCCTGTACGCCAACATCCGTCCGGTCACCGACCTGGACGGCGGCCGGTTCGACTTCACCGTCATCCGCGAGAACACCGAGGGCCTGTACGCCGGCATCGACGTCCACGGCCTCGACGAGCCGCTCTGGAACGCCGTACGACACCACCCGAACGCGGCGGCATCGGGCCCGGAGGACACCAGCCTCACCCTGCGCCTGCAGACCCGCCACGGCATCGACCGCCTGCTCCGCTTCGGCTTCGCCCACGCCGAGGCGCACGGCAAGCGCCTGCTCACGGTCGCGGACAAGCCGATGGTCCTGCGCAACAGCGGCAACCTGCTGCGCGAGCGCCTCGAACTGATCGCCCAGGAGCACCCGGACATCGAGACGGAGATCCTCAACGTCGACGCCGTCGCCCTGTGGATGGTCCGCAGGCCGGAACGGTTCGGCGTCCTGGTCGCCGAGAACATGTTCGGCGACATCCTCTCCGACCTCGGTGCCGGTGTCATGGGCGGACTCGGTCTCGCCCCGAGCGGCAACATCGGCGACCACGGCAGCTACTTCGAGCCGGTGCACGGCAGCGCGCCCGGCATGGTCGGCAAGGACAGGGCCAACCCGATGGCGATGCTCCTCACGATCGCCCAGATGCTCGGCCACCTCGGCCTCGACGTGCCGGGCGAGGAACTGCGCAACGCCGTACGCACCGTCGCCCGCGCCCGCAAGACCGTCACGTACGACCTGGGCGGCACGTCGGGGACCAGGGAGGTGGCGCGTGCCGTCGCCGGCCGACTGGAGGAGGGGGCAGCCCGCTCGGCGGAGAGCACCCCCCTCCCCCAGGACGTCGTCGACCGGCTCGCCCGTCTCGACACCGCCTCCGTCTCCGACGCCCTGGACAGCCTCGGCATCGGCGGTGTGCTCGAGGGCCTGAGCGCCCGGGTGCCCGGAGCACGTACGGCCGGCCTGGCGTACACCGTCACCTACCGGCCGGTGGACGGCGACGGCCAGGGCTTCCGGAACGCGGCGGACTATCTGGACGACGTACCCGCGGGCGCCTTCGTCGTGGTCGACAACGCAGGCAGCACGGACTGCACCAACTGGGGTTCGCTGCTCACCTCCGTGGCCCGCGGCCGCGGCGTGCGCGGCACCGCGGTGCACGGCTCGGCCCGCGACATCGCCGAGATCCGGGCCGCCGGATACCCCCTGTTCAGCACCGGCGCCACGATGGTCAGCGGCAAGAACCGCGTCGAACTCGCCGCGACCGGCCGGGAGATCACCGTCGGCGACGTGACCGTACGCCCCGGCGATGTCGTGGTAGCCGACGACAACGGCGTACTCGTCGTGCCCGCGGCACACGCCGCCGAAGTCGCGGGCCGTGCCGAGCGCGTCGAGCGGACCGAGACGGCGATCGCCGAGGCCGTGGACACCGGACTGCGCCTGGACGAGGCCCGGCGAAGGTTCGGCTACGCGAGGCCGTGGGAGGGCCCGGCGCGGCAGACCGCCGATGCGTGACCTCGCGCGGCGGGTGGTGGACGTCCACTACCACGCAGGCCCCGACCTGTACCGGCGCCGCCTCACCACCGGTGGCGCCGGCCGGGCCTACGCCGGGATCGACGGCTGGGTGGTGATCAAGAGCCACCTGGGCTGCACCGCGGCGAGCGCGTGGGAGGCCCGCCAGGAGGGACTGCCCGTCTCCGGCACCGTCGTCCTCAACGACCTCGCCGGAGGCGTGCACCCCCGGGTGGTGGAACAGGCCGTCTACACCCACGGCCAGGACAGCCCCGCCCGGCTGGTCGTACACCTGCCCACCCTCGTCGGCCCGGCCCATCCCTCCCGGCTGCACCGGCAGTCCTTCCACCCGCTGCTGGACACCGAACGGTGGCGCGGCGAACGGGTCCTGGACGACACCGGAAAGCTCCGGCGTTCCGTGCGCGAGGTGCTCCGGGCGGCCCGGGACCTTCCGGTCGTCCTGGCGACGGGTCACTGCGACCGGGAGGAGACCCTGCGCGTGGTCGACGAGGCGGACCGGCTGGACCTGCCCCGGTTGCTGCTGACCCACGCCACCCATCCGATGACCGGCCTCACCCCTGCCGACCTCTCCCAACTCGACGGTATGCCGGGGGTGTACGTCGAGGTCACCGCCCTGACGCTGCTCCTGGGGCACCGTGACGCCCGGCATCTGGGAGACGTCGTCCGCGCCCACCCCCGGGTGGTGTTCAGCTCCGATCTCGGGCAGCCGGACCAGCCGGGACCCAGCGAATGGCTGTCGCTCAGCGAAGGCTGGTTCGAGCAGGCGCAGCTGACGTCCCACCAGGTCCGTGCCGTCACCGCACTCAACCCGGCAGCGCTGCTGGCGCCCTGACCGCCGTACCAGGAAGGCTCATGACCGACGTCCCCCGCCCCCTCGGCATGTCCCGTCGCGCACTCCTGCGCGGCGCGGCGGCCACGGCCGCGTACGCCGCGCCGCCGGACAGCGCGCAGGCGGCCTCCGGCCGCGTGTACGCCGCGTCCCCGGAAAGCGCCCACCCGGCCACGGGCCACCCCGCCTGCACCGGCCCCGGCGCGCTGAACGACCAGTCGGCGGTCCGTACTCTCACCGTCGGAGACACCCGGCTCACCTACGTCGTCGACGGCGCGATGGAGCTGGACCCCACGGGGTTCCTCCCAGCGGTCCCCGCCACCTACTGGCGGGACCACCCCGAGGCGCTGACCCGGTCCGGCCGGATCGCCGCCTCGGTGGGCGGGCTGCTCGTCGAGCGGGGCGGGCGGCGGCTGCTGATCGACGCGGGACTCGGCGGCAACGTGCTCTCTCCGTCCCTCGGTGTCTCCCGCGCGGGCGCGTTGCCGCACACCCTGCGCCGGCTCCGGGTGCCCCCGGAGTCCGTCGACACCGTGGCCTTCACCCATCTGCACACCGACCACACCGGCGCGGGCTTCCGCACGGACGGTGCACGGGTACCGCACAAGGCGTTCCCGCGCGCCGACTACCTGGTGGCCGCCGCCGAATGGGACCCCTTCTGGCGGCGCGAGATCGAGGTCGGAGCCCCGTCCTGGGACGGATTCATGGTGCCGATGTCGAGGGTGCTGCGGACGTTCGGCGACGGCGCGGAGATCTGGCCCGGCGTCACCGCGCTGGTCACCCCGGGCCACAGCCCCGGGCACACCACCTACGTGATCGCCGCCTCCGGCGGACGACATGTCCTGGTCTTCGGCGACGCGTTCCACACCCCCGCCCAGCTGGCCCACCCCGAGTGGCCCTCCGGCCCCGACACGGACACCGGCGCGGTCCTGAAGGCACGCCGGACCCTCCTGACCCGCCTCCTGCTGCCGCGCACCCACGCGTTCGCCTTCCACTTCGGCGACCAGGCCTTCGGGCGGGTCGTACGGGACGGCACGGGCACGGCCCGGTGGCGCCCGGATCCCGCCCGAAAACTCCTGCCGCCGCCGATCAGGATGTCCGAATTCCACGGGTGACAGGGCGGCGAGGCCCCGCGGTCACAGCGGTTAGGGTGAATCCCGTGGAGCTCCTGCACCTGCGCTACTTCCTCGCCGTCGCCCAAGAACTGAACTTCTCCACCGCGGCCCGCAAACTGCACATGGCGGCGTCACCGTTGAGCCGGCGGATCAAGGATCTCGAGAACGAGGTCGGGCACCGGCTGTTCGACCGGGACACCCATCACGTGCGGCTCACCCCGGCCGGCAACGCGCTGCTGCCGATCGCGCGCGGGGTGCTGGAGCAGGTCGACTCCATCCGGTGGCGGCTGGACGAGACGGCCCGGCCGCGGCGCACCACCCTGCTGCTCGGCGTCCCCAGTGGTGTCCATCCCGACCTGCGGGAACGGATGGACGCCCTCGCCGAGCGGGTCAGCGACCGGTTCGAGATCAAACGCTGGCCCGGCGGCACCGACCGGCTCGTCGACGCGGTGTGCGACGGCAGACTGGCGCTGACCCTGGCCCGGCTCCCGGCCGGGGGCGACCCGGCGCTGGAGCAGGTGCCGGTGATGTCGGAGCGGCTCGGCGCGGTCGTGCCCCGGGACCGGTTCGCGGGACGCGAGTCCGTCGCCCTCGCGGAACTCGCCGAACTCGCCTACGCGGGCTCCCCGACGGCGGCGACCAGCGCGTACTTCCGCGGACTCGACCAGCAGCTCGCCGAACTCGGCATCAAGAAGCGCGTCGAACTGGGCAGCGTCACCCTCGACGGAGTTTCCGAAATAGTATCCGGAGGTCTGGCGTTCTCCATTTCCATGCTGGATCCCAGAAGCCCGGTGCAGAATTACCGTCTCGACAATGTCGTCGTCCTTCCCTTCTCTGATTTCCATCCCCGTCTGGAGACCGGGCTGATCTGGCGCAAGGACCGGGCGCACGGCGGTGACCTCGAGGAAGTCGTGACCGCAGCCCGCGAGGTGTTCGCCGAGCCACTGCACTCGTAATCAACAAAAAACCTTCACAAAAAGGCGGTATGACCACTGTGGTCATGCCGCCTTTCGTTATTCGGTCATGCCATTTTCTTTGTCTCGCTCCTTATTCGCGGTAACTTAGTTTCCAGATACACATACAAGGCGAAGCAAGGAGTGAAGGAAAAGCGATGACGGACCTCACCGACACCGTCGCCGGCCCGCTGGAGGGCGTCCGCGTGATCGACCTGTCGACCGTGGTGATGGGCCCCTACGCCGCCCAGATCCTCGGCGACCTGGGCGCCGACGTGATCAAGATCGAGTCGCCGTCCGACACCGTGCGGACCGGCCACTACCGCACCACCCCGGGCATGACCCCGCTGAACCTCAACGTCAACCGCAACAAGCGCAGCGTGTCCCTCAACCTCAAGGACGACACCGACCGCGAGCGCGCACTGCGGCTCATCGACACCGCTGACGTGCTGATCACCAACATGCGCCCCGGCGCCCTGCACCGCCTCGGCCTGTCCTACGACGAGATCGCCGCCCGCAACCCCGGCCTCGTCTACGCCCACGCGCAAGGGTTCCGCAGCGACTCGGACCGGGCCGGCAACGCCGCGTACGACGAGACCGTGCAGGCCGCCTCCGGCCTCGTCGACATCGCCGACCGCGCACTGGGCGAGCCCGTCTACCTGCCGACCATCATCGGCGACAAGGTCTCCTCCCTGACCATCGCCTACAGCGTGCTGGCCGCCCTGCTGCACCGGAACAACACCGGCCAGGGCCAGCTCATCGAGATCCCGATGACGGACACCCTGATCGCGTTCAACCTGGTCGAGCACCTCGCGGGCCACACCCACGTGCCCGAGACGGGCCCCACCGGCTTCGCCCTGTCCATGCTGAAGGGACACAAGGCGGTGCGCACCAAGGACGGCCTGGCCTGCGTCATGCCGTACAACCCGCAGAACTACCGGGACTTCCTCACCGCCGCCGGACGCCCGGACCTCGCCGAGGACCCGCGGGTCAACGGCGACGCCATCGACAGCGCCGACCACGAGGACCTGGCCGCGCTCCTTGAGGTCTGCGCCCCGGCGCTGACCACCGAGGAGTGGGCGGAGGTGTGCGCCGAGCACAGCATCCCGATGGCCCCCGTACTGGAACTCGACCGCGCCCACGACGACCCCTACGTCCGCGACGGTCACCTCCTCGACACCGTCGAGCACCCGACCGAGGGCACGGTCCGCACCATCGGCATCCCGCTGCGCTTCTCCGCCACCCCCGGCTCGATCCGCCGCCTGGCGCCGGTCGCGGGCCAGGACACCGAGGACGTCCTCGCCGAACTCGACGCCACAGCCCGCTGACCGCCACAGGAGGACAGTCATGAGCACCCCCACACCTCCGGTCGTGCGCACCGAACGCACCGGCTCCACCCTGCTGATCACCCTCGACCGCCCCGAGGCCCGCAACGCCGTCAACGCGGCGACCGCCACCGCCCTGGCCGCCGCACTCGACGCACTGGAGGCCGACCCCACCCTGCGGGCCGGCGTCCTGACCGGCGAGGGTGGCACGTTCAGCGCCGGCATGGACCTCAAGGCCGCCCTGCGCGGCGAGTCGCCCGAGGCCGAGGGCCGCGGATTCGGCGGCCTGACCGAGGCCCGGCCGGACAAGCCCCTCATCGCAGCCGTGGAGGGCGCGGCCATGGGCGGCGGCTTCGAACTGGCCCTGGCCTGCGACCTGATCGTCGCCGCCGAGGACTCCCGGTTCGGCCTCCCCGAGGTCAAGCGCGGCCTGATCGCCGCGGGCGGCGGCGTGATCCGCCTGCCCAAGCGCATCCCCCACCACCTCGCGATGGAACTGCTGCTGACCGGCGAGCCCGTCGACGGCCGCCGCGCCGGCGAACTGGGCCTGGCCAACCGGGTCACCGCCAAGGGGCAGGCCGTCGCCGAGGCGCTCCGGCTGGCCGAAGGGCTCACGGAGAACGCCCCGCTCGCGCTGGCGGCGGTCAAGCGCGTCGTCCGGGCCGCCGACGGAGCGTCCGACGAAGAGGCCTTCGCCTTCCAGCGCGCCGAGATGAAGACCCTGATGGCCTCGGACGACGTCCGCGAGGGTATGACCGCCTTCGCCGAGCGCCGCCCGCCGCGCTGGACCGGGCGGTGAGGCCGGCATGCGGACCGAAGACGTACGACAGCACCTCACCACCCCCCTCACCAGCCCGGCCTACGCCCCGGTGATCCCGCGGTTCACCGACCGCGAGTACCTCAACGTCGTCTACCGCACCGACCCCGAAGCGCTGCGGGCCGTCGTCCCCGAACCGCTGCGCATCGCCGAGCCGCTGGTCCGGTTCGAGGTCATGAAGATGGGCGACGTCAGCGGCTACGGCCCCTACACCGAGGCCGGCCAGGCGATCCCCGTCGGCTTCGAGGGCGAGCAGGGCGAGTACCTGCACGCGATGTACCTCGACAACTTCCCGGCGACCGCCTCCGGCCGCGAGGTCTCCGCCTACCCGAAGGTGCTCGGCTCCCCGTCGCTCACCGTCGACTCCGGCGCGCTCGTCGGCACCCTCGACCACGGCAGCCTGCGGGTCGCCACCGCGACCATGGGCTACAAGCACCACGAGCTGGACCGGGACGAGGCCCGGGCACAGATCACCGTGCCGACCTTCATGCTCAAGACCATCCCCGGCTACGACGGTGCGCCGCGGGTGCAGGAACTCGTCCGCACGCGCATCACCGACGTCACCGTCAAGCAGGCGTGGACCGGACCCGCCCGGCTCCAGCTGTTCCAGCACGTGCTCGCCCCGCTCGCCGACCTGCCGGTGATGGAGGTCGTCTCCGCGAGCCACATCCTCACCGACCTGACGCTCGCGGGCGTCGAGCCGGTCCACGACTACCTGAAGGGAGCCGCGTCATGAACCGCACCTTCCGTACGGCGGCGGTGATCGGCGCCGGGACCATCGGACTGTCCTGGACGGCGCTGTTCGCCGCGCACGGCCTGACCGTCCGGGTGAGCGACCCGCGCGAGGACCTCGCCGAGGCCGTGAACGAGGCCCTGGAGCAGTACGCCCCGCACCTGGCCGCCCGCGGCCTGGACGTGACCGGCCTCGCCGACCGGGTGCACATCGCCGCCGACGTCACCGAAGCGGTGCGCGACGCCGACGTCGTCCAGGAGAACGGCCCCGAGCGGGTCGATTTCAAGAAGGACCTGTTCGCCGCCCTCGCCCGCGAGGCACCCGCCCACGCGCTGCTGCTCAGCTCGTCCTCGGCGATCCCGTCGACCGCGTTCACCGGGGAGCTGGCGGACCAGGACGCGGCCCGCGTGCTGATCGGCCACCCCTTCAACCCGCCGCACCTCGTCCCGCTGGTCGAGGTCGTGCCGGGCGAGCGCACCGGCGAGGACGCCGTAGCGGCCGCGTCGGCCTTCTACACCTCGGTCGGCCGCACCCCGGTCGTCGAGCGCAAGGAGATCGCCGGCTTCGTCGGCAACCGGCTGCAGAACGCGCTCAGCCGCGAGGCGGTGTACCTCGTCGAGCAGGGCGTGGTCACCCCCGAGGACCTCGACAAGGTCATGACGAACTCGCTGGGCCTGCGCTGGGCCACGGTCGGGCCGTTCCTCGGCTCGCACCTGGGCGGCGGACCGGGCGGCTACCGGCACCTGGTCGAGCACATCGGCGCGTCGATGAAGCAGACGGGAGCGGGCCTCGGCACCCCGTCGCAGAACGCGGAACAACAGGAACGGCTCATCGAAGCCGTGGAAAAGGCCTACGGCTCCTCCGCGTACTCGGAACTCACCGAGACGCGCGACCGCAGGCAGCTCGCTGTCCTGTCCGCCCTGGACAGCACCGAAAAGGAGGAGAACTGAGATGACCACCACCATCGAACCGCTCGAGGACCAGCTGGTCGCCGACTTCTACGGCTACGAGTCGCTGCTGCCGGACGACGAGCGCGAGATCCTGCTCAAGGCCCGCGCCCTCATGCGGGACCGGGTCAAGCCGCTGGTCAACGACAACTGGGCCAAGGGCCGGTTCCCCAGGGAGCTCATCGGCCTGTTCCGCGAGAGCGGCCTCGCCGGCCTGCCCTACGAGGGCTACGGCGAACACCCCGCCGCCGTCAGCAACCTCCTCAGCGGCATGCTCGCCCTGGAGATGACCCGCACCGACGCCTCGGTGTCGACGTTCTTCGGCGTCCACAACGGCCTCGCGATGTACTCCATCCACTCCGGCGGCGACCAGGAGCAGCGCGACCGCTGGCTCCCGGCGATGGCGGCCATGGACAAGATCGGCGCCTTCGCGATGACCGAGCCGCTCGGCGGTTCCGATGTCGCGGGCGGTATGCGCACCACCGCCCGGCGCGAGGGCGACTCCTGGGTCCTCGACGGCGCCAAGAAGTGGATCGGCAACGCCACCTTCGCCGACTACGTCGTGGTGTGGGCCCGGGACGTCGACGACAACCACGTCAAGGGCTTCGTCGTCGAGAAGGGCACGCCGGGCTTCAGCCCGGCGAAGATCGAGAACAAGCTGGCCTTCCGCATCGTCGAGAACGCCGAGATCACCCTGACCGGCGTCCGCGTGCCGGAGGCCAACCGCCTGCAGAACATCAACTCCTTCCGCGACGTCGCGGAGATCCTGCGCGCCACGCGCGGCGGAGTGGCCTGGCAGGCCCTCGGCGTCATGGCCGGCGCCTACGAACTCGCCCTGGACTACGCCCGGGAGCGCCGTCAGTTCGGCCGCCCGATCGGCGGCTTCCAGCTCGTCCAGGACCTGCTGGTGAAGAGTCTGGGCAACATCACCGCGTCCTGGGGGATGCTGGTGCAGCTGGCCCGGCTCCAGGACGCCGGCATCTTCCGTGACGAACACTCCGCCCTGGCCAAGGCGTTCGTCACGTCCCGGATGCGGGAGGTCGTGGCCTGGAGCCGTGAGATCTTCGGCGGCAACGGCATCCTGCTGGACCACGACATCGCCCGCTTCTTCGCCGACGCGGAGGCCATCTACTCCTTCGAGGGCACCCGCGAGATGAACACCCTGATCGTCGGCAAGTCGATCACCGGCCAGAGCGCCTTCGTCTGATCGCAGGCGCACGCCAGGACGAATCAGCCCCGGGTCCCCACCCGGGGTTTCGTTCTGCCTGCCGGCCGAAGGCCACCGCCGCGGCGCGCGCCGCCGGCCGTGCTCACCGACGCACCAGCTTCTCGAAGAAGAACTCGTGCTTGAGGAACGACGTCGCGTGCTCCGCCCCCGGATACGGCGGCACGAGCGGGGACGCCTGAAAGAGGCGCCAGCCGTCCTCCAGGGCGTCGGTCCCCGTCTCGTACGGCGGTTCGTCGCTGTCACCGGTCGTGGGGCGGGTGGTGCCCGTGCCGTCGTAGCGCGCCCAGCCGACGACCTTGGAGTCGAGGGCGGAGGTGTCGAGGTAGAGGACGAGGACCTGCTGCCGGGTGGTGGTCACGCGGTGCTCCTCTGCGAGGCGGGCGCGGCGGGCCGGTTGGTGATGCGGGTGGCCCAGTGGTCGATGTCGAAGCCGGGGTCGGCGGACAGGGAGCGCCACAGCAGGATCCGGTTGTGGATCTCCAGCCGGGCGGTGGCCCCCTCGTACCAGGGGAACGTGCGCCGCAACTCCTCGCGGACGGCCGGGGAGTCCATGTCCCGCGTGTCCCACAGCCGCACCTGCGGCACGGTCGGGTTGAAGCGGATCTTGTACATGTGGCGGACGGTGTCGCTGTCGTTGCGCCGCCCGCCGTGCCAGATGCCGTGGTGCAGCAGGAGCACGGTGCCCGCCGGGCAGGTCAGCCGGGTCTGGCCGCGCAGGTTCTGGTAGCGGCCGGTGTCGGACTCGTTGGTGCGGCGCAGATGGCTGCCCGGCACGACGAGCGTGCCGCCCATGTCGGCGGTGACCTCCTGCGGGTAGTACATGAGCTGCACGTCGTACGCGTCGGTCCGTACATCGATGAGGGCGTCGGCGTGCAGCGGCTGGGCACTGCCCTCGTGGGGCGGACGGGTGTGGACGAAGTGGTGGTCGACGGTCGGATCCGGCCCCACGAGGCTCTCCAGCGCGCCTGCCACGGACGGAAGTCCGAGAAGCCGGCGGGTGAAGGAGCCCTCGGGGAAGGCCACCGGTACGGGGGTGCCGTACGGCACGGCGGGCAGTGCCCCGGCGGCGAAGACGCCGAGCGCCTCCTCGTTCATCTCCCGGGGCACGACGCCGTCCAGGCGCAGGAAACCGTGGGCCGTGAACCGCGCCACCTCGGCGGAGCTCAGCAGCTGTTTTGTGGTCGGCATGACGCAACCGTAGAAGCGCGAGGGCTGACAGTCGTGGGCCGTAATCGGCAACCACTGGTAATTTTCCACCATGGCGACCTTCGTGGAACTGCCCCTCGAACTGCCGCCGGACCTGGTCCACGCAGGCCTGGGCGTGCATGGCTCCGCCGGCCCGCACGAGGTCTTCCGCCTCCCGCACCTGTGGCAGCTCCACCTCTACGGCTACTCCGGGACGCTGGAGTTCGGCGGCACCCGGCACCCGATCCGCCCCGGGCACCTCAGCCTCGTACCGCCCGGCACGGAGGTGCACTTCCACTACGACGCCCCGCGCTGCGAGCACCTGTACGCCCACTTCCGGCTGCCGGGCGACGGGGAGCGGCGGCGGCTCCCGGCGATGCAGGACGCCGGCGCGGAGGCGGCGGTGCTGAGCGCACTGCTGCGGCAGACGATCGCGGCGGGCGCGCAGTCGCCGGCCCGGGCCTCCGCGGAACTGTGGACGGTGCTGTGGCGCACGACCGGCCTGGCCGAGGCCACCGAGACGCCCTCCGGGGCCCGGCACCCGGCGCTGCGGGCGGCCATGGCCCATATCGAGGAGCACCTGGCCGACCCGCTGAGCGTTCCCGGGATCGCCCGGGCCGCCGGGGTGTCGCACACGCATCTGACCCGGCTGTTCCGCGAGGACACCGGGCACACGGTCGTCGGCTACGTCCGGCGACGCCGAATGGAGCGGGCCCGCCACCTGCTCATCGCCTCGACGCTGGCGATCCCGGCCGTCGCGGCGACGGTCGGGATCCCCGACCTCCAGGCGTTCAACAAGACCTGCCGCAAGGAACTCGGCGCGTCGCCGCGTGCCGTGCGCAGGACCGGGGGCGCGTAGCGGTCAGCGGCCCGTAGGCGGCTCTTCGGGTGGCGGCTTCGGAACTCCTGCCCGATCACGGGCTGTTGGCGTGCGCTAGGATTCTTTACCGAGCTCTTATGCTCGGTTGAGCGTGGCCGCGCACAGTCGTTCGGCCGCTCGGTTCGTCGACAGTGGCCGCCCGGCTTTCCGGGCCGGCGTGAGGGGGCGTGACATGGGGCGAGTGGTGCCCGTCCGCGTCCACAACGCCGCCCGTGACGGCGTCCCCGATACCGGCCGCGGTGTGAGCGGTCTCCTCTCCATCTGACGCGTGACGCCTGACGTTTGACGCCCGGTGCCTGACGCCCGACGCCTGACGTCCGAGGCGTGGCGCAGTACGCGTACCCCGGCCGGCGGACGGCCCGGAGCGGAGCACACTGCCCACGCCGCAGCACCGAGTGACCGGCCCCGCAGTCCCGACGCGAGGCCACACCCCGTCCCGCCGTTCACCGAGCCGTACCCACGGGCACTTCACGCCCACTGGCACAGACGCCGCAGACCCGATCAACGGAGGTCAGACGCCCGTGCACGACACCACCGCCATGCTCATCGAACTCGGGGCGATCATTCTCGCCCTGGGACTCCTGGGACGCCTCGCCGGACGCGTGGGCTTCTCACCCATACCCCTGTACCTGCTGGCCGGGCTCGCCTTCGGCCAGGGCGGCATCCTGCCGCTGCGGGCCAGCGAGGAGTTCGTCGCCACCGGCGCCGAGATAGGCGTCATACTCCTGCTGCTCCTGCTCGGCCTGGAGTACAGCGCCTCCGATCTGGTCACCACCCTCAGGACCCAGTACCCCTCCGGCGCCGTCGACTTCGTCCTCAACGCCGCCCCGGGAGCGGCCATGGCGTTCCTGCTGGGCTGGGGACCGGTCGCCGCCGTCGCCCTGGCCGGGGTCACCTGGATCTCCTCGTCCGGGGTCATCGCCAAGGTACTGGGCGATCTGGGCAGGCTCGGCAACCGTGAGACACCGGTCGTCCTCGGTGTGCTGGTCCTGGAGGACCTGGCCATGGCGGTCTACCTGCCGATCCTCACCGCCCTGCTGGCCGGGGTGAGCCTCGCGGGCGGCGCGGTCACCCTGCTGATCTCGCTGGGCACCGTGGGCGCCGTCCTCTACGTGGCGCTGCGGCACGGCCGCCTGGTCAGCCGCGCCGTGTCCTCGGACAACGCCGAGATGCTGCTGCTGGCCGTCCTCGGTCTGACCCTCCTCGTCGCCGGGCTCGCCCAGCAGCTGCACGTCTCCGCGGCCGTCGGCGCGTTCCTGGTCGGCATCGCCCTGTCCGGCGAGGTCGCCGAGGGCGCCAGCAGCCTCCTCACGCCGCTGCGGGATCTGTTCGCCGCCGTGTTCTTCGTCTTCTTCGGACTGAACACCGACCCCGCCGCCATCCCGCCCGTGCTGCTGCCCGCGCTCGCCCTGGCCGCCGTCACCGCCCTGACGAAGATCGCCACCGGCTACTGGGCCGCCCGCCGGGCCGGCATCTCGCCCCGGGGCCGCTGGCGCGCGGGCGGCACGCTGGTCGCACGCGGCGAGTTCTCCATCGTCATCGCCGGTCTCGCCGTCGGCGCCGAACCCCGCATCGGCCCTCTGGCCACCGCCTACGTCCTGATCCTGGTCATCCTCGGCCCGCTCGCCGCCCGCTGGACCGAGCCCCTGGCCCGCCGCGCAATCCGCGGCCCGGCCCACCCGGCACCGCCCACCGCTCCGCTCGCCGAGTCGCCCAAGGAGACGACGCCTGCGCACGGTTGACCCGTCATGCGGGGGAGTCCAGGGCCGTCCGGCGGTGCTGTCCGGATTGGCTGTTTCCCGGAAAGGGACTTGCTGGCACCCTGACGAGCACCCTGCGCTCCGGTAGGCGGCCAGGGGAGAGTTCCGTCCAGGAGGACCGGAAGGAAGCGCCAGCATGATCGAGTGGAAGCCCCTGGGCACCGGAGCCAGGCCCGTGCCCCAGCCCGTGGCCACGCCGCTGGTCTGGGCGTGGGCCGGCGTCGGGGCACTGGTTCTGGTGGCGCTCGTCAACACCGCGGCCGGGCCCGACCGGCCGGAACTGGCCCTGCCCGCGCTGTCCGTGCTGGCGGCCCTGCTGGGTCTGTGCGCGCGCTTCACGGCGGCCCCCGGAACGGCGCTCTTGTGCTGGCTGTTTCTCAACGGCTTCGCCATACCGCCCGCGGGTGCCCTCACCTGGGCAGGTAACCGCGACACCACCTGGCTGGCCTGCCTGCTCACCGCCGCCCTCATCGGCACGGCCCTGGCCCGCCTGGTCCACGCCCGCGCCGCCTACCGCCGCCTGGCCCCCGGCTGCCCCCGGCCCGACACCGCCACCGGCGACCGACCGTACGATCCCTGACTCGCGGCTGCGAAGACCACCCCGCCCCGGCTGCGCCGGCGGCCCGCTCCGGCGGCCCGCTCCGGCGACGCGGCCCGCTCCGGCGGCCGGAGTGACTCGGGAAAGCGGCTCGTCGCCCCTCCCACGATCGGGACGAGGCGCTTGCCGAGGGTATGGTCACCGGCCAGAATGGTGACGTGAACCTCGACCATGTCTTCGTCTGCGGAGACCCGGCACTCGACTTCGCCGCCACGCTCCGGGCCCGCCGCTCGGCGCCTTTCGAGATGTTCGTGACGCCGGACCGGCTGACCGCGTGGTATGTGGAGTCAGGCCTGGTCGACGCGGTCTCCCCCGGGCAGGAGGCCGACGTCGAGCGGGCGAGGGCCGTGCGGGAAGCGGTCTACCGGCTGGTCACCGCCCGCCGGCTGGGGGAGGAGTACGACGGGGCGGCGCTGACCGTCGTGAACAACACGGCCCGCACGCCGCCCGCCGTGCCGCAGCTCACCCCGGCGGGTCGATGGACGCAGGCGACGCCCGGCGAGGCCCTCTCCATGGTGGCGCGCCACGCCGTCGAGCTCCTGAGCGGCCCGGACGCGCCCCTGCTCAAGGAGTGCGGAAACCCGGAGTGCACCCGCATCTACATCGACCGCTCGCGGGGCATGCGACGGCAGTGGTGCGGGATGGACCCCTGCGGCAACAAGATCAAGGCAGCCGCGTACCGCGCCCGCAAGAAGACCGTGACGGTCCTCTGACCCGCTGACCGCTCCACCCGCATACCCCGCGCCGGGCCCCTAGCCGCCGACGTACCAGCTGAATCCGCCGTTGCTGCTGGCCACGGCCAGCAGTATGAGCCACAGGACCACGTCGACGATGCCGAGGATGATGCCGGCCTTCGCCATGCCGGCGCCGTTCTTGACCGAGGCCTGCCGGCGCGCGACGGCACCGAAGATGATGGCCAGCGGGCCCAGGATGATGTTCAGGAAGAACAGGCCGATGATGCCGCAGCACAGGCTCGCGATCGCCAGGCCGTTGGTGCGCGAACCGGAGGACGCGGCAGAGGAACCGCCGTAACTCGCCATGGAACACTCCCAGTTGTCGATGGCACGGACCGAACGGGCCGCACTCTCCTCACTTTCGACTTGTTTTGTTCGAATGCCCCTCTGTGGCGTTCCCATGACAACCAATTCGGGGGAGTGGCCCGTCAGTTCTCGCGTCAGCGGCTGTGGACGCCTGCCTCGAACAGGGAGTAGCCCCAGTCGGTGCCGCGTTCCTGCCCGTGGACGCGGACGTACCTGGCCGGGGTGCCGGCGAATCGTGCGGTGTCCAGGCCGCCGTCACCGGCCGTCGTGGAGTGGACGGTCCGCCAGTTCTCGCCGTCCGCGGAGAGCTCGATCCGGTACGACTTCGCGTACGCCCGCTCCCAGTCGAGGGTGACCCGCCCCACGGTCTGTGTGGAGCCGAGGTCGACCCGGTACCACTGGTCGTCGCTCCAGTCGCTGGCCCAGCGGGTGCGGCGGTCGCCGTCGACGGCCCGGTGCGGCTGGTAGCTCGTGAACAGGCTCCACTCCGAGGAACTGGCCGACACGGCGGAGCCGGCCGCGAGGTCGACGCCGGACTTGTGGTCCTCGGAGGCCGCCCAGGTGTCGAGGTAGGACTCGGCGCCCCGGAACAGGTCGTCGACCACGTCCTGGCCGCCGACGCGGCGGATGTCCTCGATCCAGTCCGGGACGAGTCCGTAGTGGGCGGCGCCGTCGGTGTTCAGGTCCCAGGTGCGCTCGCCGGTGGTCTGCCGGTCGATGACCGAGCCGCCGTCGGTGCTCTTGAACGGGTACGTGACCTTGTTCGGCGCGTCCGCACCGCGCGGTCCCGGCCAGCCGCCGACGCCGTTCATGTCGGTGCCGTAGCCGTACCCCACGCCGTACTCGTCCCGCAGGGCCTTTGTGCGCTTCGCCTCCGCGACGAAGCCCTCGGAGCCGTGCATGTACTGGGCGATGAAGCCGCCGAGCCCGTAGACCCGCTCGGTCCAGTCCAGGTCCATCCAGCTGTGCGAGGAGAGCACGCCGGGATAGGACTCCGCCTCGAAGATGTCGAGCACCCGGCCGGTGGCCTTGACGCTCATGTGGTCGATCTCCAGCATCATCTTGCGTTTCATCATGCCGCGCACGGCGTACTCGCCGAGGTCGGTGAGCCCGCGCACGTTGCACTGCGCGTCGGCGCTGTAGGAGGGAACCTCCTCACCCGCCGGGAGCTTCTTCTCGGCCGCGGGCGCCGCCGCGTCGCCGATCGGGTTGTCGGCTTGCGGGCCCGTGCACTTCTCCGTCTTCCAGTACGTGCCGGTCGACAGGAACTGCCCGACGTTGATGGCCGTTCCGAGCGAGCCCGAGTCGAAGCGCACCCCGCACAGGGCGTTGTCGAACTTGTGGCACAGGAACATGCTGCGCACGCCCAGCGCGTGGAGCTCGTCGAGCCCCTTGTCGATGTCCGCCTTGCTGCACTGCGCGATGTCCAGGACCTGCTTGCAGCCGAACGGCTCGGAGGTCTCGACCCCCATGACGACGGCCAGCTTGCCCTGCTCGATGACCTCGCGGGCCTGCGCGCTGTCGGTGACGACCCGGAACCAGCCCTTGCCGGGCCCGCCGTACATCCTGTCGACGAAGGCCTGCATGTCGTACGTCAGCCTGGCCTGCAGCCGGATGGACGTCATCTCGTCGCAGGAGCGGTCCTTGAAGAAGTACACGGAGCAGATCACGCCGTTGGTGACGAGGTCGTTGACCAGCACCCGCTGCCCGCCGCGCCAGGCCCGCTCGATCCAGGCGTAGTAGTTCTGCTGGTGGGTCAGCGAGTCGTGCGCGGGCCAGTCCTTGAAGGTGGGCCAGCCGTTCGGGTCGTGCTTGCCGTCGCCGCCGTTGGTGATGAAGTCGAAGATCGCGAGCGAGCCGTCGGGGTAGTGCTCCGGGCAGTCCTTGAGCGCGTCGGCCACGCCCTGCTCGGAGAACGGCTTTCCGCAGATCAGACGGCCGCCGAAGGCCTCGTTGGAGAAGATGTGGTCGTGCGCGTCGACGAACCCGCGCACTTCGCCCTGGGCGTTCGTGCCGGTGAAGGGTTCGCCCGTGACGTTGATCCGGGAGTCCGGCGCGGGCCGTGCGGTCGGGTCCCACCAGTCGTTCCCGGCGGCCGCACTCGGGGTGGGGCCGAGCGTGATCGACAGCACGAGCAGGAGGAGCGACACAACGGTGACGTTCTTGCGTCTGCGGTACGGGCGTCCGGAACCGGTCACAGCCCACGTCCCTCGGTCGACAGGTCGCTCGGTCGTCTTGTCATGACCTCGCAAAGGGTGCGACGAGAATCGCCACTACCGCTCCATGAGTCAAGGGCCCGGGGCGGCCGGCCCGGTGACGGGGGGCGATTCACCCCGGGGGGTCCCGAATCGGCCGGGGCAACAACAAACCCCAGGTCGTCGGGCCTGGGGTTTCAGGGAGCGGGGACCTGGTCCTGCCGCCGTGCTCCTGATCAGCTCGGACGGGACTCGGAAACGCCGGACGCCTCGCTCGCGGCGCGGCGGTACTCGGCGTTGATGCGCTGAGCTTCCTCGAGCTGGTCCTCGAGGATGACGATGCGGCAGGCGGCCTCGATCGGCGTTCCCCGGTCGACGAGCTCTCGGGCGCGCGCGGCGATCCGCAGCTGGTAGCGGGAGTACCGGCGGTGTCCGCCCTCCGAGCGCAGCGGAGTGATCAGACGGGCTTCCCCGATGGCTCGCAGGAAGCCGGGGGTGGTGCCGAGCATCTCGGCGGCCCGGCCCATCGTGTAGGCCGGGTAGTCGTCGTCGTCCAGACGATCGCTGAGCGGGGTATCTGCTTCCATGTCACCTCGTAGTACAACGCATCGAGGGGCCCTGGTGCCGTACGGCACCAGGGCCCCGAAGGAAATTCAACACCATCTGTCGGCCCTCATGCTGCGCCGACCTTCTGTTCCGCTACCCGGCCCGGCTTCGGGAGGGGTGCGGGGATCGCGGTTGCGTGACCGGGGACCACCATCCAATCCGGGGTCTTGCGGTACCCGGACCGAGAGCTCCCCGGGCCGGGCGATCCTGATGGCGTCTGCTCCTCCGTCCTTCCTCGGGTGTCCTGATCATGTCTACGAAAAGAAGACTAACCACGGTGAGCGCCAATGTCTACTCTGACAAAGATAGATTTTGGAGCTCGGTGGACGCAGGCTCCTGTGGCACACGAAACGACGAAGAGGGCCCTGCCGACGCGCGTCGGCAGGGCCCTCTTCGGTACCCGATGGCGGCTGACCGCCCGTGCTAACCGCCTGTGCTCGCCCCCTCCGGGACGTCCCGGAGACGGACCCGGTCCGAGTAGGTGGGTGCCTCCCGCAGGACGGTGAGCCGGGCCAGGGTGACCAGACCCGTGCTCTGGTCGTCCCCGTCGCAGAGGACCAGGTGATCGACCCGGGCACCGGCCATGAGCGACAGCGCCACCTCGACCGTCATGTCGTCACGGATGCGAGGCGCGTGGACCACGGTGCGGTGCTGCGTCCGAGCCGGTGTCATGGGTGTCTCCTGCCAGAGGGGAGGGCCGGTGGGGCGCAGGGCTCTACGCGGCCGAGCCGAAGCCGGTCCGCCGTTGCGCCCTGGGGCGCGCCGCCTCGCCGGCGGGGCGGCCCTGGCCGGTGGGACGGCGGCCTCGCCGGCCCCGGGACGGGGCAGACGTGCCGCGGGGACGCTCCGCGCGCGGCGCGGTGACGACGACCGGGACACCGGAGGGGGCCTGGGCACCCGTGATGCGGCTCAGCTCCGCCTCGCCGGACCGCACCTGGGCGACCCGGGGGGTGATGCCCGCCGAGGTCATCAGCCTGCTCATCCCGCGACGCTGCCCCGGAGTCACCAGGGTGACCACGCTGCCGGACTCGCCGGCACGGGCGGTACGGCCGCCGCGGTGCAGGTAGTCCTTGTGGTCGCTGGGCGGGTCCACGTTGACGACGAGGTCGAGGTTGTCGACGTGGATGCCGCGCGCGGCGACGTTGGTGGCCACCAGGACCGTCACATGGCCGCTCTTGAACTGGGCCAGGGTCCGGGTCCGCTGGGGCTGGGACTTGCCGCCGTGCAGGGCCGCGGCGCGCACACCGCTGCTCAGCAGGTGCTCGGTCAGCCGGTCCACCGCGTGCTTGGTGTCCAGGAACATGATCACGCGCCCGTCGCGGGCCGCGATCTCGGTGGTCGTCCGGTGCTTGTCCGCGTCGTGCACATGGAGGATGTGGTGCTCCATCGTGGTGACCGCGCCCGCGGACGGGTCGACGGAGTGCACCACCGGGTCGTGCAGGTAGGTGCGGACCAGCCGGTCGACGTTGCGGTCCAGGGTGGCCGAGAACAGCATCCGCTGCCCACCGGGGCGCACCTGGTCGAGCAGGGCGGTGACCTGCGGCATGAAGCCCATGTCGGCCATCTGGTCGGCCTCGTCGAGAACCGTGATGCCGACGCCGTCCAGGCGGCAGTCGCCCCGGTCGATGAGGTCCTTGAGCCGGCCGGGCGTCGCGACGACCACCTCGGCCCCGGCGCGCAGCGCACCGGCCTGCTTGCCGATCGACATCCCGCCGACGACGGTGGCGATCCGCAGGCTCACGGAGCGGGCGTACGGAGTGAGCGCGTCGGTGACCTGCTGGGCGAGCTCGCGGGTGGGCACGAGGACGAGGGCGAGCGGCTGCCGCGGCTCGGCGCGCTTGCCCGCCGTACGGGCGAGCACGGCGAGGCCGAAGGCCAGGGTCTTGCCCGAGCCGGTGCGGCCGCGGCCGAGTACGTCACGACCGGCCAGGGAGTTCGGCAGGGTCGCCGCCTGGATCGGGAACGGCGCCGTCACGCCCTCCCGGCCGAGCGTGGCCAGCAGCCGCTCGGGCAGGTCGAGATCGGCGAACGACTCGACGGCGGGCAGCGACGGTGTGACCGTCTTCGGCAGGGCGAACTCGCCCTGGGGCGCCCGGCGGCTTCCGTAGCTCGTGGAGCGGCGCGGACCACCGGAACGGCGGCCGGAGCCGTCGCCTCCTGAGAAACGGTCATGGGTACGCGAGGTGTGGGCACGCTTCATGCGGGACCTTCCTTGATGGGCGCGTAGCAAGGAAATCCCGCAGCAGAGGAGCGGCGCAGAGAATCTCGAGACGAGCCGGAGTCGAGGCGGCCGGGTCGGACCGGCCGAAAAAAACAGCGAGCTGGGGCCCGCACCCCAGAGGTGCGGGCCCCAGCTGCGAAATATGCGCGAGCGCCGATGTCAGGCGGGCACGATGTTCTCGGCCGTCGGGCCCTTCTGGCCCTGCGCGATGTCGAACGACACCTTCTGGCCTTCCAGCAGCTCGCGGAAGCCCTGGGTGGCGATGTTCGAGTAGTGGGCGAAGACGTCGGCGCCGCCGCCGTCCTGCTCGATGAAGCCGAAGCCCTTTTCCGCGTTGAACCACTTCACGGTGCCAGTAGCCATTTTGTTTCTCCTTCGGAGGCGGTTTCAGGAATTCACCCTGTATGAATTCCGTGTCGCCGTGTTGATTACCCCGTAGGAAATGAACCTTCTGGCAACCACACCTGCAACTGAGATCGACAGTAGCACGGTGTGTTCGGCCCCGCGGTGTCGGAAAAATGCGATGCGGCAGGTGTTCGAGGAATATTCGGCGGGCCCCGCTTCTATTTCTCATGTTGCGGGCACAGATATTGCCATCCGGGGGCGCGGTTCTTCCTGCCGCACTCTCGCGTGCCGGCCCTGTGACCTCCGACGACGGGGGACCGGCCACTGCCACCGCCGTCGGCGGACGGCACGGCGGAGAACGCGCCGAAAGGCCGCTCCCGCGACGAAGGTCACATCCCCCGTGCGCGCGCCGGATCGCGACTACGTGGACATGTCACCGATCGGTGACAGCGTGGTGCGGGAACGACGACGGCGGGATCCCCTCGGCTCCCGGCGCCCTCCTATGGATCGAGAAGCACCGGGAGGCCGAATCGACCACGGCCTCGACCAGCCGATGAACAAGGGGATTTCATGTCCGGCAACCGTCGCAAGGCCTTTCTCGTCTCCGCAGCCCTCGTGAGCGGCGCCCTGCTGATGACCGCGTGCCAGGACTCGGACAAGACCACGGACACCGGCGCCGCGCGGGGTTCGTCGTCCGCCACCGCGCCCGGCGACGCGGCCACCCCGTCCGGCGCGTCTGCCGCGGGCACCGGCGAGGGCTCCGGCGCGGCGGGCAGGGGCTCCGGGGCGACGGGCAAGGGAAGCGAGGACGGGGCCGGCTCCGGGGCCGACACCGGCAACGGCGGGCGGGAGCCGGTCGGGCAGAGCTGCGGCGCCAACGACATCACCTGGAACACCCGGTCCGAGACGCAGGCCGGCGGCTACATCCTGATCTCCGCGAAGGCCAGGCCGGGGATCACCTGTGTCCTGCCCGCCGCGCTGCCGACCGTGGCGTTCGGCTCCGACGGCACCGAGGCGGGCCCCGCGGAGCAGGCCGTGGGCGAGCAGATCACGCTGAGCGGTAACACCACCGCCTACGCCGGGGTCAACCCCAAGAGCACCGACGTGGACGGTGGCAAGGAACTGGACAGCATCATCGTCGCCGTCGGTGACGACGACCCGAACCCGGTCTCCCTGAAGGTCGGCACCATCACGGTCGACAAGCCGGTCGTCACCAACTGGCACACCTCCGCGACGGACGCCGTCCCCTTCGGCTGAACGGACCCGGAACTCCCTTCGGAGCTACCACGGCACCTCTCCCTCGTCGTCGAAGAAGCAGCCGGTCGGGCCGTCGTCGGGCAGCGTCGCCAGCCGGATCGCGACCGCCGCGCCCTGCTCCGGGGTGCGGACGCCGCGGAAGCCGTTGAGGTCGGTCGCGCAGTAGCCGGGGCAGGCGGCGTTGACGAGTATGTCCGTGTCGTGGAGCTCCTTGGCGTACTGGACGGTGACGGCGTTGAGGAACGTCTTGGACGGCGTGTAGGCGACGGCGATCGGGCCCGTGTCGCTGCCGGGAGTGGTCTGCCGGGTGAGTGAGCCGACACCGCTGGACATGTTCACGATCCGCGGCGACGACGAGCGGCGCAGCAGCGGCAGCATCGCGTTGGTGACGCGGATGACGCCGATCACGTTGGTCTCCACGACCGTCCGCACCGTCGCCGGGTCGACGGTGGTGGGCATCTGCGGCACGCCACCGGTGATCCCCGCGTTGTTGACCAGCACGTCGAGACGGCCGGCGCTCTTTTCGATCAGTCCGGCGGCTTCGGCCACGCTCGCGTCGTCGGTCACGTCGAGCGGTACGCCGAACGCGTCGACCCCGGCCGCCCGCAGTTTCGCCACGGCGGTCTCGCGCCGCTCCCGGTCCCGGGCGCCCACCCCGACCCTCCAGCCGAGGGTGCCCAGACCGGCCGCGATCTCGTGTCCAATGCCCTTGTTCGCGCCGGTCACCAGCGCGATCGTCTGTTCGCTCATGCCGTGGATCCTGTCCGGGCCGGGCGGCGGCGGGCCAACACCGATCGGGTGGGCGCCGATACCGCACCGGTATCGGTCCAGGTCGCGGAAGTACCATGACGGCGTGGAGACAAGGGAGTTGCGGTACTTCGTCGCCGTCGCCGAGGAGCTGCACTTCGGGAGGGCGGCCCAGCGGCTCGGGATCGCGCAGCCTCCGCTGTCGCGGGCGATCGGCCGGCTCGAGCGGCGTCTGCAAGCGGTGCTGCTGGAACGCAGCAGCCGCGCGGTGATCCTGACGGAGGCCGGGGCGGTGCTCCTGAGGGAGGCCCGGGCGGCGCTCGCGGCGGTCGAGTCCGCCGAACGCCGCACCCGCCGCGCGGCGCTCGCCACGACGGGCCAGGCCGGCGTGGTCCTCGTCACGAAGGCCGGGGCCTCCAGCGGGCTGCTGGCGCGACTGCTCGACGCCTACGCGGCCGAGCCCGACGCGGTCGCCGTCGATCTGCTCCTGTGCGCAATGGGCGAGCAGGGACCGATGCTGCGCGACGGCCGGGCCGATGTGGCGCTGCTGCACCTGCCGTTCGACACCACGGCCGGCCTCGACACCGAAGAGCTCTGCACGGAGGGCCAGGTCGCGGTGGTCCCGGCCGGGCATCCCCTCGCCGAGCGGCCCCATGTCCGTACGGCCGACGTCACCGGCCTCCCCGACCTGCCGATGCCCCGCTGGCCCGGCCCCGACGGCACCTATCCGGCCGGGCCCGGCCCCCGGGCCCGCGACCACGCCCAGCTGCTCCAGCTGATCGCACTCGGCCGCGCCTGCTGGATCGCGCCGGAGTCCTGCCGCACCCAACTGCGCGACGGCCTCGCCGCCGTGCCGGTGCTGGACGCTCCGACGGTCACCACAGTGATCGCCTGGCCACCCCACAGCCGGTCCCGGGCGGTCGCGGCGCTGGTCCGGACGGCGGCGCGGGTCGGTCCGGACGTCGCCGGCCGGACCGGCAGCCGAGCCACCGCCCTCCGATAGCATGTTCGAACTCGCGATGGTCCCTCCGTCGCTCTCCATCTGCCCAGCCATTCGGACGAATCGGCCAATAGATTGATAGCCAGAGCATCGCGGGTGTTCTCGCGGACAAGCGGCATGACTGCGTGGGGCGCCCGGCGCCATCGGCGCGCGGTGCTGTGGGTCCTGGCGGGCGTGGTGGCCTGCGGATTCCTCGTCGCGCTGGAGATCGCCGCACGCCACTACGGTGAACCGGGGCCGATCACCAACCAGGTGAAGGCCCTGGTCTTCGCTCCCAAGCCGGGGCCGCTGTACGGCGGTCTGGCGCTGATGATGGTGGTGCTCGGCTGGCGGCAGCGGTTCATCGCGGCCGGCGCCGCGATCGGTATCGACGCCGTTCTCCTGCTGGTGCGACGGGCTGTCGGCGCCGACATGTCCGACGGCCATGTCTTCGGCACCGGTGCGCTGTGGGTGATGCTGGGTTTCGCGGTCATCGCCGTCACGTGCCGCACCGGCCCCGAACGCGTCCTGCTGCTGAAGGGTGTCGGGCTGGGCCTGTTGCTGGTGGCCGCCCGCAAGACCGGCGACACCTGGCTGTTCATCACGGCGAAGACCCGCCCCACGGTGCTCGACCAGTACGTGGCGACCGCCGACCACGCGCTGGGCAACCCCTCCTGGCTGGCCGGCCGGATCGTCGAGGCCACCGACCCCTTCAGCAGCCATCTCCTCCAACTGGTGTACGGCCAGCTCGCGGTGGCCGCGGTGGTCGTCGCCTTCCACCAGCTGCGCGACGTGACCACCGAGCGCCGCTTCCCCAGCCATCACCTGGTGCGCACCTTCCTGGTGATCGGCCTTCTCGGGCCGGGCATCTACATGCTCTTCCCGGTGGTCGGCCCGGTCTTCGCCTACGGCCCGGGCGCCTCCGGCACCGGCGGCGTGCAGTGGGCGGCGGCCGACCTGTGGCCGCACACGCCGCTGCCGGTCACCGCCCCGCACCCGATGACGTACGACGGGATCACCCCCCGCAACTGCATGCCCAGCCTGCACACGGCGTGGGCTGTCGCGATCTTCGTCCATACCCGCAGGGCGCCGCGTCTGCTGCGGTTCGCCGGCACGTTCTGGCTGATCACCACACTCGCCGCGACCCTGGGATTCGGCTACCACTACGGCGTGGATCTCGTCGCCGGCGTGGTGTTCGCCCTCACCATCGAGGCAGCCCTGCGCTCGCTCGACCGCGGCTGGGACCGGGCGGGAATCCAGCTGGTCGTCTACGGCACCACGGTCTTCATCGCGCTCCTGCTGTCGTACCGCTATCTGCCGATGGAGATGGCCGGACTCCCGGAGGTGTCCGGGCCACTTCTCATCCTGGCGATGACCTCGGTGATCTACGGCTACGTGCGTACGGACCGCAGGCCCTCCCCGCGGTTGCCCGGTCCCCGGACCCCGGTGGGGAACGCCGGGCGGGAGGACGCCATGACCGCAGAGCACGAAGGAACCGTCCCTCCGCCCGCTCGCTCACCGGAGCCCCACTGACCTCTCGCCCGCCACGTCACCGTCCGGGCCACCGTTCCTCCGGAGGGCGAGAAGGCATGGCGGGTGCCGGGCATCCGCTCGCGAGTCTGTCTGCCCGGTGTTCCGGGCGGTAGCTTGGTGGAGAAGGCCCCTGAAGGAGGGCGATGCGATGCCGTGGTTCCTGTGGCTGCTCGCCGCCGGGGTGCTGGGTGCCGCGGAGTTCTTCACCCTGACGCTGGTCTTCGGGTTGCTGGCGGGTGCAGCGCTGGTCGCCGCCGTGGTCGCCGGTGTGGGCATCGGCCTGCTCGGTCAGCTGGTGGCCCTCGGAGCGGCGGCGGCGGCGGGCCTCGTCATCGTCCGTCCGGTCGCGCTGCGGCACATGGCACAGCAGCCCCTCACCCGCGAGGGCAGCGATGCGCTGATCGGCAAGCGCGCCGAAGTGATGCAGGAGGTCACCGCGACCCGCGGCCTGATCAAACTCTCGGGTGAGGAATGGTCCGCCCGCGCCCTCGACGAGAGCCATGTGATCCCGGTGGGTGCGTGGGTGGACGTCATGGAGATCGAGGGGGCCACGGCCATCGTCTACCCCCGCGAACTCCTTCCCTGAACGGCTGAACACACAGCAATGGAGGCACTGTGGATCCAGTTGTCATCCCCATTCTTGTGGCGGCCCTCGTCGTCGTCTTCCTCGTGGCCTCCACCGTGCGGATCGTCCCGCAGGCGCGCCGCTACAACATCGAGCGGTTCGGCAGATACCGCCGGACGCTGCAACCCGGCCTGAACCTGGTCGTGCCCGTGGCGGACCGCATCAACACGAAACTCGACGTGCGCGAGCAGGTCTATTCGTCCGACCCCAGGCCGGTGATCACCGAGGACAACCTCGTGGTGAACATCGACACCGTTCTCTACTACCAGATCACGGACCCGCGGGCGGCGGCCTACGAGGTCGCCGACTACCTCCATGCGATCGATCAGCTCACCGTGACCACGCTGCGCAACGTCATCGGCAGCATGGACCTGGAGGAGACGCTCACCTCGCGCGAGGAGATCAACTCCCGGCTCCGGGCCGTCCTCGACGACGCCACCGGCAAGTGGGGCATCCGGGTCAACCGCGTCGAGATCAAGGCCATCGATCCACCGCACACCATCAAGGAGGCGATGGAGAAGCAGATGCGGGCCGAGCGCGACAAGCGCGCGGCCATCCTGCACGCCGAAGGGGAGCGGCAGGCCAAGATCCTCACCGCGGAAGGCACGAAGCAGAAGGACATCCTGGAGGCCCAGGGCACGCAACAGGCCATGATCCTTCGGGCGGACGGCGAGGCCAAGGCGGTGGAGCTGGTCTTCCAGGCCGTCCACCGCAACAACGCCGACGCGAAGGTCCTGGCCTACAAGTACCTCGAGACGCTCCCGCACCTGGCGAGCAGCGACAACAACACGTTCTGGGTGATCCCGGGGGAGCTGACCGAGGCGGTCCGCACGGTCACCCGGGCGTTCGGTGACCAGTCGACGGCAGGCCCTCCCCTCCCTGCGCAACCCGGGGAAGGGGCCGACGCCGACGACGCCGACGCGTCGCACGGGACGCGGATCGCGCAGCTCGACGCAGGCTCGACGGTTTCCCTCGACGCCGCCGCGGCTGCCGACGAGGCCGAGAAACAGGCCGCCGCCGCGGTGAGCGACGCCAAGGCGGAGGCCGAGGCCGCCAAGTCACCCCAGATGCCACGCCGGGGCCGGTCGTCCGGCGATTGAGCCCACCTCGGCTGCAGGGCCCGCACCCCCGTTGCCCACCGCCGTGCGCGGGTCACTCGGGCTCGGACGCGGACGCGGGCTTCGCCCCGGGGCCCGGGACGGCCGTGACCTGGCCGGGCGTGGTGATCTCGTGCCCGGAGGCGCAGGTCGCCACGGTCCGGACCGGGCTGCCGCAGTCGCGGTGGAGCAGGGAGAGCGTGGAGGCGCCGGCGGGGACGATCCAGCGCTCGGCCCAGTCGTTCAGGGCGATCAGGATGGGCAGCAGGGCGCGGCCCTTGTCGGTGAGGCGGTACTCGTCGCGTCCGCGCGCACCGGCGCGATCCGGGAATCCGGCGACCGCCTTGACCTGGACCCGGCCAACATCTGGGCCCACGCCAGCCCCGACATCGACGGCGACATCGCCGCGTTCGAGGCCGACCCCGAGCACCACGCCACGCCGACGTACTTCCTCACCTTCCCGTCCCTGAAGGACCCGTCGTGGGAATCCCGGTATCCGGGACGCACCACCATCGACATCGCCGGGCTGACGAGCTGGTCGTTGTTCGAGCCGTACGCGGGCAGCGCGTGGATGCGCCGGGGTGCCGACTACGAGCGCCTCAAGGACCGGCTCACCGAGGAACTACTGGGCCAGGTCTTCCGCTTCTGCCCCCAGCTGGAGGGCCGCATCGACCACACCGAGCTGGCGACGCCGCTCAGCTTCAACCACTTCCTCGGCAGGGAGAACGGCGACTTCATGTCCCTCGCCCACACCCCGCAGCGGTCGCCCTGCGTGGCCTCGGCGCCCACACCCACATCCCCGGCCTCCTCCTCACCGGCCAGGACGTGGCGTCGGCCGGCGTCAGCGGCGCCATCATGGGCGGCGTCGTCGCCGCCTCCGCGGCCCTGGAGCGCGACACGTTCGAGGACCTCGCGACCGGCTGAGCTCCGGACACTCCGGCCGCGGCACCTCGCTGTCGCCGGCAGAGAAGAGGCCGGTGCTCCGCCCTTGCTCAGGCGCGCAGATAGGCCAGCACCGCCAGGACGCGCCGGTGGTCGTCGGGGGCCGTCGGCGGGAGGTCGAGCTTCAGGAGGATGCTCGCGATGTGCTTGGCGACGGCGGCCTCGGTGACGACGAGGCGGCGGGCGATCGCCGCGTTGGAGCGGCCCTCGGCCATGAGGGCGAGGACCTCCCGTTCGCGGGGTGTGAGCCGGTCCAGGGGATCGCGGCGGCGGGCGAGCAACTGGCGTACGACTTCGGGGTCGACGACCGTGGAGCCGGCGGCGACGCGGGTGACGGCGTCGGCGAACTCCTCGACGTCGCCGATGCGTTCCTTGAGCAGGTAGCCCGTTCCGACGCTGCCGCGGCGGTCGTCCAGCAGTTCGTCGGCGAAGGTCTGCTCGACGTACTGGCTGAGGACGAGGACCGCGAGTCCGGGCTGCTCGGACTGGAGCCGGCGGGCGGCCCGCAGCCCCTCGTCCGTCTGGCCGGGTGGCATGCGGACGTCGGTGATGACCAGGTCCGGCCGGTTTTCCCGGGCCGCGGTGAGCAGGGCGGGGCCGTCGCCCACCGCGGCGAGGACCTGGTGGCCGAAGCGCTGGAGGAGGTGGACGAGACCTTCGCGCAGGAGGACGGCGTCCTCCGCGATCACTATGCGGAGGGACGGCCGCACGGGATCTCCGCTCTGAGCAGGGTGGGCCCGCCGGGCGGGCTGGACAGGAGCATTCTGCCGTCGGCGGCGGCGATCCTGTCGGCGAGGCCGATGAGGCCCGTACCGCGAGCGGGGTCGGCGTTGCCGGAACCGTTGTCCTCGATGTCGAGGCGGAGCACGCCGTCATCACAACGGGCGGTGATGCGGCAGTGGTCGGCACCGCTGTGCCGGGCGATGTTGGTGAGCGCCTCGGCGGTCACGAAGTACGCCGTCTGCTCGACGGCGGCCGGAAGCCGGCCGGAGAGATCGATGTCCAGGTGCGCGGGGACCGGGCAACGCCCGGCGATGTCCCGCACGGCGGCGGGCACCCCGCGTTCGGTCAGGACCTGGGGGTGGATGCCGCGGATCAGTTCCCGCAGCTCGGTGAGGGCTTCCTTGGCCAGGGCGTGGGCCTCGGCGACCTCTTGCGCCGCGGCGCTGCCGGGCGGCAGGTCGAGGGCGGCGAGGCCCAGCTTCATCGTGAGGGCGACGAGGCGCTGCTGGGCGCCGTCGTGCAGGTCACGTTCGATGCGGCGGCGTTCGGTCTCGAAGGCGTCGACGAGGCGGGCCCGGGAGCGCACGACCTCGCGCAGTTCGTGATCCTTGGGGAACAGGACGGCACGCGTCACAGCGGCGCGGACGCCGGCCCAGGCACCGATGGGGTACGCGGCCACGGGCAGGAGCACGGCACCCGCGACGGGGCCGGCCACGGTCTGCCAGGGGGAGGCGGTGGGCTGGAAGGGCGTGAGGAGGAGGAAGCCGGGGATGCCGAGCGAGACGAGGGCGACGGCCAGGTCCATCCAGCCCACCGCGAGGACGGACACGACGGCGTAGCCGGCGGCCCGTAGACCGTTCCGCGACTCGGGCCGGTCACTGCGGCCGCTCCGGTCAATGCTGCCGCTCCGGTCGCTCCGGTCGACGAGCGCGTGGCGGCGTCGTTCGAGCGGACCCGCGAGGGCGGCGGCGAAGATTACGACGGCCACCGCACAGAGCACCGTGGCCGACGTGCCGAGGTGCGCGGTGAACAGTCCGCCGACAGCGATGTACGCGGCCGTCGCGAACACCCCGCCGGACAGCAGGAACCCAAGGGCGCGATACGGCCACACGGTGCGGAGGTATCCCACCGGGCTCCGGGCGAGGGCCTCCAGGACGGTTCGAGGGGTCACGCGGTCGAACGTAGCGGCGCCGGCGCCCGAAGGCAGTAGTGCCAAGTGGAGTATCACCTCTCGCCCAGGCGGGAATGTGCCGGGTGGCTCTCCTGCCGTTTTCTTTCAACATGACCACGACAGACATCACTTCGGCGGCCGTACGGCCCGTCGAGCTGTGCTCGGTGACGAAGCGTCACGGCACCGGGGAGCACACCGTCACGGCCCTTGATGACGTGTCCACGCACTTCGCGGCGGGCACGATGACCGCCGTCATGGGCCCCTCCGGCTCCGGCAAGTCCACCTTGCTGCACTGCGCGGCGGGCCTCGACCGGCCGACCACCGGGGAGGTGCTGATCGGCGGTACGGACCTGGGCGGACTGGACGAGAACGCGCTGACCGTCCTGCGCAGAGAGCGAGTCGGCTTCGTCTTCCAGGAGTTCAACCTCGTCTCGGCACTGACCGCCGCGCAGAACGTCGAACTGCCGCTGCGTCTGGCCGGGCGCCGTCCCGCGGCGGGCGAGGTGAGGTCGGCGCTCGCCGCCGTCGGGCTCGCGGACCGTCTCGGACACCGGCCGAGCGAGCTGTCGGGAGGCCAGCAGCAGCGGGTCGCGATCGCGCGGGCGATGATCGCGCGGCCCGCCGTCCTCTTCGCCGACGAGCCGACCGGCGCGCTGGACACCCGGTCGTCGCGGAGGGTGCTGCGGCTGTTGAGAGACCTGGTGGACGTCCACGGCCAGACGGTCGTGATGGTGACGCACGACCCCGCCGCCGCGGCGTACGCGGATCGCGTGCTGCTGCTGGCGGACGGACGGCTCGTGGACGAACTGCCCGGTGCCGCCGGCGCCGAGGAGATCGCGGCGCGGACGGCCGCGCTGGAGGTGGGACCGTGATCAGCCTGGCGACGGCGAGGGAACGCTGGACCTCCTTCCTGGGATGCTTCGTGGCCGTGGCGCTGGGCGTCGCGGTGGTGACGATGAGCGCGCTGGTGCTGCTGTCGGACGGCGCGAAGGTGCCTGAACGGCTCGCGGGCGCACCGGTGTTGGTGCAGAGCCCGGCGGGGACGCAGACCGGTGGGGTGTTCACGGAGAATCCGCCGTGGGCACCGCAGAGCGCCGAGGAACTGCGACGGGAGCTGGCCCGGCTGCCGGGCGTGGTCGATGCGGTGCCGGACCGGTCGTTCTACGCGCAGGCGGCGGACACCGAACAGCGCCGGGGCGAGCGACAGGGCCACCCCTGGTCGGCCGCGGCGCTCGCGGAGTACGGCCTGAGCGAGGGCAGGCCGCCCGTCACCGCGGACGAGATCGTCGTGGACCGGTCCCTCGGGTTCACGCCGGGCGAGCCCGTCACGGTGCTGACGGCGCGCGGGCCGCAGCGGTTCTCGGTGTCCGGGACGATGAACGGCCCCGGTTACTACGTCACCGACCGGTGGGCCGCCGAACTGGCGGGCGGGGTACGGACCATCGGGCTGCTCCTGGAGTCGGGAACCGACGCCACCCGCGTCGCGGCCGCCGCACGGCGTGCCGTCGGCGGCGACGGCACCGTCCTGACCGGTGCCTCCCGCGAGGCGCTGGCGCCGAAGCAGGACGAGATGACCCGCTGGATCGGCGGCCAGGTGCTCACCGCCATTGCGCTGCTGTCCGCCTTCGTCACGGTCTTCGTCGTCTCCTCGACGTTCGCGTTCGCCGTCGCCGGGCGCCGCCGCGAGTTCGGCCTGCTGCGGACGATCGGCGCCACACCGCGACAGCTGAAGCGTCTGGTGTACGGCGAGGCCCTGGCGGTGGGTGCGGTCGGTGCGGCGGCGGGGGCACTGCTCGGAGTGGTGCTCGCGCCCACGATGACCGGGGTGCTGATCGACGCGGGCTTCCAGCCGGCGGGTTTCGAGGTGAGCCTGCGGTGGTGGGTACCGGTTGCGGCCTTCGCCACCGGCGTGGTGGTGGCGCTCGTCGGCGTGGGAGCCGCGTCACGCCGGGCCTCCCGGGTGAAGCCGCTGGAGGCGATGCGCGAGGCGGCGGTGGACAACCGGCCGATGACGCGGCGCCGCCGGGTCGCCGGGCTGGCGGCGACGGGCGTGGGAGCGGTCTGCTCGGTGGGCACCGCCTTCGCGGGGGCCGACGCCCTCGTACTGCTGGCGCTCGGCACGGCGATGAGCCTGACAACGGGCCTGACCCTCCTCGCACCGGGGCTCGTCGGGCCCGTGATCGGGGCGCTCACCCGGCCGCTGGCCCGGCACCCCGGTGCGCCGGCCGTGCTCGTCCGCGAGAACATGATCACAGCGGTGCGCCGGACCTCCGCCACCGTCGCCCCGGTGCTGGCGACCGTCGCCTTCGCCGTGCTGATCACCAGCACCGTGCAGACGACCCAGAACGCCGACACCGCCCGGCAGGCCGCGGCCGTACGGGCTGAGGCCGCGGTGGTGCCCAGGGGGACGCCGGGCCTGTCGGACGCGGCGGTGGCCCGGGTCGAGGGTGCCTCGCTGCTCTCGACGACCGTGTACGGCGGTGACGGCAGGGCGGCGCTCTCCGCGGCCGGCGTGTCGTCCGCCTTCGAGCGGGTGTACGCCGTGCCCCCGCCCCAGGGCGACACCGTCGTCGTCACGGCGGCCGTGGCGGCCGCGCACGGCTGGCGAAAAGGCCAGGTCGCCTCACTCACCCTGGAGGACGGCCGTACGCGGCGGTTGCGTGTGACGGCCGTGGTGGACGACTCGATGCCGTACCAGGTCTTCCTCCCACGCGACGTGGTACGCGACCACGACCCTTCCGCACTGGCGGACGTCGCCTACCGCACCACCCCCGCCCCCACGCCCCTCCCGGCCGGGCTCAGCGCCGACGAGATCTCCGTGGAGGCGTACGCGGCCTCGGACGACGCCGAGGAGGACCGGCTCGTGTGGATCTTCACCCTGCTGCTCGTGGCCGTATCGGCGGGCTACACGGCGATCGCCGTCGCCTCCACCGTGCTGACGGCCACCGCGGGCCGGGTGCGCGACGTCCGCGTACTGCGCCTGTCCGGTGCGACGCCGCGCCAGGTGCTGCTGACCCTTGCCGCAGAAACGTGCTGCGTCGTCGCCCTGGGCGCGGCCCTGGGCCTGGCGGCGGCCGCCCCGGCCCTGTTCGGCACGGTCCACGGCCTTCGCGAAGAGCTGGGCCTGCCGGTGGAGTTGTCCCTGGCCTGGCCCTGGCTCACGGGCGTGGTGGCAGGCTGCCTGCTGCTCGGCACGGCGGCCACCGTCCTCCCGGCCCGCGTCGTCCTGCGGCGCCTCCCCTGAGTCCGGGCGTGGCGGCTCGCGTGGGCGCGGCGCGGCCCCGCCCACAGGCGGCTGCCCGGCTCCGCCGGATCCTCGCCAGGCAAGTGAGCACCACGTCCCGCGGCCACGCGGTCACGGCTCTCACGGCGTCGGCAGGCGCAGGGCCAGGAGGGCCACGTCGTCGGTACTGCCGGGCGGCATGCGGGCGGGCAACTGGTCGCACAGCGTGTCCAGCGGTTCGTGGGCGAGAGCGAGGGCGTGGCGGCGCAGACGGGCGAGTCCGGTGTCCAGGTCGCTGCCGGGGATCTCGATCAGGCCGTCGGTGTAGAGCAGCAGGGTGGAACCCGGCGGCAGGGACTGCGCGGCGCTCGGCCGGCTGCCACTGGTGCCCGGCGGGGCGCCGAGGAGGACACCCTGCCCCGCTTCGAGGTAGCGGGCCCGCCCGTCCCGGGTCAGCAGGAGGGGCGGCGGATGCCCCGCGCTGGTCCACCGCAGCGTCCACGGGCCGGTGTGCGGGTCGCCTTCGAGCAGGGCGAGGACGAGGGTGGCCATGGGGACGGTGGTGATGGCGGGCATGGCGTCGTCGAGGCGGTCGACGACGGCGCCGGGCGGGCCGGTGTGGTCCCAGGCCAGTGAGCGCAGGATGCCGTGAAGCTGCGCCATTCCGGCCGCCGCGGTCAGGTCGTGGCCCACGACGTCGCCGATGACCAGCGCGAGCGTGCCGTCCTTCCGCTCGAACGCGTCGTACCAGTCGCCGCCGACCTGCGAGCCGGCCGGGGCGGGCTGGTAGCGGGCGGCCAGCCGCAGGCGGCCGGGCTGGGGCAGTGGGGCGAGCAGGTTGCGCTGCATGGCCTCGGCGACGGCGCGCTGGCGGCCGAACCGGCGGGCGTTGTCGATGACCGTCCCGACCCGGCGGCCGATGTCGCTCACCACTTTCAGGTCGTCGGCGTCGAAGGGGTGCGCCGGGTCCGTGCGCACCAGCGTCAGGGCGCCGGTGACCTGTAGCCGGGAGCCCAGCGGCACGGTGACGGCGGACGTCGCGCGGACGGCCCGCAGGAAGCCGCTGTGGACGGCGGCCAGGGCGGAGACGGTCGGGGCGGCCACGTCCGCCTCGCGCTGCAGGACGGGATCACCGCCGTTCAGCACCTGGACCAGAGGGGAGCGGTCCTCCTCTCCGGCCTCGGCGAGGCTCTCGCGCCAGTCCTCCTGCGCGGCGTCCCGGCCCTCGGGACCCGTCACCGCCACACGGTGGACCTGCCCGGAGCCCACCCGGAGGTCCACCGCCGCCCAGTCGGCGATGCGGGGCACCAGCAGGCGGCCCAGCCGGGCAAGGGCCTCATCGGTCTCCAGCGTCTGACCGAGCACGTCGGTGATCTCCGCGACCAGCGTCAGCCGCTCGGTGAGGTCCTCCAGAGCACGCGTATAGGCCGCACGTTCCCGGCGCGCGCTGCGGTCGCCGACGGCGTCGGTGAACAGCACGGCCATGCCCATGTAGGCGCCGTCACCCGTCAAGGGGGAAGCGGACCAGGATGTCGCGACCAGGCGACCGTCACCGCGCAGACAGATGTGGCCCTCCCGCCGCTCCTCGGCCCTTGCGGCCACGGCCCGCAGCAGCGGGCACTGCTCCCGAGGAATCCTGCCGCCGTCCGCATCCCGGTGCAGCAGGTCGTGTGCGTCCTCCCCGCGCATCGAGGCGGCGGTGCGGCCCAGCAGTCGCTCGGCGGCCGGGGTGACCGCGAGAATCCGTCCGGCGGGATCCACCACGATCAGGGCCGTGCCCAGCTGCCCGACGACCTGCCGCCAGAAACCCGGCGCGGCCGCCGACCACCACCGCCCCTCATCTCCCACACCAGCCACCACGCCGCTCCTCCCGTCATGGACCCTCGTCGAGGACCGCGGGCTCATCGGCAGACCGACACACCAGTGGATCGCCACTCCCTCGACTTGGCACCGATCAGCTCGGCGACCTTGCCTAACGCTCATGGTGTACGACGGGTAGTGGCCGTCGTCGAGCCGGTCGGCGGCGTACGGCCGGCTACGGCGGAGCACCAGGACAAGCCATCCACCTGGCTGACCCATCGTCAGAAGGCGAAGGCCGTACGGCGTGATCGGGAAATCCACGAGTGGCTGACGGCGGCACGCGACGCGGACCTGCCGGTGATCACCTCAGCCGCCGTGCTGGTCGAGGTAATCCACCCGAAGATCAACGACGCCGCACTGAAGTGGACCCTGTCCCGCCTGAGCGTCGAGCCGGTGACCCAGACCGTCGCCCAATCCGCTGCCGCTCTGCTGCGTGCGGCGGGGCTGCACGGCCACAAGTGCGCCATCGACGCCATGCTGTGCGCGACCGCCCTGCAGCATCCCGGCAAAGTGACGATCTTGACCTCCGATGTGGAAGACATCGGGCTGCTCACTGCCGAGCATCAGCGCCTGAGTGCGGAGCAGGTCTGAGCCGCGCGTGAGCGGCTTCGTACCGCTATTGACCGCGGTTGTCCGTTCTGAAGGGCATGCCGTGGGCACGTCGGCAGGGAGCGCGACGGGACGCCCCGCCTGATCCACTTCATGGCGTGCTCAGCTGTCCCTCCCCATACGTCACGCTTGAGGCGGGGGCGGACGAAACACAACTGGCCGCTCTTCCCCACCTCGAGGGCGAGGCCGATTGCGGCGCTGACCGCGGCCCAGACCTGAAACGTTATAGGTTCTGCCGGCCCGACTCTTCCCGCCACAGTGGTGCTGCCGGCTCCACCAGGGGCCGCCTGTGTCACAGACTTCAGGGGGAAGCATGAAGAAGCTCCGCGCGCTGCGCACGAGGGTGGGGATCTCCGCCGCAGCTGTCGCACTGTCCGGCGCCGGGCTCGGCCTGGCCACCGCGACGCCCGCCTCCGCCTACGCGGGCTACTGCAACGGGTGGGTGGATGACGAGATCTCGAACTCCGGCTTCCACGCGAAGCTTCCGGCTTAATCTTCGGCAGCAACACCAAGACCGCGCTCATGTACGCGCAGGGGCAAGAGAAGATCGGCGCGGACGGCGGCTACGGCGAAGAGACCCGCAACAACATCAAATGGGCCTACCAGTACAGCGGCAACGGGCGTTGGAGCTGCTTCTGAGCGCCACCTGGCAACACGTGACGGAGCAAACCAGTACAACCGACTTGCGCAGAGGTAGAAGGGGAAACATGTACAAGCTCCGCGCGCTGCGCACGAGGGTTTGGATCTCCGCCGCAGCTGTCGCACTGTCCGGCGCCGGGTTAGGCCTGGCCACCGCGACGCCCGCCTCCGCCTACGCGGGCTACTGCAACGGCCAGGCGAGCAAGGCCATGTCCGGCGCCGGCCACTTCGTTGCCAAGCTTCCGGATCTTCGGCAGCAACACCAAGACCGCGCTCATGTACGCGCAGGGGCAAGAGAAGATCGGCGCGGACGGCGGCTACGGCGAAGAGACCCGCAACAACATCGGGTGGTTCTTCAAGAACACCAGGGGTAGCGGCGGGACCTGCGCTTTCCTTTGACAGGCGCCACTCGGGAGCACAGAGCCCCGGAGATATCACCTCTCCGGGGCTCTGCCCTTTGTCAGGCGTGGCACCGCACGCGCAGGCTCGGGAGGGTAGGGGGACGGAGGGGACTCAAGGAGCCCGCGTCACACGCTGGTCGCTGCTCACGGAAAACGACCCTGCCGGGCCCAAGGGCTCTCCCGGGACTGAAGCGGAGTTCATTGATGTGAATGGTGACCGGGCCCTGCCGACGGCGCGTCAGCAGGTCTCCCGTTGCTGGCTGATGGAGGTTTCCGCCCCTCCTCATTCGTCAGCCGCGTCAGATCGAAATTGTCTGCAACTCGCCGTGCGCGTCCGCGAGCAAGATCCCGGCCGCCGACCCGTCGAGCAGCTCGACGCAGCGCGGACAGCCGTTGCAGCATGTCGATGACGTCGAATCGTTGCCTGAGGGACGACGGTTCCGGGGAGGGGCGCATGGGACCGTTCCTCCTTTGTCCGTACGGTCCGTCGGGCCTGTTCGAGGAGTACGCTGGTTTTACCGAGGATGTTTCGCGCACCGGCTTTCAGGCTCGTGTCGTTTTCGGCGATCGAATATTCCGGGTCGGCTCATGCCGGCCCGGGGCAGGGTTCGCGTCATGACTGCGACCATTTCCCGCTCGCCGACGACCGAAGCCGATGACCGGCTCTCCTCGCTTTCTCTGCGTCTGTCGCTGGTTCCCGCCGGCTCCGCGCCGGCTTTGCTGGACGGCGCCTGGTGGCCCCGCTCCCGCGATCTCGGGGCGGAACTCCCGTCCCTGACCGCTGTACTGGATCCGCTGTGGGGGCGGATCACCCGGGTCACGGTGAATCCCGCCCAGTGGCCGGTCATCCCGCGCAAGGTGCCCGTTGCCGGGCACGTGGTGAACGTGGGCTGGTTCCGGGACGAGCAGGACCCGCATGAACTGCTGTTGTTCTCCTACCGCGTGGGCCGCTGGAACCTTTTGGTCGTCCCGCCGCAGACGGCTCCCGACTCGGCCGCCTGGCTGATGGCCGCCGCCAGTGACCCGCACGGTGTGTCGACCGCGAGCCGGCTGATGGAGGAGGCGGCGCGTCTGCGGACGCTGCGCGACGCCGACCGGGCCGTGGAAGCGGTCTGGGACTCCGAAGGAGGGATTGAGGCCCAGGACGGGGCCGCACGTCCACGGATCCCGGCCATGACCGCCGCGATGCCGCAGCAGCCGATGGGAAGGTGAGGACCGTGGGGACGTTCGTGACCGTGGCCGTGATCCTGGGAATGATCGCCTTCGGGGTGCTCCTCATCCGTCTGCTGAACTCACAGCACGGCGACCGCATGGCCGCCATCCACTACGGCCACACCGGGATGCCTGTCGCGGGACCGGCTCCGCGCAAGGCCCGCGGCCGGCGGGAGAGAGCGGCACCGGCCGCCGTCGCGGTGATCGCGGGCCCGGCGAACGAGGGGGCTCTCCCGGCGGCGCCCCCGTAAGCAAGCCGGGTGAGCCCACCGACTCGGCAGGCTCTCCCGGCCCGTCGCCGAACGGGCCGGCCTGACCGAACCCGTCACCACAGCCCGCAGCCCGGGGCCCGACCGTAGTACGCACACGACAGGCCGGGGTCCTCCCGCGTCCTGTGCCCCGGGCCGAGGCAGCGTGGGCTCGGGGCGGCACAGAGCCACCATCCCTCCAAGACACGATCCCCGTCGGGCGCGGGCCTTCCGTCCGGTTCGTGGCGTATCCCCGGACGACCGATCCACCTCGACGCTCGGCAACTCATCCTTGAGGGGCGCATGCCCCTTCCACGGCTGAACGTCCACCGGCACGACCACACCACCCGCACGCTGATCACCCTCGCAGGTGAGATCGACCTGGCCACCGCCCCGCTCGTGCATGCCGCACTGGCCGAATGCCTGCACGACGGCATCCGCACCACCGACATCGATCTCACGGAGGTCACCTTCTGCGACGCCAGCGGACTCAACGCCTTCCTCGCGGCATCGAGGCTCGCCACCGAAGCCGGAACGGTCCTCCGACTGCACCATCCGCCACCGATCATGGCCCGCATCATCGAGATCACCGGCTCCGGTTTCCTGCTCCATGAGCTCCACGAGCTCCACGAGCTCCACAGCGTTCGCCCACCATCACGCCGGTTTCCCGCTGCCGCGGGCGGTGCGCGGTGACGGCCCCGCTCCGACGGGAGCCGCCCCGGGGTGAGGGAAGCACACCGACTCCCGCCCACGCCGTACGTCTGCGCCGGCTGAACCGCTGGCAGGCCGAGACCCTGCGGGAGGACCTGGCCGATCTGTACGTGGAGTCCTCGCGCGCACAGGCGGGCCAGGAGTACCGAGGCCGGGAGGCGTTCCTGCGGCGACTCACCGGCGCCATCCGGCAGGCCGGCTTCGCCCTGCTGATCGGGGAGGACACGGCCTTCGCCGGGTGTGCCTACGGATTCCCGGTACCACGCGAGGGGACCTGGTGGAGGGGGTTCGACGGGGCCCTTCCACAGAGCGTCGAACAGCTCACCGCGTCCGGACACGTCTTCGCGATCACCGAGATCGTGGTGCATCCCCACACGGACGACCAGGGTCTCGCCCGCAGGCTCCAGGAACGGCTGCTCGCCGACCACCACGCCTCGCTCGGGGCGACACTGGTCGCCCAGGCCGACGCGCCGGCCCGCGACGCCTTCCTGTCGCGGGGATGGCAGGACATCGGCGCGATCCGCCGACCGCCGGATCCCACGGTCCTCCGGCCACCGGCCCCCGCGCTGCTGCGGGCCCTGGTCCTCCCCCTCGAGCCACGCACGACTGCCCGCACGGACGGCCTCGCACACGAGAACCGCACCCAACGGCCCGACTGACGGCCGACGCGTGACCTGGGCGCGGAAGACCTGAACCGACGCGGGTCGGCCCCACGACAAGCGCGGCTCCAAGAACCGACCGCCGGGAGAGACAGGGGCCACCGGGTACTCGGCGTGCTGCCTGGCCCGCTCGCCCGGAAAGCCGCGGGACCATCCGTGGGCTGGGCAGACTCCGAGGGACGCGGAACGCGTGGTCCGGTCTTCGTCGTCGACACCGGCATCCGCCGCACCGGCTTCGCCGTACCCAACCGGAGACCGGGGCCGCCACGGTACACATCGCCCGGGGTGAGCCGCTACGCAGCTCGGCGCGAGGTTCGGCTGCGTGTGGAGCCGGCCGATCACCGACACCAACGACGCTTCCACAGGGCCTCGTTGACGACCGTACCCCCCGGGGGGCGAGGACCGCTTCGCTGTCCGGTCTTGTCCGCCTACGACGACCAGCGCGACGACCTGGCCGCCGACGCGACCTCCCGGCTCCGCCTACCTGCACGGCGGCTGCTGTCTCTCGCCCGCCGACCTGCTGCACCGGGCCCGCGCACAGGACGACCCCGGGGGGTGGATTGCGCGGTTTCATCTGGGATCGCTGCATCGAGCTGCCGTTGACACCTGCCTGGCTAGGGCGCGGTTTCTGTGATGAGGACGGCGGCGGTGACCGGGCCGGGCGTGTCAGAGGTGGCTGCTTCCGCCAGGGCGGCCCGGACGGCGCGGGCGACTTCCAGTGGATGGTGTCCGGGGGCGACAGCGAGCTGGACCTGGATGTGGCGGCTGGGGGGATCGTCCTGGTGCACCACCTTGACCGGGCGGCCTCCCAGCACGGCGGTGAGGCGGGCGACGCCCGGGACGGCCGCCGCGACGTCCGCCAGTTTCCCGGTGGGGCCTGGCGTGGGTCCTCTTCCGGTCGCCGGGGGCGAGGTTCGCACGGCTGCGGCTTCCGGCTGGGGCTTCATGGTCCTCCTCGCGGTCTGCGATCTGACGGCTGTCTCCGGGCCTTCATGGAGATCCGTGACGCGCAAGTCGGTCGTCACGACGGCCAGGCCGAGCCTTTCAGTGGCCGCGTTGAACAGTGCGCTCCTCAGCTGTTCGGCGGTGTGAGGCAGTGGCTGCCCGAGGGATGCCGTGAAGGCTGCCTCCATCCTGAGCGGGCCAGGCGGTAGCGCGCTGACCGGCGGACGGACGGCCGGCTCGGACACGGGCTCGAACGGTGCCGACCCAATGCGCAAGGTCCCCACCCGGACATCGGGAACCTCAGCGGCCGCCCGCCCGAGGGCCCGGACAGCTGTTTGCTCGGTGATCCATGTCCCGTCGTCTGGCCCGCCGAGCGGGAGCAGTCGGCCCAGGTCGAGCTGGTGCCGTACTGGCGGCGTCCACGCCTCGGTCACCGGCTCCTCACCCTCTCTCTTCCATGGCCGCGGTTCTCTTCCTGCCCGCACTGCGCTCGGATGTCCGCGAGGGCTCCCGGCGGAGACGCTCGGGCCACTCGTCGGACCACCCGCCACAATCCGCGCTTCGGTCAAAAGGTTCTAATGAGAATATAATCGGCATAGACGGTGCCAGGTGTGCTTCTTAGGGAGGAATATCCCGATGACTGAGAACACCGGCGTAAGGCACGGTGGTGCGCCCGGGTCTCGCGGCCGGACGGCCATCGCCGATGTGGTGGTGGAGAAGATCGCCGGAATGGCGGCACGGGACGTGCGCGGCGTCTATGCCCTGGGCAGCGGATTCGCCCGCTCGATGGGATCCGTGCGGGAGCGGATGCCCGGCGCCGGCAGCGGCAAATCCGCCACGCGCGGGGTCAGCGTCGAGGTCGGAGAGCTGCAGGCGGCCATCGATCTGGAGATCGTCGTCGACTACGGCGTCTCGATCACGGACGTGGCCGGTGAGGTGCGGGAGAACGTGATCTCCGCGGTGGAGCGGATGGCGGGTCGGGACGTCGTGGAAGTCAACATCATGGTCAGCGACGTGAAGCTGCCCGACGAGGAGGACGAAGGCGAAGAGCGGCCCCGGATCCGGTAGCCGGGGCGGAGCAGCCCATGTGAGTGAAGGGGCGCGTGATGAGCAGGGCCGTGGTGGGCTTGATGGCCGGAATGACGCTGGGTTTCGCCGCGTATTTCGGTAGCTTCTGGGCTTTCTTGCTGGTGCTCGGTCTGGGCATTGTCGGTCTCGTGGCCGGGCGGTTCATGGAAGGTGATCTCGAGCCGGGCGACTTCGTCCGTCGGCGAGACCGGCAGGATCGGATTCGCGATGACCGGCGACGGGCTCGGGGAGACTGGCGGCAGTGACCGGTGAAGTCGATCGGCGTCCCGGCATACCCCGCCGGGAGCGCGGTGCGACCACTGTCGCCGACCGGGTCGTCGCGAAGATCGCTTCCCATGTGGCGGGCGAGGCGCTGAGCCGGTTCACCGAGGCGGCCGTCCACGTACCGCCCGGCCGCCGGACGCCACAAGTGACCACAACCGTGCGGCGGGCGCCGGAGCGGAACACCGCCACAGGAGACGACGAGTCCGCCGCCGGACGGCAGGCGGTTCTCGGCGACGTGCGGATGCGCATCACCGTCGAGCTCGGCTATCCGTCCGACATCGGGGCGCAGTGCGCCGCAGTGCGCCGGGAGGTAACCGAAAGGCTCAGGACATGGGCCGGCATGGACGTGTCCGACCTCGCGGTGTCGGTCGAGAGGCTGCATTCGGTGCATGCGCGGCACATGGACCAGGAGAGGGTGAGATGAGCCCGAGCACCTGGCGGCAGCCTGCCAGTGACAGTGACGTTCCCTCCGATCCCGGACAGGCGGCTTCGTCCGCGGACGGCGCCCCGGACACGGGCTCGACAGCAGCGGTCGACACGTCAGGCCGGTCGGAGCGCCGTTTCTGGTCTGCGCGGCGGATCCCCGCGGCCTTGGTGGCCCTGCTGTCCGTCGCGGCGATCGGACTGCTCCTGTACGACGTGGTCTCGGTACGGGCTGGCCGGTCTGCGATGCGCTGGCGGCGGCGGCTCGCCGAGGAGCTGGCCACACGGCCCCTGGATGACACCTGGGTGATCGTCGGGGCCGCGGTGGCGATGGCCCTCGGCCTGTGGCTTTTCCTGCTGGCGGTGACGCCGGGACTGCGCAGGCTGTTGCCCATGCGGCAGCCCACCGGTATCCCCGGGGCGGAGGAGGTCCACGCCGGACTCGACCGCCGCGCGGTCGCCCTGAGGCTGCGCGACCGGGCCGTGCAGGTGCCCGGCGTCCAGTCGGCACGGGTCGCTGTCGGCCACCGGAAGGTCAAAGCCCGGGCATGGGCACACTTCCGCGCTCTTGAGGAGGTCCGCGCGGACCTGGACGCCACGCTGGGCGAAGCCGTGACGTCCTTGGGTCTCGCCCGGCAACCCGCGCTGACCGTGCACGTCCGGCGCCCGAAGAAGGGCTGAGGTGATCCCGATGCTCAAGGGAGTGAACCGGGTGCTGCTGGGGCTACTCGGTCTTGGGCTCTTCGCCTTGGGCGGCGGGGTGCTGCTGGGCGGGCTGGATCTGCAGCGCCACTGGGGTTTCGGCGTGCCGGGCTGGCCAGGTTCTCGTCGACAGCGAAGACGGCGCGGCGGCCCGACTCGACGGCCGCACGCTGGAGGACGTCATCGAGGAAGAGGCGCAGGCCCTGGACGGGGTGTCGCGGGCACAGGTACGGCTGACCGGCAGACGTACAGCTCCGGCCGCACGTGTGCGGCTGTTGCTGGAACCTCACGCGGACCCGGAGCGGATTCTGGGGCAACTGAGCCGGGAAACACTCGCGCACGCGCGGGACTCCGCCGGTTTGGACCGCCTCCCGTCGAAGGTCAGACTCCGGGAAGCCCGCCACCGCGCCGACCGCGTCGCCTGAAGGCCACGTTCTCGGGTTCTTCCTCCTGCTCAGTCCCTACGCGGGAACCCGGGTCCTCCGGAGCGGTGCTCCCGCCTGATGGAGACTGGTGAGGGCCAGCCGGTAGGAGGTGATCAGCCCGGTCTCCACGTAGTCCACGCCCAGGTCCTCGCAGTAGCGCCGGACGATGGTCCGCGCCCGGCGCAGGTTGGGACTGGGCATGCTGGGGAACAGGTGGTGCTCGATCTGGTGGTTCAGCCCGCCCAGTGCGATGTCGGTGAGCCGACCGCCGCGCACGTTGCGTGAGGTGAGC
>NZ_JNXD01000010.1:0-229949 GCF_000725785.1 Streptomyces flavovariabilis | reverse complement strand
TCTCCAGGACTTGGTGTTCATCGCCCGATATCACCACGGAGGTCGGCCCGTTGACGGCGGCGATCGACAACGCGTCCAGGCCACCGAGCGCCTCGGCGACCTCTGCCTCGCTCGCCTGCACCGCGACCATCGCACCACCGGCGGGCAGCGCCTGCATCAGACGGCCGCGTGCCGCAACCAGGACACACGCGTCCTCCAGCGACCACACCCCCGCCACAAACGCGGCCCGAGCGGGCTCTCTCCCTGGGCCACTCCGCGGCGGAGCGCGGGGGTCTGCCGGTCCTCGGCCAACGCCTCCAGCCCGGCCAGGAGTTCGTCCCTGTTCCCGGCTATCACGGCGGCCCGGTGTTCCAGGGCCGACCGGGATGTGGCCAGGGAGAGGGCGATGTCGGCCGGTCCGTCCTCGGGCCGGGCGCACACGTGCTCGGCGAGGCGCTGGGCCTGGGCACGCAGGGCTGCCTCGGTCCGGCCGGACAGCACCCAGGGCACCACGACCGTGCGGACCGGGTCGGCTTTTTCGGGCCTGGTGTCGGTGGAGCCCGGCTCGGGGGCCTGTTCCACGATCGTGTGGGCGTTGGTGCCGCTGATGCCGAAGGAGGACACGGCGGCCCGGCGGGGTCGCCCGCTCTCCGGCCACTCCCGCGCCTCGGCCAGCAGCTCGACCGCGCCCGCGGACCAGTCGACCTGCGTGGTGCGTTCGGCGGCGTGCAGGGTCTGCGGCAGTACGCCGTGCCGCATCGCCAGCACCATCTTGATCACACCGGCCACACCCGCCGCGGCCTGGGTGTGCCCGATGTTGGACTTCACCGACCCCAGCCACAGGGGCTCTTCACGTCCCTGCCCGTACGTGGCGAAGAGGGCCTGCGCCTCGATCGGGTCACCCAGCCGGGTGCCCGTACCGTGCGCCTCGACCGCGTCCACCTCGGCCGCCGTCAGCCCGGCGTTCGCCAGCGCCTGCCGGATCACCCGCTGCTGCGACGGACCGTTCGGCGCCGTCAGACCGTTCGACGCACCGTCCTGGTTGACCGCACTGCCCCGCACCACCGCAAGCACCCGGTGACCATGGCGCCGCGCGTCCGACAACCGCTCCAGCAACAGCATGCCCACGCCCTCGGCCATGCCCATACCGTCAGCGTCCGCCGAGAACGCCTTGCAGCGGCCGTCCTTGGCCAGGCCGCGCTGACGGGAGAACTCCACCAGCGGGCCGGGGGTCGCCATCACGGCGACGCCACCGGCCAGGGCGAGCGTGCACTCCCCCGAGCGCAGTGCCTGCGCGGCGAGATGCAGGGCGACGAGGGAGGACGAGCAGGCGGTGTCGACGGTCACCGCCGGGCCCTCCAGGCCCAGGGTGTAGGCGACGCGGCCGGACAGCACACTGGTCGCGCTGCCGGTGAGCAGGTGTCCCTCGACGCCTTCGGCCGGTTCGTGGAGCCTGGGACCGTAGTACTGGTGGCTGGCTCCGGCGAAGACTCCGGTGCGGCTGCCCTTGAGGGCAGCGGGGTTGATCCCCGCCCGTTCCAGGGCTTCCCAGGAGGTCTCGAGCAGCAGCCGCTGCTGCGGGTCCATGGCCAGGGCTTCACGCGGGCTGATGCCGAAGAGTCCGGGGTCGAAGTCTCCGGCGTCGTGGAGGAAACCACCCTCGCGGACGTAGGTGGTGCCCGAGGTCGCCGGGTCGGGGTCGTACAGGCTCTCCAGGTCCCAGCCGCGGTCGGTGGGCAGCCCGGAGATCCCGTCGCCGCCGGAGGTGACCAGTCGCCACAGGTCTTCCGGGGAGGTGACCCCGCCGGGGTAGCGGCAGGCCATGCCCACGATGGCGATGGGTTCGTGCGCGGCCGCCACGAGTTCCCGGTTCTGCTGCCGCAGACGCTCGGTCTCCTTCAGGGACGCTCGCAGCGCTTCAACGACCTTGTCGGTGGATGCAGTCATGTCCTTGGCCTCACACTTCGAGCGTCATCAAGAGTCGGGGGTGTCGAGCGCCAGCTGGATGAGCCCCTCGACGTCCATCAGATCGATCTCGCCGGCCGTGTCCTCGTCCACCGGCTCGGGCGCTGTCTCGTCGGGGATGCCGGTGTCGTCCGCCAGCTTCAGCAGGGTGTCCAGCAGGCCGGACTCCTGGAGACGGGCGAGCGGGATGGTGGTGAGCAGGCGCCGGGTCTCCGCCTCGTCCGCCGGCCCCCCGGGCGCATCCGGTTCCGCCTGTGTGCCGAGGAGTTGGTCGCGCAGGAACTCCGCGAGCACTGCCGGTGTCGGATGGTCGAAGACGGCGGTGACGGGCAGCCGCAGGCCGGTGGCCTCGCCCAGCCGGTTGCGGAGCTCCACCGCGGTCAGCGAGTCGAAACCCACGTCCTTGAACGGGCGGTTCACATCGACGGCCCGGGCGTCGCCGCGGCCCAGCACGGTCGCGACCACGTCGCGGACCAGGTCCACCAGGGCCCGCTTGCGCTGGGCGGCGGTGAGTCCGGCCAGGCGGCGCCGCAACGGGCTGCCGCCCTCTTCGTCGCCGTCGGGTGCGGCGTCGGCGGCGAGCAGGGCGCGCACCTCCGGGATGCCGTCGAGCAGCGGACTGGGGCGGGCCGCGGTGAAGGCGGCGGCGAACCGTTTCCAGTCGACGTCGGCGACCACCGGGAAGGTCTCGTCCCGGTCCAGGAGTTGTTGCAGTGCCTCGATCGCCAGCTTGGGCGGCAGCAGCGGGAGTCCGCGCCGGTCGAGGGTGCCTTCGGCGACGTGGTCGGCGACCATGCCGCGTTCGGCCCACGGCCCCCAGGCCACCGAGGTGGCCGGCAGTCCGCGCGCCCGGCGGTGACCGGCCAGCGCGTCGAGGCAGGCGTTGGCGGCCGCGTATGCGGCGTGTTCGGCGCTGCCCCAGACTCCGGCGATGGAGGAGAACAGCACGAACGCGTCGAGGGGGCGGTCGTGGAGGAGTTCGTCGAGGAGGGCGGCACCGTGGACCTTGGCGCCGGCCACCTGGGCCAGCTCGGCGTGCTTCAGTTCCTCCAGGGTGGACAGGCGGTTGACGCCCGCGGTGTGGAACACGGCCGTCAGCGGGTGGTCGCGTTCGACGTCCGCGAGCAGCGCTTCCAGGGCCGTGCGATCGGTGACGTCGCAGGCGGCCAGGGTGACCTGACAGCCGAGTTCGGTCAGTTCGGTCTCCAGCTCGCCGGCGTCCGGGGCGGCGCGCCCGGCGCGGCTGACCAGGACGACATGGTCGGCGCCGGTGCGGGCCAGCCAGCGGGCGACCTGGCTGCCGAGGGCGCCCGTGCCGCCGGTGACGAGCACGGTCCCGGAGGGCCGCCAGGGTCGGCCGCCGGCCGTGCCGGTGGCGGGGACCAGCCTGCAGGCGTGGATGCCGGAGGCGCGGATCGCCAGCTGGTCCTCGTCGCCCGGGTCGGCCAGGAGGCCGCGCAGCCGGGTGCGTATCCGCTCGTCGAGCAGGTCGGGCAGGTCCACCAGGCCGCCCCAGCGCTTGGGGTGCTCCAGGCCCATCACCCGGCCCAGTCCCCAGGTCAGCGCCTGGAGGGGGGCGGCCACCGGGTCGGACGGGGCCGCTTGGACGGCGCCGCGGGTGGCGCACCACAGCGGTGCGCCGACGCCCAGGTCGCCGAGTGCCTGGATCAGGGACACGGTGAGGGCCTGGCCGAGCGGCAGTGCGGGGTGGCGCGGGTGGGCGGTCTCGTCGAGGGCGAGCAGCGACAGCACGCCGTCGGCCGTACCGTCCTCGGGCAGCGCGTCCCGCAGCCGTGCGGTGAGCGCCGCGCGGTCGCCGTCGCGGTCAGTGACGGTCACCTGGACGGTACGGGGCGCCAGGTCGGCGAGGGCGTCCGCGACGCGCCGTGCCTCCGGGCCCGGCGGCACGAGCAGCAGCCAGGTTCCGGTCAGCGGGCGCGGGGACGGTTCGGGCAGGCGCTGCCAGTCGACCCGGTAGCGCCAGCCGTCGACGGTGGTGCGCTCCTGGCGCTGTCGTCGCCAGGACGACAGGACGGGCAGCATGGTCGCCAGCGCGGAGCGGTCGCCGGTCTCCCCGACGCGCAACGCGTCGGCGAGGGCCGCCAGGTCCTCCTGCTCGACGGCCTCCCAGAAGCGGGCCTCGGTCGGGTCGGCCGCGGTCGCCGTCACCGGGGCGGGCGTGGGCCAGAAACGTTCCCGCTGGAAGGCGTAGGTCGGCAGGTCCACCCGCTGCCGGGCGGGTCCGCCGAGCACGGCCGGCCAGTCGGCCCCGGTACCGCGGACGTAGGCCTCGGCGAGCGAGGTGAGGAAACGGTCCAGGCCACCCTGGTCACGGCGGAGTGAGCCCACCACCGTGCCGTCGCGCACCGGCTCGTCGCCCTCGTCGAGGGTTTCCTGGAGGGCCATGCCCAGAACCGGGTGCGGGCTCATCTCGATGAACGCGCGGTGTCCCGAGTCGAGCAACGCGCGGACGGTGGGGGCGAACTGCACGGTCTGCCGCAGATTGGTGTACCAGTACGCCGCGCCCAGGCCGGTGGTGTCGACGCGCTCGCCGGTCACCGTGGAGTGGAACGGCACGCGGGACGCGACCGGTGTGAGGGGGGCCAGCAGCTCCAGTAGTTCGGCGCGGATCGCCTCGACCTGGGGGCTGTGCGAGGCGTAGTCGACCGGGATGCGGCGGGCCCGGATGTCGGCGGCACTCAGCTCGGCGTGCAGCCCGTCCAAAGCGTCGGGGTCACCGGCGAGCACGACCGAGCCGGGCCCGTTGAGCGCGGCGACGGCGAGCCGGTCGCCCCACGGCGCCAGCCACGGGCCGAGTTCCGCCTCCGGCAGCGCCACGGACATCATGCCGCCCTGCCCGGCCAGCGCCACCAGGGCCCGGCTGCGCAGCGCGACGACGCGCGCGGCGTCCTCCAGAGTCAGCGCCCCGGCCACGTGGGCCGCGGCGATCTCGCCCTGGGAGTGGCCGATCACCGCGTCGGGGTGCACACCGCAGGAGCGCCACAGTGCGGCGAGGGACACCATCACCGCGAACAGCACCGGCTGCACGACGTCGACACGGTCCAGGGAGGGCGCGTCCCGCGTCTCGCCCAGTACGTCCCCCAGGGACCAGTCGACGAACGGTGCCAGCGCCTCCTCGCAGGCCAGCAGCTTCTCGCGGAACACGTCCGAGGACGCCATCAGCTCGCGGGCCATGCCGGCCCACTGGGCGCCCTGCCCGGGGAAGACGAAGACGACCTTGCCGCCCGGTCCGGCGGTGCCCCGGACCAGGTTCGGTGCGGTGCCGCCCTCGGCGAGGGCGCGCAGGCCGGCGAGGAAGTCCTCGTGCCGCTCGGCCACGACCGCCGCCCGGTGTTCCAGGGCGGCCCGGCCGGCGAACAGGGCGTGCGCCACGTCCGTGGCCGCGGGAGCCGGTTCGGTGCTCATACGGTCCAGCAGGCGCTCGGCCTGCCGGCGCAGCGCCGCGTCGTCGGCGGCGGACAGCAGCCATGCGGTCGGCCGGTCCTGCGGGGCCGGCTCCGGGCGGTCGTCGGCGGGTGCGGCCGGTTCCGGCTCGGGCGCCTGCTCGACGATGACGTGGGCGTTGGTGCCGCTGACTCCGAAGGAGGAGACGCCGGCGCGGCGGGGCCGCTCGCCCTGGGGCCACGGCGTGTTCCGCGTCAGCAGCGCGACGGCGCCGGAGGACCAGTCGACGTGCGGGGACGGCTCGTCCACGTGCAGTGTGCGCGGGAGTTCACCGTGCCGCATCGCCATCACCATCTTGATGACACCGGCGACACCGGCGGCGGCCTGCGTGTGCCCGATGTTCGACTTCACCGATCCCAGCCACAACGGCCGGTCCCCGGGCCGGTCCTGGCCGTACGTGGTGAGCAGGGCCTGCGCCTCGATCGGGTCGCCCAGCGTCGTCCCCGTGCCGTGCGCCTCGACCGCGTCCACCTCGGCCGCCGTCAGCCGGGCGTTCGCCAGCGCCTGCCGGATCACCCGTTGCTGCGACGGGCCGTTCGGCGCCGTCAGCCCGTTGGACGCACCGTCCTGGTTGATCGCGCTGCCCCGCAGCACCGCCAGCACCGGATGCCCGTTCCGCTCGGCGTCCGACAGCCGCTCCACCAGCAGCATGCCCACACCCTCACCCCAGCCGGTGCCGTCCGCTCCGGCCGCGAAGGCCTTGCAACGGCCGTCCGGGGAGAGTCCGCGCTGGCGGGAGAACTCGATGAACAGCCCGGGCGTGGACAGAACGGTCACGCCGCCGGCCAGCGCCAGGGAGCACTCCCCCGAGCGCAGGGCCTGGGCCGCCAGGTGCAGGGCGACCAGCGAGGAGGAGCAGGCGGTGTCGACGGTGACCGCCGGGCCTTCGAAGCCGAAGGTGTAGGCGACGCGTCCGGAGAGCACGCTGCCCGCGCTGCCGGTGCCGATATAGCCCTCGGCGGCGTCCGTGGAGGCGCTGGACAGGACGCCGTAGTCCTGGTTGCTGATGCCGGCGAAGATGCCGGTCTGGCTGCCCTTGAGGCCGGTCGGGTCGATGCCCGCCCGTTCGAAGGCTTCCCAGGAGGTCTCCAGCAGCAGCCGCTGCTGCGGGTCCATCGCCAGCGCCTCACGCGGGCTGTCGGGAAGCCGGAGATCGCGTCGGCGCCGTCCGTGACCAGTCGCCACAGCTCTTCCGGGGAGGCCGCTGCGCCCGGGTAGCGGCACGCCATGGCGACGATCGCGATCGGTTCCGTCCCGGCGGCGGCGACGGCGGCCTGCGGCACGGTCACGGCGGTCGTGGAACCGGCCGACTCCGCCGTCAGGAAGCGGGCCAGGGCGGTCGGGGTGGGGTGGTCGAAGACCAGGGTGGCGGGCAGTCGCAGACCGGTGACCTGGCCGAGCCGGTTGCGCAGCTGGACGGCTGCCAGCGAGTCGAAGCCGGTGTCCTTGAACGCCTTGTCGGCGGGGACCGCCGCCGCCGAGGCGTGTCCGAGGACGAGCGCGACCTGCTCGCGGACCAGCTCCAGGAGGGCGGGTTCGCGTTCGTTCTCGGGCAGCGCGGCGATCCGCAGCCGCCATTCGGCGGCCTGGTCCGTGACCTGCCCGCCGCTGCCGGCCAGGTGCCCACGGGCCTCCGGGAGGTCGCTCAGCAGGGCGCTCGGCCGCTGTGCGGCGAACACCTCCGCGAACCGGGCCCAGTCGATGTCGGCGACGGCGGTCACCGCCGCACCGCCCTCGACGGTCCGGCGCAGCGCCTCGACAGCGGTGTCCCGGTCCATGGGCGCGAGCCCGATGCGGCGCAGGCGGTCGCCGTCCGGGTCTTCGGCGGCGGCCATGCCCGCCCCGGCCCAGGGGCCCCAGGCGATCGTGGTGGCGGGCAGGCCGTCGGCACGGCGCTGCTCGGCGAGGGCGTCCAGGTAGGCGTTGGCGGCCGCGTAGTTGGCCTGTCCGGCGTTGCCCAGCGTGCCGGCCACGGAGGAGAACAGCACGAACGCGGCCAGGTCGTGGTCCGCAGTCAGCTCGTGCAGGTTGCGTGCCGCGTCGGCCTTGGGCCGCAGCACTCGTGCGAACCGTTCGGGCGTCTGCCCGTCCAGCACACCGTCGTCCAGCACTCCGGCCGCGTGGACCACCGCGGTCAGGGGCTGTTCGGCGGGCACGGCGGCGAGCAGGGCGGCGAGGGCCGTCCGGTCGGCCGCGTCACAGGCCGCGATCGTCACGTCGGCGCCGAGTGCGATCAGTTCGTCGCGGAGTTCGGCGGCGCCGTCCGCGGCCGGGCCGCGCCTGCTGGTGAGCAGCAGGTGCCCGGCCCCGTCGCGGGCCAGCCAGCGGGCGACTTCGGCGCCCAGCGCGCCGGTGCCACCGGTCACCAGCACGGTGCCGTGCGGCTGCCACGGCGTGGCGTCGGCTGTCTCGCGCGGCGCGCGGGTGAGGCGCCGTACGGCCGTCCCCGAGGCGCGTACGGCCAGTTGGTCCTCGAAGGCCGGGTCCGAGAGGGCGGCTGTCAGACGGGTCAGGGACCGCTCGTCCGGGGTCTCGGGCAGGTCCACCAGGCCGCCCCAGCGGTCCGGGTGCTCCAGCGCGATGACCCGGCCCAGGCCCCAGATCTGTGCCTGTCCGGGGTGGGCGGGGCGGTCGGCGGGGCTGGTCGAGACCGCGCCGGTCGTCAGGCACCACAGCGGCGCCGCCACCTCGGCGTCGCCCAGCGCCTGTACCAGGGCGAGGGTCGCGGCGAGGCCCTGTGAGACGGCCGGTTGCTGTGCGTGCGGTGCGTCGGCGAGCGCCAGCAGGGAGACGACACCGGCGACGGGTCCGTCCGTCTCGGCGACGGCGGAGGCGATGCGCTCGGCGAGCGGCGCGCGTTCGCCGTCGGCCGTGCCGACCACGATCGGCAGCGTCCGGGCACCTCGCACGGTCAGCGACCGCAGGCATCCGGCCGCCCACGGGTGGCCCTCCAGGCCCTGCGGGAGCACCGCCAGCCAGGTGCCGCTCAGTACCGGTTCCGGGCCGTCCGCCAGGGGCTGCCAGGCGATCCGGTACCGCCAGGAGTCGGCGACGTGCCGGGTCCGGTGCCGCCTGCGCCACGAGGCCAGTGCCGGGAGCGCCGCTGTCAGCGACGCCCGGTCGTCCTCGGCCAGTTCCAGCACCTCGGCGACCGTCCCGGCGTCGGCGCGCTCGACGGCGTCCCAGAACGCGGCGTCCGCCGGGTCGGCGGTGTCCGCCGCCGGGGTGCGCTCGGGCCAGTACCGCTCCCGCTGGAAGGCGTACGTCGGCAGCTGAACCGGCCGCGCCCCGCGTCCGGCGAAGAAGGCCGCCCAGTCGACGGGAACGCCCCGGACGTGGGCGTGCGCGACGGCCGCGGTCAGGGTCTGCGCCTCGGGGCTGCCGGATCGCAGCGCGGGCACGAACTGCGCGTCGCCGGCGTCCTGTCCCATCGCGGAGAGAACACCTTCCGGCCCCAGCTCGATGAGGGTCCGCACACCCTGTTCGGCCAACGTCCGCATACCGTCGGCGAATCGCACCGCCTCGCGCACATGCCGTACCCAGTATTCCGGGTCGCGCAAATCCTCGGCGCCCGCCGTTGCACCGGTGACATTGGATACGACCGCAATACGCGGCGCCTGATACGACAGTCCTTCGGCGACCCGGCGGAACTCCGCCAGCATCGGCTCCATGAGCGGCGAATGAAAAGCGTGCGAGACCGTGAGCCGCTTGGTCTTGCGACCCTGCTCGGCGAACCGCTCGGATATCTCGAGGACTTGGCGTTCATCACCCGAAATCACCACGGACTCGGGCCCGTTGACGGCGGCGATCGACACGACAACCCGACCTCAAGAGCGAACAGAGCCGCCTGCGTGTACACCGTCTGATCCAGCGCGGCCGCGTCCTCGAAGATCACGTCCTTCAGCGGCCGGTCCAGCTCCCCGTCGAACCGCGCACACACCGCATCGAACGCCTCCGCGAACACCGGAAACGCCCCATACAACTCCCGGCCCATACCCGCCCGCTGCGCCCCCTGCCCCGTGAACAGGAAACCGACCCGGCCCGGCTCGGAGGCGATGCCCCGCAGCACGCCGGGGGCCTCGCGGCCCTCCGCGAGGGCGGTCAGCGCGGTGAGGAAAGCACTCCGGTCGTCGGCGACGACGACGGCGCGGTGGTCCAGGGCCGCGCGGGCCGTGGCCAGAGTGAGGGCGACGTCGGCCGTTTCGGGGGTGTCCGCGGCCCGGGTGCGGGAGAGCAGTCGCCTGGCCTGGCCCGCGAGTCCCGACGCGGTGGCCGCCGACAGCAGCCACGGCACGACCGGGGTGGTGACGCGGGCCGGGCCGGTGGGTTCGTCGGCGGGCGGTGCCTGTTCGAGGACGGCGTGGGCGTTGGTGCCGCCGATGCCGAAGGAGGAGACGGCCGCCCGGCGCGGCCGGTCGAGGGCCGGCCAGTCCCGGGTCTCGGTGAGCAGTTCCACCGCACCCATCGACCAGTCGACCTGGGGGGTCGGTTCGTCGACGTGGAGAGTGCGCGGCAGCACTCCGTGCCGCATCGCCATGACCATCTTGATCACACCGGCGACACCGGCGGCGGCCTGGGTGTGCCCGAGGTTGGACTTCACCGACCCCAGCCACAGCGGACGGCCCTCGGGCCGTCCCTGGCCGTACGTGGCCAGCAGCGCCTGCACCTCGATGGGGTCGCCGAGCCGGGTCCCCGTGCCGTGTGCCTCGACCACGTCGACATCGGCGGCGGGCAGGCCCGCGCCGGACAGGGCCTGGCGGATGACCCGCTGCTGCGAGGGGCCGTTGGGTGCCGTGAGGCCGTTCGACGCGCCGTCCTGGTTGACGGCCGAGCCGCGGAGCACCGCGAGCACCTGGTGGCCGTTGCGCCGGGCGTCCGACAGCCGCTCCACGAGAAGGATGCCGACGCCCTCGGACCAGCCGGTGCCGTCCGCGTCCTTGGCGAAGGACTTGCAGCGACCGTCGGCGGCGAGACCGCGCTGACGCGAGAACTCCACGAAGGTGGAGGGCGTTGCCATCACGGTGACACCACCGGCCAGCGCCAGTTCGCACTCGCCCTGCCGCAGCGCCTGAGCGGCCAGATGCAGGGCCACCAGGGAGGAGGAGCAGGCCGTGTCGACGGTCACCGCCGGGCCCTCCAGGCCGAAGGTGTAGGAGACCCGGCCGGAGAGCACGCTGCCCGCCGTGCCGGTGACCGTGTAGCCCTCGGCCTCACCGGAGAGTCCGGCGGAGTGGGCGGCGTAGTCGTGGTACATGAGCCCGGCGAAGACACCGGTCCGGCTGCCCTTGAGGGCGGTGGGGTCGAGGCCCGCCCGTTCGAAGACCTCCCAGGAGGTCTCCAGCAGCAGCCGCTGCTGCGGGTCCATCGCCAGCGCCTCACGCGGGCTGATGCCGAACAGTCCGGCGTCGAAGTGCCCGGCGTCGTACAGGAATCCGCCGGAGCGGGTGTAGGAGGTGCCGTGGTGGTCGGGATCCGGGTGGTACAGGTTGTCCAGGTCCCAGCCGCGGTCGGCGGGGAACTCGCCGATGCCCTCCAGTTCGGAGACGATCAGCCGCCACAGCTCCTCGGGGGAGTTGACGCCACCGGGATAGCGGCAGGCCATGCCGACGATGGCGATCGGCTCGTCCGGATCCGCCTTCGCCTGCTGCGGCTCGGCCTCCGGCACCCGGTCGCGCAGCAGTTCACGGTGCAGGTGGCGGGCGACGGCTAGCGGGGTGGGGTGGTCGAAGACCACGGTGGGTGGCAGCCGCAGTCCGACCGCGGTGCCCAGCTGGTTGCGGAGTTCGATCGCGGTCAGCGAGTCGTAGCCGAGGTCCTTGAAGGCCTGCTCGGCTCCGACGGCGTCGGCCGACCCGTGGCCGAGGACGGCGGCCACCTGCTCGCGCACCAGGGTGAGCAGGGTGCGGTGCTGTTCCGCCTCGGGCAGGGACGCGAGCCGTCCGGCCAGGGACCCCGGAGCGTCGGTGGCGTCGGGTGCGGCGGGGCGCGCCGGGGCGGCGGGCCGCACGAGGTGCCGCAGCAGGGCGGGTACGGGCCTGGTGGCGGCCTGGGCGCGCAGTCCGGCGAGGTCGAGGCGGGCGGGCACCAGCAGGGCGCGGTCGTGGCGTACGGCCATGTCGAACAGGGCCAGCCCCTGCTCGGTGGGGATGGGCTGTATGCCGGAGCGGGCCATCCGGTGCAGGTCGGTCCCGGCCAGCTCGCCGGTCATGGCGGAGGCCTGCTCCCAGAGTCCCCATGCGGGCGCCGTGGCGGGCAGGCCCTGGGCGCGGCGGGTGTGGGCGAGGGCGTCGGTGAAGGTGTTGGCGGCGGCGTAGTTGGCCTGGCCGGGGCCACCGAGCTGCCCGTTGACGGAGGAGAACAGCACGAACGCGGCGAGGTTCGCGTCCTGGGTGAGCTGGTGGAGGTTCCACGCGCCGTCCGTCTTGGGGCGCATCACCTGGTCGACCCGTCCGGGCGTCAGGGCCTCGATGACGCCGTCGTCGGTCAGGCCCGCGGTGTGCACGACCGCGGTCAGCGGGCGCGCGGCGGGGATCCGGGCGAGGAGCGAGGCCAGGGCGTCGCGGTCGGCGATGTCGCAGGCGGCGACGGTGGCGTCGGCGCCGAGGGCGCGCAGTTCGTCGCGGAAGCCGGGCATGCCGGGCGCGTCGAGGCCGCGGCGGCCGGTGAGGAGCAGATGCCGGGCGCCGTGCTCGGTGACCAGGTGGCGGGCGACGAGCCGTCCGAGGGTGCCGGTGGCGCCGGTGACGAGCACCGTGCCGTCCGGGTCGAGGAGCGGGGTGCCGGGGCCGGCCGGCGGGGCCGCGGTGAGCCGGGGGATGGTGAGGGTGCCGGAGCGCAGGGCGAGTTGGGGCTCGCCGGAGGCGACCGCGGTGGGCAGCGCCACCGTCGACCGGGCGTCCGTGTCGAGGTCGACGAGGACGAATCGGCCGGGGTGTTCGGTTTGCGCCGAGCGGATCAGGCCCCACAGCGGCGCGTGCGTCAGGTCGGTGACGGGTTCCTCGGGGCGGGTGCCGATCGCGCCGCGGGTGGCGACCACGAGCGTGGTCGCGGCGAGCCGGGGGTCGGCCAGCAGCTCCTGGACGAGTGCCAGCAGATCGGCGGTGCCGGCGCGGGCCGCGGTGGCGGGCCCGTCGGTGTCCGGGTGCCCGTCGGCGGTGCGCAGGGTCAGCAGGACGTCCGGGGACGGGGCGCCGGAGTCGAGGGTCCGCCGCAGGGCGGCGAGGTCGGGGTGGCTCGCCACGGTCGCGTCGGCCTCGGCGAGAGCGGTGCCCAGGTCCTCCGCCACGGGGCCGAGGACGGCCCAGGAGGCGGGGGCCAGGCGGGGGGCCGTGGTCTGCGGCGGGACCCACTCCACCTGGTAGAGCGAGCGGGTGGCGGCGGAGCGCAGCCGGTCGGCGGTGACCGGGCGCATCACCAGCGAGTCGATCACGGCCACCGGCCGGCCCAGCGGGTCGGTGGCGGTGACCGTCAGCGCGGCGCCGTCGGCGCGGTCGCCGGACGCGATGCGGACACGGAGGGTGTCGGCGCCGGTGGAGTGCAGGGTGACGCCGCTGAACGCGAAGGGCAGCCGCGGGGCCGCGCCGTGCGTGTCGGTGTCGTCGCCGACGCTGTCGAGCAGGGCGGCGTGCAGGGCGGCGTCCAGCAGGGCGGGGTGGATGCCGAAGCGGCCGGCCTCGGCGCGCTGCGCCCCGTCCAGGGTGACCTCGGCGAACACCTCGGTGCGCCCGGGGGTGCCGGTGTCCCGGCGCCAGGCGCCGCGCAGGCCGCGGAACTCGGGTCCGTAGACGTACCCGAGGTCGGCGAGCGCGGTGTAGAAACCGCTCAGCGGGACGGCGGTCGCATCCTGCGGCGGCCACGGGACGGGCGGTGCGGGGAGGGCGCCGGGCGGCGCGCTGCCCAGCAGGCAGGTGGCGTGCTGGATCCAGGGGGCGTCGGCGTTGTCCTGCTCGGCGCGGGAGTGCACGCTGACCGGTCGGTGGCCGGTGGCGTCCGGGGCGGCGACGGCTACCCGCAGGCGGACACCGCCGTGCTCGGGCAGCACGAGCGGCGCCTCGACGGTGAGTTCGGCGATGTGGTCGCAGCCCGCGGCGGTCGCGGCGTGCAGGGCCATGTCGACGAAGGCGGTGCCGGGCAGCAGGGCCTGGCCGAGGACCTGGTGGTCGGCGAGCCATGGGTGGGTGTCCAGGGACAGCCGGCCGGTGAAGAGCAGCCCGTCGGAGTCGGGGAGTTCGGCGGCGGCCATCAGCAGCGGGTGGTCGCCGTCCAGCAGGCCCGCCGCGCCGACGTTCCGGTCGGCGGTGCCGGGCAGCAGCCAGAACCGCTCGCGGTGGAAGGGGTGGCCGGGCAGCGGCACGCGCTGGACGTCCTGGCCGGTGAACGCCTGCGCCCAGCGCACCGGTACGCCCGCGACATGCGCCTCGGCGAGCGAGGTCAGCAGCCGGGCGGGGCCGCCGTCGGCGCGGCGCAGGGTGCCGATGACCCGGGCGTCGTCGGCCTCCGCGGCGGCGAAGGTCTCCTCCAGCCCGACGCTGAGCACCGGATGCGGACTGGCCTCCACGAAGACGCGGTGGCCGTCGGCGAGCAGAGCGCGTGTGGTGCGTTCGAACTCCACCGGGTGGCGCAGGTTGCGGTACCAGTACGCGGCGTCGAGTTCGGCGGTGTCGAGGCGTGTGCCGGTCACGGTGGAGTAGAAGGGCACGTCGCAGGCGCGTGGGGCGACCGAGGCCAGCTCTGCCGACATCCGTTCGCGGATGGCCTCGACGCCGGCGGTGTGCGACGGGTAGTCGATCGGCACGCGGCGGGCGCGCAGATCCCGTTCTGTGCACCGGGCGAGGAGTTCGTCGAGGGCCGCCGGGTCACCGGCGACGACGGTGGAGGACGGTCCGTTGACGGCCGCGACGGTCAGCCGGCCGGACCAGGCGGCGATCAGCTCACGGGCGCGCGCCTCGGGCAGCGCGAGGGAGACCATGCCGCCGGTGCCGGCGAGGCCCAGCAGCAGTTGGCTGCGCAGCGCCGCGATCCGGGCGGCGTCGGTCAGGGAGAGGGCGCCTGCCACACAGGCGGCGGCGATCTCGCCCTGGGAGTGCCCGACGACGGCCGCGGGACGCACGCCGCAGGAGCGCCAGACCTCGGCCAGTGCCACCATGACCGCGAACAGCGCGGGCTGGACGACGTCGTCGCGGTCCAGCGCAGGCGCGCCGGGGGCGCCGCGCAGGACGTCGCTGAGGGACCAGTCGACGTAGGGGGCGAGGGCGTCGGCGCACTCCCGGACGCGCTGTTCGAACACGGGTGAGGTGTCGAGGAGTTCGGCGGCCATGCCCGCCCATTGGGAGCCCTGGCCGGGGAAGACGAACACGGCTTCGCGGTCGGTACCGACGGGGGCGGCGCCGCGGACCAGTCCGGGGGCGTCCCGTCCCTCGGCCAGCGCGCTCAGCGCGGTCAGGGTTGCGTCGCGGTCTCCGGCCACCACCACCGCGCGGTGCGGCAGCTGAGGCCGGCCGGTGGCCAGGGTGTGTCCCACGTCGACGGTGCGCAGCCCGGGCCGGGCTTCGAGGTGGGCACGCAGCCGGGCCGACTGCTCGCGCAGCGCGGGCTCGGAACGCGCGGACAGCGACCAGGGCAGCGGGGACTGGTCGGCGGCGTCGGCGGCCTCGGCGGCCTGCGTGCGGTCGGCATCGGCATCGGCATCGGCCGGTGCCGGCTCCGACTCGATGATCACGTGCGCGTTGGTGCCGCTGATGCCGAAGGCGGAGACCCCGCCTCGCCGTACAGTGCCGCTGCCGGGCCAGTCGACGGTGTCGGTCAGCAGCTCGATGTGCCCCGCCGACCAGTCGACGTGGCTGGTCGGCCGGTCCACGTGGAGGGTGCCGGGCAGCTTCCCGTGCCGTAGCGCGAGCACCGTCTTGATGACGCCGGCGACTCCGGCGGCGGCCTGGGTGTGCCCGATGTTGGACTTCAGGGAGCCGACCAGCAGCGGCTGTTCGGCGGTGTGGCCGTGTCCGTAGGTGGCGAGCAGCGCCTCGGCCTCGATGGGGTCGCCGAGCCGGGTGCCGGTGCCGTGAGCCTCCACGACGTCTATGTCCGCGGCGGTCAGCCGGGCGTTGGCGAGGGCCTGGCGGATGACGCGCTGCTGCGAGGGGCCGCTGGGTGCGGACAGGCCGTTGCTGGCGCCGTCCTGGTTGACGGCGGTGCCGCGGATCACGGCGAGCACCTGGTGGCCGTTGCGGCGGGCGTCGGAGAGCCGTTCCACGACCAGCAGCCCGACGCCCTCGGCCCAGCTGGTGCCGTCGGCGGCCTCGGCGAACGGCTTGCACCGGCCGTCCGGGGCCAGTCCGCGCTGGCGGCTGAACTCGGCGAACATGCCGGGGTTGGGCATGACGGTGACGCCGCCGGCGACGGCGAGGGTGCAGTCGCCCTGGCGCAGCGCCTGACCGGCCAGGTGCAGGGCGACCAGGGAGGAGGAGCAGGCGGTGTCGACGGTGACGGCGGGACCTTCGAAGCCGTAGGTGTAGGCGATACGGCCGGAGGCGACGCTGGCGGTGTTGCCGGTGAGCAGGAAGCCCTCGACGCCCTCCGGTGCCTGGTGCATGCGCGGGCCGTAGTCCTGGGTCATGGCGCCGATGAAGACACCGGTGCGGCCGCCCTTGAGCGAGCCCGGGTCGATGCCGGCCGCTTCGAAAGCCCGCCAGGAGGTCTCCAGCAGCAGGCGCTGCTGCGGGTCCATGGCGAGTGCCTCGCGGGGCGGAATACCGAAGAAGGCGGCGTCGAACTCGTCGGCGTCGTGGAGGAATCCGCCTTCGCGGGTGTACGACGTGCCGGGGTGGGCGGGGTCCGGATGGTACAGCTTGTCGAGGTCCCAGCCGCGGTTGGTGGGGAAGCCGGTGATGGCGTCGCCTCCGGCGAGCAGCAGCTCCCACAGCTGTTCGGGACTGTGTACTCCGCCGGGGAAGCGGCAGGCCATGCCGACGATGGCGATCGGCTCGTCGTCGGCGGTGTCCGGGGTCACCGCCTCGGTCGCCTGCTCGGTCTCGGTGCCGCGGACGGCGGTGTGCAGCCGTCGTACCAGTGACTCCAGGGTGGGGTGGTCGAAGACCACGGCGGCAGGCAGCCTGAGGCCGAGGGCGGCGACGAGCCGGTTGCGCAGGGCCACGGCGGCCGAGGAGTCGATGCCGAGGTCGCGGAAGGCACGGCCGGAGTCGGCGGCGACGGCTGCCTGGTCGTCCAGGACCGCGGCGAGTTCGGAACGCACCAACGCGGCAAGGGCGCGCGGCAGTTCGGTGTCGGGCAGGGCGGCGAAGCGGGAGACGGCAGCCGCCCGGTCCGGCTCCTGGTGCGCACCGGGGTCGGGTGCGGGCAACTCGACGGGGCGCGGGTCGGTCCCGGCGAATCCACCGGCCCAGTCCACGCTTCCGCCGTGTGCGTGGAGTTCGGCCATGCTGGTCAGGCACCGTGCGCGTCCGCCGTCGTCGCGCCGCAGGGTGCCGACGACGGCGGCGGTGCTGCCTGCGTCGTCCAGGGTCTGCTGGACGCCGAGCGTCAGCACGGGGTGCGGGCTGATCTCGACGAAAGCCGTGGGCCGCTCGGTGAGCGCGGCCCGGACAGCGGCTTCGAACAGGACGGTGCCGCGCACCATCCGGTACCAGTACTCGGCGTCGAACCGGGTGGTGTCGTAGCGGCCGCCGGTGAGTCCCGAGTAGAAGGGGATGGTCGAGGGGGCGCCGGTGATGGGGGCCAAGTCCCGTAGCAGTCGCTCGCGTACGGACTCGATGTGCGGGGAGTGGGCGGCGTAGCCGACGGAGATGAGCTGGGCGCGGACGCCGTCGGCGACGAGATCGGCGCGCAGGGCGGTGACGGCCTCGGTGTCACCGGAGACGACGGTCCACGAGGGGCTGTTGACGCCGGCGATCGCGAGGCGGGAGCCCCACGGCTCCAAGCGCGGGCTCAGCTGGTCGACGGGGAGCAGGGCGGAGAGCATCTCGCCGTGGCCGACCAGGGACATCTGGGCACGGCTGAAGGCGGCGACCGCGTGCAGGGCGTCGGGGAGGGAGAGCGCCCCGGCGACGTGGGCGGCGGCGAACTCGCCCATGCTGTGGCCGACGACCGCGCCGGGTTCGACTCCGGCGGAGCGCCACAGGGCGGCGATGGAGATCATCACGGCGACGAGTGCGGGCTGGGTGACGTCGGGCCGCGCCCAGAGGGCGAGGTCCTGATCGCTCGTCAGGAGGTCTTCGAGAGACCAGTCGACGTGCGGCTTCAGCGCCTCGGCGCACTCCGTCAGGGAGTTTCGGAAGACGGGCGAGGAGCGCAGGAGTTCGCGGGCCATCCCAGGCCACTGGGGGCCTTGTCCGGGGAACAGGAAGACCGGGGGCGCACCGTCGCGGGCCGTTCCGGTGACGAGGTTGGGCGCGGCTGTGCCGTTCGCCAACGCCCGCAGTCCGAGGTCCTGTTCCTCGCGGTCGGCACCGATGAGGACGGCCCGGTGCGGTGCGGTGGTGTCGTCCGCGAGGAGTGCGTGTCCGATGTCGGCGACGGTCCACTCGGGCCGGGTGCCGAGGTGCTCTCGCAGCTGCCGCGCCCTGGCGCGCAAGGCCTCTTCGGTGGGCGCGGAAACGACCCAGGGTAAAGCCGACGAATCGCCGTTCGTCCGTCGCCAGGAAAGCGATTCCGACATTTCCCGTCCCCCCGTGGTCGATTGACATCAACGCAGGGGGAAACCATTCAGAAAAATGCCGTAAAGGCCGACGCGGCAATTGACATACCGTCAGCCGCCCTCGTCGACGTCACCTTTATCCCCCGTGCTGCACGGCGCGCTCGATACCTCGCACCCCGTGATCAACTCGTCACCTAGCTAATACCGTGACTCGCTGGACTGTCAAGCGAGATCAGCCCGCGACGGAATCACGAAGAGTGACCTGCCGAATACGTCGCGTTGTTTCCATCGCTACGGCAACTCGCCTCGGCTCCCACCGAATTCAGGGCCGCCTCCTGTCGCCGGCCGCGCGGCCCCGTTCCCGGTGATCACCGGGGCCGCCACGGCCGTCTCCCGTATCTGCCGGACTCCTGGAGCCCGGCGAACCGGCAGGCCGGAAGCCGTTACTTCCGGTTTCCGATGGTGACCATGCCCTTCGTCCTGGCGCCGGTCTTGTTGTCGTAGAGGACATCGCCGGTGGACTTCTTCCAGATCTTGATGCGGAAGGTGTCCGGCCCGTCGGTGGCGGTGACTCTGAAGGCGTAACCGCTCTTGCCGCCCACGGTGCCGGTGCCCTGGTGGACGGCCTGGGAGCCGTTCACCACGAGCCAGTCGGAGCCGGTCGAGCGGAAGGTGAGCCGGGCCGGGCCGAAGACGAACGTCGCCTTGCCGGTGGGGACAGTGGCTCCCTTGCGGTACTGGGCGGCCAAGGTGAACGCCGCCTTGCCGGTCAGTCCCGGCTCGGCCGGGTAGGCACCGGCCGGCGAGGTGATGGTGCCGGCGCCGGCAGCGGGCCCGGCGGAACGGTCGTAGACGATCAGCTCGGCGAGTGTGGTGCTGTCCGTTCCCTTGTCGTCGTCGGTGACCGTGACGGCCGGGCGGTGGATGCCCGCGTCGTCGTAGACGTGCGCGGCGCGGCAGCCGGAGTCGGTGACCGTGCCGGCCGTCGGCGGGGTGCCGTCCTTCCAGTCGACCTTGCAGGTGTGGCCGTCGGCCGTGCCCGGGTCGTCGAAGGACGCCGTGACGACGGCGGCCTTGCCCGCCGGGACGGGCGAGCCGGGGCCCTTGGCGTACGTGATCGACGGGGCGACGTTCGAGACCTTCACCGTCGCCGTGTCGCTGCCGCGCCCGCCGGTCAGGGTGACCTGGAAGGTGCCGTCGTCGGTGCAGGTGAGGGTCGTGCGGGCCGCCGCCGGGTCCTTGACGGTGCACGGGGCGCCGTCCGGGACGGCCCACTTGGGAGTGCCTGCCCCGGAGGCGGTGCCGGCGAGCGTGATCGCCTCGCCCTCGGTACCGGTGGCGTCCGGTCCGGCGTGGACGACGGTGACCGGGTCGATGCCACCGAGGGTGGGAACGACCTTCTCGATCAGGCCGTCGGAACCGAACTCCAGCTTGTCGACGGTGGTTTCGCGGTGGGTGCCGTCACCGCCGGGGATGGCGAAGCGGTGGTAGGCGATGTACCAGTCATCGGTGTTCGGGACGTGGACGACGGAGTGGTGGCCCGGGCCCTTGATGCCCAGGGACAGGTCCTTCTCCAGGATCACGCCCTGCTTGGTCCACGGGCCGGTGGGCGAGGGGCCGGTCGCGTAGGCGACGCGGTAGTTCTCGTCCCGGGTGTCGTTCTCCGACCACATGAAGTAGTAGGTGCCCTTGCGCTTCACGACGAAGGTGCCCTCGTTGTAGCCGCTCGGGGTGATGTCCTGGACCTTCGAGGTGTCGATGGAGGTCATGTCGTCGTTCAGCGGGACGACGTAGGCGCGGCCGTTGCCCCAGTAGAGGTACTGCTTGCCGTCGTCGTCGGTGAAGACCGCCGGGTCGATCATCTGGCCGCGGAAGTCACCGGCCTTCAGCAGCGGCTTGCCCAGGGCGTCCTTGAACGGTCCGGTGGGCGAGTCGGACACCGCGACGCCGATGTTCGCGTCGGCGCAGAAGTAGAAGTAGTACTTCCCGTCCTTCTCCGTCATCGCCGGCGCCCAGGCCCTGCTGTCCGCCCAGCTGACGTCCGGCCCCAGGTCGAGGATGACGCCGTGGTCCTTCCAGTGGACCAGGTCCGTGGACGAGTAGGCCTTGAACTGCGTGCCGCTCCAGCCCTCGAAGCCGTCGGTCGTCGGGTAGAGGTAGAAGGTGTCTCCGAAGCGCACGATGTTCGGGTCGGCGTTCAGCCCCGGCAGGACCGGGGTCTTCATGATCAGTGCCGAGACCTTCCAGGTGCGCTTCTTGCCGTCCGACCCGGTGACCTCGTACGTCACCGGCCGGGTGAAGTCGTGCACGCTGCCGGAGGCGGGGCTGATCGTCGCGCCACGGGCGAGGGAGAACTCCGGTGCCAGCGCGGTGAGATCGGTGCCGGCCTTCATCGGCAGCGTGATCGTGCCGCCCGCGTTGTCGATGAGCGCGTCGACCTTGAGCGCCGGGTGGGTCGCCTTGGCGATGCCCGCGGTGTTTCCGCTGAGTTCCATGACCTCGGCACCGGTGAGGGCACGGTCGTAGACGCGGAAGTCGTCGACCTCGCCGCCGAAGTACGGGTCGGCCGTGTACAGGGAGCGGCCGATGTAGCCGCTGTAGTCCTTGGCCGCGTCGTACAGCTCGGACGGTTTGATGGTGGTCGTCGTGCGGGCCGCCTCGACGCCGTCGGCGTAGAGGACCATCGCGCCGGTGGCGCCGTCCAGTGTGACCGTGACGTGCCGCCACTGGCCGGGCGTGAGCTGCGAGCCGGCTGTCAGCTTCGACTCCGCCGACCAACTGGCCTTCGTGATGGCCGAGTAGAGGCTGGAGCCGCCGTTGGACGGAGTGGCGAACAGATACTTGTCGCTGTCGGGTCCGAGCCCGAACAGCCACTGGAAGCCGCTGCCGCCCTTCCACTTGGCGTACGTCGACACCGTCACGCTGTCGGCGTTCTTCAGCACACCGTTGGGGATCTTCACGTACGGCGAGTCGGAGTCGCCGGACATCTTGAACGAGCCGCCCTCGACACCGGTGCCGAACTCGGGCGTACGCACATAGGTGCCGTGGTGGCCGTGTCCGCTGGAGTCACGGGCGATGCTGCCGCCGGTCTCGTCGAAGTCGTAGTGCAGCAGCAGGCCGGACGGAACGCCCGGTCCCTCGTCGGACACGGTGACCTCGGCCCGGACCGGGATCGCGGCGCCGTCCGGCAGGCTGCCGGTCACGGTGAAGGTGCCGGACTGGGCGTACTCGGACGCCGGTACGTCCTCCCAGGCGACCGCGACGGGACGCTTGACGCCGTCGGCGTACTCGGCGATCACCGTGGCCGGCAGCACCGGCGCCTTGCCGATCGCGGTCTTCACGGAGACGTCCTCGACGCTCCGCACGACCTGGTCCGGCTGGTAGGCGCGCAGCAGCCGGTCGTACTCGGCCTGGGTGACCGGCAGCACGGTGCCGTGCCGGGGCTCGGCGGGCAGGTCGTAGCCGGTGGAGGGGGTCCAGGTGCCGGAGTCGAGGTCGGTCGTCTCGAAGGGGATGTAGCCGCGGCCGCCGAACTCGTCGAGGAACGCGTACCACTTCTCCTCGGTGTTGGACTTGAACACCAGCGGCCCCTCGGCGGCGCTCATCGCGCCCTTGCCGATGCCCTCGGCGACGGCCGTCCAGGACGGGTTCAGGATCGAGTCGCTCTTCTCCTGGAAGATGAACTTGCTGTTGGGGGTGGAGGAGGTGTTGTTCCGCTCGTCCTTGGACAGCCGGTAGTACGTCCCGTCGTGCCGGATCATCGTGGAGTCGATGACCGAGTAGCCGCGGTCGATCCAGACCTTGGGCTCACTGAAGGTGTGGAAGTCGCGGGTGGTGGCGTACATCATGCGGTTGTACGTGTCGCCGGAGTGGTCGGCGTTGTCGTACAGCTTCGACGCCCAGAAGACGACGTACTCGCCGCGCTCGGCGTCGTAGAAGGCTTCCGGCGCCCAGGTGTTGCCGGCGCTGTCGGGCGAGACCTTGACCAGGCGCTGGTTCGTCCAGTGGACCAGGTCGGTGGACTCCCAGACCATGATGGACTTGCTGCCGGTGCGCTGGGAGGCGTCCCAGTCGCCGTTGCCGTAGATCCTGAGGTCGGTGGCGATCTGGTAGAACTTGTCGCCCTCCGGGGAGCGGATGATGAACGGGTCGCGCAGGCCCTTCTCGCCGAGCGTGGAGGTGAGGACCGGCTTGCCGTCGTTCAGCTCGCGCCAGTGCAGCGGGTCGTCGCCCTTGCTGAGGGCGGCGTAGAGCTGCTCGCCGTCCGAGGTGCCCTCGCCGGTGAAGTAGCTGAACATGTAGCCCTTGAGGGCGGCCCTGGCGGGCAGTTCGGGCACCTTGGCCGTCATGACGCGGGTCGCCTGGGCCTCGCCCTTGGTGACGGTGGCGGTCAGCTCGACGGTGGTGGCGCCGTCGCCGTGCGCGGGGCGGTGGACCTCGCCGCCGGCGGAGACGACGTCCGGCTTCGCGGAGGACCAGGTGACGGCCGTGCCGAAGGCGCCGCTCCTGGGCAGGGTGAGGTTGCCGCGTGCGTCGCCGAGGTTGTGCACCGTGAGCGCCTCGGCGGCCTGCCGGGTGGCGGCGTCGTCGTCGAGCGCGGGCCGGACCGTGACGTCGAAGGTCTTGGTGCCGGTCACGGTGCCCTTCTTCAGGGTCGCCGTGAGCGTGGCGCGGCCGTCCGGTGAGCCCGCCTCGGGGCGGGTCACCTTGCCGGTGTCCGACACCACGGACGGGTTGTCGCTGTCCCAGCTGATGGAAGAGCCACCGGCCGTGCCGGTCTTCGGCAGGTCCAGGTCGGAGGTGACGCCGCCGGTGTCACCCAGGCTGAGGGCGTCCTTGTCGTCGGCGACGCCCTGTGTGGCTACGGGGAGGGAGAGCTGCTCGACCTCCGGCTCGGCCAACGCGCGGTCGTAGACCCGGAAGTCACGTATCCGGCCCTTGAAGAGTCTGTCGCCGTCGTACACGGACTTGCCGATGTAGTTGGCCTTGGTGGTGCCGGAGCCGATGGCGCCGGGCGTGGTGGTGACGGAGGTGTTGCGGCCGACCTCGACGCCGTCCTCGTAGAGCACGCCCGTGGAGCCGGTCTGGGCGTAGGTGATGTGCTTCCACACGCCGCGGGTCAGGTTGTGGGAGTCGGAGGGCTTGGTGGTCTGCTCGGTCGACCAGTTGCCCGTCGCGACGGAGGTGCGGAAGGAGTTGCCGGTGGTGAACAGGTAGCCGTTGCCGTTGCCCGCGCTGGTGTTGCCGAAGCCGTAGAGGAAGTAGGGCGTGCTCTGGGCGGAGTCGATCAGTACGTCCATGGAGACGGTGATCGAGTTCATGCCCTTCATGACGTCGTCCGGCACCTTGATGTAGGTGTCCGACCCGTTGAAGGCGAGCCCCTGCCCGGAGGCCGACCAGTCGGCGGTGCCGCTGACCGTGCCGTTTCGGCCGTTGCCGGAGGCGTCGGTCACGGTGCCGCCGGAGCCTGCGTCCAGCTTGTACCACAGAGCCAGGCCGTCGGTGATCTCCGCGGCCCCGGCCGCCGGTGCCGCCGGTGCCGCTTGAGCGGGAGCGGTGGGTCCGGCGAGGGTGAGCAGTATCGACGCGGCGGTCAGCCCGGCGAGATGGCCCGCCCGGCGTCTCGCGCGGCTGCGAGGTCGTGCGACGTGCGTCATGTCGAGGTTCCCTGCTGAGGCATGGCTGATGACGGACAAGGCGGAACGGAAGGACGAGGAGCCGACGAGGCGACGGCAAGCCCTTGCGGTGGGCCTGTCGTTACACGCAGGTGAAGTGTGTTGCGAGAGTTTCAGTCGGCGCCCGGGGCAGCGTCAAGAGGTTCCGAACAATGTCCGACTGGTCGAACGAGTTCGGGCGACTCGCGGTGGAGACTGCTCGAGCGGGGCCGCCGGTGCCGGCCCGGAGGTCCTGAACGTCCTCGCCCGCCGTCCGCCGCCCCTCCACATAGGCTCAACATCGTTGAGCTGCGCAGGACTTGAGGGGTGGGGAGCATGACACGGGACGAGCTGATCCGGCCGGCGCCGGCACTGTTGACGGAGCACGCCGAGCTGGTGGCACCGGAACGCGTCGCCTACGCCGACTCCGCGCGCGGCGTCACCTACGCCGAGCTGGAGCGCCGCACCCGCGCGCTGGCCGGGTACCTCACCCGGACCGGACTCGCCCGCGGCGACCGGGTCGCGATCTGCCTGGGCAACTGCGTGGAGATGGTGGAGAGTTGCCTCGCGGTCCTGGGGGCCGGGATGGTCGGCGTCCCGCTCGATCCACGCTCCTCCGACGCCGAGCTGGCCCACTTCCTGCGGGACAGCGGCGCCGCGTTCGTCATCACGGACACCGCGCACCTCGTACGCCTGCGGCGCCTGGGATCACCGTACGACCGTCTGGGAGCCCTCGTCACCGGGCCCGGTCCGGCCCCGGAGGGGGCCCGGTGGTTCCGGAGCGCGGCCGAGAGCGACGGGCCCGCGGAGATCGACACACTCGGCCTCGACGCCCCGGCGTGGATGCTCTACACCTCCGGCACCACCCACCGGCCCAAAGGCGTGCTGTCCACACAGCGGGCCGCGCTGTGGTCCGTGGCCGCCTGCTACGCGCCGCTGTTCGGTCTCTCGTCCGCCGACCGGCTGCTCTGGCCGCTTCCGCTGTTCCACAGCTTCAGCCACTCGCTGGCGATCCTGGGCGTGACGGCCGTGGGCGCGAGCCGCCCGGATCACCGGGGAGCCGACGGCCCCCGGCGGTCTGCGGCAGGAGCTGCTCACGGCGCACGAGCAGCTCGGCGGGCCCTTCACCGTGCTGGCCGGCGTGCCCGCCACGTATCACCGGCTGGTCGGCTCGGCCGGTGCGGCACCTCGGGCGCTGCGGATGTGCCTCGTCGCCGGTGCACCGAGCGGTCCCGCTCTGCGCGCCGCCGTGGAGGAGGACCTGGGGGCTCCCCTGTTCGACGCGTACGGCAGCACCGAGACCTGCGGCATGATCGCGGCCGATCGTCCCGGGGGCCCAGGGTCGACGGCTCCTGCGGGCCGCCCGTGCCGGGCGTGGAGGTGCGTGTCGTCGATCCGCGCAGCGGCGAGGACGTCGGGGACGGTGCCGAGGGCGAGTTCTGGGTGCGGTCGCCGGGCCTGATGAGCGGGTACCACGACCGGCCCGAGGCGACGGCCGCCGCTCTGCGCGACGGCTGGTACCGCACCGGCGACCTCGGCCGCCGCGTCGAGCACGGTCATCTGAGGGTCACCGGCCGCGTCAGCGAACTGATCATCCGAGGTGGCGAGAACATCCACCCGACGGAGATCGAGCAGGCCCTGCTGCGGTGTCCCGGCGTGTCCGACGCCGTGGCCGTCGGGGTGCCGCACGACGTGCTCGGCGAGGTGCCGATCGCGTGCGTGCGGGCAGCCGGTGGCGGCGATGCACCTGCTCGTCACCGCGTCCTGGGCGCTGCCCACCTTCACGGCCGCCCGGGGCCACGAGCACGCGCTGCCCCCGATCCGCCGCTCCCACGGCCGCCCCGGCCCGGGAAGGCCGACGGTCGCCTGCTTCCCCGCCTACCACCCCTCGCTCGCGTCGGGAGGTGGTGACTTCCCCCGCTTCCACCGCGCGTTCCACCACGACCTGGACGTGCTGGAGTTCCCGCACCCCGGGATCGGTGCCGGGTCCGCCGTGCCGGAGGACCGCGCCGCGCTGGCGCGCACGCAGGCCGAGAACCTCCTGGCTCACACCGGCGACGGTCCTCTCGTGATCGTGGGACGGTCCGCGGGCGGCAACGTGGCACATCTCGTGGCCCGACGGCTGGAGAGCATGGACCGGGCACCGGCCGGCCTGGTCCTGCTGGACACGTACCACGTCACGCCGGACAACCAGGGCAAGGGCTGGCTGCTGGCCCTGGCCGCTCCACCGCCGGGGGAGTCCGGACGGCCCGTCGTCACCGGGGACGACGACAGCGCCCTCGCGGCGGTGGGGGCCTACAACCGCATCTTCCTCGGCTGGCACCCCGAGCCGGTCACCACGCCGACGCTCCCCGTGCGCGCGCTGCGCCCGACACCCGCGATGGCCGCCTCCGCGGACGCCGACGACTGGCGTACGTCCTGGCCGTCGGCGCACGACGTCCTGGACGTCCCCGGCGACCATCTGACGATGATGCGGGAACACGCGGAGTCAACGGCTCCGGCCGTGCGCACCTGGATCGAGGCGTCGTCCGCGGACCGGGCGCGGGCACACCGTGCCGGCCGTCCGGACACCGCCGAGCAGCAGGATTGTCCGTGATCGGTAACAGACGGATCCGACGGCCGCCTTCCGCCCTCTTGCCGTATGCACGGGCTCCACGGCGACGGCGAAGGAACACAAGACATGGTGCGAAGTGGCGGACGGGGATGGTACGCCAAAGTGCTGGCGGCGGCGCTCGGGGTGACCGCGGTGGCCGGCCTGACCTCGTTCTGGAACGCGCAAGTCGGTGCCACCGAGTCACGATCCGACCGGGGCGTCTCGGCGCCTCCCGCCCAGTCGCAGGGCCGGAAGGCGGCGCCCGTGCCGGCGGGCATCGTGCACGCGTCGGACGCCGGTGCCCGTGGCGTCAACATCACCATCGACGACGGACCGGACCCCGTCTGGACACCTGAAGTGCTTCAAGTGCTGCGCGACCACGGTGTGAAGGCCACGTTCTGCATGGTGGGCACACAGGCTCGCGCCCACCCGGACCTGGTCAAGACGGTCGTGGCGGCCGGGCACCGGCTCTGCGACCACACGGTCTCGCACGACGTCACCATGGACCGCAAGTCCGAGGCCTACCAGTCCCAGCAGATCCTGGACGCCGAACGCATGATCACCAAGGCGTCCGGAGGCGTTCGCCCGCTGTACTACCGGGCGCCCGGCGGGGCCTTCACCCCCTACAGCCGCCACCTCGCCGCGTCCCACGGCATGCGCCCGCTCGGCTGGAACATCGACTCCAAGGACTTCGAGCGCCCCGGCACGAACGCCATGGTCGCCACCGTCAAGAAGGAGATCTCCAACGGCCCGACGCTCCTCTTCCACGACGCGGGAGGAGAGCGCTCGCAGACCGTCGCCGCTCTGCGAGAGGTCCTGCCGTGGCTGAAGGAGCAGGGCTACTCCTTCGGCTTCCCCGTGCGCTGAGGGGTGCCGGGCGGTATGCGCCACGTCGTTCGGCGTGTCCCGCCCTCCGGGCCGGTACCGGCCTTCGGGGGAATTCCGGGTCCGCCCCGCGGTTCGACGGCCGGTGGGTGGTACGGGCATGGGATGTCGACGCCCCCTGATCCACCCGCCTCGGCGCTGCCGCGGCCGACCGACGCCGAGTCGCGCGTACCGGGCGTGCTGCGGACCGCGGCCGCGTACGCGTGGCGGCTCATCGCGGTCGGCATCGTCGTCCGGTTCGCCTTCTCCGTGCTCGGGGAGTTCCACCGGATCGCCGTCGCCGTCTTCCTCGGTCTCGTCATCACGGCGGTGCTCCGTCCCGTGGCCGGTCTGCTGGCCCGGTTCGTGCCCCGGCCGCTCGCGGTCGCCGCCGCGCTCATCGGTGGCATCGTCCTCGTCCTCGGGGCGCTGGCCCTGGTGGGTGAGACCGTGGCGGATCAGCGGACCGGGCTGGAGAGGGAGTTCGTGGCGGGGGTCGACCGGATCGAGCGACGTCTGGAGGAACCGCCCTTCCGGCTTCCCGCGGACGCGTTCGACGATCTCCAGTCCCGGATCGGCAAGCTCCTGTCGGACCACCGCTCCACCCTCATCAGTACGGCTCTCAGCGGCGCGAGCCGGCTGGTGGAGGTGTTGACGGTGCTCGCGCTGGCCCTGTTCTGCTCGGTCTTCTTCACGTACTCCGGCGAGAAGCAGTGGCAGTGGCAGTGCGAACAGCTCCCCGGCCGGGCCCGGCAGCGGTTCGCGGTGGGGGCCGGGGCCGCCTGGCGGACCTTCACCGGGTACACGCACGGCATCCTGCTGGTGGCGGCGACGAACGCGGTCCTCGTGGGCATCGCGCTGTTCGCCCTGGGGGTGCCGCTCGCCGTGCCGTTGGCCCTGCTGGAGTTCCTGGCGGCGTTCATCCCGCTGATCGGCTCGCCCATCGCTCTGGCGGTCGCGGCGGTCGTCGCCCTGGCGTCGAAGGGACCGCTCATCGCCCTGGTGGTCGTGGCCCTGATCGTGGTCATCGGCCAGATCGAGGGCCACCTGCTGCATCCCATCGTGATGAGCTGGGCCGTTCGGTTGCACCCGGTGGTGGTCGCCCTGGCGGTGGTCGGCGGGGCGGTCGCGGCGGGGGTGATCGGTGCGGTGGTGGCCGTACCGCTGGTGGCCGTGGTGTGGTCCGTGTACCAGGCGCTGCGGAGCCCCGCGGACGAGCCGGCCTGAACGCCTCGCTGGTGTGGGGGGTGTGCGGGGCGTGACCTGCCGCCCGGGTGCCTGAGCGGGCAGGGCTCAGGCAAGGTCCAGGAGTCTGCTCATCAGGCGGTGCTCCTCCTCCGCGAGTTCGTGGACCAGTTTCGACGCGTGCCGGATGGGGGCGCGGTCTTCGGTGGTTCCCGCCTCGCGGAGGAGGTCTGCCACCTCGGTCCATTTCCTCGACACCACGCGGTACGCGTCCGAAGCATCGCGGAACTCCCCCGCACCCGTGAGATCGGCGGCCTCGGCGAGGAAGTCCGCCCACAGCGTGCGGAAAAGGCCGCCGCCGGTTCCGCCTTCCTCCATGATCGTCGAGATCTCGACAAGCGCTTCCTCGGGGGATTCGAGGTCATCGATCCAGGCGGGCATGAGATCAGCGGCTTTGTGCATTCCCTTGAATCCGAGATTGCTGATCGGCGGATTCAGGAAGCTCTCGGCTGTCGTCCGGATGGATCGGCGCGCGATCTCGCCCAGTTCGGGCAGCGGGCCGTCCGGCGGGGCGATGGTGAACGAGAGGTTCCGTGAGCTCATCGGGCCCGGGCACCGCGCGCACGCGCCAGGGACTCGCCGGAGGCCCACCGCAGCCCCAGCGGCCTGGTCTCGACGAGGGCGAACCTGTCGTCCTCGTAGCCGACGCAGGCGACGTAATGGGCCGCGAAACTGTACTCGTCCGTGGAGTAGTCGAGGTGGTAGCGGTCGAGCTTGAGGCCGACGACCGTCCCCGAGTCGAGCTCCCGGAGCAGCTGTTCGCGGGCCCGTTTGTCCGAGGAGGTCTCCCTGACGGTCAGCCGCAGACCCAGCGATTCGGTGATGTTGACGGTCAGCCGGTCCGGCTTGATCCGGCCCCCGAGGAACGGGGTCGGCATCTGCTTCGTACGCCAGTAGGTGAAGGACAAACCACTACCGAGGCCGAAGACGAGCGGCTCCGACAAGGCGATCTCACGCTGCCGGAGAAGGTTGACCAGGGCTGTCGATTCGCAATGATGACCGACATACGGTTGCGCCTCGATGAGTAACACTTTTCACTTCTCCCTCCGTGCACGCTGCTGCGTCGACTGGAACGACAGGGAAGTTCGAGTTTCCGGGTCCATCTTCTCGATCGCGTACCGGAACGTGACGCGGGGCATTTCCGTGTGCCACGTGCGCAGGAACGCGGCCACCTCGTCCTGATGGATCTCGGCGGTGACCTTGAGCAACCAGCCGCAGCCCTTCTGGACATACACGTCCTCGTCGTGCATGAGCCGGGTGCAGTTGTCGAAGACGTGCGACAGGGGCAGTTCGAACACCGTCCGCCCCACTGTGCGCCGGACGAACTTCACGACGGCCACATTCGCGGCGCGCCGCGCCCACGGCGATCGGGATGCGACCCAGCGTCGTGTCCGCGGGATCTGGTCGAGGTGGCCGCGGAAGAACGGATACAGCAGCTTCAGGCACAGGTCGTCGCACTGCGCCCAGTTGGACACACGGGTTTCGAGCCAGTACTCACAGCGGTCGAGGAGGTCGCTGCCCAGCCCGGTCCTGGCGACCTTGTGCAGGAGCGCGAAACCCAGCAGGACCTCTTCGTGGTACGAGGCGCGCGACAGCACCTCTTCCGTCAGGGCCAGCCGGGTCGCCGCGGGAATGTCCGGCCGTGCACGGAAGTAGCCGTGAGCGAGCTCGACGACGGAGGCGTTGCTCACGCCGAGCGCGCGAATCTCCTGCGGGAAGTACCGCTGCATTCTGGCCGCGAAGTCCGCGTCGGCCTGCGCCGCGAGGGAAGCGAGAAGCTCCCCGGCGGCCGCTTTCACCTCCATGACGTCGATCCCACCGTTCCGGGCCGCCGAGACCACCGGGAGTCTCGGACGAAGCCGATCCGAATGCCAGGGTTCACGCAGGCCCGGGCCCGGTTCACGTTACCGTTCGGCGATGTCCACCTCGCGCACCGTGGCGCTCCTGACGGGACACACGGGAGAGTTCGCTCCCGGCGCGGTCCCGGTCGCGGCGCCGGCCGCTGGACACGGCCGGCCTCGGGCCGCGGGCCGGCCGGCGCCGCTCACCGGTTCGTGCGGTGACGGACCTCAGCCTCTGCGGCCTGTCGCGGAGGCGAAGCCCAGCCAGGTGTGCCGGTTGTTCCACCAGCACCAGCCGACCTTGGGGGCGTTGCGGCGCTCGCGGCCGTCCCGGCCGGTGCCGTTGCTGATCCAGATCGCCGGGGTGCGGGCGTCCAGGGTGCCGTTGGGCTTGCGCAGCCGGGAGCCGATGGTCATGAAGCAGAGGTTGCGCTCCAGGGCCTCGGGCTGCTGGAGCACCCAGTGGACGCCTTCGGTGAGCACCAGCGGGGTGCGGTCCTCCTTCGTGAGGGCGGGCAGCGCCTCGTCCGGGGACCAGTTGGCCATGTGGTCGCCGCGGTCGATGCCGGTGACGACGTAGAGCGGGGCGTCGGGCAGTTCGAGGGCGCAGGGGGTGAAATCGTCGACGTCGGGCATGTCGACGACGACGAAGCCCGGTTTGCCGTCGCGGCGGAGCAGTGGGGCGAGGGCGGAGGCGGGGGCTCGGTCCGGATGCACGGCCAGCAGGCCACCCTGGCCTTCGGTCCCGGCTTCGGCCTTCACGGCGAACGTGCGAATCTCGTCGGCGGACAGCCCGGCGGTCTCGTGCACCCCCAGCTCGATGAGCCGCTCGGCCTGCGCGCTCAGGGCCGGGAGTGCGGGAAGGACGGTGGACGGGGCGGGCGTGGTGTCGGGCACGATGCTCCTTGGGCCGGTGGCGTGGGCGAACTCGGACGTGGACGAACTCATGGGTAACGAGCCGGTCCGCCGGGGCGTTCCCGCGCTGCGGAGCCCGACGTCGCTTCGCCGGACAGGCCGTGGATCCGCCACTCGCGGGGCGCCGTCCCGTAGGCCGCCCGGAAGGCCAGGCATGTGCTGCCTCCTCGTTTCCGAGCGGCTGGTGGGAGGGACCCGGCCACGCCAGGACGAACGCGGACGGGCCGACTGCCGCACGGCCACCGGTTGGAGACCCGGGGCGCGCATGCGGCCGGCGATCCTTAATCCGGTGAATCCCCGCGCCCGGCGTGACAGCATCGGCGTCATGGAAGGGTTCATGACACCTGATCAGATGTCCGCCCGCACCGCCCGTGCCCTCGCCGCGGCCGTCGCCGCGGGGCGCGATCTGGGGCTCGACGTGGCGGACGCGAGGGTCATCTACGACGTGTTCTCCGTCGTGGTGCACCTGGCTCCGTCGCCCGTGGTGGTCAGGGTGCCGACCGTCCTGCCGTCGTACGCCGACGCCGACTCCCAGGCTGCCCGGCAGCGGCAGGAGCTGGACGTGGTCGGGTGGCTCGCGGATCAGGGGCACCCGGTGATCCCGCCGAGCCCGCTCGTGCCGCGTGAGCCTGTGCTGCGAGACGGTTTCTCGATGACGTTCTGGCAGTTCGTCGAGCTGGACCAGAGCACCGAGCCGGACTTCGTGCACCACGCCGGCCTGGTCGCCGACCTGCACACCGCGCTGCGCTCCTACCCGGGTGAGCTGCCGTTCCTCTCGGCGGCCGAACCGCGGTTCGTCACCGAGGGGCTCGCCGCGCTCGAGGCGCGCCCCGATCTCCTGGAGCCGGCCGATCTCGACCGGGCGCGGCGCGAGTGGGAGGTGCTGGAGCCGGTCGTCGGCTCACGCGCGGGATTCGAGGCGGCGTTCCCCGGCATCGACTTCCAGCCGATCCACGGGGACGCCCCGGCGGCCAACATCGTCTCCGGTCCGGACGGCGCGCTCTACTCCGACTTCGAACTGACCACGCTAGGACCGGTCGAGTGGGACGTGGCGGCCCTCGGCCCCGAGTGCGAGGCCGCGTACGACGCGGCTGCCGGGCGCCTGGGGATGCGGCAGCTGGACAAGGACGTGCTGCGGGTCGTCAACGCGGTGGGCATGTCCCGCGCGGTGGCGTGCCTCGCGCTCGCTCCGCAGCTGCCGCTTCTGGTCGACGCGCTCAAGCCGGCCGTCGAGCAGTGGCGGTCGATGCCGTTCGCCGGGGGGCTGGGCGGCTGAGCCGGTTGCCCGCGTGGGGGCCGCTCACTCGGGCAGCGGGCGCTCGTCGACGATGTGCTTCATGACGAGGGTGGAGTTGAGGCGCTGGACGCCGGGGAGCCGGGCCAGCTGCTGGTCGTAGAGCCGCTGGAAGGCGGCCAGGTCGGTGGTGGCGACCCGCAGGAGGTAGTCGGGGTCGCCGAACAGGCGCTGGGCCTGCAGCACGTGCGGGACGGCGGCCACCGCCTCCTCGAACGCGGACACCGTGTCGGCGTCCTCCCAGCGCAGGGTGGCGAAGACCAGGGCCTCGAAGTTCAGGCCCACGGCGGCCGGGTCCACCACCGCGCGATACCCGCGGATCGCGCCCTCGCGTTCGAGATCGCGCAGCCTGCGGTGGCAGGGCGAGACGCTCAGTTTCACGCGTGCGGCCAGCTCGGTGACCGTGAGGCGGCCATCCAGTTGCAGCTCGGTGAGAATTTTCCGGTCCAGGGCATCCATGGAGAAGATTCTGCCCCAGATCCCGCGATCAAGGAGTAAAGAAGGGAACACCTTCGGGCTGATCCGGCCTAGCCTTCCTCTCGCACCACAGCACGCGAGAGGGAACGACCGATGGACACGACCACGCTGGCGGCCTTCCTGGCAGTGGATCTGCTGCTGATATTCACCCCCGGTGCGGACTGGGCCTACGCCATCACGGCGGGTCTGCGGGACCGGTCGGTCGTGCCGGCGGTCGCCGGGCTGATCGCCGGATACGCGGGCTACACGCTGCTCGCCGTGGCGGGGCTGGTGGTGATCGTGGCGAGCTCGGGGACGCTGCTCACCGCGCTGACCGTGGCAGGGTCCGGCTACCTGGTGTGGCTCGGCTGGGGCGTGCTCCGGCAGCCGGCCGCCTTGACGGCCTCCGAGGAGACAGTGGGCTGCGGGGGCTCCTCCCGGCTGCGGGTCATGCTCAAGGGGATCGGGACCAGCGGGCTGAACCCCAAGGCGCTGCTGCTCTACTTCTCCCTGTTCCCGCAGTTCATCGACCCCGCGGGTGCCTGGCCGGTCGCCGGCCAGACCGGCCTGCTCGGCTCGCTGCACATGACCGCGTGTGCCGTCGTCTACCTCACCGTCGGAGTCCTGGCCCGCACGGTCCTGCGGACCAGGCCTGCCGCGGCCAGGGCGGTGACCCGTGTCTCCGGTGTGATGATGATCGTCATCGGAGGGTTCCTGCTGGTGGAGCGCCTGGCAGGCTGACGGGCCCGGACGCACCGCGGGATCACCGTGCGCCGACTCACGACGACTCGGGGCAGCCGAGGACGAGAACGTCCTCGGCCGGTTCCGTCACGGCACCTCCGGTCCGCTGAACTCGCTCATCGCGTCGACGATCCAGCGCCCGAGGTAGCCGGCGAACGAGGAGCGCGGCAACAGGCGGTACGTCGGCGCGTCGTCGACCTGCCAGAGCAGTACGGCGACGGGCCCGACCGTGGTCGACACCGCCCGGCCCGGACCGAAGGCCCGGGGATGCAGGTCCAGCGGGCAGCCCTTCTCCAGCACCTGCCGGGCGGACGGGCCGCTCAGCTCCAGCGTGGTGCGGTTCGCGGAGACGTCCACGACCGACCCCGGATCCGGCCCCAGCGCCTCCCGCAGCGCGGGGGCCTCGTCGGACCGGGAGAGCACGAGCCACTCGTCGGGCCCCAGCCAGAGGACCGTGCGGGGGCCGGACGCGGCGGTGTCACCGCACCGGCGCGGGAGCGGCGCCCCCAGGGCCGTCCCGATCCGGACGGCCGCCTCCGAGGCGGGGTCGACGCGCACGTTCACCATGGTGAGGAACGGCAGTTCCGTCAGGGTGACGCCCCGGGCGCCGGTGACGGCAGCGGCACGCATCCGCTCCGCCAGGCCGGCCAGGGGACTCCTGCGCAGGGACGTCACGCCGGTGTGGATCGTCCGCTCAGCCATCTCGCCTGCTCCCTTCGGGGTCGTAGAGGACGCAGTCGGTCACCTCGACGGGGACGAGGTCCTCGCCCACGGGGGCGAGGAGGGTCTCACCGATCCTGGCCCGCCCGCCGGCGACCAGGGCGAGGGCGAAGGGGCGGCCGAGGGCCGCGCTGTGATAGCTGGAGGTGACGTGGCCGAGCATCGGCACCGGCACCGCATCCAGGGTGGCGTCAGGGGCGACGAGTTGGGTGCCCTCGGGCAGCCGGGTCGTACCGTCGCGCGGCAGCAGGCCGACCAGGTGCCCGCGGTCGGCGCGGGCGGTGTCGGCGCGGGAGAAGGAGCGTTTGCCGATGAAGTCCTTCTGCCGGGAGACCACCCAGGACATGCCCGCGTCGTGCGGGGTGACGGTGCCGTCGGTGTCCTGCCCGACGATGATGTAGCCCTTTTCGGCCCGCAGCACGTGCATGGTCTCGGTGCCGTACGGGGTGATGCCGTACAGCTGCCCGGCCTCGTGCACCTGCTCCCAGACGGCCAGGCCGTACCACCCGGAGACGTTGATCTCGTAAGCCAGTTCGCCGGAGAAGGAGATCCGGCAGATGCGGGCCGGGACGCCGCAGGCCAGGGTGGTCTCGCGGAAGGCCATGAAGGGGAACGCCTCGGCGGACAGGTCGAGGCCGGGCGCGAGCCGGGCGACGACCTGCCGGGACTTCGGGCCCACGACGGCGATGGTCGACCACTGCTCGGTCACCGAGGTGCAGTGGACGTCGAGTTGGGGCCACTCGGTCTGGAGCCACTCCTCCAGCCAGTCCAGGACGTTCGCGGCGCCGCCGGTCGTGGTGGTCATGAAGTAGCGGTCGTCGTCCAGGCGCAGCGTCACACCGTCGTCGAAGATCATGCCGTCGGGCTTGCACATGACGCCGTAGCGGGCCGTTCCCGGCTTCAGCTTCTTGAAGGCGTTGGTGTAGATCCGGTTGAGGAACTCGCCCGCGTCCGCGCCCCGGATCTCGATCTTGCCGAGGGTGGAGGCGTCCATGAAGGCCACCCCCTCACGGGCCGCACGGCACTCGCGGGCCACAGCGGCGTCCATGTCCTCCCCGGGCCCGGGGTAGTACCGGGGGCGCTTCCACTGCCCGACATCCTCGAACTCCGCGCCGTGCGCCACGTGCCAGCTGTGGAGGGGCGTGGTCCGCTCCGGGTCGAACAGCTCGCCGCGCTCCCGTCCGGCCAGGGCGGCGAAGGCGATCGGCGTGTACGGCGCCCGGTAGGCCGTGGTGCCGATCTCCCCCGGTGAACCGCCGAGCGCCTCGGCGATGACGCCGATGGCGTTTACGCCGGACGTCTTGCCCTGGTCGTTCGCGGTGCCGAGGGAGGTGTAGCGCTTGACGTGCTCGACGCCGCGCATACCGGCGCCGGTGGACCGCCAGACGTCGGCGACGGTGGCATCGCGCTGGAGGTCGACGAAGTGGCTGTCCCAGGTGCCGGGTTCGCCGTCGGGGCCGGGGACCAGCCAGAGGGCGCGGGTCGGGCCGGCGGGGAGCCGCGCGCCCTCGGGCGGCACGGCGACCGGGAACCCGGCCTCCGTCGCGGCCAGCGCACCCGCCCGCGCCCCTTCGGCACGGCAGCCGTCGAGGTCGTACGTGCCGCGAGCCGCGCCGACGACCCGCTGGTGTCGCACGGCACCGTCGGGCACGAAGGCGACCAGTTCCTCGTCCCAGCGCAGCCGGCCCTGCCGCTGGCTGTGCAGATGCACCACCGGGCTCCATCCGCCCGAGACGGCGAGCAGGTCGCAGTCGAACGCCTCCCGGGCGCCGCTGAGTCGGCCGTTCTCGTCGAGCCCCCGGACGGTGACGCCGGTGAGCCGTCCCGATCCGGCCGTGCCGACCACCGCGCTGCCCGTCAGCACCCGTGCCCCGGTCGCCCCGGCGACCTCGGCGGCCCGCCGGGACAGTCCGGGCCGGGCGTCCACGACAGCGGCGACACCGATCCCTGCCGTGTGCAGATCGGCGACCGTGTCGTAGGCGCTGTCGTTGGTCGTGCTCACCACGGCCCGTGAACCGGGAGCCACGGCGTACCGGTTGAGGTACGTCCGCACGGCCGAGGAGAGCATCACCCCGGGCCGGTCGTTGCCGGCGAAGACCAGCGGACGCTCGTGCGCTCCGGTCGCCAGCACCACCCGGCGGGCCCGGATGTGCCACAGCCGCTGGCGCGAGACGCCTTCGGGGGCGGCGGTGCCGAGGTGGTCGGTGCGGCGCTGGAGGGCGAGCACGTAGTTGTCGTCGTACGACCCGAAGGCCGTGGTGCGTTGCAGTACGACGGCCTCGGGGGCGGAGTCGAGGGCCGCGCGGACGTCCGCGACCCACTCGGTGTCGGAGTGCAGTGAACCGCCGGGCTGGGGCTGGTCGTCGACGAGGATCACCCGGGCACCGGAACCGGCGGCTGAGGCGGCGGCCGCGAGTCCGGCCGGGCCGGCGCCGACGATCAGGACGTCGGTGTGGACGAACTTCTTGTCGTAGACGGCGGCGTCGGGGGTGGGGTCGAGCCGGCCCGTCCCGGACAGCGTGGTGGCGGACAAGCCGTCGTACAGTTCCACCGTCGTCGCGGGCAGCATGCTCTCCGCGCAGGAACCGCCCAGCCGCACCAGGGCGTTGGGCTCCTCGACGCCCGCGGCGACGATGCCGCGCGGGCGGCCGCGATACAGCGACGGGGCGACCTCGACGAGTCCGTTCGCCAGCATCGCGGAGGCGAGGGTGTCACCGGGGTGCCCGGTCGACTCCCGTCCGTCGACGGTGAAGCGCAGCACGGTGCCGCGGTCGATGCGGCCCCCCTGCGGCAGCCGGAAGCGCTGGTCGGTCATCGGGTCCCTCCGGGGCGTGGCTCGTCGAGCCGGTAGGTGGTCAGCACCTCGTAGGTCGCGGTGTCGCGCAGGACGTTGAACCAGCGGCGGCAGCCGGTGCTGTGCATCCAGCGTTCGGCGAAGGGGCCCTTGGGGTTGTCGCGGTAGAAGACGTACGCGGCCCACTGCTCGTCGGTGAGGCAGGCCGGGGACTCGGGGTGCGGGACGTGGGCCTGTCCGCCGTAGTGGTACTCGGTCTCGTCCCGCGGCCCGCACCACGGGCAGGTGATCAGCAGCACGGTGGTGTCCTCCTCAGTGGGCCACGGCCGCTGCGCCGTGTTCGTCGATCAGGGCCCCCGTCGTGAAACGGTCGAGTGCGAAGGGGACGTTCAGCGGATGCGGTTCGCCCGTGGCGAGCGTGTGCGCGAAGGTCCAGCCGGCGGCCGGCGTGGCCTTGAAGCCGCCGGTGCCCCAGCCGCAGTTGACGTACAAGCCCTCCACAGGGGTACGGCCGATGATCGGCGAGGCGTCGGGAGTGACGTCGACGATGCCGCCCCAGGTACGCAGCACGTGCGCGCGGGCGAACACGGGGAACAGCTCGACGGCGGCGGCCATCTGCCGCTCGATGACGTGGAACGAGCCGCGCTGGCCGTACCCGTTGTAGGAGTCGACGCCGGCGCCCATCACCAGCTCGCCCTTGTGGGCCTGGGACACGTAGACGTGTACGTGGTTCGACATGACGACCGTCGGGTGCACCGGCTCGTGCAGCTCCGAGACCAGCGCCTGCAACGGGTGCGACTGCACCGGCAGCCGTACGCCCGCCCGTTCGGCCAGCACGCTGCTGTGCCCGGCCGCGGCGAGGCCGACCCGGCCGGCGTGGATGCGGCCCCGGTCGGTCTCCACGCCCACGACCCGGTCGCCGTCCTTGAGGAAGCCGGTGACCTCGCAGCCCTGGATCAGGTCCACTCCCAGCTCGTCGGCACGGCGGGCGAGCGCCCAGGCCACGTGGTCGTGCTTGGCGATGCCGGCCCGGGGCTGGAAGGTGCCGCCGAGGACGGGATAGCGGGTGCGGGGCGAGACGTTGAGGATGGGGCAGACCTTGGCCGCCTGGTCCGGGTCGAGCCACTCGGCGTCGACTCCGTTGAGGCGGTTGGCGTTCACCCGGCGCATGCCCTCGCGGACGTCCTGGGGGGTGTGGGCGAGGTTGAGGACACCTCGCTGGCTGAACAGGAAGTCGTAGTCGAGCTCCTCGGGCAGCCGCTCCCACAGTTTGAGCGCGTGCTCGTAGATCGCGGCGCTCTCGTCCCGGAGGTAGTTGGAGCGGATGATCGTGGTGTTGCGGGCCATGTTGCCGCCGGCCAGCCAGCCCTTCTCCAGGACGGCGACGTTGCTGATGCCGTGGTTCTCGGCGAGGTAGTAGGCGGTGGCCAGGCCGTGGCCGCCCGCGCCGACGATGACGACGTCGTACGAGGAGCGCGGCTCGGGGTTGCGCCAGAGGAAGTCCGGGTGCTCGGGCAGCGGCCGGGTGGTCATGCCGGGGCTCCGTCCACGTAGAGGGGGAAGGCGGCGGCGAGTTCGGCGACCCGCTCGCGCAGTGCGCCGTCCGGCTGTTCGCCCTTCAGGGTCTCGGCGATGATGTCGGCGGTCTCCCGGAACTCCGTCGCGCCGAAGCCGCGGGTGGCCGGGGCCGGGGTGCCGATGCGCAGCCCCGACGACACCATCGGCGGGCCGGGCAGGACCGAGCCCTGGGCCTCCGGCACGGCGGCCGGGGCGAGGTTCTCCGAGGCGATCGTTTCCAGCGTCGACCGCCGGCGGTGCGGCTCGGCCCGTACGGCGGTGGCGACCTCCGGGTCCAGGTCACCGAGCGGCGGGGTGAGGGGGGAAACGAGGGTGCTGGTCGAAGGGCTGGTTGCCATGGGTGCACCATCCTGGGAGCCAACTAATGCGCAACTGATATATCAGACTGTGCGGTACGGTATGGGAGCTCGCCGGACAGGTCAAGGGGGCATTCATGCGGCAGCTGGCGGCCGATGCCAGGAGCGGGGATTCCCGGGGCGCGGAACCCGGCGGTGAGGAGCTGTCCCTCGCCGAGCGCGCCTACCGTGCCATCCGCGACCGGCTCGTCATGCTCGAGATCCGGCCGGGCGCGCCGATCCACGAGGAGCAGCTGGCGCAGTCCCTCGGCGTCGGCCGGACGCCGGTGCGCGAGGCGCTGAAGCGGCTCCAGTACGAGCGCCTGATCACGACCTACCCCCGGCGCGGCACCTTCGCCACCGAGGTCAACATCACCGACCTCGCCCATATCTCCGAGGTTCGCCAGGAGCTGGAACCCCTGGCCGCAGCCCAGGCCGCGCGGCGTGCCACGGCGGCGGACCGGGCGGTCCTGACGGCCCTGCGGCGGGAGCTGGAGAGCGCGGACCCCGCTCGGCGGGACGCCACCGGGCTGATGCACCTGGACCTCCAGGTCCACCGCGCGGTCTACGCAGCCGCGCACAACCCGTATCTGGAGGACACCCTCGTCCGCCACGACAACCTCGCCACCCGCATCTGGTGCCTGTTCATCGACCGCCTGTCCGACATGGCGGGTCACGTCGAGGAGCACGGGCCGCTGATCGAGGCGATCGTCGCGGGTGAGCCGGAGAAGGCGGCGCGGCTCGCCCGGGGGCACGTCGAGGGGTTCGAGCAGGCGATCCGCGCCGCCATCTGAGCGTTCGCACTGGTCACCGCGGTGCCCGTCGGCAGACGAGCCTCAGCGAGTCGGTAGCGGGACAATCGGTGCAGGGAGTCGTGAGCACACGGGGGCGGCACATCCGGAGGCACCGTGGAGGGACGCGTACCGGAGGACTTGGCGGTCGTCGTCGACGCCGACGGGGCGATCATGGTGTGGAGCGACGGTGCTCGCCGCCTGCTCGGATACGAACCGGCCGAGCTCCTGGGCACGCCCGTCACCGACCTGCTCGCCACCGACCTCCCGGAGTCCACGCGGCGGCACGCGGCCGACGGCCGGCGCTGGGCCGGTGAGGTGGCACTGCGCCACCGGGACGGCAACCGCGTCGTGGTCCGCCTGCAAGGGACGCCGCTGCGGGACGCGAGAGGCGGGCGGCTCTGGCTCGTGACCGGCACCGTGCCGGTGTACACGGCGGCGCGGGCCGAGCACGGCACCCTGCCGCTGTGGGACCTCACGCTCGCCCAGCTCCCCGTGCCGGTGGCGGTCTACGACCGGGACGCCCGGCTGGTCGCCGCCAACGAGATCATGACCGAGGTCATGGGCAGGTCCGAGGAGGAGATGCAGGGCCTGACCCTGTGGGAGATCGAACCGAACCCGCCCTTCGACACATACGACCGCCTCCAGCGGGAGGTCCTGCGCACCGGCGAGATGATCTTCCACGAGGAGCACAGCAAGGCCCCGGGCGAGACCCGGCCGCACGCCTGGTCCATGTTCCTGTCGCCGCTGAAGGACGGGGCCGGCGCGGTCCAGGGCATGTCGGCGACCGTGTTCGACACGACGGAGCAGTACTGGAGCCGCCGCCGGCTGGCGGTGCTCAACGAGGCCAGTCTGCGGATCGGCAGCACCCTGGACGTGACCCGGACGGCCGAGGAGCTGGCCGAGGTGGCCGTGGCCGGGGGGTTCGCGGACTTCGTCACCGTGGATCTGCTGGAGTCCGTCACCCTGGGCGACGAGCCGGGGCCGCTGCCGCCGGACACGCCGGTCACCGTGCGGCGCACCGCGCAGCGGTCGGTGCTGGAGGGCTGCCCGGAGTCGGTGGTCGCCTCGGGAGAGACGACCCGCTACCCGGTGGGGACGCTGCCGCTGCGGACCCTGGGCACCGACCGTGGCGCCCGGCACCGTCCGGGGGACCCGGAGCTGCGGGAGTGGCTCAGCGCCTCCCCCGGCCGTGCCGAGTCCGTGTCCGTGTCCGTGTCCGAGTACATGATCCACTCGGTGATGATGGTGCCGCTGCGCGCCCGGGGTGTGACGCTGGGCCTGGTGCACTACATGCGGCACCGGACGCCGGAGTGGTTCAGCGAGGACGATCTACTGCTCGCGGAGGAGATCGCCGCCCGGGCGGCGGTGAGCGTGGACAACGCCCGCCGCTACACCCGTGAACGCCGCACGGCACTGGCGCTCCAGCGCAGTCTGCTCCCCGAGCGGCCTCCCGAGCTGGCGGCGATGGACGTCGCCTACCGCTATCTGCCGACCGGGGCCGGCGCGGACATCGGGGGTGACTGGTTCGACGTGATCCCGCTGTCCGGCGCCCGGGTCGCCCTGGTCGTGGGCGACGTGGTGGGCCACGGCATCCAGGCGTCGGCCACGATGGGCCGGCTGCGGACGGCCGTACGCACGCTCGCCGACGTCGATCTCGCGCCCGACGAGCTGCTCACCCAGCTGGACGACCTGGTCATCCGGCTGGACCGGGAGGAGGGCCCGGAGGCGCGCGGCGCGCAGGAGGCGTCGGGCCAGGTCGGCGCCACCTGTCTGTACGCGGTGTACGACCCGGTGTCCCGGCGTTGCACCATGGCGCGCGCCGGGCATCCGGCGCCCGCGCTGGTCACGCCCGGGGGCGATGTGCGGTTCCTGGATCTGCCGGCCGGGCCTCCGCTGGGTCTGGGCGGCCTGCCGTTCGAGGCCGCCGAGGTGCAGCTGGAGGAGAACAGCCTGCTGGCGCTGTACACCGACGGCCTGATCGAGGCGCCCGACCACGACATCGAGGTCGGGATCGGACTGCTGCACCGGGCGCTGAGCGGCCCCGCGGGCACGCTCGACGAGACCTGCGACCGGGTGCTGCGCACCGTGCTGACCGGCCGGCCCGACGACGACATCGTGCTGATGCTGGCGCGGACGGCCGTGCTGGACGCCGGGAAGGTCCGCGCCTGGCAGCTGCCGCCGGAGCCCACCGCCGTGGCCCGGGCCCGCAAGATGGCGGGCGAGCAGCTGGCCGAATGGGGGCTGTCCGAGGCGGAGTTCGCCACCGAACTGATCGTCAGCGAGCTGGTCACCAACGCGCTGCGGTACGGCGGCGCCCCCATCGAGCTGCGGCTGATCCGCGACTCGACCCTCGTCTGCGAGGTGTCCGACGGCAGCAACACCGCGCCGCATCTGCGCCGGGCCCGGGTCTTCGACGAGGGCGGACGGGGGCTGCTGCTCGTCGCCCAGCTCGCCGAGCGGTGGGGCAGCCGCCAGACGGCCACGGGCAAGACCATCTGGGCGGAGCAGCCCCTGCCCGCCGGGATGTGAGCCGGGGCTACCGCGTGTCGACGATGCCGCCGGTCACCGCGATGACCTCGCCGACGGTGTAGCTGGAGTCGGCGTCGGAGGCGAGGTAGACGTACGTCGGCGCGATCTCCTCGGGCTGTGCCGCGCGTTCCGGAGGGGCCTCGCTGCCGATGCGGGCGAGCCCGTCCGGCGGCATGTGCGGGTCCGCCTCGTTGAGGGGCGTCCAGGTCGGGCCGGCGCGACCACGTTGGCGCGCACGCCCCGCTTGGCCAGGTGTAGGGCGACCGATTTGGTCAGGGTGATCAGCGCGGCCTTGGACGCCGCGTAGTCGATCATCGTTGTACTGCCCTTGAGAGCCTCCTCGGTCGCGGTGGCGATGACCGCGTCGCCGGGCTCCAGATGGAGCAGGGCCGCCATGAGCAGGTGGACGTACGCGTAGACGTTCGTCTTGAACGTCACATCGAAGTCCTCCGCGGTCAGCTGCTCCAGTTCAGCTTGCTGTTGAGGTAGGCGGCGTTGCTCACCAGGATGTTCAGCCGACGGCCTCGCGGCAGAACGCCGGGTCGGTGAGGTCGCCGGGCAGCAGCAGACAGCGCCTGCCCTGCTCCTCGACCTCGCCGCGCACGCCTTCCGCGTCCACCCGCTCCTCGGGCAGATGGACGACGGCGACGTCGGCGCCCTCCCGCGCGTACAGCAGCGCCACGGCCCGTCCGATACCGGAGTCGCCGGGTGATCAGCGCGGTCTTCCCCTCCAGCTTCCCACTGGCCCGGGAACGGCTCGCCCGGTAGCGCGGCTTGGTGCGCATGTCGGCCTCGAGGCCGGGCCGCCGCTGCTTGTCGGAGTCGTAGGGCAGGTCCGGCTCGGACACGACCTGGGGTACGGACTTCTCCTGCTCGGGCTGCACGACTTCCCCTTGCCGGTGTCGTCCACGGCGCGGCCCGCTTCACCGGCCCCGCCGACCTTGCCCGGGCCGCGTTCCCGTCTGGCGGCAGGCATGTCCCCGGCCGCCCGGAACGGGCGCGATGCCCGGACCGGCATGCCGGCAGGCACGACGGGTACTCCGTCGATCTTGCAAGCAGGCCTCAGGGCCATACTCCATCGGAAGGAGAGCCGTGTCTGACAAGACGGTGAAGAACGTCTTCGTGATCGGGCTCGACGAGGCCAATCTGCCCACGCTCCAGCAGGTCCCGGGAGCCGACCGGCTGCGCTTTCACCAGCTGCTGACGGTCGAGGAACTCCAGGTCGGCGAGGTGCACCTGCCCACGCTGCTCGACAAGGCCCAGGGCGTGCTCGACGCGTTCGACGGCAGCATCGACGCGATCGTCGGCTACTGGGACTTCCCGGTCAGCACCCTCGTCCCGATGCTGAGCGAGCGCTACGGCACCCGCAGCACCAGCCTGGAGTCGGTGGTCAAGTGCGAGCACAAGTACTGGAGCCGGCTGGAGCAGCAGAAGGCCACCGACCGGCACCCGCGCTTCGGCCAGGTCGACCTGTCGGCCGAGCCGCCGCGCCCGCCCGAGAACGTGAGCTACCCGATGTGGCTCAAGCCCGCCCTCTCGTACTCCTCCGAACTCGCCTTCGGAGTGGATGACGAAGAGGAGTTCCACAAGGCCGTCACCGAGATCCGCGACGGCATATCCCGCATCGGCCGCCCCTTCGAGCACATCCTCGAACGCATCGACCTGCCGCCGGAGATGCACGGCGTGGGCGGCCGGGTCTGTCTCGCCGAGGAGGCGATGTCCGGCGTCCAGGTCGCCGTCGAGGGCTACGTCCACCAGGGCGAAGTGACGATCTACGGGGTCCTGGACTCCATCCAGTACCCGGACTCCCCCTGCTTCCTGCGCCACCAGTACCCCTCGATGCTGCCGCCCCCGGTCATCGCCCGGCTGCACGACGTCAGCGAGCGGGTGATGCGGCAGATCGGGATGGACTCGGCCACCTTCAGCATCGAGTACTTCTACGACCCGCGGACCCAGGAGATCAACCTGCTGGAGATCAACCCCCGGCACTCCCAGTCGCACGCGGAGCTGTTCCAGTACGTCGACGGCGTGCCCAACCACCACTGCATGGTCAGCCTCGCCCTCGGCGAGGACCCGCACATGCCACACCGCGAGGGGTCGTACGCGATGGCGGCGAAGTGGTACCACCGCTGGTTCACCGACGGTGTGGTAAGCCGGGTGCCTAGCCCCGAGGAGATCGCCCGCATCGAGCGGGAGACCCCGGGAGTGCGCATCGAGGTGATCCCCGAGCAGGGCGCCAGGCTCTCGGAACTCCCCGGGCAGGACAGCTACAGCTACGAACTGGCGCACATCTACACCGGCGGTGCCGACGAGGCGGAGCTGCGGGAGAAGTTCGACCACTGCGTGGCCGCTCTGGGCCTGGCCTTCGAAGACGCCCCGTCCGAGGCCGAAGCCACGCGAAAGTGAGGAGCACGTCACTTCCATGCGTTACGTGAGCAACCTGCCGTACGAGACGAAGGAAGAAGAGCACGTCACGATCCCGATGTCCGACGGGGTCCGGCTCTCCGCGCACATCTGGCGCCCCACCTCCTCCGACCAGGAGCCGGTGCCGGCGGTGCTGGAGTACATCCCGTACCGCAAGCGCGATCTGACGGCCGTACGGGACTCGATCCATCACCCCTACCTCGCCGGGCACGGCTACGCCTGTGTCCGCGTCGACCTGCGCGGCACCGGCGACTCCGAGGGCGTGCTGCGCGACGAGTACCTGGAACGGGAGCAGGCCGACGCCGAGGAGGTCCTGGCCTGGCTGGCGGAGCAGCCCTGGTGCGACGGCGGGACGGGCATGATGGGCATCTCCTGGGGCGCGTTCGCGGCGCTCCAGGTGGCGGCCCGCCGGCCGCCGGGCCTGAAGGCCATCGCCATCGCCTCGTTCACCGACGACCGGCACGCCGACGACATGCACTACATGGGCGGTGCCCTGCTGTCGGACAACCTGGCCGAGGCGGGCACCATGTTCGCCTACGGCACCTGCCCGCCCGACCCGGCCGTGGTCGGCGACCGCTGGCGCGAGATGTGGCACGAGCGGCTGGAGAACACCGAGCCCTGGGTGCTGGAGTGGCTGCGCCACCAGCGGCGCGACGACTACTGGCGGCACGCCTCGGTGTGCGAGGACTACGCGAGCGTGCGCTGCCCGGTCCTGGCCTCCAGCGGCTGGGCGGACGGCTACTCCAACGCCGTGACCCGGCTGCTCGGGAACCTGGACGTACCCCGCAAGGGGCTGATCGGACCCTGGTCGCACAAGTTCCCCCACCTCGGGGAGCCCGGCCCCGCGATCGGCTACCTCCAGGAGCTCGTGCGGTGGTGGGACCACTGGCTGAAGGGCGTCGACAACGGCGTCATGGACGGGCCCATGCTCCAGGCGTGGATGCAGGACAGCGTGCCGCCCTCCACGTCCTACGAGGAGCGGCCCGGCCGCTGGGTCGGCGAACCGGACTGGCCGTCCCCGCACATCCGGCCCGAGACGCACCCGCTCACCCGGCACACGATCGGGCCCGCGCAGGACGCTGCGGCGGTGCCCTCCGAGGGCGGTGAGGCGATGACCGTGCGGTCGCCGCTGTCCGTCGGCCAGTTCGCGGGCAAGTGGGCCTCCTACAACGCGCCCCCGGACCTGCCCTACGACCAGCGGGAGGAGGACGGCGGTTCACTCGTCTTCGACAGCGAGCCGCTGACCGAGCCGGTGGAGATCCTCGGCTCGCCGAGCGTGGAGCTCGACCTGTCGGTCAGCGAGCCGGTGGCCATGGTGGCCGCGCGGCTGTCCGACGTGAGCCCCGACGGCGCCGCGACGCGCGTCTCCTACGGCATCCTCAATCTGACCCGCCGGGACAGCACGGAGTCTCCCGAGCCGTTGGAGCCGGGCCGGCGCTACCGGGCCACCATCCCGCTGAACGGTGTGGCGCAGGCTTTCCCGCCGGGCCATCGCATCCGGCTGTCCCTGTCGACGTCGTACTGGCCGCTGGCCTGGCCGGCGCCGAAGCCGGCCCTGCTGAGCGTGTACGAGCACTCCAGCGCCCTCACTCTGCCGGTGCGGCCGGTCGACGAGCCCGACGAGGTGCCGTCGTCCCCCTTCGGCGAACCCGAGGGCACTCCCCCGCTCGCCATGAGCCAGGTGACGCCCCCGGAGGAGCGCTGGGAGGTCAAGCGGGACCTGATCGGCTACCACTCCGAGCTGGACATCGTGAAGGACCGGGGCACGGTCCGCTTCGAGGACATCGGCCTGGAGGCCGGCCGCCGCGCCCACGAGCGCTACACGGCGGTCGCGGACGACTTCACCTCGGTCGGCGGCGAGACCACGTGGACCATGCGGTTCCGGCGGGACGACTGGGACGTGCGGGTGGTCACCCAGACCCAGCTCACGTGTGACGAGACGGACTTCTTCGTCGACGCGACCCTCGACGCGTACGAGGCCGACCGCCGGGTCTTCTCCCGCACCTGGAACGAGAAGGTCCCCCGCGACCTGCTGTAGTCCTGGTGCGCCGCGTCAGCTCAGCTGCGCGGCGCACCAGCGGAAGTGGCCGTCGTGCGGGCCCATGCCGAAGAGGTCGTACGTGATGAGGGCGTAGGCCCGCCGGTAGAGGGCCAGGACCTCCTCGGCATGGCCCAGTTCCCGGGCGAAGAGGCGGCTCAGCTCGGCGGTGTGCCGGGCGGCGTGGGGCCCGTACATGTCCCAGACGGCGGCCGTGACCGCGGCCTCGAAGGCAGGGTCGCCGGCGGTGGTGCAGAAGCCGAAGTCGAGGACGGCGACCGGGTGCCCGGCCTCGTCCACGTGGATGTTGGGCGGCACCAGGTCGCCGTGGATGACGCTGTCGGCCTGGTCGGGCAGCGCCCGCAGCGAGGCGGCCGTGCGGGACACGACGTCCGCCGGCGCGAGGACCTGCGTGGCAAGGGCGTCGAGGTTCCGGCCGGCGGCCCGCTCCACGAGGGCGGCGAGCGCGTCCGAAAAACGGGAGTGTCCCTGCCAGAGCGGCCGGTCGTCCCCCTGGAACACCATGCTGCGCATGGCCTCGGTGCCCGGCACGGAGGCCAGTCCGCGCAGGACGGTGAGCAGGGCGTCGGTCTCCCGGCGGGGCAGCTCGCGGGCGGGCGCGTCGCCGTCCTGGCCGGAGCGCAGCGGGCGCCCGCGGAGCTCGCGTTCATAGCTGACGAGCACGCCGTCGCACTCCTCGGCGTCGAGGATCTCGGGAGTGCCGAAGGGCAGGGAACGCCCGGCGATGTCGGCGTAGAGCCGTCGGGTGAGGCCGAAGTCGCCGGGAGTGCGCCCGGCCCACACCTTCGCGACGATCCCGTCCTCAAGCCGGTAGACGGTTCCTTCCATGCCGGAGGCGAGCCGTCGTGCACGCGGGTATCCGCGCCGGGCGAAGTACTGAACCCAGCGATCGGTCTCGTGCGCGTCGGTTTCGATCACGCCCGGCATTCAACCAGGGCCCGCGGTCAGGTACCCGGGCCGGGTGGCACGGCCGGGGGGCGGGCGCCGGTCTCGATCTCGGGGTGGCGGGCGAGTGCTTGCGTGAGTTAAGCGAAAGGCAAAGTTGCTTGACTTACGCAATGAGCTTCTGCTTGCCTAAGTCAAGCAATCCCGCCCGTCGTCCTCGGAGTCACTTCCATGTCCCACACTCTTGCTCCCCGCACCAAGGCCGGGCCCTCCGCGCCGAACAGATCGAACGGCGTCGTAGCGGTGCTGGCTCTCGCCGGGATCGTGGTCTCGCTGATGCAGACCCTGATCATCCCGATCGTTCCCGAGCTGCCCAGGTATCTGGACGCCTCGGCGTCGAACGCCGCCTGGGCGATCACCGCCACCCTGCTGGCCGCCGCCGTCGCCACCCCGGTCGTCGGCCGGCTGGGTGACATGTTCGGCAAGCGCCGCCTGCTCCTGGTCAGCATCGTGCTGCTGGTGTCCGGATCGGTCGTCTGCGCGCTGAGCGACTCGCTCGTCCCGATGATCGTGGGCCGCACGCTCCAGGGCCTGTCGGCAGCGGTCGTCCCGCTCGGCATCAGCATCATGCGCGATGTGCTGCCCGCCGAGCGGCTCGCCGGCTCCACCGCCCTGATGAGCGCCTCCCTCGGCGTGGGCGGCGCGCTCGGACTGCCCGCGGCCGCCTTCATCGCCGACGACTACGACTGGCACACGCTGTTCTGGATCTCCGCGGTCCTCGGTGCCGCGGCCCTCGCGCTCGTCGTGCTGGTCGTACCCGAGTCGGAGGAACGCACCGGCGGGAGCTTCGACCTGCCCGGCTCCCTCGGCCTGTCCACCGCGCTGGTGTCCCTGCTGCTGGCCGTCTCCAAGGGCGGCGACTGGGGCTGGACCAGCGCGACGACCCTGGGGCTGCTGGCCGGCGCGGTCGTGGTCTTCCTGGCATGGGGGTGGTACGAGCTGCGCACCGACCAGCCCCTGGTGGACCTGCGCACCACCGCCCGCCGTCAGGTGCTGTTCACCAACCTCGCCTCGGTCGCGCTCGGCTTCTCGATGTTCGCGATGTCACTCGTCCTGCCGCAGGTCCTCCAGCTGCCCGAGCAGACCGGCTACGGCCTGGGCAGGTCGATGCTGGCCGTCGGCCTGATCCTGGCCCCGCAGGGCCTGGTCATGATGGCCGTGTCCGCGGTGTCCGCGGGCATCACCAGGGCGAAGGGACCCAAGGTCACCCTGATGATCGGCGCGGTCGTCGTGGCCGCCGGGTACGGCCTGAGCCTGGTGCTGATGTCCGAGGTCTGGCACATCGTCCTGGTGGCCTGTGTCATCGGCGGCGGTGTCGGCTTCGCCTACGGCGCGATGCCCGCCCTGATCATGAGTGCGGTGTCCGCCTCCGAGACGGCCGCGGCCAACAGCCTCAACACCCTGATGCGTTCCATGGGCACCTCGTTCGCCAGTGCCCTCGCCGGCGTCATCCTGGCGCAGCTGACCACCGACTTCGGCGGCTACCCCCTGCCCTCCGAGAACGGCTTCAAGTCGGTCATGGCGCTCGGCGCCGGTGCCGCAGTACTCGCCTTCCTGCTCGCCTCCTTCCTCCCGCGCCGGCCGGCCGGTGCCGAGCGGGCCGAAGCCTCCGGCGCCCAGGCCTGACCGCCCTCCCCACCCGCCGCGTCCCACTGAGAGGTGCCCCCATGTCTCCCTCCCCCGCCACCGTCGAGTCATCCGTCGCCGATTCTCTGCTCCGGGTCTTCTTCGCCGGAGGGCTGGCCGCCGCCCTGGGCGCCGGTGCCGTCCTCGACGGCACGCAGCAGGACGTGGCCACGATCGCCGGGTCCGCGATCGCGCTCGTCACCGGCACGCGTCTCGCCAGGAAGCCGGGGATCGCGGCGTTCCTGGCCAGGTCCGCCACGCTGTGGTTCCTGTTCCTCTTCAACGGCGGTGCAGCCGTGGTCCTGTACTTCGCCCTGAACGGGGTGAAGGGAGCCGCCGCCGGAGCCGCCATGGGCCTGGTCGCCCTGGGTGCGGCAGGCGGGATCCTCGCGCACCGCCGCAGAGCGGCCCATCCCCGGCAGCCGCCCGGCACCACCGTCGGCTTGACGCCGGGGGGCTGACCGGTAGGCGTCCGCCCGCTCCGCTTCACAGCCGGTGGACCGGTCGCTCCACCGCCTCCGCGCCGGCTCCGGCCCCCGCAGTCATGTCTGGCCGGCCCTCCACCCACCGCACCCTCACTGAGGAGACGCCATGTCCGATGTCCTGTCCTGCCCTGTCAGCGGTGCCTCCGGGCCACTGCCCGAGTATCCGCTGCCCAGGGCGGACGAATGCCCGCTCGCACCGGCCCCGGCCGCGCAGGAGCTGCGGGCGGAGAAGCCGATCACGCGGGTGCGGATCTGGAACGGCAGCACGCCCTGGCTGATCACCCGGCACGCCGACCAGCGGGCCCTGCTGCCCGACCCGCGCGTCAGCGACGACGATCTCGACCCCGGCTTCCCCTACGTCAACGCACACCGGGCGGAGATCGCGCCGGTCACACCGCGGCTCATCACCAACACCGACGCCCCGGAGCACACCCGGTTGCGGCGGACCGTCAACGCGCCGTTCGTGGTCAAGCGGATCGAAAAGATGCGGGAGCCGGTCCAGAAGATCGTCGACGAGCTCGTCGACCGGATGCTGGACGGCCCCCGCCCGGTCGACCTGCTCCAGGCGTTCGCCCTGCCGGTGCCGTCGCTGGTGATCGCCGAGCTGCTCGGAGTGCCGTACACGGACCACGACTTCTTCCAGCGCAGCAGCAGTCTCGTGCTGGACGGCTGCGCGCCGCCGGAGGAAGCCCGGCGGGCCAGCGGTGAACTGGTCGCCTACCTCGACGACTTGATCGACAGGAAGACGACCGGGCCGGGCGAGGACGTGCTGTCGGAGATGGCCGGGCGGGTGCGGGCGGGCGAGATGACGCGCACCGAGGCCGTGCACATGGGCGTCGCCATGCTCATCGCCGGCCACGAGACCACCGCGACGATGATCAGCCTCGGCACCCTCGCCCTGCTCCAGCACCCCGCCCAGCTCGCGCTGCTGCGCGAGACCGACGACCCGAAGCTGATCGCCAACGCCGTGGACGAGGTGCTGCGTTACCTGACCATCGTCCAGACCGGCGTACGCCGCGTCGCCAAGGACGACATCGAGATCGGCGACGTCGTCATCCGCAAGGGGGACGGCATCGTCTTCGACCTGCACGCCGCGAACTGGGACCCGGAGGTCTTCCCCGAGGCCGAACGGCTCGACATCACCCGCCCCGCCCGGATCCACCAGGCGTTCGGCTACGGCCCTCACCAGTGCCTCGGCCAGAACCTGGCCCGGCTGGAGCTCCAGGTCGTGTACGGCACCCTCTACCGCCGTGTCCCCACCCTGCGGCTGGCGGTCCCCGTCGAAGACCTGGAGTTCGACCACACCGGGACCACCTACGGCGTGCACAGCATGCCCGTGGCCTGGTGACCCCTCCCACCGACCGAGAGAAGCGGGATGACAAGCATGCGTGTGGAACTGGATGCACCGAAGTGTGTGGCGTCGGGCCAGTGCGTGATGGCCGCCCCTGACGTCTTCGACCAGCGGGACGACGACGGCGTCGCGATCCTGCTGGAGGAGAGGCCGGGCGAGGAACTGCTCGACGAGGTGCGTGAAGCCGTGGCCGTCTGCCCGGCCGCGGCGATCCGGCTGGTGGAGCGGTGAGGCGCGTCGCGGTCGTCGGCGCCTCGGCCGCGGGGCTCGCTGCGGTCGAGACGCTGCGCCGGGCGGGCTTCGACGGCACGCTCACCCTCGTCGGCGACGAGCCGCACGCCCCCTACGACCGTCCCCCGTTGTCCAAGCAGATCCTCTCCGGCGAATGGACCACCGGGCGGCTCCCCTTGCGCACGCCGGCCGACCTCGACGCCCTCGGCCTCGACCTGCGGCTCGGGACGGCGGCGACGGAGCTGGACCTGGCGGGCCGTACGGTACGGCTGGCCGATGGGTCACGGGTGCCGTACGACGGGCTGATCGTGGCGACGGGCGTCCGGCCCCGGCGCCTGCCCGGAGACGAGGACGCGCATGTGCTGCGCACCCTGGACGACGCCCTCGCGTTGCGCGACCGGCTGAATCCCGGCCGCCGTCTGGTCGTGGTGGGTGCCGGGTTCCTCGGCGCCGAGGCCGCCGCGGTGGCCCGGCGGCTGGGCGCGCACGTGACCCTGCTCGAACCGGCTCCCGTCCCGCTGGCCCGGGCCGTCGGCACCGAGGTCGGCCGGCTGCTCAGCCGGGCGCACCTCGACCACGGAGTCGAGCTGCGCACCGGCGTCACCGTGACCGAGGTGACCGGCGGGGGCGTACGGCTGGCCGGCGGCGAGGTGGTCGAGGCCGACGAGGTCCTGGTCGCCGTCGGTGCGCTGCCCAACACCGAGTGGCTTTCGGGCAGCGGGCTGCCGGTCGGCGACGGGGTGCTGTGCGACGCGTACTGCGAGGCCGCGCCGGGCGTGTACGCGGCCGGTGACGTGGCCCGCTGGGACAACCCGCTGTTCCGGGCGTCCATGCGGATCGAGCACCGCACCAACGCCGCCGAACAGGGCATGGCCGCCGCCCGCAACCTGCTCGCCGCGCCGGACGCCCGCAGGCCGTTCGCGCCGGTGCCGTACTTCTGGTCGGACCAGTACGACATGAAGATCCAGGCCTACGGCTTTCTGCGCGGGCACGACGAAGTCACCGTCGTGGACGGCGACTTGGCCGAGAGGCGGTTCGTGGCCGCGTACCGCACGGGCGACCGGCTGACCGGCGCCCTGGCGGTGGGCATGCCGCCCAGGGCGGTGCGCGCCTGGCGGCACGCCATCGCGGGCGGAGCAGTCTGGCGGGAGGCTGCGGGGGCCCCGGCGGCCTGATCCGAGTACCCCACGATTGCGGCAGCGGGCAGGTACCGCTCCCGCCTTGTGGACCCCGCCCGTACGGCGGCGGATACTGGAGGGCGCGCGACACGGGCCGGTTCCCGACCCCGCCGTCAGCCGCCAGGAGGAACACATGACCGTGCGCACCGGACGTGTCGAACTGACCCCGCCGGCCGAGGAACTGTTGCGGCGGCTCACCGGGACGCACGGGCCGGTGATGTTCCACCAGTCCGGCGGCTGCTGCGACGGCAGCGCCCCGATGTGCTACCCGCGCGGCGAGTTCCGGGTCGGCGCCTCGGACGTCCTGCTGGGGCACGTGGCCGGGGACACCCCGTTCTGGATGAGCGCGGACCAGTTCGCGTACTGGTCGCACACCCACCTCACCGTGGACGTGGTCCCCGGCCGCGGCAGCGGCTTCTCGCTGGAGGCCCCGGAGGGCGTCCGCTTCCTGCTCCGCTCCCGCCTCCTCACCGACGAGGAGCTGCGCCGCCTCGATTCGGAACCGCCCCTGCCGAACGGGGCGGACCGCACAGCCTAGGGTGGGCCCATGTACACCTCCCGGGTCTCCGGCCACGTCGACGCTCCCCGTGCCGCCGTCTACCGGGCCCTGGTGAGCGCGGAGGCGATCGCGCGCTGGCGGGTGCCGGCCGGCATGAGCGGCGAGGTGCACGAGTTCGACGCCCGCGAGGGCGGCAGGTTCCGCGTCTCCCTCACCTACGAGGCCCTGGACGCCTCCGGGAAGTCGGCCGCCCACACCGACACCTACCACGGCCACTTCGCGCGGCTGGTGCCGGACGAGCAGGTCGTCGAGGTGCTCGAGTTCGAGGCCGCCGACCCCGCGCTGCACGGCGCCATGACGCTGACGACCACGCTCACCGACGCGGAGGGCGGCGGCACCGACGTCCTCATGGTCCACGAGGACATCCCCGACGCCGTGCCCGCCGCCGACAACGAGACGGGCACGCGCATGGCCCTGGCCAACCTGGCCCGGCTCGTCGAGACCGAACGCTCCCTCTGAGCCGCAGGGCTCACCAGGAGCCGGCACACACCGACGGCAGCGCCGGTCCGAAGCCCTTCAGGTGCAGGGCCCGAGCCGGCCCGAGCCGGCCCGGGCCGGCCCCCTCGGGCCGCTGATCGCACGGCTGCTGGTGCCGGACCCGGTCCGGGGGGCGAGGCAAGCGTCAACCTATCGATCGCCCTCGGGGCGCACGACGGCGACGACCCCGGTGCGCACACCGGCCGCTGCCCCGTCTCCCGCCGGGTACCGCGTGGTTGGCCGGGACCTCCCTGCCTGATGCGAGGGCAACGGCAGACCCACCGCCCACATCTGGACGCCCCCAGGTGGCCTCGCCTAGGGTGCAGCGGCAAGCGCTTTCTAGCCTGCCCATGCCAACCCCCTGTGCGCGCAGCCCCGCCGACGGCCCGTACGAGGAACCGCCGCGGAGCCGGCGCGGAAAGGCAGTGCCCAGTGCCGCAGAGACCGTCGTTCCCGTCCGTGACCCGCAAGTCCTTCTTACGGGGGATGGCAGCCGCAGGCGCCGCCCCCCTGCTTCCGGTCGCCGCCGCCGAGGCCGCTGTCCCGGTCCGCCGCTCCGACTTCCCCCTGCTCCATGACGGCACCGCCGTGGACGTGTTCGTGGACGCGGCGGACGACCCCGCCGTCATCCGCGCGGCAGGTGACCTCCAGGCGGACCTGGAGCGCGTCGGCGGCGTGCGGCCACGGCTCCTGCACACCGTGCCACCGCGCGCCGAACTCCTGGTCCTGGTGGGGACGATCGGCGCGAGCCCGGTGATCGACCGGCTCATCGGGCAGAGACGCCTGGACGTCTCCCGGGTGAAGGGCCGCTGGGAGGCGTCCGTCACCCAGGTCGTGGACCGCCCGCTGCCCGGAGTGGGACGTGCCCTGGTCATCGCCGGAAGCGACCGCCGCGGCACGGTCTACGGCGTCTACGACACCTCGGAACGCATCGGCGTCTCGCCCTGGTACTGGTGGGCCGATGTCCCGGTGGCCCGCCGTGACACGGTGACGGTCCCGGCGGGCCCGTTCGTCCGCCGGGAACCCGCCGTCCGCTACCGGGGCATCTTCATCAACGACGAGCAGAACCTCACCACCTGGTCCCACCGCACCCAGGAGCCGGACAAGCACATCGGCCCGAGAACCTACGAGCGGGTCTTCGAGCTGCTGCTCCGCCTCAAGGCCAACTACCTCTGGCCCGCGATGCACCCCTACTCCGACTTCTTCAACAAGCACCGCGAGAACCCCGAACTGGCCGACCGCTACGGCATCGTGGTCGGCTCCAGCCACCCCGAGGCCATGCTGCGCAACGGCGTCCACGAATGGGAGCCGTGGGCCGAGGAGCACCGGACCGAAGACGGCACCCTGCCCCTCTACGACTACACGGTGAACCCCTCGGTCATCTCCGCGTACTGGCGGGCCCGGGCCCGCGAGAACGCCGCCTACGAGAGCAGCTGGACGATCGGCATGCGCGGCCTGCACGACTCCGCGCTGGAGACTCAGCACGCCACGACCGTCCCGGAGAAGGTCCTGGTGATGAACGACATCATCGCCGACCAGCGCCGCATCCTGGCCGAGGAGGTGGGCCCGGCGGCCGCGCCGCAGATCTTCATCCCGTACAAGGAGGTCCTGGAGCTGTACAACGCGGGCGTCCAGGTCCCCGACGACGTCACGCTGATCTGGCCGGACGACAACCACGGCAACATGCGTCAGCTCCCGAACGACGCAGAGCGCCGCCGCCCCGGCGGCAACGGCATCTACTATCACCTCTCCTACTGGGGACGCCCCCGGAGCTATCTGTGGCTGGACACCACCCAGCTGAGCAAGGTGTGGCAGGAACTGCGCCGGGTCCACGAGCACCAGGCGGACCGCATGTGGATCTTCAACGTCGGTGACATCAAGTCGATCGAGACGGGGCTGTCCTTCTGCCTGGACATGGCCTGGGACGTGGACCGCTGGGGCCCCGGCGACGTCGAGGACTTCCTCGTGGAGTGGGCCGGGCGCCAGTTCGGCCGGCGGTACGGCTCGGAGATCGCCGCGATCCGCACGGAGTACTACCGCCTGGCGGCGCAGCGACGCCCGGAGTTCATCGACAAGGCGGTCTTCTCGACGGTGCACCACGGCGACGAGGCGGGCCGGCGCATGACGGCCTACGAGCAGTTGCTGGACCGTGCGCGGCGGCTGGGCTCGAAGCTGCCCGAGGCCTACCGGGACGCCTACTACGAGCTGGTCGAATACCCCGTCCACGGCGCCTGGTTGATGAACCTGAAGTACTACTGGGCGGACCGCAACGCGCTCGCCGTGCGTCAGGGCCGCGGGGCGGGCACGAACCGTTTCGCCGACCTGGCCGAGGCGGCGCACGCCGAGGAGCAGGCGATCACCCGTCGCTACAACACCGAGATCGCGGGCGGGAAGTGGGACGGCATCGTCAATCCCTACCCCTCCCAGATCCCGAAAGCGCCGGGCCGCCCGGCCGTGACCAGGGTCCCCCGGCAGGAGACGTCGGGCCTGGGGCTGGCCTCCGAGGGCAACGAGACGGGAGCCGACCGCCCGTTGTCGTTCTCCTCCTACACCCGGGACCGCCGCTTCGTGGACGTCTTCAACACCGGCTTCCTGCCGCTGGAGTGGCGGGCCGAGCCGAGCGCTCCATGGATCCGGCTGAGCACGACGGGAGGGGAACTCACGGACCAGGTCCGGGTGTGGGCCGAGATCGACTGGCCGCGGGTGCCGGAGGGCACACACCGCCCGACGCTGACCTTCACCGGTGCCGGCCGGAGCATCCAGGTGCCGCTGCTCGTGGTCGACGACGGGGAACGGGCCCGCCGGCGCGCCCGCGGCTTCGTGGAGGCCCACGGCTATGTGTCGATCGACGCCGCGCACTTCGACCGCGAGGTGCCGCGGGGCGGGGCGCGGTGGCGGATCGTCCGCGGGCTGGGCCGCCGTACGGCCGCCGTCGAGGCGGTACCGACGACGGCGCGGCCGGTCACCGAGGACCTCACCGCCCGGTCACCGGAGCTGCGGTACCGGGTCCGTTTCGCCACGGCCGGCACGTTTCCGGTGACGGTCTTCCGGCTGCCCTCCCTCGACGAACGCGGCAAGCGGCGTCTCGCGGTCGGTCTGGACGACCAACCCCCGACGGTCCTGTCGGGCCAGGCGATCGCCACCGGCAACCGGGGAGACGCCTGGGCCCGCAACGTGGAGGAGGGCGTCGAGAAGCTGACGGCCCGGGTGACCGTGTCCGCGCCCGGTGAGCACGTGCTGAGGGTGTTCATGGTGGATCCGGGGATGGCGGTGGACCAGATCGTGATCGACACGGGTGGGCTGGCGGGCGGGTATCTGGCGCCGCCCGAGAGTTACCGCCGCGACTGACCGGATCGGACCGGGCGGAGTCGTCCGTCGGCCAGGGCTGCCGCCCGGTCCGTCACCACCGCGTTCTTCTCCGGATCCGTGTACACGGAAAAGACGTAGGGACGCTCCGAGGAGCCCGAGTGACGGAAGAAGACCACCTGTCGCGGGACGTGCATCGGAAGTGATTCACCCAGCGCCTTCCCTGTGCACCTGTGCGCCCCCCTGGAAAAGGGGTTCGCCTAGTCGGCGGCAGGCTTGGACTGGGCAGGACATGGTGCAAGCGCCACGTCGTTGAAACGTCACCGTTTTCCCTGGTCGACTGAAGCAGGTGGTATTCGATGAACGGCTGCGTTCCTGAATCGGAACAGGCATGGACGGTTGGTACTGCTCCAGGCATATTCCCATCCATCGGCCACGGTATCGCCTTGTTCCGCCGGCCGCTGGAGTTTCTGAATTCTCTTCCCGCGCGGGGCGATCTGGTCGAGATACGTCTGGGCCCCCAGCGGGCGTGGATGGTGTGTCACCCGGAACTGGTCCACCGGATACTCCGGGACACCCGCACGTTCGACAAGGGCGGACCGCAGTACGAGAGGCTGCGGGCCCTGATGGGCGACGGCGTCGTCACCTGCCCGCATGCGGAGCACCGGCGCCAGCGCCGATTGCTGCAACCCACCTTCCGCCCTTCCTCCGTCGCCGCGCAGACGGACCTGATGGCCGAAGAGGCCGAGTCGCTGTGCCGTGACTGGCGCACTGGGCAGACGATCGACGTCAGTGCCGCCACGCTGAGCCTGACGACCCGGCTGATCAGCCGCCTCCTGATGTCCGACTCGCTCGGTCCCGCCGCGGCCGACGAGGTGCGGCACTGCCTCGCCGCCATCGTGCGCGGCCTGTTCGTGCGCACGGTCGTTCCGGTCGACGCCCTGTTCCGGCTTCCCACACCCGCGAACCGCCGCTACCGGCGTGCGGTGGAGCGGGTGCGCGAGCTCATCGACGCGGCCATCACCGAGCGCCGCCAGGGCACTCCGCGCGACGATCTGCTAAGCCTCCTGCTGGCCGCCGCCGAGGCCGGGGACGACGGCATCCCGGTCACCGACCGCGAGGTCCACGACCAGGTGGTGTCCCTCCTGCTCACCGGTTCCGAGAGCCCTTCGATGTGCCTGGCCTCCACCTTCAGCCTCCTCGCCCAGCACCCGGAGGTGGAACGGCGACTGCACGCCGAGGTCGACACCGTCCTCGCCGGCCGGTTACCGGACGTCGACGACCTGCCGCGTCTGGTCTACACCCGGTCCGTCATCACGGAGACGCTGCGCCACTCCCCTCCCGGCTGGCTCTTCACCCGGGTCACGACCCGGGAGACGGAACTGGCCGGACGGCGGCTGCCGCGGGGAACCACGGTTCTGTACAGCCCCTACCTCCTGCACCACGACCCCGCGTCGTTCCCCGAGCCCGACCGGTTCCTGCCCGAGCGCCGGCTCGAGGGCGAGGCCGCCACCGGTCCGCACGGGGCGCTGATCCCGTTCGCCGCGGGCAACCGCAAGTGCATGGGCGACCTGTTCTCCATGGCCGAGATGACGGTGGCCCTGGCGACCATCGCCGGTCGCTGGCGGCTGCGGCATCCGGCAGGGCGCATCGCGCCACCGCGCCCCGGGGCGACGCTGGGACCGAGGTCCCTGACGATGATCTGCACCTCACGGGCGGACGCACCGGGCGGCACCGCGCCGCACGCCGTCGCCCTCGCACCCGGAGCCCCGGCGGCGTCCGGGACGGAGAAGACCCGGAGGGACGGTGACAACGGTGTCCACCACGCATGAGGAGAGGGCGGCCCTCGCGCAGGACGTGATTCCCGCTACCACCCTGGCCGACCTGATCGACGCTCACCTCTACATGCCCTTCCCGTTCCGGCGCAATCCCCACGAGCCGGCGGCCGCGGCAGGTGTCGACCAGTGGCTGCGCGCGACCGGGCTGAGCGAGGAACCGGGGGTCTCGGCCATGATCTCCCACACCCGCCCGGCCGAGCTGGCGTCCTACAACAGCCCTGATGCGGACCCCGGCGTTCTGCAGCTCGTCGCGCACCAGATCGCCTACCAGTTCGTCTTCGACGACCGGGCCGAGGAGGTCGGCCGGCACCGGCCCGGCCAGTTGCTGCCCATGCTGTGCGAGAGCATCGCGATCCTGCGGGACGGCGCACCGCCCGGCACCCCGCTGGGAGCGGCCCTGTCCGACCTCTACCGGCAGATCCGCGAACGGTGCACACCGGCACAGGCCGCGCGCTGGGCCTGGAAGAGCCGGGAGTACGTGCACGGACTGCTCTACGAGGCCGTGGCCCAGGCCCACCCCTCCCCCGTGCGGGCCGGGCTGTGCACCTCGATACGGTCCCTCACCGCGGGCGTCGAGCCCTTCTACCCGCTGTGCGAAGCCGCGCAGCCGTGCGAGCTGACCCCCGGGGAACTCCATCACCCGCTCATGCAGCGCCTCAGCCGGCTGTCGGCCGACGCGGCCGTGTGGATCCCCGATCTCTTCTCCGCGGTCAAGGAACAACGGTCCGGCGAGATGATCAACCTGGCCCTCGCCTACCAACGGGCCCACCAGTGTCCCCTGCCGGTCGCCGTCACCCTGGCCATCCAGCAGATCAACCGCACGATCCGCGAGTTCGAGAGGCTCTACGACGAGATCAAACCGGGGTTGAGCCCTTCGGGCGTCGGCTATGTGGAAGGCATGGCCGGCTGGATCCGCGGCTGCTACTACTGGTCCCGCACCGTGCCGCGCTACGCGGACGCGGCGGCCCCGGTGGGGTGAGGGAGCGCTTCGTCAGGCCGCGGGGCGGGTGCCCATTCGAGCCACGGTACCCGCACAGCCCGCACTTCACGCGGCTACAGCCGGTCATTCACCCTTCTTCGTCGTGCTCGTTCCAGAACCCGGAACGGTACCCATCGGGAGGCGTACGCTCACGCTGCCTCCCGATGGCCGACGACAGGAAGCGGTACGGCGCATGGCGAATGAGCTGCGGCAACCCACGCCCGAGCCCCGGCCGTTGCTCGAGCGCCGCAAGGAGCTCCGGGCGCTCGACTCGGCGTTGACGGGCCTGCGGGACACCGTCGACGGCGTGTCCCAGGCGCCACGCGGGGGGCTCCTCGCCTTCACCGGCCCGGGAGGGATGGGCAAGACGGCCCTGTTGACCGAGGCCCGGGCCCGGGCCCGGGCGCAGGGGTTCACCGTGCTGTCGGGCAGGGGCGGCGAGAAGGAACAGGGGCTGGCGTTCCATGTGGTGCGCCAGGTGGTCCAGCCCGCGCTCGCGTCGATGGACGAGATGAAACTCCGTGCCTTCCTGGGCGGCTGGTACGACATCGTCGCCGCGGCGCTCGGCCTGGTCGCGACGCCGAGCGGCCATGTGCCGGATCCGACCGGGGTGCGTGACGGTCTCGACTGGGTGATGACGCGCCTCGCGGTGATGAAGGCACCCCTCGTCCTGCTGCTGGACGACCTGCACTGGGCCGACGTCGAGTCACTGAGCTGGCTCGACTCGTTCGCGCCCCGGGCCGTGGACCTGTCGCTGCTGATCGTCGTGGCCTTCCGGCCCGAGGAACTGCCGCTCGAGGCGGCCGCCTTGAGCGCCCCGGCCGCCGACCTGGGGAACCGTCCGTTCGCCCTGGCGCCGCTCAGCGCCACGGCCGTGGCCCGGATCGTCAGGGACGAGGTCGGCGAGGAGGCCGAGGACGGGTTCTGCGAGGAATGCTGGGAGGTCACCGGCGGGAGCCCGTTCGAGGCGGTGGAACTCTCCATCCGGCTCGGCGAGCGCAATCTGCGGGGCACCAGCGAGGACCTGCCCACGATGCGCGACCTGGCCGCCGCGGTGAAAGGGCCCGGGCTGATCGAGCGACTTCAGCGGCTGGGCACCACCACCGTCCGCTTCGCCTATGCGGCGGCCGTCCTCGGGCAGGCCATCTCGCCGGAACTGGCCGCCCGTATCGCCGCGATCGGCAGCACGGCGGCGGCCGAGGCCACGGAGAAGCTGCGCGCCGCCCGCATTCTGGCCGACGGCGAAGGGCCGGGAGAGAGCCTGGACTTCGTCCACCCGCTGATCGCCACCACGATCTACCGGTCCATCAGGCCGAGCCTGCGCGAGGGCCTGCACAACTCGGCCGCGGAGGCCGTCCGGGCGGCCGGACTCGGCCACGCCGCCGCGGCCCGGCACCTGCTGGAGGTGCCCTGCGAGGGCAGCACCGAGGCTGTCGCCTGTCTGCGCGAGGCCGCCCGAGAAGCCCTGCGCTCCGGCGCCCCGGAGGCGGCCCGGCGGCTGTTGAACCGGGCCCTGCAGGAGCCGCCGCTGCCGGAGGAGCGCGCCGCGCTGCTGCACGAACTCGCCTGCGCGACCTTCCTCATCAAGCCCACGGCCACCGTGGCGCATCTGCGGGAGGCACTCGCGGAACCGGGCATCGATCCCGAGCTGCGTGCCTCGATGGTGTACCGGCTGACCCAGGCGCTGGCCCACACCGACCGGATGGCGGAGGCCGCGACGGTGGCCGCCGACGAGGCGCAGCGGGCCGCCGCCCATCCCCGGATCCGGCTGCGGATGCAGGCCGACCACTTCGTGTGGAGCGCGTTCCGCACCGACGAGGCGGACTCGTCCGGCCGTTCGCGGGCGCTGGCCCGGCTCGCCGACCGGCTGCCCGGCCGCGGTCTGGAGGAGCGCTACATCCTCGGGTCGCGTGCCTGGGACGCCATGATGTGCGGCGAGCCCCGGCAGAAGGCCCTCGCTTACGCCGAGGAGGCCCTGCGCGGCGGGCTGAGCTGGACCCATGAGAACCGGGGCTTCGAGGTGCCCGTCTCGGTCGCGCTGGTGCTCATGTACTGCGACCAGCCGCGGCGGGCCGAGGAACTGTTCGCGAAGGGCATGGCGGAGTGCGCGTCGAAGGGCTGGCGCGGCTCCCATCTGGCCCTGGGCCAGACGCTCTCCGGGTACATCAGGTTCCGGCGCGGCTGCCTGGCCGAGGCCGAGAACCTGGTGCGGGAGGGCCTGCGCATCGCCGACCGGGTGGAAGGTGCGATGCCCGCCCAGTGGTTCGCCATCGGCATCCTGATCGAGACCCTCCTGGCCCGCGGCCGCGTCGTGGCGGCACGCCGGCTCGCCGACAAGTACCACTACGGCGACGTCATCCCGAACTCCGTCATCTACCCCGACCCGCGCACCGTCTACGCCGAGCTGCTCCTGGCGGAGGGGGCCGGCCCGAGGAAGCCGCTCCCCTGCTGTCCGGCGTCGGCGAGTGGCTGGAGGGCCGGGACTGGCGCAACCCTGCGTGGTGCCCCTGGCAGCTGGGACTGGCCTCGGCGCTGTCCCGCAGCGCTCCCGACCGGGCGGTGCGCCATGCGCGGGACGCCGTGAAGCGGGCCCGGGACTTCGGCGCGGCCTCCGCGATCGGCCAGGCGCTGCGCACCGAGGCGGAGGTGACGGGCGGTGAGGCGGGGCTCGATCTGCACGCGCAGGCCGTCGACCATCTGCAGCGGTCGCCCGCCGCGTACGAACTGGCCCGTGCCCTGGTCGGCCACGGCGCCGCGCTGGCCCGCGTGGGCCGCCTGCACGACGCCGCCGACCGGCTCTACCAGGGCCTGGAAGGAGCGGTGCACTGCGGTGCCGAGGGCCTCGCCGCCCGGGCCAGGCGCGAACTGTCCGCGGCCGGACTGCGGCCGCTGCCGCTGCGCTACCCGCAGACGGACACCCTCACCGCACAGGAGCGCAAGGCCGCCGAGAGGACGGTGCGGGGCCAGGCCACGGCGGTCGTCGCCAAGGAACTGCACCTCACAGAGCAGGGTGTGCGGCAACTGCTGTCGTCCGTGTACCGCAAGATCGGCACGGACGCGACGGGCCTGGCCGAGGCTCTGGCGACGTTCCCCCGCCCGCGGCCGTGACAGGTGGCGGCCACGGGCAGGCCGCCGCGTAGCGCCCGGACGGGCCCGACGCGGCACCGAGGCCCAGGGGGCCTGGGGACCTGGGGGCCGCCCCATCGGCGCCCACCGCCGAGACGCCCGGGAGGCCTGCTCCTCAAAACCCTTACGTATGCGACCACTTGACGTTGAACCGTTTCACTGGTTCCCTCGAAAGGCTGCCTATGGGAGCGCTCCCACTCCCCCACGTGAAGGGAACCCCGTGCAGACATCCCCCCAGATCTCCCGCAGACGCGCCCTGCCGGCCCTCCTCGCGGCCGTGCTCATGGCCTGCCTGCTGTCCTGGGCCGGCGGTTCGTCCGCGCAGGCCGCGCCCGGTGACGGCTCGGTGTCCGATCCCAACATCGCGTATTCCGGACGCTGGGACACCTCCTCGGATACCGCCGCCGTGCCCCACTGGACCGGCGCCTATCTGCAGACCGGCTTCACCGGCACCACGGTCAAGGTCAGGGCCAGGAACGCGGTCAACTTCTACGCGAGCATCGACGGCGGTCCCGAGGTGTTCCACGCGGGTGTGCGCGGCACGGTGAACCTCACTGACCGGCCGCTGTCCCCCGGCACCCACACCTTGCGCCTGACCTACCGCTCCGGCGACACCGTCTTCCAGGGCCTGGTCCTGGACCCGGGCGCCCGGACCGTCACCGCCGAGGCCCCGGCCGGGCTGGTGGAGTTCGTCGGCGACTCCATCACGGCCGGGGCCCTCACCGACCGGCTGGCGCTGGACTCGTACGCGTGGAAGACCGGCGAGCGGCTGGGCATGCGGCACACGCAGATCGCCCGCTCCGGGTACTGCCTCGTCGCACAGTCGGGGTGCACCGGTCTGAGCGGGCAGTTCTTCAGGACGGCGAGCACGGGCGGCACGGACTGGGACTTCTCCCGCTACCGGGCCGACGCGGTCGTCATCAACCTCGGTACCAACGACATCGGACACGGCGTGTCCGGCGCCGCCTTCCGGTCGGCGTACACGACGTTCCTGCGGGACGTGCGCGCCAAGTACCCCGCGGCGCAGCTCTTCGCGGTGCAGACGCTGAAGAAGCGCTACGTCACCGAGACCAGGGCGGCCGTCAGCGCCCGCAACAGCGCCGGTGACGCACGGGTGCACTACGTCGACACCACGGGCTGGCTCGCGGACGGCACCGACTACGAGGACGGCAACGGGCATCCCAACGAGGCGGGTCACAGCAAATTCGCCGAACGACTGGCCCCGGTCGTCCGCGCCCGGCTCGGCAGCGGCGCCGCGGTGAAGGCAGCGGCACCGGGGCAGCCCGGCGACCCCAACATCAAGTTCGTCGGCCGCTGGGACACCGCCAATTCCAGCACCGCCTACACCCCGTACTGGGCCGGCGCGTACTACCGGGTCGGCTTCACCGGCCGGACGGTCAAGCTGAAGCAGCGGGGCACCATCGACCTGTGGGCGCGGATCGACAACGGGCCCGTGAAGTTCTTCGACGACGTCAAGGGCACGGTGAACCTCACCCCGGCGGCCCTCTCCCCGGGCAACCACACGCTCCAGGTCAACTACCAGGTGGTGGCAGGGTCGTACAAGGGCGACGCCGTCTTCCAGGGGCTGGTCCTGGACAGCGGCGCGACGACGTTCGCACCGCCGGCCCCGGCCAAGCTGGTCGAGTTCGTCGGCGACTCGATCACCGTAGGCACGACGAGCTCGCAGAACGCCCGTACCGCGTACGGCTGGCTGATCGGGGAGCGGCTGGGTGTCGAGCACACGCAGATCGCGCAGGGCGGGGCGTGTCTGGTGGCCGCGGCGGACGGATGCGTGGGGCTGGAGCGGCAGTTCACCAAGCTCAACCCGAACGCGGCGACGCCCGACTGGAACTTCTCCCGCTACCGGGCCGACGCGGTCGTCATCAACCTCGGCACCAACGACGTCGGGCACGGGGTGAGTTCGGCGCAGTTCCAGTCGGCGTACAGCAGTCTGCTGCGCAAGGTGCGGGCCGCGTATCCGCAGGCGTGGATCTTCGCACTGGAGACGTTCCGCGGGCGGTTCGTACCGCAGACCGAGGCGGCGGTGAAGGCCGCCGTCGCCGGTGGTGACGCACGGGTGTCCTTCGTCGACACGACCGGCTGGCTGGGCTCGGGCGATCTGACGGACTCGGTGCATCCCAACGACCGGGGACACCGGGTCATCGCCGACCGGCTGGCGCCGGTCATCGCGGCGCGGATCGGTTCGTAGCGGGCCTGAAGGGTCGGGGCGGGTCTCACATCGGGCCGGGGCCCGCTCCTCCCTTGAGGCGTTCCAGGTCGGAGGGGCGGACCTGGATGACGACCAGGGCGATCAGCGCGGCCACGGCGGTGAAGATCGCCGCCATGATGAAGGCGGCCGAGACGCCGGCGGTGAGGATCTCGTCGGACCAGGGTTTGGGCAGTTGACCGGTGCGTTCGAACCGGATGCGTTCGGCCGGGGTCGCCTGCTGGAGGAAGGCCGGGACCTGCTTGTCCGCCTCGTTGGTGCTGGCCGTGCCGTACATCGTGACCAGGATGGACAGTCCGAGGGAGCCGCCGACCTGCTGGGTGGCGTTGAGGAGTCCGGAGGCCGCGCCGGTCTCCGGCGTGGATACGTTGGACAGCGCCATGAGGGTCAGTGACACGAACTCCATGCCCATGCCCAGGCTGAAGACGAGCATCGGGCCGAGGACGCTGCCAGCGTAGGTGGAGTGGACATCGGTCAGGGTCAGCCAGGCCAGACCCAGTGCCGCCAGGATCGCGCCCACCACCATGAACGGCTTGGGCCCGTAGACGGGCAGGAACCGCGAGGCGAGTCCGGCGCCGACGGCGATGACCGCACTGACCGGCAGGAAGGCCAGTCCGGCCGCGAGCGGGCTGAATCCGAGCACGTTCTGCACGAAGAGCGTGAGGAAGAAGAACATGCCGAAGATGGCGGCGGCCAGACACAGCATGATGCCGTACGTGCCCGCGCGGTTGCGGTCGGCGAACATGTGCAGCGGCGTGATGGGCTGTTTCGAACGCCGCTCGATGAGGATGAAGGCCGTCAGGAGGACGACCGCTCCGGCGAACGAGGCGAGAGTGAGGGCGTCCCGCCAGCCTTCCTGCGCGGCTCTGATGAAGCCGTAGACGAGCAGCACCATCCCGGCCGTGGAGGTGAGCGCGCCGATGATGTCGAAGCGGCCGGGGTGGCGTTCGGACTCCCTGATGAAGCGCGGTGTGGCGAGGACGATGAGCAGGCCGATGGGCACGTTGACGAAGAGCACCCACCGCCAGTTCAGCCACTCCACCAGCATGCCGCCCGCGAGCAGGCCGATCGCCCCGCCGCCGGCCGAGACCGCGGCGAAGACGCCGAAGGCGCGGTTGCGTTCCGGTCCCTCGCGGAAGGTGGTGCTGATGAGCGCGAGGGACGTCGGGGAGGCGATGGCGCCGCCGACGCCCTGCAGGGCGCGGGCTCCGAGGAGTTGGCCTGCGTTCTGGGCGAATCCGCCGAGCAGGGAGGCGAGCACGAAGAGCAGCACGCCGAAGATGAAGACCCGCCGCCGGCCGAGGATGTCTCCGGCCCGGCCGCCGAGCAGCAGCAGACCGCCGAAGGTGAGGGTGTAGGCGTTCACCACCCAGGACAGGCTCGTGGTGGAGAACTCGAGCGAACTCTGGATGTGCGGCAGCGCGATGTTCACGATGGTGATGTCGAGGACCACCATCAACTGGCACGAGGCGATGACGAGCAGCGCCATCGCGTTCCCGCCACCACCGGATTCCCTGGTGGTGGTCGCCTGTGGTGAAGCCGGCTGCGGGCTGCTGCCTGCGGTGTCCACCGTTCGACGGTACGCCCGGCCCCCGCACCTCACCACTCGATCACCGTCGGCCCCGGCGGCCGCCTCGGTGGACGGCTCTGCTGTCGCGGGAGGACGACATCAGGGTCGTCGCCGGGTCCGGCGGTGACGGCGACGTGGTCGCGCGTGCCGTGGCGTGCCGGCCGGAGGTGGCGGTGATCGGCGTGGACCACAGGGAGGGTGAGGAGATCGCCGTCCTGGGCGACCTGCGGGCGCGGCTGCCGGAGTGCCGGATGCTGCTGATGACGGCCTCGACGACATCCGAGCGGCTGGGTCTGTCCGCCGCGCCCTGAGACAGGAACGGCCGGGCAGGTCATCGAGGTGTACCTGCCCGGCCCCCGCAGGCCCTCGCGCCCTGTCCCGGGATATGCAACGAGCATCGCACGACAGGCCCGCCGCCGACCAGCACCCTTTGTCACGTGTGCGGCGTGCATGCGTCATCCCGGGACCGTGAGAACGCCGATGCGGGATGGGCGTTCGACTCGGTCGTTCCGGGGTCAGCGGCCGCCGCGGATGAGCCCCGTCAGATAGCGCCACAGCGAGGAGCGCTGCCGGGCGGACGGGTCCGGCAGGACCTCCTCGGCCGCCCCCGGCGCGGGGTCGTCCGCCCACGGCCGCGGGGGCGGCGCGGAGGCGAGTTCGTACCGCACGGGCAGGGAGCGCAGGCCCCGCATGAACGGCGAGGATCGCCAAGGGAGTTGATCGGCGGGCAGGGCGAGGTCGAGGTAGTCGAACCGCTCGAACAGGCGCCCCACTCCGGCCGCCGCGACCGCCGAGGCGAGCTCCCGCGCCGGGCACTGGCGCGGTCCGGCTCCCCAGGACAGGTGGGCCCGGGTGCTGATGGCGGTGCCCGAGGCGACGTGGTCGGCGAAGAGCGGGTCGGCGTGGGCGGCGCCCGGGGAGACCCACACCGGATCACCGGCCCGGATCGTGTAGTTGCCGAGCCGGGTGTCCCGGGCCGCGAAGCGCGGGACGAAGTTGACCAGCGGCGGCTTGCGCATGACCACCCGGTTCATGGTCTCCCTGACCATCCCGGCGGACAGGCTGGCGCGCACGCTGCCCTCTCCCGAGATGACCTCCACGACGGTGTTGGAGATGAGGATGCCGACGTGGTCGGAGGTCATGCCGAGCAGCATGAACAACTCGCGGGCGAGATGGTCGAGCGACAGGTCCGGGTGGGCGGCCAGCAGGTACGAGGGGAAGTCGTCGCCCGGCTTCTCCAGCTTCAGCGCGGCCAGTTCGGCCAGCGTCGCCAGCAGGCGTTCCAGGGCGGGCTCGGCGTCCGGGCCCGCGTCGAGCACGCGCCACATGTCCATCAGCGCGTCGTCGCCCTGCGAGCCGGGGAAGCCCAGCAGGTGGCTGGCCACCATCAGCGGCAGTGGCCGGGAGAACTGCGCGGACAGGTCCGCCACGCCGGTCTTGCCGCCCTGCCCGACGAGGGTGATCAGCTCGTCGGCGTACGCGGTGACGGCGGACTTCAACCGCTTGGCCTGGGGGTGGCGGGGGTCCTGGAAGGGCTTGAGGGCGACGTCCCAGGCGGTGCGCAGCGGCCGGTAGCCGGCGCCGCCCTGGATCAGGATGTGGTTGACCTCCAGGGAGGGTCCGAGCGGCCAGTCGGCGGGCACCCTGCCCTCGGAGCGGGCCCGCCAGTTCTCCAGGCCCTTGGGATAGCCGTCGTCGTCCTGGAGCACCTGGAGCGACTCGCGGTAGCCGAGGACCAGCCACGCGGGCACCCCCAGCAGGTCGACCGGCGCGACCGGGCCGTGCTGCCGGCGCAGCCGCTCGTACACGAGCGCGGGACGCGTCTCGTAATCCCTCGTCAGCAGCGGTTCGGGATCGAGTGTCTCCAGCCTCGTGTCGTCCAGGTCCACGGATCCGCCGTCACCCCACTGGGATTCCATCGTCTTGCCACCCTCCGACACGCCCTGTACCGGCACACCATCAGTCGGTAGCCGGAAACGGTGGGGACCCTACCCCAGGCTGGACCGACGGGTAACGACGGGGGTGGGGCGGTGGGGGCGGCCCGGCCGCCGGTCAGGCCGCCGTGTAACCGAGTTGACGGCGCATGTAGGGCGTCATGAGGCTCTTCGCCTTGGCCAGGGTGGTCGTGCGGCTGCCGAGGACGGCGGGCTCGCCGCCCGGCACGGGCAGCACGGTCAGTCCGTCGGCGGGGCCGAACGGCACGATGAGCGGGGTGCGCCTGATCGGGCGGTACAGGCGCGGCTCCTTGCGGTGCTTGCCGGAACTCTGCAGGTAGGCGCGGATGTTGTGGGAGGCGATGTCCGCCTGGGCGAGGGCGGCGGGGGTGACCTTGAGTTCGCTGACGTCGTTCACGTCGCCGACGGCGAACACGTCCAGCCTGCCCTCGACCCGCAGCGTCCGGTCGACCTTCACGCGCCCGGCCCCGTTGAGCCAGTCGCCGTGGCCGGCCAGGCGCAGCCAGAGGGTGTTGGGGGTGGTGCCCGTCGCCCAGAAGGACAGGTCGGCCTCGATGACCGTGCCGCGGGCGTCGCGGTAGGTGCCGAAGTCGTTGCCGGGCGACATGAAGGAGTCGAGCCGTACCTCGATGTCGTGGGACTCCAGCCAGGCCAGGGCCTTGCGCCCAGGTCGGGCGCTGCCGTCGGTGTCGAGCAGAGCGGGCCCGGAGTGGGCGAGGGTGACGCGGGCGTCCGGGCGGGCGAGGCGGATCTCGGCGCTGAGTTCGACGCCGCCGGGGCCGCCGCCGACGACCAGGACGTGCTCGGCCGTGGCGACGTTGCGCTGGTGCTCGGTGAACGACTTGGCCGCTTCCTCGGTCGTGGTGCCGGTGAAGCGGGCCGGTTCGGGGTAGTCGGCGCCGGTGGCGATCACGACCACGTCGTACGGCAGCCGCTCGCCCGTGGCCAGGACGACCTGTCGTTCGGCGGTGTCGATGCGGACGGCCTTGCCGGTGGCCACCCGGCCGTGGCGCAGCAGCCGGTCGTAGGGGATGAAGGGGGTGTGCGTCCACTCGGGGTGCACTCCGGCGCGCAGGGAGGCGATGCGGTGGAAGAAGACCTCCTTGCGGTCCACCAGGGTGACCCGGGCGGTGTCGTCCAGCCGCCTGGCCAGCCGGACACCGGCGTAGCCGCCGCCGATCACCACTACGTCGCCGTCGTACACACCGAGTCTCCTGTGCCTTGTGGGGGGCGCGAGGGCCGCCGCGGACGGGCCCCGCTCGGATCGACCCCCGGCGGCCACTCGACTGACGCGACAGTAGCGCTTGAACTCTAAAGGGATTCCGAGGTTCCGTGCATGTTCCGTGAAGAGATCGGCACCTGACCGGCCGTCACTTGCCCCAGATCTTCCGGTACGCCTCCCGGTAGCCCGACGGGTCCCAGCTGGAGGCGCCTTCGCTGTTGCCGGCCGTGGCGATGTGCACGGGAGCCACGTACCCGCTGTCGGGGCGGCCGGAGAAGGCGCGGTTGAACTCGTCGACGATCTGCCAGCCCTGGAGGGACAGCGGCTCGGGAACGGTGGCGGCCTGGTACTGCCTGCTGTTGACGCGCTGGAAGGCGGACGGGTCGCCGTCACCGGCCCCGATGTTGAAGGGCGGCCCGGAGCCCTTCTCGCCGGCGGCGCGGAAGGCGGGGGCGGCATCGGCGAAGTACAGGTCGTTGATGGCCACGGAGTGGGTCCAGCGGTCCTGGAAGCGGGAGAGCAGGGAGGAGATCTCCCGGGGGGTGCGGCTGCTGGCGTCGGGGATCGGGATGTTCTCCACCGAGAGCAGCCGCACCCCCTGACAGCTCGCCAGTTCCTTGCGGATCAGGTCGGACTTGTTCCGCGCGAAGGGGATCGACGCGTCGGTGATGAGCACGACCCCGGCGCGGCCGTTCGAGTCGGAGATGATCCACTGCGCGCTGATGCGGGCCACGTCCTGGACGCGGGTGGTGACGTTGGTGAACAGGTCGGGCTGCCGGCTGGGGCCCGGCTCGGGGACCGCGTGCCAGCCGATGAGCGGGATGCGCTGCGCGTTGGCCCGGGCGGACTGCTGCGCCGTCGAGTCCGGGTCGAACCCGCCGATGACGATGCCCGAGGGCCGCAGGGCCACGGCTTCGCTCATGGCCGCCTGGATACCGGCCGGGGTACCGCCGCCGTCGATCACCCGGACGTTCCAGCCAATGGCCCGCGCGGCGTCCCGCACCCCGTTCGCCGCGCCCGCGACACCGGGGTTGGTCATGGTCTGGGCGACGTAGACGATGGTCTTGCCGGACACCGCCTCAGGGCCGCTGGTGGGCCCTCCCCAGGGGATCTCGGCCCGCTCCGCCCGGGTGACGGCTTCCCGGGCCCGGGCGTGGACGGCGGGGCAGCCACTGGGGCCCGTCGCGGTCTCGTCCGCGCCGTCGGAGGAACCGCGTTCGCAGCCGGCGAGGGCGGCGGCCGTGGCCAGCAGGGCGCAGGCGGCGAGCCGCGCGGTGCGGACTGCGGGGGCGGCCTTGCGGGTGCGGTGCACGGGAACTCCAGTGAGGGGATCGGCGCGGCAGGGGGTGCCGGGAGGGTCAGGGCGGGGCCGTGCCGCCCTCCCGTGACGGGGAGGACGGGGGCGGCGCGACGGGTGTGTCGCGGGCCGCGCCGCCGCGCAGCCGGCGGCGGGCGGCGTATCCGGCCAGGCCCACGGCGATGAGCAGGGTGCCGCCGTTGAACAGCGGGACCGTCCAGAACTCGGCGCCCAGCTGGGCGATGCCGGTGAGACCGACGGCGAGGACGGCGACGGCGACGACGGTGCCTGGGGCGTTGGGCCTGCCGGGCTTGATCGCCGTGGAGCCGAGGAGGGCGCCGACGAAGGCGGGCAGCAGGTAGTCGAGGCCCACGCTCGGGTTGCCGATCTGCTGCTGGGCGGCAAGCAGCACACCGGCGAAGCCGACGATCAGACCCGAGGCGGCGAACGCGTAGACGGTGTACGTGCGGGTCGGAATGCCCACGAGCTCGGCCGCCCGCGGGTTGGACCCGACGACGTACAGGTACCGGCCGAGCGGCAGCCGCTCCAGCACCAGCCACAGGACGGCCGCGAGGGCGAGCACGTAGAAGGCGGGGACCGGGAGGCCGAGGAACGAGGAGTCGTAAAGGTCGGTGAACGCGGGCGGCAGTCCCTGCGGGCCTGGGACGATCCGGCCGCCGTCGGTGATCCAGCCGGTCACGGCGTACATCATGCTGCCGGTGCCGAGGGTGGCGATGAAGGAGTCGATCCGGCCGAACTCGACGACGACGCCGTTGAGGACGCCCACGACCAGTCCTCCGGCGAGCACGGTGAGGCAGGCGAGCGGCCAGGGCCAGCCCTCGTTGACGACGAGCTGCAGCACCATCACATGGGCCAGGCCGAGGCCGTAGCCGATGGAGAGGTCGAACGCGCCGGTGACGACGGGCACCATGGCGGCGAGCGCGAGGACGGCCGGGATGGACTGGTTGGACAGGATCGAGTCGAGGGTGTCCAGCGTGGGGAAGGTGTCCGGCAGGGCGAGGGAGAAGGCCAGGTAGAGCAGGGCGGTGAGGACGAGCAGGCCGTAGGCGCCGATGTGGTGGCCGCCGGGGCGGCGGCCCGGCCGCGGCGGCGGCGTCACGGGTGACCGGCCGTGGACGGGGGCAGGGCCGAGGCCGCCCGGGTGAGTCCGGCGACGGTGAGGGCGGGGCCGCTCAGCTCCGCCGTCACCCTTCCGCGCACGAAGACCAGCGTGCGCCGGCACACGCTCGCCACCTCCTCGAAGTCGGTGGACAGCAGCAGCACCGCGAGGCCCGCCTCCAGCGCCTCATGGAGCAGGCGGTGGATCGCGGCCTTGGCGCCGACGTCGACGCTCGCGGTCGGCTCCTCCAGGATCAGCAGCCGCAGGTCCGCGCGCAGCCAGCGGCCGATCATGACCTTCTGCTGGTTCCCGCCGGACAGCGTGGCGATGGGGGTCTCGCTGTCGCGGGGGCGCACCGAGAAGCGGTCCATCAGAGCGGCGGCCCGGGCGCGTTCACCACGGGGGCCGATCCACCGCGGTGCGGGCGGGCCTCCGGCCCGGGGGTTGGCCAAGAGGTTCTCCCGTACGGTCAGCTCGGCGAGGCAGCCCTCCCGCAACCGGTCGCCCGGCACGAACCCGACCCCGAGGGAGACGGCCTCCGCCACCGTGCGGGGCCGGTACGGCCGCCCGTGCAGCAGGGCCTGCCCGTTCAGGAGGGGGCGGGCGCCGGCGAGGGCGCGGCCCAGGTCCATGTGCCCGGCGCCGGAGAGGCCGACCAGGCCGAGGACCTCCCCGGCCGCGAGCTCGAAGCCGACGGGTCCGGCGCGGGCGGTGCGCACGCCGTCGAGGGCCAGGGCGGGGGGTGCGCCGACCGGGGACGCGGCGGGGCGGTGGACGGCCGGTTCGTCCGCCTCGCCGACGATGTCGCGGACCAGGCGGGCGGGGCTGTGGTCGGCGAGCCGGCCGTGGCTGACGACGCGGCCGTCCCGCAGGACGGCGTAGGTGTCGGCGACCCGGTACACCTCGTCCAGGCGGTGGCTGACGTAGAGGATCGCGTGTCCGCGGTCGCGCAGGCCGTGCAGGACGCGAAAGAGGTGTGCGCAGTCGGCGGCGGGCAGGCGGGCGGTCGGCTCGTCGAGGACGATGAGCCGCGCGCGTGCCGCCAGGGCCCGGGCGATCGCGACCAGGGAGCGGTCGGCGGGCGCGAGGCCGGAGACCTGCGTGTCCGGATCGAGGTGGGCGGCGACGATCCCCAGGGCCTCGACACAGCGGGCGCGGGTGCGCCGCCAGGAGATCAGCCCGGTCCGGCGCCCGTACCCGGTGGTCAGGGCGATGTTCTCGGCGACCGTCATCCACTCCACGAGACCGAGGTCCTGGTGGATGAACGACATGCTCCGGGTGGCGGCGGGGCTGCCGAGGGGTTCACCGGCGACGGTGATCTGTCCCGCGTCGGCGTGGTGGACACCGGCGAGGATCTTGATGAGGGTGGACTTGCCGGCACCGTTGGGCCCGAGCAGCGCGAGGACGCTGCCGGGGTGGACGTCGAGGTCGGCCCCGGCCAGCGCGACGGTGCCGCCGAACCGCTTGCTGAGTCCGCGGATCCGGACCAGGGGTTCCGGCCCGAAGGGTGATGTCGCCTCCGGGGGCGTGTCAGGAGCGTCGCGCACCCGATCAAATTACAGCATTTCGGGCATTTCTTGGCTTGCTGCGACGTCCGAGGAACGTGGCCCGGCCCCGGGCGGCCGGAACGCGGCCGGCATGCGGCCGGCCCGGGCCGGTGGCCGCGTCACGCCGCGTCGAGCCCGCACTCGGCCCAGATGACCTTCCCCTCCGGCAGATAGCGCGTGCCCCAGCTCTGCGAGAGCTGCGCGACGAGGAACAGGCCGCGCCCGCCCTCGTCCGTACTGGCGGCACGCCGCAGGTGCGGTGCGGTGTTGCTGGCGTCGGAGACCTCGCAGATCAGGGTCCGGCCGTAGAGCAGCCGCACCCGGATGGGCGCGGCGCCGTGCCGGATGGCGTTGGTGATCAGCTCGCTGAGGATCAGCTCCGCGGCGAACCCGGTCTCGTCGAGCCCCCGGTCGGACAGCCACCGCATGGCGGACGCCCGGACCCCGCCGACCAGGGCCGGGTCGGCGGACAGCTCCCAGGTGGCGATCCGGCGCGGGTCCAGGGCGTGGACGCGGGCGACGAGCAGGGCGATGTCGTCGTGCGGGTGCGCGGGTGCCACCGTGTCCAGGACCGCCTGACAGGTCGCCTCGGGGGCGCGCTCGGGATGGGCCAGGGCCTCGCGCAGCTGCTCCAGGACCACGTCGACGTCGCGATGCCGGTCCTCGATGAGCCCGTCGGTGTACAGGACCAGCTGACTGCCCTCGGGAAGGTCGACCTCGACGGCGTCGAAGGGCAGGCCGCCCAGGCCGAGCGGGGGCCCCGCCGGCAGGTCGGGGTAGGTCACGGTGCCGTCGGGGCGGACGATCGCGGGCGGCGGGTGACCGGCGCGGGCCATCAGGCACCGCTGCGTGGTCGGGTCGTAGACGGCGTAGAGGCAGGTGGCGCCGATGACGCCGGCACCCTTGCCGTCGGGGTCCTCCCGGTCCAGGCGGCCCACGAGGTTGTCCAGGTGGGTGAGGACCTCGTCGGGCGGGAAGTCGAGCTCGGCGAAGCTGCGGGCGGCGGTGCGCAGCCGGCCCATGGTGGCCGCGGAGAGCATGCCGTGACCGACGACGTCGCCGACCAGGAGCCCGACGCGGGCGCCGGACAGGGGGATGACGTCATACCAGTCGCCGCCCACGTCCGACTCGGCGGGCAGATAGCGATGGGCGACCTCGACGGCGTCCTGGTCGGGCAGGCCGTGCGGGAGGAGCCGGCGCTGGAGCGCCAGGACCATGGTGCGCTCGTGGGTGTAGCGCCGGGCGTTGTCGATGGACAGGGCGGCACGGGAGGCGAGTTCCTGGGCCAGGGAGCGGTCGTCGTCCCCGAAGGAGCCGCCGGCCCGGTAGAAGCAGGCGACACCCAGGACGACACCGCGGGCGAGCAGGGGCACCGCGATGAGGGAGTGGACGTGGGCCAGCAGGCGCGCGGTGTGCTCCGGATCCTGGGCGAGCCAGCCCGCGGCGGCCTTCAGGTCCGGTTCCAGCACGGCCTCACCCCTGCTGAGGCAGCGCAGCTGGGGCGTGGCCGGGCCGAAGTCGACGCGCTTGCCGAGCGGCGTGAAGGGCAGGCCCTCACGGATGCCGAGGACGACCGTGCGGCGCAGATCGGCGAGGGGCTCGGCGGACTCCTCCCCGCGCAGCACGGCATCGGGCAGGTCGATGGTGACGAAGTCGGCAAGGCCGGGGACCGCGGTCTCGGCCAGTTCCTCGGCGGTACGGCGCACGTCCAGGGTGGTGCCGATGCGGGTGCTGGCCTCGGACAGCAGCTCCAGACGGCGGCGCGCGGCCAGGGCGTAGGCCCCGACCTGCGGCTCCCCCAGCATCACCAGCCCCCGGGCCGGGAACGCCGCTTCGGAGTGCTCCCCCGCCGCACCCCGCCCTCCACCGGCCGCGACGACCCCGCCGCCGGCGACGCCCGCACCGGGCCCACCGAAACCCCGCCCGCTGTCGGCCGTGACGGGCTCGGCACTGCTCCCGTGACTGTCGGCCGTGGCGGGCTGTCCGGCGGGCCGGTCGCCGTCCGCCGTGGCGGGTCCGGCGAGAGTCGGGGGTGTGGGCGCCGGGACGGTCGTGCCGGGGGCGACGGGCGGGTCTGGCCCGTCCGTCCTGCCGGGCCCCGCCGTCCCGCCGTTCCCGTCGGTCGTGACGACCGAGCCGGGGGCCGCGGCGAGGTGCCCGGAGGGCAGGGTGATCGCCGGGCGGGCGGCGGAGAGCGAGACGGCGGGGGCCGTCAGTCCGGACAGCTCGTCCGTCTGGTGCGGTATGACGAGCGGTGCCCCCGCCGGGGAGCCGGGCAGCACGGCCTCGATGGCGATGCCCCGTACACCGGAGCCGCTCGTCACCGGACGGCTCACGAGCGTCACCCGCCGCCCGTCGGGCAGGGTCACGTCGGCGGCTCCCCGCTGCGCACCGGAGATCAGCTCGGCAGCCTTCTCCCGCAGAATGTCCTGGTCACGGGGGTGGAACTCGTTCGCCAGCACGTCCAGGGCCACACCGCGATGCGGACCGGCGGCTCCTGCCCCGGTGGCCAGGTACCTCCGCAGCAGGGCGCTCTCGCGCGCGGAGCTCTGCCCCAGCAGCCGCCGCTCGATGCCCTCGGCCGCCCTGCGGATCGCGACGCCCAGTGCGGGCCGCTCGAAGCCGCGCGGGTAGCCCAGGCACAGGACGCCCTCGATGCGTCCGCTGAGCGGGTCGCGGACGGGCAGCGCGACGCAGGCGCTCTGCTGGGAGCGCTCCGCGAAGTGCTCGGCGCCGTAGACGCGGATGAGCTGCCGCTCCGCCAGGGCCAGCCCGATGCCGTTGGTGCCGGCGACCTGCTCGGCGAACACGAACCCCGGGACGACCTGGATGGCCGGGAGGCTCCTGGCCATCGACGGGTCCCCGAAGCGGCGCAGCAGGACCGTCCCGTTCGCGTCGGCGACCGAGATGTTGACCTGGCTGCCGGCGAACGTGCCCTGCAGCCGGTCGAGCACCGGCGCGGCCGCCCGGACGATACGGCCGCCCTGGTCGAAGTCCTCCCGGTAGGGCAGGTCGAGCGTGTCCGGCGACAGACCCAGGGACCGGCAGCGCTGCCACGAGTTCAGGATGGACGTCCGCACACCCGTCTCGACCGGCTCGCCCTGGAGAAACAGCTCGCGAAGACTGGCGGGCCCCGTGCCGTCCGTCGCACGCCCCGCCGGCCTGGGTTCCTCGCCGGATCGAACCACGCTTCGCCTCACTTGCGCCCGCGACAACCCGCTGCTCGGAAGAGAATCTGGCATTGATGAGGATACGGGCATTACGGGCGGGCGTCACGGCGCACCGGAACCACTCGGCACCGGCGACCGGCAGGCCGGGGAGGCGGAACCGCACTCACCCCAGAAAACTCAAGCGCACCTTCCGTTCCGGATTGTCCCTGTTGGTGTCCACCAGGCACACCGACTGCCACGTGCCGAGCTCCAGCCGGCCGCCCAGCACCGGCAGGGTCGCGTGGGGCGGGACGAGGGCGGGCAGTACGTGGTCGCGGCCGTGGCCGGGGCTGCCGTGCCGGTGCTGCCAGCGGTCGTCGGCGGGCAGCAGGGTATGCAGCGCGGCCAGGAGGTCGTCGTCGCTGCCGGCGCCGGTCTCCAGGACGGCGATACCGGCCGTCGCGTGCGGCACGAAGACATTGAGGAGGCCGTCGCGGCCGGCCGCCGCCTCACGCAGGAAGGACTCGCAGTCACCGGTGATGTCGAGGACCCTCTCCGCGGCACCGGTGCTGACGTTCAGAACTCGGGTGGTGAAGACATCTGACATGCCCCCATCCTGACGCACGCGCCGGGCTCCGCCGGGCCACGCCGGGCCGGGTGGCGATACGGACGTCCCACCGATCGAGACACCGTTGACCGTGCGCATGCCAGCTGGCTAGGTTCTGCGGCATGTTGCGTTCAGCCCTGCTCACCACGCGCGGTCACATCGACCTGCTGCGGGTGACTTCTGCCGCGTGTCGCCGCGGCTGCTGACGCCCTTCTCCTCTCCTCACCTCCCGGCTCCTTCGCCGACGTTCCGCCTGCCCGCTGATCGCTCCTGATCCCGCCGGCCGGCGGCGGCGAGGCACGCCTCCCCGGGCGTCACCCTCCCCTGGGCCTCACCTCCCCGGCCCGCGCTCTCCCCCAGCCCACGCTCTCCCCCTGCGGAGCCCTCATGAGCATCAGCCATGCCCCGCCCGTGTCCGAAGAACCCGATATTTCGCCTGTATCGGTTTCTGATCTCGACCTTCAGCCCCTGGTCCCCACCTCCTCCCGCCGTACCCGCGTCCCGCGCTGGCTGCGCCGCACCACCGGCCCGGTGCTGCTGCTGGCCCTGTGGCAACTCCTCAGCGGCACGGGCGCGTTGCCCCCGGACGTGCTCGCCTCGCCCGGCCGGATCGCCCGGGTCGCCGGAGACATGCTGGCCGACGGTTCCCTTCCCGCGGCCATGGGCACCTCGCTCCAGCGGGTAGCCGGCGGGCTGCTGCTCGGCCTGGTCGTCGGCACCGGTCTCGCCCTGGTCTCGGGCCTGTTCCGGATCGGCGAGGATCTCGTGGACGCACCCGTACAGATGCTGCGGACCGTGCCGTTCGTGGGTCTCATCCCGCTGTTCATCATCTGGTTCGGCATCGGCGAGGCCCCCAAGGTCGCCATCATCACGCTCGGCGTGACCTTCCCGCTCTACCTCAACGTCTACGCCGGAATCCGGGGCGTGGACGCCCAGTTGATCGAGGCCGGGGAATCCCTCGGACTGTCGCGCTGGGGACTCGTGCGGCATGTCGTCCTCCCGGGCGCGCTGCCCAGCGCCATGACCGGCCTGCGCTACTCGCTCGGCATCGCCTGGCTCGCCCTGGTCTTCGCCGAGCAGGTCAACGCCGACTCCGGCATCGGGTTCCTGATGGTGCAGGCGCGGGACTTCCTGCGGACCGACGTGATCGTGGTCTGCCTGGTCGTCTACGCCTTCCTCGGCCTGCTTGCCGACTTCATCGTCCGCTCTCTCGAAAAGGTGCTGCTGCAATGGCGACCGACGTTCACCGGCCGGTGACCCCCCAGGCGGTCCACGTCGAGGGTCTCACCCGTTCCTTCGACGGCCGTGCCGTCATCGACGACCTGCGACTGGACGTCCGGCCGGGCGAGTTCGTGGCCCTGCTCGGCCGAAGCGGCTGCGGCAAGTCGACGCTGCTGCGCATCCTCGCCGGACTCGACCGCGACATCGAGGGCACCGTCCTGGTGCCGCGCCGCAAGGCCGTCGCCTTCCAGGCGCCGCGGCTGATGCCGTGGAAGAAGGTGTGGCGCAACGTGCTGCTCGGTCTGCCCGGCACGCCCGATCGCGCCGTCGCCGAGCAGGCCCTCGACGAGGTCGGCCTCGGCCACCGCACGGACGCCTGGCCCAAGACCCTCTCCGGGGGCGAGGCCCAACGCGCTTCTCTTGCCAGGGCGTTGGTGCGCGAGCCCGATCTGCTGCTGCTCGACGAGCCGTTCGGCGCGCTCGACGCGCTCACCCGCATCAAGGCCCAGCGGCTCGTGGGCGAGTTGTGGCAGCGCCGCGGCTGCGCGGTACTCCTCGTCACCCATGACGTCGAGGAGGCCGTACTGCTCGCCGACCGCGTCCTGGTGATGGACCGCGGGGTCATCGCCCACGAGCAGCACATCGGCCTCGGACGCCCCCGCGACATCACCGACCCCCGCTTCGCCGCCCTGCGCGCCGGCCTCCTCGAACGCCTCGGCGTCGAGGCGACGGCCGCCGACGCCGCCTGAACCTCCCCGCGTACCGCCCGTACACCCCGTACGACCCACACGAACGGAACCGCCATGCGACGACGACGCCTCGCCCCCGCCGCCCTGCTCCTCCCCCTCGCCCTTCTGCTCACCGCCTGCGGCGGCACCTCGGCAGCCGGCACGTCGGACGGCGGCACCGACGGGCACGGCTCGGTCACTCTCGATGTCGGTGACCAGAAAGGCGGTTCGGAGGCCATCCTGCGGGCCGCCGGGGAACTGAAGGACCTCGACTACAAGATCAAGTGGTCGACGTTCACCTCCGGCCCGCCGCTGCTGGAGGCCGTCAACGCCGGGGCCGTCGACACGGGAGGGGTGGGCAACACCCCACCGGTCTTCGCGGCCGGCGCGGGTTCGAAGATCAAGGTCGTGGCCGCCTGGCACGGCACGTCCAGGGGCGACACCATCCTGGTCCCCAAGGACTCGCCCCTGAAGAACCCGGAGCAGCTCAAGGGACGTTCGGTCGCCGTCGCCCAGGGCTCCTCGGCACACTTCCAGCTGGTCGCGTCCCTGAGGAAGGCCGGGCTGAAACTGAGCGACGTCAGGGTCAAGTACCTCCAGCCGGCCGACGCCCTCGCCGCGTTCACGTCCGGCAAGGTCGACGCGTGGGCGGTCTGGGACCCGTACACCTCGCAGATCCTGCGGACACAGCAAGGGCGGGTGCTGACCGACGGCGACGGCGTGACCAACGGCCACACCTTCCAGGTCGCGGCCCCGGCAGCCCTGAAGGACAAGAAGAAGGCCGCGGCCCTCAAGGACTACCTGGAGCGGCTGCGGCGCGCCTACACCTGGGTGTACGACCACGAGGAGGAATGGGCGAAAGTCTGGTCACAGGACACCGGGCTTCCCGAGGACGTGGCGCTGGCCGCGGTGAAGCGCACCTACACGACCCGGATCGCGGTCGCCGTCGACAAGCCGCTGATCGCCTCCGAGCAGGAGATCGCCGACACGTTCACAGCGTTGAAGCTCATCCCGCGCAAGGTGGACTTCGCCGAGTTCACCGACACACGCTTCAACGGCGATCTGCCGCCGTCGACGACACGGGCGCGCCCTTCCACCGGTTCGTGAGGCAGCCGTGGGGGTCCCCCGCCGCGGGGCGGGGGACCCTGCGTGTCACGGCCTGGTGATGACCGAGCCGCCGTAGACGTGGTCGGGGGTCGCGACCGCGCTGCTCGCCCGGGCGAGCAGCGTCGACGGCTACGTGCGGAGCCGCACGGGCCGCCCGCCGGGAAGATCCCCGACTCCGACCTGGTTAGTAGAAGAGTGAACAACACGCGCGAGGTCGAAGCAGTGGTCATCGGCGCCGGTCAGGCCGGTCTGGCAGCCGCCTATCACCTGCGGCGCTCCGGTTTCGGGCCGGGGCGCGACTTCGTCGTCCTGGACCACTCCCCCGGCCCCGGCGGCGCCTGGCAGTTCCGGTGGCCGTCGCTGACGTACGGCAAGGTGCACGGGATGCACGCCCTGCCGGGCATGGAGCTCACGGACGCGGATCCGGCGCGGCCGTCCGCCGAGGTGATCGGCGAGTACTTCGACCGTTACGAGCGGACCTTCGACCTGCGGGTCAGGCGCCCGGTGGACGTACGGGCCGTGCGCGAGGGGCCCGGCGGGCGACTGCTCGTGGAGACCTCGGACGGCGACTGGTCGGCGCGGGCGCTGATCAACGCGACCGGCACCTGGGACCGGCCGTTCTGGCCGCGCTATCCGGGCCAGGAGACCTTCCGGGGGCGCCAGTTGCACACCGCGCAGTACTCCGGACCCGAGGAGTTCGCCGGGCAGCGGGCCGTGGTGGTCGGCGGCGGCGCCTCGGGCACCCAGCACCTGCTGGAGATCGCCTCGTACGCGACGGCCACCACCTGGGTGACGCGACGCCCGCCCGTCTTCCGTGAGGGGCCCTTCGACGAGGAAGCGGGCCGCGCGGCGGTCGCGCTCGTCGAGGAACGGGTCCGGCGGGGACTGCCGCCTCGCAGCGTGGTCTCGGTCACCGGGCTGCCGCTCAACGACGCGATCCGGCAGGGCATCGAGGACGGAGTGCTCGACCGGCAGCCGATGTTCGACCGCATCACGCCCACGGGTGTGGACTGGGAGGACGGACGCCACATCGACGCCGACGTCATCCTCTGGGCCACCGGCTTCCGTGCCGCCCTCGACCACCTCGCCCCCCTCCGGCTGCGCGCCCCCGGCGGCGGCATCCGCATGGAAGGCACTCACGCGGCCGCGGACCCCCGTATCCACCTGGTCGGCTACGGACCGTCGGCCAGCACGATCGGTGCCAACCGGGCCGGCCGCGCGGCCGTGCGGGACATCAGGCGGCTGCTGGCGCGGGAACCGGTCGCGGCGTGAAGCGGGACCGGGCCCGCCGGGCCCTCACCCGGCCGCCTGCGCCCCGCTCTTCTTCCGCTGCGCGTTGAACTCCGCGACGTTGCGCTGGTGTTCCTGGTAGTCCGCGGTGAAGCGGGTGTCGCCCGGGCGGACCGTGACGAAGTACAGCCAGTTGCCCGGGGGCGGGTTGATGGCTGCGCGCATCGCCTCCTCGCCGGGGTTGTCGATGGGCGTGGGCGGCAGACCCATGCGCTGGTACGAGTTGTAGGGGCTGTCGATCCGGGTGTCGCTCTCCGTCGTGCTGAGGGTGGAGCGATTGAGGGCGTAGTTGATGGTGGAGTCCATCTGCAGCGGCATCCCGCGCTCGAGGCGGTTGAAGATGACGCGGGCCACCTTGCCCATGTCGGCCTTGGTGGCCGCCTCCGCCTGGACGATGCTCGCGATGGTGACGGCCTGATACACGTTCATGGCGTTGCGCTGCGCACCGGCGGCGATGGGCGCGCCGTTGAACTTGTCGTTGGCGGTGTCGACCATCAAAGCGAGGAGCTTGTCCGGCGTGACCTTCTCCTGGAGCGGATAGGTGGCCGGGAAGAGGTAGCCCTCCGGGTTGCCCTCGGCCTCGTTCGGCAGTTTCAGCACGGCCTTGTCCAGGGACTTCTTCGTACTGCCGGCGGGCAGGGCGAGGGCCTTGTCGACAGCCGCGTAGACCTGGCTCGCGCGCCAGCCCTCCGGGACGGCCAGGGTCGTGGGCCGGCCCTCCTCCTCGGTCTCCAGGGTCAGCAGCGGCACCGCCACGGCGGTACCGACCACGACGGCTCCGGTCGCGACGAGGGCGATACGGCCCCGGCGCGTCAGTCGAATCGTGCTCCGTGGCGGAGTGTTCTTCTGCATGCGGGCACGGTAACCCGCATATCGTCACAAACCCGGCATATTTTCATCTTGTCGGTTCCAGTTGGGCGTCCCGGCGTACGAGCGCCGCGTACCGGCCGCCCTCCTCCAGAAGCTCCTCGTGCGTGCCGCGTTCGACCGCCCGCCCCGAGTCGAGAACCACGATCTGGTCGGCGCCGCGCACGGTGGACAGCCGGTGGGCGATGGTGAGGGTGGTGCGGTTGGCCGACAGAGTGTCGATGGCGTCCTGGACGGCGGCCTCGGTCCGGGTGTCCAGCGCACTGGTGGCCTCGTCGAGGATGAGCACCGGCGGGTCGCGCAGGATGGTGCGGGCGATGGCCAGGCGCTGCTTCTCACCGCCGGAGAAGCGGTGGCCGCGCTCGCCCACGACGGTGTCGTAGCCGTCGGGCAGGGCCGCGATGTGGTCGTGGATCTGCGCCGCCCGCGCCGCCCGGTGGAGTTCCTCGTCGGTGGCGTCGGGCTTGGCGAAGCGCAGATTGTCGGCGACCGAGGCGTGGAAGAGGTACGTCTCCTGCGAGACGACGCCCACCGCGCGCGCCAGGGTGTCGAAGTCGAGGTCGCGGACGTCGACCCCGTCGAGGGTCACACGGCCGCCGGTCACGTCGTACAGGCGGGGCACCAGGTAGCCGAGGGTGGACTTGCCGGCGCCGGTGGGGCCGACGATCGCGAGGCTGCCGCCGGCCGGGACGGTGAGGTCGATGCCGTCGAGGACCGGGCCGTCCTCGCCGCCGTAGCCGAAGGAGACGTTCTCGAAGCGGACCTCGCCCTTGATCCGGTCCAGGCGCACGGGGTCGGGGCGCTCGGTGATGTCGATCGGCAGATCCAGGTACTCGAAGATGCGCTGGAAGAGGGCGAGCGAGGTCTGGATCTGCACACCGGTCGACAGCAGGCTCACGGCCGGGCGGAACAGGCCCTGCTGAAGCGAGACGAAGGCGACGATCGTGCCGAGGGAGACCTCGGGGCCGCCCAGTTGGAGTGCCATGCCGGCGGTCCAGTAGATGACGGCGGGCAGGGCGGCCATGACGATCGTGATGACGGCCATGCGCCAGCGGCCCGCCATGTTCGACCGCACCTCCAGGTCGACGAGTTCCTCGGACTCGTCGGAGAAGGACTTCGTCAGCGAGTCGGAGCGGCCCATCGTGCGGCCGAGCAGGATGCCGCTGACGGAGAGCGACTCGGTGACGGTGGCGGCCATGGCGGCCATCTGCTTCTGGCGCTGGGTGGTGATCTTCCGGCGTTCGTTGCCGACCCGGCGGCTGATCCACACGAACACCGGCAGCAACAGCAGCGAGACGACGGTCAGGCGCCAGTCGAGGACGACCATCGCGACGATCGTGGCGACCACGCTGGTGAGGTTGGAGACCAGCGAGGTCGCGGTGGAGGTGACGGTGGCCTGCATGCCGCCGATGTCGTTGGCGATGCGGGACTGCACCTCGCCCGTGCGCGTACGCGTGAAGAAGGCGAGGGACATGCGCTGGAGCCGGCCGTAGACGGCGGTGCGCAGGTCGTGCATGACGCGCTGGCCGACCGTCGTGGAGATCAGGGTCTGGAGAACCCCGAAGACGCTGGTGAGGACGGCGCTGAGGATCATGCCGAGGGCGAGCAGGCTGAGCAGGCCCGTGCGCCCCTCGGGGATCGCGACGTCGAGGATCTCCTTCAGCAGGAAGGGCGTGGCGACCGAGACCAGCGACGCGGCACCGACCAGCAGGCCGACGATCGCGAGGCGGCCCCGGTAGGGGCGGAAGAGGCCGAGGATGCGGCGGACCTGCCGGGGTTGTCCCTCCGAGTCGGCCGGCGGGGTCCAGGAGGCTTCACGGTCGGGATGCATGGGCTCCTACGAGGGATGCGGCGGATCAGATCACAGCTCATTGTTACCTATACTCACAATGAACGTCATCCTGATATTGTTCCCGCATGACCACGCCCGACCCCGACGGCCTGCTCGCCGAGCAGTTGCTGCGGCTCACCCGCCGGGTGCACCGCATCCAGAAGCGCCATCTGGAGCACAGCGACCTCGGCATCACCCCGGCCCAGTCCCGGCTGCTGCGCACGCTGGCGCACTGGGGCTCGCCGCCGCGCATGGCCGATCTGGCCGAGCGCCTGGAGGTGGTACCACGGGCCGTGACGACGCTGGTCGACGGCCTGGAGGCGGGCGGCAAGGTGCGGCGGGTCCCGGACCCGGCTAACCGGCGGGTGATCCGCATCGAGCTCACGGACGACGGCCGGGGCGCGTTGCGCGAGCTGCGGGCGGCGCGCAGGTCGGCCGCCGAGGAGATCCTCGCTCCGCTGACGGGCGCTCAGCGGGAGGCGCTCGGGGGATTGCTCGACACGCTGATCGACGGGACGCCGGTGCAGTCCTGCTGACCGGCCGGGACACGGAAAACGGGCGGCGGCCGCCGCTCTCCTGCCGGAGCGCCGGCCGCGGCCCGTTCGGCCTCGGTCAGCCGGCCTCGGGGCTGGGCTCCTTGAGCTCCTTGGGCTTCTGGGCCGGGATGGCCGGAACCAGCGCCTCGGTGCCGGTCTCGCCGCCCGGGTCCTCGTCACCGTCGTCCGGCCCGAAGCCGTCCTCCCCGTCGAGCACCCTCTTCGCCCGCGCGGTGTCCAGGGCCCCCTCCCAGCGGGACACCGCGAAGACGGCGACGCAGTTGCCGAGCAGGTTCGTGACGACACGCATCGAGTCCATGATGCGGTCCACGCCGAGCAGCAGCGCGACGGCCCCGGCGGGGATCGCCCCCAGGGACGAGGCGGTCGCGGACAGGGCGAGGAACGCCGAACCGGGAATGCCCGCCATGCCCTTGCTGGTCAGCATCAGCACCAGGACGACGGTGACCTGCTGCCCCAGGCTCAGGTCCACGCCCACGGCCTGGGCGATGAACAGCGTGCCGATGGACAGGTAGAGCGAGGCGCCGTCGAGGTTGAAGGAGTAGCCGGTGGGGAGCACCAGCCCCACGGCGTCGTCGCGGGCGCCGGCCCGGCGCAGCTTCTGCATCACGCGCGGCATGACCGACTCGGTGGACGCGGTACCGAGCGCGAGCAGCATCTCCTCGCGGATGTAGCGCAGGAACTTCCACAGACTGAGCCCGGTGACGGCCTTCAGGGCGATGGCGAGCAGTGCGAGGAACAGCGCCGCGGCCAGATAGCAGAGCACGATGAGCTTGGCGTACGTCCTCATCACGCCCAGGCCGTAGCTGCCGACCAGGTGGGCCATCGCGCCGAACACCGCGAGCGGGGCCAGCCGCATGATGAAGCCGACGACCGCGAAGATGATCTCCTGGGCCTGCTCGACCGCGGGCAGGATCTTCGGCACCTTGGTGTGCCCGAGATGCAGCAGGGCGGCGCCGACCAGACAGGCCAGGATGAGGACCTGGAGCAGCTCGTTCTCGGCGAAGGAGCCGACGAAACTCTGCGGCAGTGCGTTCAGGACGAACTCGGTCGTCGTGGGCAGCTGGCCGCCGCCCGTCGTCTCGTCCACCGCCGCGGCGTTCAGCGAGGACGGGTCGACGTTCATGCCCTTGCCGGGGCCGACGACGTTGGCGGCGACGAGGCCGATGACCAGGGCGGCCGTGGAGGCGATCTCGAACCAGACGAGGGCCTTGACCCCGATCCGGCCGAATGCCTTCAGGTCACCGGCCTTGGCGATGCCGACGACGACCACGCAGAACACCAGCGGCGAGATCACCGTCTTGATGAGCCGGGTGAAACCGTCGCCGAGCGGCTGGAGAGCCGTGGCCGTGTCCGGCCACAGCTTTCCGACGACGATTCCGAGGACGAGCGCGCAGAGGACCTGCGCGAAGAGCGAGGTACGCAGGGTGCGGGCGACGCGCCGCGGCAGGGACGGTACAGACGGTGGCACGAGGCCTCCTAGGGGAACGGTTCACACAGAAGCCGGAGGGGACTTCTGCTATACGGAAAGCGGTTTCCGTGACCGCACACTCTGGAGGCTGTCTTGATCGTGCACAAGACCGCGACGTTTCAGCCATGTAAAGCCCTGCGTGAGGCGCGTCACACGTGTCACACCGGCCCCCTCAGCAACGGCTGCGGTTCCCCGTGACCACCCCCTGCACCGTGGTCAGCGTGCGGTCGTAACAGCCGTGTGAGCCGTACACCGGTAACGCTCGCTGGTGGTGCCGACCGCGTGCCGCTGGTCGCGCGGGACGTTCGCCGTATACGTGGCGTCCCCCGTGTAGGCGTTGTCGAGCCGCGACCACGCGGTGCGCCGCGCGCCGCGCGTCTCGACGGTCAGGGCGCGGTCCCCGAGGTCCAGCACGGTGCGCAGCCGGTCGCCCGCACCGAGGATGGTCGTGCCGTCCATCGTGTAGGTGCGGTGGGTGCGCGTGGCGCGGCCGCCGACGGTCACCGACTCGTCGTCGGTCCAGGTGGCTTCCAGAGCGTCACGCGTCTCGCCGTCGGTCCAGCGGTGCGTGGAGGCATGGGCGAGCGAGCGGCTGACAGTGGTCCCGACGCGGCCGTGCGACGTGTCGACATAGCCGCCGACGGTCAGCCGGTGGGCACCCTCCGAGTCGACCCGGTGCTCCGAACCGGGCGTGTACACCGACGAGTCGGTGAGCTCGCCCTCCCGGTGCACGGTGAGCTTCCCGGTGACCCGCTCGCGCTGCTCGTCCTGCCAGACGAGGACGTTCACCGGCGTGCTCCAGCCGGTCTGCCCCTCGGGCACGCCGACGACCGAGACCTCGACGCGGTGCGGGCGGCCGTCGTTGAGGATCCCGGCGAAGGGGGTGAGGTCGTAGGTGATCGGCTTGATGTCGAGGGCGCGCGGGCCCGGGATCACGTACCAGAGGAACGGGTTGGACCAGCCTCCGGTCCACACGGTCGGGAACGGTGCGGCGATGCCGGCGAGCCGGCCGTCCACGCTGATCTGCACCTGCCGGTACGGGCCTCGACCGGCCTTGCAGGAGTACGGCGCGGGCTCGGGCACCGTCAGGTACCAGTACTCCTCGCAGCCACCGCCGGAGCCGGTCGCGTACACCTCGGCGACGATGCGCTCGCTGTTGCGCGGGGTCGTGAGGGCCGAGTCGCCGTCGAGGGTGAGGACCCGGTCGGGGCCCTTCGCGTCGGGGCGGCCCTGGTAGAACGTCAGCGTGACCTTGACGTCGAGGACACCCGTGTAGGTGTCGTCGACGACGTTCCCGATGAGCATCTCGACGTCCCGGCTCGCGCGGAAGGTGTCGCTGTAGCGCGTGACGTCCTTCTCCACGGACCACTCGATGCCGTCCGGCGAGGGCTGCGGCGTCGACGTCCGGAGGATCTCGGCCCCGCCGACGTGGACGTAGCCGAGCCGGTCGTACTGGCGCCCCTTGACCTTGCCGTCGAGCCGGAGCACCACCTTGCTCCAGCGGTCGCCGCAGCCTTCGGGCGGGGTGTACGTGCCGCGGTACGGGGTGAAGTCACGGAACTGCGCCCGGGCGAGGGTGACTTCGCAGGACTTTCCGGCGGGCCTCCGGACGGGCGGGGCGGCCGTGACCGGGTCGTGCCAGTCGGTGCCGAACTCCGCGGGGACATCGGCCGCCGGGGCCGGGGCATCCGCCGCACCGGCGGACCCGGTGCCGAGGAGGGTGCTCGCGAGGAGGGCCGCTCCGGAGAGCATGGACATGACGATCCGTCTCTTCATGGGCGGTGTTCTACGGGGCCCAGGCCGCCTCCGCAATGAGTACCGGTCCGCCGGGACAGCCCGGTTCCCGCCCGGTCGGCCGGTTCCGTTCGGTGGACGGAAAACCTGTTGCCTCCGACCACGCGGCGAGGCGAACCTGTCACGGTTTGCTGCCTTCGGCCGGACCCCATCCCCCTGACACGAGCCACTGGGACGTCATGCAGATTCAAGACCTTCCGTACCCCGACCCGGGTGTGCCCGACGCGCGTTCGGGTCCCCGATTCCTGTGGTGGCTCTTCCGCAATCAGCTGGGCGGTCAGCTCAAGTCGCTGGCCTGGGGGCTGCTGCACTTCGCCTCCGTCGCCGCGCTGCCGTTCTGTGTCGGGGTCGCCGTGCAGGCCGTCGTGGACCGCTCCGGCTCGCGACTGGCCCTGGCGGGCGGCCTGCTGGCGCTGGCCTGCGTGGGCAACGCGGTCGGCGACACCTTCCTGCACCGCACCGCGATCACCAACTGGATCACGGCGGCCGCCCGCGTCCAGCAACTCCTCGCCCGCAAGGCCGCCCATCTGGGCTCGGCGCTGACCCGGCGGGTCGCGGCCGGTGAAGTGGTGGCGGTTTCGACGGGGGACGTCGAGAAGATCGGCTGGTTCGTCGAGGCCCTGTCCCGCTTCACCGCGGCCTTGGTCACGATCGTGCTGGTCTGTGTCGGCCTGCTGGTCTACCAGCCGGCGCTCGGCGTGGTCGTCGCGGTGGGGCTGCCCGCGCTGGCGCTCGCCGTGCTGCCGCTGCTCCCCCGCGCCACCCGGCGCGCCGACACCCAGCGCGAGAAGGCCGGACGGGCCACCGAACTCGCCTCGGACACCGTCGCCGGCCTTCGCGTGCTGCGTGGCATCGGCGGCGAGGAGCTGTTCCTCGACCGCTACCGCAGCGCCTCCCAGGAGGTCCGCCACGCGGCCGTGCGCAGCGCCCGGATGTGGTCCCTGATCTCCGCGATCCAGGTCCTGCTGCCGGGACTGCTGCTCATCGCCGTCGTCTGGTACGGCGTACGGCTGGCGCGCGAGGGCCGGATCACCGTCGGCGAACTGGTCACCGTCTACAGCTCGGTGATGGTCCTCACCTACCCGTTGCGGCACTTCGAGGAGATCGCCATGGCGTACTCCTTCTCCCGGCCCTCCGCCAAGCGGGCCGCGGGAGTGCTGTCGCTCCAGCGGCCCACGGACACCGCCGGATCGCGCGCCGCCGACGTCCCTTCCGGCGACCTGTACGACCCGGAGACCGGGCTGCTCGCGCCCACCGGCCGGCTCACGGCCGTGGTGTGCGGCGACCCGGACGCGGCGGGCCTGCTGGCGGAACGGCTGGGCGGGCACCCGTCCCAGGAGGGCACCTCGGTGCTGCTGGGCGGTGTGCCGCTCGACGAACTCCCGCTGGACAGCGCCCGTACGGCCGTCCTCGTCCAGGACAAGGACCCGGTGCTGCTGTCCGGCACGCTGCGCGAGCTGCTCGACGTACCCGCGTCGGGTGACGTCTCGCCGCAGGCGGCGCTGGCGGCCGCGCAGTGCGACGACGTGCTGGCGGCGCTGGTGCAGGGCTCGCTGGACGCCGCCGACCCCATGGACGCGCGGATCACCGAACGCGGCCGGTCCCTGTCCGGCGGTCAGCGGCAACGGCTCGCGCTGGCCCGGTCGCTGGTCACCGACCCGGAGGCGCTCGTCCTGGACGAACCGACCTCGGCCGTCGACTCGCACACCGAGGCACGGATCGCGCAGGGCGTGCGGGAGTTGCGCGCGGGGCGCACGACCGTGGTGTTCACCTCCTCCCCGCTGTTGCTGGACCGCGCCGACCGGGTCGTGTTCCTGCACGACGGCGAGGCCGTGGCGGTCGGCGCCCACCGCGAGCTGGTGCGTACCGAGCCCCGCTACCGGGCGGTGGTCACGCGCGAGACGGACGACGAGGCCGCGCTGAACGGCTCCGTCGCCCTGAACGACGTACTGCAGGAACTGGAAGAGATCGAGGAGAAGGCATGATCGGCGTCGCGCCACCGGCGTACGACCCGGCGGCCCCGACCACGGCGAGCACCCTGCCGGTCGGCGCCCCCGAGACCGTCCGCGCCTACGTGGCCGAACTGCTGCGCCGGCACCGGCGGGCGTTCCTGCTGCTGGTCGCCGTCAACACGGCCGCCGTGATCGCCTCGATGGCCGGTCCCTGGCTGCTGGGCTCACTGGTGGAGCGGGTGTCCGAGGGGGCACGGGACCTGCGGCTGGAACTCACGGCCGGGTTCTTCATGACCGCCCTGGCCGTCCAGGCCGTGTTCGTCCGTCAGGTGCGGCTGCGCGGCGCGATGCTGGGCGAGCGGATGCTGGCCGACCTGCGCGAGGACTTCCTCGTCCGGTCGGTCGGGCTGCCGCCGGGGGTGCTGGAGCGGGCCGGGACCGGCGACCTGCTGTCGCGCATCACGACGGACATCGACCGCTTGGGCAACGCCATGCGCGAGGCCGTGCCGCAGCTGTCGATCGGCGTGGTGTGGGTGGTCCTGCTGATGGGCGGCCTGGTGATCACGGCGCCGCCGCTGGCGCTCGCCGTGCTGCTCGCCCTGCCGCTGCTGATCGTCGGCTGCCGCTGGTACTTCCGGCGCGCCCCCTCGGCCTACCGTTCGGAGGCAGCCGGGTACGCCGCCGTGGCCGCCGCACTCGCCGAGACCGTGGACGCCGGACACACCGTCGAGGCCCACCGCCTCGGCGACCGCCGCGTCGCGCTGTCGGAGCGCCGGATCCAGGAGTGGACGGCCTGGGAGCGGTACACGCTCTGGCTGCGGTCGGTGCTCTTCCCGGTCATCAACGTCACCCACGTGACCGTGCTCGCCTCGGTCCTGATGATCGGCGGCGTGTTCGCCCTGCACGGGTGGATCGACGTCGGCCAGCTGACGACCGGCGCGCTGATCGCCCAGATGCTGGTCGACCCGGTGGGCATGATCCTGCGCTGGTACGACGAGTTGCAGGTGGCCCAGGTGTCGCTGGCCCGGCTCGTCGGGGTCCGGGACATCGAGCCGGACGCCGGGGATCGGGCGGTGGTCCCCGAGGGACGTCATGTGCACGCCGACCGGGTGCACTTCGGCTACCTGGAGGGCGTGGACGTCCTGCGCAAGGTGTCCCTGGAGGTCTCCCCCGGCACCCGGCTGGCCCTGGTCGGCCCCTCGGGTGCGGGCAAGTCCACGCTGGGCCGGCTGCTCGCCGGGATCTACGCGCCCCGGGAGGGTCACATCACCCTGGGCAGCGCCGAGCTGTCCCGGATGCCCGCCGAGCGCGTCCGCTCCCATGTGGCCCTGGTCAACCAGGAGCACCACGTCTTCGTCGGGTCCCTGCGCGACAACCTCCGGCTCGCGCGGACCGGTGCCGTCGACGCCGAGCTGTGGGCGGCGCTGGGCGCGGTCGACGCGGACGGCTGGGCCCGGGCGCTGGAGGAGGGCCTGGACACCGAGGTCGGCTCGGGCGGTACGGCGCTCACCCCGGCCCAGGCCCAGCAGATCGCCCTGGCCCGCCTGGTGCTGGCCGACCCGCACACGCTGGTCCTGGACGAGGCGACGTCCCTGCTCGACCCGCGGGCCGCCCGCGACCTGGAGCGGTCCCTGGCCCGGGTCCTCGACGGCCGCACCGTCGTCGCCATCGCGCACCGGCTGCACACCGCCCATGACGCGGACGTCATCGCCGTCGTCGAGAACGGCCGCATCAGCGAGCTGGGCAGCCACGACGAGCTGGTCGCGGCGGACGGGGCATACGCGGCGCTGTGGAGGTCGTGGCACGGGTGAGCACCTCGTCGAGCCGGGTGGCGCGCCCCCCTCGGGGGACGGCCGCGTCCTTGGCGTTGCGCGGTCCCGAGCCGGGGTGGAAGGCTGGAATCAGGCACCGGCTCGGGGAACGCCCGGGAAGCAGCGGTTCGGGCGGTGTCGGTGCTCCGTGCGGCGGCGGCCCGGTGCGGGTCCCGTGAGGACGGGCCCGTCCCCACCCCCTGGAGGTACCCGTGAACAGCTCCGACGGCTGGGGAGACGACGTCTACCAGCCGGACCAAGACGAGCAGAGGGAGGACACGGGGCTGCTCGACGCCGAGGACACCCTGGAGAACGACGGCGTCGACGATCCCCTGGACCGGGGCTGGTCCCCTCCCGAGCGGCCCTGGGCCGTGGAGCACCTCGGCGTGACGGCGGCCGAGCGGCAGCGGGGCGAGACGCTGGACCAGCGGCTCTCCGAAGAGCTGCCGGATGCCGCTGCCCCGGACGGTGACGGTCTCGGGGACTGCGCGGGCACCGACGGGGAACTCCTGGACAACGAGGTCGGCGCCGCGCGCTCCGGCCGGCTCGTGGCACCCGACGAGGGCGCCCACGAGGACGAGGAGGAGGCACTGGTCGCCATGGACGTGGGCATCGACGGCGCCGCGGCGTCGGCCGAGGAGGCCGCCGTGCACATCGTCGACGAGGACACCCTGTCCGGCTGATCGCGAAACCGGCCCGAGCCGTTCGAGGAGCATTCATGCAGCAGGACAAGCACCCCGACTACCACCCCGTCGTCTTCCGCGACCGTGCCGCCGGATACGCGTTCCTCACCCGCTCCACCGCGTCCAGCGACCAGACCATCGAGTGGGACGACGGCGAGACCTACCCGGTCGTGGACGTGGAGATCTCCTCGGAGAGCCACCCCTTCTACACGGGCAAGGCCCGCACGGTGGACACGGAGGGCCGGGTCGCCGCGTTCGAGCGGCGCTACGGCGGCGGCTGAGGCTCCTTCCGCAGGCCGCGTTCAGATGACGTTGAGCGCCGCCGCGCAGCCCACCCCGCCGAGCAGCATGAACACCGGCATCAGCACCTTGAGCTCGACCCAGCTGCCCGCCCGGAACCGCATGGCCTTCGGCGGCCCGATGGGGTACCAGCGCTTGCGCCCGACCGGGATGGGCCACAGGATCGGGCAGCCGGACACGGTGAGCGCGTCCCCGATGTCGTGCACGATCGCACCCAGCACCACCGGCAGCCCCAGCCAGAGGTACTCCTGGCCCGGAGCCGTGAACAGCCAGTCCGCGCCGTTGCCCGGCTTGTCCAGCACACCCGCGAGGATCCACGCGGTGGTCGCGGCCAGCAGCCACACCAGGACCTCGCTGCTGGAGCCGCGCGTCGCCCGCCACAGCAGGCCCTCGATGGCCAGGACCATGTGCACGAAGAGGATCGCGAGCACGCCCCAGCGGTCGCTGGTGATCGCCACCGCCGAGGTGCCCGCACCGATCAGTACCGCCCACAGCCAGGTGTGCGTCAGGGTGCGGTGCCCGCCGGAGCGGCGCGGGTCGCCCTGCTTCCTGGTGGCCTTGTAGACGGCGTAGGACAGCTTGTCGACGATCTCGCACAGCCAGCGCGACACCGGTCCGAAGGACCGGGAGATGGTCGCCGCCTTGTGGTCGAGGTCCGGGGCGAGGGCGGCACCGGCGCAGATCAGGGCACCGACGAGGAGGACCGGCCAGGGCATCGGGTGCCCGGCCGCCGCGGCGGCGGCACCGACGCCGAGCCAGGCGGCGGCTCCCGACAGTGAGTGTGCTGGTCCCATCATGGCCGCTGCCCGCCCCATTCCTCGTGTGCCGCTGTCCAGTTGACCGGGCGTGCTGACGTCCCGCCGGCGCCCCAGCGTAGCGTTCGTGATCTTCGGGCCCGCAGCCGATTCCCGCATCAGGCATCGGGCCAGGCAAGATGGGGGGCGTGACCCTCATCGATCAGCTGCCGCGGACCGCCGACCCCGACGCCCTGTACGAAGCCTTCGAGTCGTGGGCCGGCGAGCGGGGGCTCACGCTCTACTCCCACCAGGAGGAGGCGCTGATCGAGGTGGTCTCCGGTGCGAACGTGATCGTGTCGACCCCCACCGGCTCCGGCAAGAGCATGATCGCGGCGGGTGCGCACTTCGCCGCGCTGGCCCGGGACGAGGTCACCTTCTACACCGCCCCGATCAAGGCGCTGGTGTCGGAGAAGTTCTTCGAGCTGTGCAAGATCTTCGGCACGGAGAACGTCGGCATGCTGACCGGCGACGCGTCCGTGAACGCCGACGCCCCCGTGATCTGCTGCACCGCCGAGGTGCTGGCGTCGATCGCGCTGCGCGACGGCAAGGCCGCGGACGTCGGCCAGGTCGTGATGGACGAGTTCCACTTCTACGCCGAGGGAGACCGCGGCTGGGCCTGGCAGATCCCCATCCTGGAGCTGCCGCAGGCACAGTTCGTCCTGATGTCGGCGACGCTCGGCGACGTCTCCTTCTTCGAGAAGGACCTCACCCGACGCACGAACCGCCCGACCGCGGTGGTCCGCTCGGCGACCCGGCCGGTGCCGCTGTCCTACGAGTACCGCTACACCCCGCTCACCGAGACGCTCACCGATCTGCTGGCGGCCCGGCAGGCGCCCGTGTACATCGTCCACTTCACACAGGCGCAGGCCGTGGAGAGGGCGCAGGCGCTGATGAGCATCAACATGTGCTCGAAGGCGGAGAAGGAACAGATCGCCGAGCTGATCGGCAACTTCCGCTTCACCACCAAGTTCGGCCGCAACCTCTCCCGTTACGTCCGGCACGGCATCGGCGTGCACCACGCCGGCATGCTGCCCAAGTACCGCCGTCTGGTGGAGAAGCTCGCGCAGGCCGGTCTGCTGAAGGTCATCTGCGGCACGGACACGCTCGGCGTGGGCGTCAACGTCCCCATCCGCACGGTGCTGTTCACGGCCCTCACCAAGTACGACGGCACCCGTGTGCGCACCCTGCGGGCCCGGGAGTTCCACCAGATCGCCGGCCGGGCCGGGCGGGCCGGCTACGACACGGAGGGCTTCGTCGTCGCGCAGGCCCCCGAGCACGTCGTCGAGAACGAGAAGGCCCTCGCCAAGGCGGGCGACGACCCCAAGAAGCGCCGCAAGGTCGTTCGCAAGAAGGCCCCGGAGGGCTTCGTCGCGTGGTCGGAGCAGACCTTCGAGAAGCTCATCGGCTCCGAACCGGAGCCGCTGAGCTCCCGGTTCCGGGTGACGCACACCATGCTGCTGTCGGTGATCGCCCGCCCCGGCAACGCCTTCGAGGCGATGCGCCGGCTGCTGGAGGACAACCACGAGCCGCGCAAGCAGCAGTTGCGGCACATCCGCCGGGCCATCGCGATCTACCGTTCGCTGCTGGACGGCGGCATCGTCGAGAAGCTCGACGAGCCGGACGCCAGCGGCCGCGTCGTCCGCCTCACGGTCGACCTCCAGCAGGACTTCGCGCTCAACCAGCCGCTGTCCACGTTCGCGCTCGCCGCGTTCGAACTGCTCGACCCCGAGTCGCCGTCGTACGCGCTCGACATGGTGTCCGTCGTGGAGTCGACCCTGGACGACCCGCGGCAGATCCTCGCCGCCCAGCAGAACAAGGCGCGCGGCGAGGCCGTCGCCGCGATGAAGGCCGACGGCGTGGAGTACGAGGAGCGCATGGAGCGCCTCCAGGACATCACCTACCCGAAGCCCCTGGAGGAGCTGCTCTTCCACGCGTACGACACGTACCGCAAGAGTCATCCCTGGGTCGGGGACCATCCGCTGTCGCCGAAGTCGGTCATCCGCGACATGTACGAACGGGCGATGTCCTTCACCGAGTTGGTGTCCCACTACGAGCTGGCCCGCACCGAGGGCATCGTGCTGCGCTACCTCGCCAGCGCCTACAAGGCCCTGGACCACACCGTCCCGGACGACCTCAAGTCCGAGGACCTTCAGGACCTGATCGCCTGGCTGGGCGAGATGGTGCGCCAGGTCGACTCCAGCCTGCTGGACGAGTGGGAGCAGCTGGCCAACCCGGCGGAGATGACCGCCGAGGAGGCCCAGGAGAAGGCCGATGAGGTCAAGCCGGTCACCGCCAACGCGCGCGCCTTCCGCGTCCTGGTCCGCAACGCCATGTTCCGCCGCGTGGAGCTGGCCGCCCTCGACCAGGTCGGGGAACTGGGCGAGATGGACGGGGAGTCCGGCTGGGACGCCGACGCGTGGGGCGAGGCGATGGACAAGTACTGGGACGAGTACGACGATCTCGGCACCGGCCCCGACGCCCGCGGCCCCAAGCTGCTGATCATCGAGGAGGAGCCGGAGAACGCCCTGTGGCGGGTCCGGCAGATCTTCCACGACCCGAACGGCGACCACGACTGGGGCATCAGCGCGGAGGTCGACCTCACCGCCTCGGACGCGGAGGGCCGGGCGATCGTCCGCGTCACCGACGTCGGCCAGCTGTGACAGGCCGGGCAGCAGCGAGCACAGGAGCATCCCACCCATGACGACGAACCCGGCCGAGAGGCTCGTCGACCTGCTCGACCTGGAGCAGATCGAGCTCAACATCTTCCGCGGCCGCAGTCCGCAGGAGTCCCTGCAGCGGGTCTTCGGTGGCCAGGTGGCGGGGCAGGCGCTGGTCGCCGCGGGCCGCACCACGGAGGGCGACCGTCCCGTGCACTCGCTGCACGCGTACTTCCTGCGCCCGGGCCGGCCGGGCGTGCCGATCGTCTACCAGGTCGAGCATGTGCGCGACGGGCGGTCGTTCACCACCCGGCGGGTCACAGCCGTGCAGCAGGGCCGCACGATCTTCAACCTCACCGCCTCCTTCCACAAGCCGGAGGAGGGCAGCTTCGAGCACCAGCTGCCCCCGGCCCGCAAGGTACCGGACCCGGAGTCCCTGCCCACGGTCACGGACGAGATCCGGGAGCACCTGGGCGCGCTGCCCGAGCAGCTGGAGCGGATGGCCCGGCGCCAGCCCTTCGACATCCGCTACGTGGACCGGCTGCGCTGGACCGCCGCGGAGGCCGAGGACGCCGAGCCGCGCAGCGCCGTGTGGATGCGCGCGGTCGGGCCGCTCGGCGACGACCCGCTCGTGCACACCTGCGCCCTCACCTACGCCAGCGACATGACCCTTCTGGACGCCGTCCGCATTCCGGTGGAGCCACTGTGGGGCCCGCGCGGCTTCGACATGGCGTCGCTCGACCACGCGATGTGGTTCCACCGCCCGTTCCGCGCGGACGAATGGCTCCTCTACGACCAGGAGTCGCCGATCGCGGTCGGCGGCCGTGGCCTGGCCCGCGGCCGGATCTACGACCGTGAGGGCCGGCTGGTCGTGTCCGTGGTGCAGGAGGGGCTCTTCCGGAAGCTGGACTGACCTGACCGTTCGACGATCGGGGCCCGGTGCGCGGGCTTCCGATCGCGCCCCTGACCGGATCCGGCGACCATGGCAGGAGCAGGCACTGCCGACGTCACACGCCCGCCGATCCGGGAGGTGGCCGCGCTGCACACCGTGCTTCCCGTCGTGTTCGCGATCTGCGCGGCCTTCAGCAACGCCGTGGCGACCGTGCTGCAACGCAAGGCCGCGCTCACCGTGCCCGCCTCCCAAGGGCTGCGGGCCGGGCTGATCGTCGACCTGCTGCGCCGGCCCGTGTGGCTGGCCGGCGTCCTCGCCGTGATCGGCGCCGCCGTCTGCCAGGCGCTGGCGCTGGCCACCGGGCCGCTGACGATCGTGCAGCCGTTGTTCGTGCTGGAACTGCCGCTCACCCTCATCGTCGCCTCCCTCCTGATGCACCGGCATCTGCCGGCCACGGGCTGGCTGGCCGTGGCGGTGGTGGTGGCCGGTCTGGCGGTCGCGCTCGCCGCGGCCTCCCCCGCCGGCAACCGCACCCATGTGGCGCTGGACCGCTGGATTCCCGCGCTCGCCGTGTGCGCCGGGGCGGTCGTCGCTCTGGCTCTGGCGGCCCTCCGGCGCCCGGAGGGCCGCGCCCGGGCCGCCTGCCTGGGTGCCGCGACGGCCATCAGCTACGCGGTGACCGCCGCGCTGATGAAGGCCGCCATGCACATCCTCGACGAGCAGGGCCTCGTCGGCTTCCTCACCGCCTGGCAGACCTACGCCTTCGCCGCCACCGGCGTGTGCGCGCTGTTCCTGCTGGAGAACGCATTGCAGGCCGGCCCGCTGGTCGCCTCGCAGCCCGCACTCACCCTCGGCGACGCCCTGGTGAGCCTCGCCCTCGGCATCATCCTGTACGAGGAGACCGTCCGCTCCGGGTGGTGGCTGCTGCCCCAGCTGTTCGGCGTCGCGCTGATCGCCGCGGGTGTGCTGGCGCTGGCGCGGATTCCGTTCACGCAGTCGCTGGTGGCCCCGGACGAGGAGCGCGAGAGCGCGGCGGCACCCTGAGCGAAGGAGGTCCACCATGGAACGCCCCAGCGAGCGGGTGGCGATCGTCACCGGCGGGGCCGGAGGCATCCGATCCGCGGTGACACGTGCCCTGGCGGCCGAAATGGACGGCGGCGTCCTGGCCGGGGCGCCGGCCGTCCTGACTCCCGGCGACTGAGCCGGCGAGACGCCCCAGCGGCAGGGCCGCGAAGACGCCCCGCGGCTGACCGGGCGGACCGACCAGCCCTGGCCGGGTCACCGGCCGGGCTGGCACCGGGGGCACCACACCGTGCCCCGCCCGGCCATACGGGACCTGCGCAGGCCGCTGTCGCACCGCGGGCACCTGGGGTCCCGGTCGTCCCGGTGGCCGGTGAGCCAGGAGTCACGCGGCGGTACGCAGCCGGCGGTGACGGACGAGCGCAGGGTGCGGCGCATCTCGCCGTAGAGGCGGCGGCAGTCCTCCCCGGTCAGGTCACGCACCCCGCGGTCGGGGCGCAACCGGGCCCGCCACAGGATCTCGTCGGCGAGGAGATTGCCGAGGCCGGCGAGAACGGACTGGTCGGTGAGAGCCGACTTGAGATGCCCGCGGCGCGACGAGAGCACCTCCTCGAACTCCGCACGGTCCACCGTCAGCGCATCGGGCCCCTGCCGCCGCAGCAGCCGCTCGACGTCGGACTCGTCGTGGGCCAGCCAGAGTCCCTGCAGCTTGCGCTGGTCGCGGAAGCGCAGCTGACGGCCGCCGCCCAGGGTGAACAGGACGCGGTCATGCGCTTCGACGGGCTCATCGGCATGCCCGCAGACCAGCCGCCCGGTCATGCCGAAGTGCAGGACGAGGGTGGGGCCGCCGGTGCGGGCGAGCAGCCACTTGCCGTGCCGCTCCGGCGTCCCGAACCGCCGCCCCTCCAGCGCGTCCCGCAGCCGCCGGGCGTCGACCTCGTGCAGGACGCCCGTGTCCCGCACGTCGACCCGCCGGATGACGCGTCCTTTCGCGCAGGACTCGAGCACCTGCCGGAAGCCCTCGACGTCGGGGAGCTCGGGCACGACCGGTGTGTCAGGTTTCCTGGAGGACGGACAGCACGTTCCCCGCAGGGTCGCTGAACCAGGCGATCAGGGGGCCGCCGCCGCGGAAGATGCCCTTGTCGTCCGTCTTGAGGTGGTCATAGCTTGCGAAACGCACCCCTCTTTCGGTCAGCTCGTCGACCGCTGCCTCGATGTCGTCCACCGGGAAGTTGAGGATGGTGAACGTCGCCGGGGTGTGGTCCGGCTTGGGGTAGACCAGGATGTCCCGGTCCCCCGCGATGTGCAGGAACAGCAGGCCGTTCTCCTCCGACACCCGCAGCCCGAGCGTATCGGCGTAGAACGCCCTGGCCGCGTCGATGTCGTTCACCGAGAACCCGCTGAACGCCTTCGTCTCACCGAACATGATCGCCTCCCGGACACAGTCTCCTCAGGATCGGGCCCGGGCGCATCCGGAGACTCATCGGTCAGCGGGCCGGCCGACGGTGGCGCGGTACCACTGGGGTCAGCCGGCCGGCCGCCGGCCTCTGTGGCGGAGCCGGCTCACCAGGCCGTGGTGAGGGGCGGGGTCCACAGGCACGGGCCGCTCCGCCGCCGGCGCCGGGGGTGGCGCGAGGGGATCGGGTCCTGCCGGCGGTGTCGGGGACAGCGCCTCCACCACGGGGTGGTGCCTTCGGGCCGTCTCCATCGTGTGGGCCAGGTCCGCGCGGAACCAGGACACTTCGTCCGGCTCGCTCGCCGTCATGAGCGTCTCGGCCAGCTCGGCGGTGGGTGAACCGGGGGCGCCGTACGCCGGGAGCCGGGGGCGGCAGCGGTCCAGACGGGCGCGCTCGTGGGGATCCTGGACGACGTCCGCCACGTCGGCCGGGTCGAGGAGACAGGCGACCGCTGCCGCGCGCGCCCAGGGGTCGTCCCCCGCCTGCCGCGTCAGAAATCCGACGTGCCGCCCCCGCCAGTTGCGGGGCCGCCGGTCCATCCCCGCCTTCAGCCCTTCGCGGATCTCCGCGGGTGTGCGACGGGCGGTCAGCAGCCTCGCGTTGCTCCCCTCGGCCGCGAATTGCCGGAGCTCTTCGGCCAGATACCGCCAGACGACCGTCCGATAGCGGTTGAGGTAGAACGCCACCGGGACCAGCAGGCCATAGCGCGCGAGGCTCGTGAACCTGGTGGGCGTCACCCCCAGGAGCTGGGCGCCCTCGGTGGTACCGGCGGTCGCGACGCGCTCGCGCAGGACGCCCGGGAAGCCGTCACCGGAACGCAGCCGGTCGATCTCGGCCCGGGCCACGCGCCGGCCCCCGCCTCCTTCGTCGGGAACGGTCCGGATGAGCCCCAGGTTCGCCGCGAGGTCGAACTCGCCCCGCCTGAGGTCCAGTTCGCGGGCGGCCCGGCTCGGGGCGCAGGTGAGGCGGTCGGGTGTGGTGCCGGTGCGTGACATGGTCGGTCTCCCCCGTGGAGTCGGCGCTCACGCCGTGTGCGGTCGCCGTGAAAAAAACCGTAGCCGCTTCGGCGGATCGGGTGGCGAGCCTGTGGATAACTCCACGGGGATGACGAACGTGCAGGTCAGAGGTCTGCTATCGGTTTTGGTTCGGGCTGGCGGGCATCGACGTCGAGGTGCTCGCCGACCCGGTTGACCAGCAGTGTCATCTCGTAGGCGATCTGGCCGATGTCCGCCTCCGCGCCGCTGAGGACGCACAGACAACTGCCCGTTCCGGCGGCGGTGACGAAGAGCACCGCGTCGTCGAACTCGATCATCGTCTGGCGTACGCTGCCCGCGCCGAAATGCCGTCCGGAGCCCTTGGCCAGACTGTGCAGCCCGGACGACACGGCCGCGAGGTGCTCAGCGTCCTCGCGGCGCAGTCCGGTGCTCGCGCCGGTCACCAGACCGTCGTTGGACAGGACCAGTGCGTGCCGCACCTCGTGGACGCGCTCGGTCAAGTCGTCCAGCAGCCAGTCGAGTCCCTGGTTCTGCGCCATCTTCCGTTCTCCCCGTTTTCTCCCCGTGCGCTTCCCCTCCTGGCCGGAGGATCTCCATCTCAGCCTTCCCCACGACCGCGGCCGGGGCAAGGAGGATGGGAGCCATGGCAGAGAAGATGACCGACGCGCAATGGCGGGAGTTCGTTTCCCACGGCACCCGCACCGCAAAGCTGTCCACAGTGCGGGCCGACGGCAGCCCGCACGTGGCTCCGATCTGGTTCCTGCTGGACGGGGACGAGGTGGTGTTCAACACCGGCAAGGACACGGTCAAGGGGCGCAACATCGTCCGGGACGGCCGGATCGCGCTGTGCGTGGACGACGACCGGCCGCCGTACTCCTTCGTGGTGCTGCGGGGCCGCGCCCGTGTCTCGGAAGACCTCGACGAGATACGGCACTGGGCCACCCGGATCGGTGCCCGGTACATGGGCGAGGAGCGGGCCGAGGAGTTCGGCGCGCGCAACGGCGTCCCCGGCGAACTCCTCGTCCGTGTCACCGTCGACAGGGTGCTGGCGGAGCGGGACGTCGCGAACTGACCGCGAACCGGCCACAGGGAAGCCCCCCCCCGGGGTCTCCGGTCAGCCGACCGAGTCGAGCAGCCGGGCGGTGTGCATCCGCCCGGCGTACTCGACGAGCCGGATCAGCACCTCCTTTCCCGAGTCGCGGTCGCGGGCGTCGCACAGCACCACGGGGGTGCCTTCGTCGAGGTCGAGGGCGCGCGAGACGTCCGGGGCCCTGTGCTGCCGGGCGCCCGCGAAGCAGTTGACGGCCACGACGAAGGGGATGCGCCGGTGCTCGAAGTAGTCGACCGCGGGGAAGCAGTCCTCCAGGCGACGGGTGTCCGCGAGGACGACCGCACCGAGCGCCCCTTGCGACAACTCGTCCCACAGGAACCAGAACCGGTCCTGGCCCGGCGTGCCGAACAGGTACAGGGAGAGGCCGGACCGGATGGTGATGCGCCCGAAGTCCATGGCGACGGTCGTGGTCGTCTTCTGGGCCACGCCGTCGGTGTCGTCCACCGACTGGCCTGCTTCGCTGAGGAGTTCCTCGGTGCGCAGCGGCCGGATCTCGCTGACGGCGCCCACCAGGGTGGTCTTGCCCACGCCGAATCCGCCGGCGACCAGAATCTTCAACGCCAGGGCGGCGGTCTCGCCGCCCTGGGCGTCGGAGTGCTCGGAGACCATTGATCACTTCTCTCAGGAGTGCCGGGTGTCGTGAGTGCGTGAGTGGTGTGGATTCGGCCGGTGCGGGGTGGTGTGCGTCCAGCCGGTGCGTGAGCGGTGGGCGTTGGGCTACAGCGCTCTCAGGCCCTCGATCACCTCGCGCAGAATGCGTTCGTCGGGGAGCTGCGCCGGTGGGACGGGGCGGCTGACGGTGACACAGCCGAGTTCCAGAAGGTCGCCGAGGAGGACCCTCACCACGCCGACGGGCAGGTCCGCGCCGGCCGCGAGTTCGGCGACCGACTGGGTCTCCGGGCAGCACAGGTCGAGGAGGTTGCGGTGTTCCGGGCCGAGCGGGGCGTCGTCCAGCGCGGGTGCGCCCGGGTCGAGCGTGACCAGGGCGATCAGGTCGAACCGAACGCCCGTGGGGCCGGGCCGGGTGCGTCCGCCCGTCATGGCGTAGGGGCGGACGAGCGGTCCGGCCTCGTTGTCGTACCACTGGCTGCCCTGCTCGCGCGGGGCGCCCGTCATGTCCTCGGTCATCTGTGCGGACCGTTCTCCCGGTTCATCCTGCGGCGGGGGGCCGCGCGGTCACGCGGGGCGCCGTGCCGAGGTGCTCGCCGACGCGCTTGACCAGGCGTGCCATCTCGTAGGCCACGAGGCCGATGTCGGCGGTGACGGCGGTGAGGAGGGCGAGGCAGGAGCCGTCGCCCGCGGCGGCCACGAACAGGAAGCCCTCGTCCATCTCCACCATGGTCTGGCGGACCCCGCCGGCGCCGAAGTGCCGTCCCGCGCCCTTGGCGAGGCTGTGGAAACCGGAGGCGACCGCGGCGAGGTGCTCGGCGTCCTCGCGGCGCAGGCCGGTGGAGGCACCCACGGCGAGGCCGTCGTTGGACAGCACCACGGCGTGCCGGATGTCGCTCACGCGGAGCACCAGATCGTCCAGCAGCCAGTCGAGTTCGCCGGAGCGCCGGGCGGACTGGGTGCTCGGGTCCTGGATCATGCGGGGTCTCCTTCGCTGCTGTCGCTGCCCGTCGCGGGGCCGGGCGTGGTGCCGCGGCCGGGTTGCCTGCCGCCGCCGCGCGCCCAGCCGGCGCGGTAGTCCGCCATGCGGTCCCGTACGAGTTCGGGGGTGCGCTCGTCGTCCCGGAAACCGGGTGCCGGTGGCTGCTCCTCGGGGCGCCTGTCGCGCAGTTGGGGAGCCAGGCTGGCCTGTCGTACGCGGCGCGGGAGGTCGTCGGAGTCGTCGGGCTGCTGTGGCGGGCGGTGCAGTCGCAAGGTGGCGACTCCTGGGGGTGGGGTCTGGCTCGGGGTCGACGGGTGACGCGGACCGTCCGCGTGCCGGGAGTTGTCCGCGTGAAGCGGGATGTCCGCGTGAAGCGGGGACTCGGTCTGTGCCGCGGCCGGTACGGGGGCCACGAGGGCGCGCCGGTCGGTCTGGGCGGGGACTGCGTCCTGGAGGGGGGTGTCGTCGGGCACGCGCGCGTAGGCGCGTGCCTCGGGCTGTCGCGCGGATTCCGCCGCCTCGGGGGATCGTTCCGCCGCGCCTGTGTGGAGCAGGGCGGTGGGCAGCAGGACGACCGCGGTGGTGCCGCCGTACGGGGAGGTCCTCAGGTGGACCTTGACGTCGTGCCGAGCGGCGAGCCTGCTGACCACGAACAGGCCGAGCCGGTCACTGTCGAACAGGTCGAGCGCCTCGGACTGGGCGATGCGGCGGTTGGCTTCGGCAAGGGTCTCCTTGCCCATGCCGAGACCGCGGTCCTCGACCTCGACCGCGTAGCCGTTGCCGACGGGTTCGCCGGTGACGCGCACGCGTGTGTGGGGCGGGGAGAACTGGGCGGCGTTCTCGATGATCTCGGCCAGCAGGTGCGTGAGGTCGGCGACGGCCGCGCCGGCCACGGCTGCCTCGGGGAGTTGCCGTACCTCCACGCGCGCGTAGTCCTCCACTTCGGAGACGGCCGCGCGGACCACGTTCGTCAGGGAGACCGGCATGCGCCAGGCCCGGCCGGGGGCGGCTCCGGAGAGGATGATCAGGCTCTCCGCGTGGCGCCGCATGCGGGTGGTGAGGTGGTCGAGGCGGAAGAGGTCGCTCAGCTCGTTCGGGTCGTCGGAGCGGCGTTCCATGCTGTCGAGGAGGGCGAGCTGCCGGTGCACGAGGATCTGGCTGCGGCGGGCGAGGTTGACGAAGACGCCGGAGATGCCGCTGGCGAGTTCGGCGCGTTCCACGGCGGCCCGCAGCGCGGCGCGGTGCACGGTGGTGAGGGCCTCGGCGACCTGCCCGGTCTCGTCCTCCGCGGAGGCTCCCGGCGGGGCCTCGGCGCGGATGTCGATCTCCTCGCCCGCGCGCAGTTTCCGCATGGCGTCGGGGAGTTTGCGCCGGGCGATCTCCAGGGCGCTGTTGCGCAGGCTGACCAGTTCGACCACGAGGCCGCGCCCGATACGCACGGAGATGACGAGCGAGGCGGCGACAGCGGCGAGGCCGAGCAGGACGGCGGCGCCGGCGGGGGTGAGCAGCCCTCGGGTGAACGGGTCGGCCCGCTCCGCGACCCCCCGTGCCGCGTCGTCCTCGATGATGCGCATGCCGTTCTGCACGCGCGCGTGGGCCGTGTTCCAGGTGCTCTCGGGTGCCGCGTCCACCGCCTCGGTGCCCGGCCCGCCGGCGAGGACCCCGTCCTCGGCGTCGCCCAGGCCGGTGTAGGCGCTGCTGTCGGCGAGGGCGTCCCAGGCGGAGCGCTCGGGGCCGCTGAGGTCGGCGACGGCCGACTCGGTGAGGGTGCGGCGCAGGTCGACGGCGCCGGTGAAGAGCCGGAGCCGCTCCCCGGTCAGGGTGCCGTCCAGGCGGGCGCTCGCCAGCACCGCGTCCTCCTGGGCCAGTGCCTCGCCCGCGCGGGCGAATTCGAGCAGCACGCGCGCGTCGGAGCCGAGGTCGGCGTCCCGGATACCGGTGAGTGCGCCGCCGACGCCGAAGGCGGCCGAGATGGTCCGGGTGTAGCGGTCGTACGTCTCGGCCCAGCCCGCGCGCCGGTCCTGCACCGCGGTGCGCAGCGGCCGCAGTTGCTCGGCCCCGGAGACGAACGCCTTCAGCCGCTGGGCGACTCCGGCCGGCAGTTCCCCGCTGTCGGCGACGGTGGTGCCCTTGCCGAGCCGCAGTTTCGCGACGGCCCGGTCGGTACGCCGGGCGAGCTCGTCCAGTTCGCCGGTGCGGACGCTGGACGGGTCGGTGGCGTGGCGTACGGCGGCCGCACGTTCGGCCTGGAGGGCGGTGACGGCGGCGGAGACGGGGGCGCGGACCGTGGCGTCGACGCGCTGGACCTGCCGCAGCCGGGAGATGTCCTGGGCGGTGGTGACGGTGGCGTAGGCCCACAGGGCCAGGAGGGAGACGACCGGCACCATCAGCAGGCAGACGATCTTGGCGCGCACGGTGCGGGGGCGTATGTGCCAGCGCTCCGCGCGGGTGGGCGCCACGTCCGGTGCGGCCTCCGAGGGCGTGCCGGGGCTCTCGTCGGCCGGTGGTCCGGCATGCGCTCGGCGACCGCGCACGGGCTGGGGCGGCGGCTCGGCGCCGGCTGGTGCGGTCCTACGGGGTGTTCGCATGGACTCCTCGCTCGGGAGTGGGTCGGGGGCGTGCGGGCCGGCGTTCCGGCTGGGGCGGCGCGCTGCCGTCCGAGCGCGCCGTAGGGCTCAGAGCGCCGTGGGGCGTTGAGCACACCGTCGGGCGCGACGCGGACGGGCCGGGTGAGGGCGGGCCGTTCAAGCCGCTGGTGGCGCCACCCGGGCCGCTGGACCGGCCTTCCTGACCGCCGGCCTTCCCGACCGCCAGGTGAGCTGTCCGTGATCCCGCGCCCCGCGCCCCGGGCCGTCAGCCGCCGTCAGTGGTCACCCGCGCGGCCAAGGAGCGACGCTCCGTACCGGCCGCTGGGCCGACGCGGACGCCGCACGCTCTCCCGCCGTCGGCGACAGCGCGACGAAGGCCGAGGTCAGGAAGAGGTAGGAGCCGAGGCCGACGGCGAGGGGGAAGATGAACTGCATCGCCGTGGCCCCGGGGAGGGCCTCCCCGGAGGGCGTGACGCGCACGCCCACCGCGAACATCCCGGTGTAGTGCATGCTGCTGACGGCCGCGCCCATGATCAGGGAGGCGATGGTGACCGCCACGGGCGACTTGATGTTGAGGGCCGCCCACAGGGCCGCCGTCGCGGCGACGACGGCGATCAGGACGGAGAGCCCGACGAGCAGCGGGTCGTAGGTCACGTCGCCGTGCAGCCGGACGGCCGCCATGCCGAGGTAGTGCATGCTCGCGACGCCGAGGCCGGTGGTCAGCCCGCCGACGAGCAGGGCCCGGCCGCGGTCCCTGCTGTAGCCGACGGCGAAGACGCCGGCGCAGACGACGAGCATGGCGACGAGCAGGCTCAGCAGAGTGAGCGGCACGTCGTAGCGGATGTCGGTGCCGGTGACGCCGAAACCGAGCATGGCCACGAAGTGCATGGTCCAGATGCCGGTGCCGATCGCCGAGGCGGCGGTGACGAGCCAGTTGCGGCGCGAGCGCCCGGTGGTGGCGAGCGCGCGGACGGTGCAGCGCAGACCGAGCGCGGCACCTATGCAGGCCATCACGTACGACAGTGCGGGGGTCAGCCACCCCAGGGCTGCGTGGTCCAGGTGTCCCATGGCCCCGGGACGCTAGACCCGGCAGAGGCGCGCGAAGGGGGCGCATTTCGAAAGGTGTTGGAATATGACCCAAGGAGGTACCGGAACGATCGGGTCACGCTCGAACGTGTGCACTGAGGCGTCCCCGTGCCGGTGAGGCGTCATCCGCGCCGGTGAGGAATCATGCGGTACATGAGCGACGAGCAGACGCGTGTCCAGGAGTTCTTCACCTCCCGCGCCGCCGACTGGGACAGCCGGTTCCCCGACGACGGTCCGGCGTACGCGGCCGCGGTAGCGGAGATCGGACTGCGGGCGGGCGACCGGGTGCTCGACGCGGGGTGCGGCACCGGACGCGCCCTGCCGCCGCTGCGAGCCGCCGTGGGGGCCTCGGGGGTGGTCCTCGGAGCCGACCTGACACCCGCCATGCTGCGGGAGGCCGTACGGGCCGGACGGGACCGTGACGGGCAGCTGCTGCTCACGGACGTCGCCGCGCTGCCCCTGCGCCCGCGGTCGCTGGACGCCGTGTTCGGGGCGGGCCTCATCTCGCACCTCGAGAGCCCCGCCGAGAACCTGCGGGAGCTGGCGCGTGTGGTGCGCCCCGGTGGGGTGCTGGCGCTGTTCCATCCGATCGGCAGGGCGGCGCTCGCGGCACGCCACGGCCGGCCGCTCACCCCGGACGACCTGCGCGCCGAGCCCAACCTCCGTCCGTTGCTGGCCGGTTCGGGATGGCTCCTGACGTCGTACGTCGACGAGGCCTCGCGTTTCCTGGCCCTCGCCGTGCGCGAGAACTGAGGCGCCGCGTCACCCGGCCTCTGCGTCGGGAGCCGCGTGCCTCACGGGGCAGCCCCGGACGCCCGGGACCGGGCGTGTGCCCAGGTCGGCGATGCGGTAGCCGTACGGGTAGCCCTTGATCTCCCGGTTCTGGCGGGCGAAGTGCGGGGCGCGCCGAGGCGGCAGCAGGCGGACGGCACGGCCCCGGAGCCGGACCGCGCGACGCACCCACGCGCGCGTGGCGGCACGCGGCGGGGTGTAGCGGAAGGCGCGCAGCAGCGAGTCGTCGAGCAGTGCGAGGGTCGTGGTGCGCAGCAGGGGTGCGAGCGGGCCGGGGTACCAGGAGGCCATCAGGCCGAGGGTGGCGTCCGAGACGCGCCGGGCGTCCTCGTCCCAGGCGAAGTGGGCGGCCTCGTAGGAGTCGAGGCAGGTCTCGAACTCCTCGTAGGTCTCGGGGATGTCCTTGATGCCCATGTGCCGGCCCAGTGTGCGGTAGTGGACGACACCGGCGACGATCTCGTGGCGTGACATCCGGCGCCAGCCGTAGGCGTCGATCCACCGTTTGGGCATCACGACGAATGTGCAGAGCACGTAGCGCATGTCGTCGTCGCTGATGTCGTAGCTGCGGTGCATCTGATTGATGCGGCGGATCGCGGTCCTGCCCCGGTCGCTGCCGAAGCCGTGCTCGACGATGGTGTCCAGGAGCAGCGAGGTGTCGTCGTAGCGCTTTTGCGTCCGGTCCGTGAGCTCCGCCGTCCGCGCGAGCAGCCGGCCGATGCTCGGGACGGCGTAGGTCCGGTACAGGGCCAGCTCCAGGGCGCGTGCGAAGTCCCAGGGGAACTCGTACGCCACGCTGAGCCGGTAGATCTCCGTAGCCTCCTGGTACGGGTCCATCCGCCGGATCTGTTCGAGCCGTGAGAAGCGCTTCACTATGCTGTCCCCCTTCTGCCGCAGCTTCTCCAACTCTACGTTGGTGACCAAGAGATGATCGACCAGGCAGCGCAGGCGCACAGGGGGCAGGTGGTCAGCATGTGGGACAGGTTCCGCAAGGCCGGGGGAAGGGTCGCTCATGCCTTGCGCACGGAGCCGAAGGCCGGTGAGGACAAGCGTCCGCACAATCTTTTCGAGGCCGCGGCGACCTATGTCACGGCATGCGCGGAGGACGACCGGGAGCGGGCCGACGAGGCGGCCGGCTGGGTCTCGCCGGAGGCGCTGTCGTTCGGCGTGAACGAGCTTGCCTGCCGGGCCGTGATCGCGCTCGCCCGGGAGCGCGGCGAGTCGCCGGAGACCGTGGCCCGCGACTTGCTGGGGCTGCCGGCGGCGTGATGGGCACCGCACGACGGCCGATTCGCCCCGTCCGCCGGATAACTGCAGCTCCGCGTGCGCATGCGGGGCCGTGACAAGGGGCTTGCGGGCGCATTAGGGTGCGCGCCGGTGGACGAACCGATGGGGAGGCTGGGATGGCCGGGACGGACGAGGAAGCCGTCGCCGCCGCGGACGATGCGCTCTATGTGCTCACGGCGGTGCTGCTGACGCCGGCGAAGTTCCCGAGCGTGCTGGGCGACGACTACCCCGAGGCATGCGCGGCGCTCGGTCTCGCGCCGCTCGCCGACGGGTACGGGCTGGTGCTCGGCCAGGACGGCGAGGGCGCCCGGTGGACGGTCGCCATCGACGACGTCTCCCTGGTGGCCGTCGCGATCGCGTCCTGGGACTGCGGCATGGAGTACGAGCTGTCGCCCGACGAGCGCACGGTCGTCGCGGCCCTGCCCGGCTGGCCCCTCGCGGTCGCCGTCGCGGCCCCCGGGGTGCCCGCTCCGCACGATCCGGGCCCGGAGGCCGACGACCGGCCCCCGCTGGCTCCGCCGGACACCACCGTGTGGGGCCCGGCCCAGCGGCGACTGGGCGCGGACGAGATCGCGCTGCAGTGGGCGACGTGGCGGGAACAGGTCGACGACGCGGTGTTCCCGACGCCTGCGCCCTCGGGAACACCGGAGGAGGAGGGCGGGGCGGCCGGCGCTCCGGACGGACGCGGGGAGAACGGACAGAAGGGTGGCCACAGCGGCATCCGGCGCGTCCTCGCGGAGGCCCGGACCTATGTCGACTCGCCGCCGCCGCTGGGCCGGGTCCGGTCGTCCTTCGCGCCGGGTGACGCCCGGACCCTGCGGGCCGACGGCCCCGGCTGGTCGCTCGTCGCCAGGACCGACGACATCGCCTTCGTGCTGCTCGACGAGGAACCCGGCGAGGTCCTGCCGGTGGGCCGGGGGCCGGAGCTGCCGAATCTCCTCGAGGCGCTGGACAAGATGGCCGTACGGCCGAACTGAGCCCGTTCTGCCGGGCTGAGCCGGTTCGGCCGGGCTGAGCCGGTTCGGCCGGGCTGAGCCGGTTCGGCCGGGCTGAGCCGGTTCGGCCGGGCCGCTGCGGTGTGGGCCGGGCGGAGCCGGCCTTCAGCGCCTCAGCGGCCGATCTCCTTGCGGGTGGCACGGCGCAGCCTGCGCCGCTGCGACGGGTCCAGCGTGAGGTACGCGGCGGCCGGGACTCCCAGGATGATCAGGAGCGATGCCCACCAGGGCAGCCAGATCAGCAGGATGAGCCCGACTGCCACACCGCCCGCGGCGATCTTGGCGTTCTTCGACATGACTGTCGCCTCCTTCGCGGCCACTGCCGCTCTCTGTCTCGAAAACGGACCCGCGTTCACGGCGGTTCCTGACCGCGACCCTGAGACATCCCCGAGGTGCGATCCCGAAGCACCCCTGAGACCTCTATGGTGACCCAGCTCACAGCCCAGCCATACCCATGTGCGCCAGAAGTGCTGTACTCTCGGCGACTCCGCTCCCACTAGTCAAATTTGAGGAATCCGCCATACCCGAGCATCCGACTCTCCCGGCATCCTCCTCCGACCTCTCCGAACTGGCCCTCTGCCGCTCCGTGTTCCTGCCCGGCGACCCCGCGCGCACCGGGAGTGTCGCCTTCTGGCGGCCTGACGGCGCCGCCCCTCCGGCGGTGGCGTCGGCATCCGTCGCGGACCTGACCGTCGTCGTGCCCCGTGACGGCGGGGTCGAGGAAGCGAGCGTGCCCGCCGTCCTGGTGCCGGTGCACACGGCCCTGCCGGTCCTCGCGCGTGCGCGTGCCGGCGGGCAGGGGCACCGGTCCACCGTCTTCTGGGGTGCGGCGGCCCTGCACGCCCTGCACCTCGTGGCCCGGGGACTGCTGCTGCCAGGGCTGTCCCCGGGCGACCACGACGCCTGGCGCACGGGCCCGCTGCGCGCCCAGGACACCGAGGCCCTGCGCCGCCTCGCCGCCGCGATGCCGCCCGAGGCGCACGCCGTGCCCCTGGCAGGCACCGCGCCGCTGCGGCTGCCCGACCCGGAGCAGCTCCTGCGCGCCTTCCTCGACGCGGTCGCCGACACCCTGCCCCGCTCCCCCGCCGCGCCGCTGGTGACGGGCGGCCCCGCCTACGCTTCGCCGGAGCCGGTGCGGCTGCCCGAGCAGCGCGCCTGGGCCGCCGAGGTCGCCGCGGGGCACGACGCGGGCGTGCGGCTGTCCCTGCGGATCGAGGCGGACGGCCTGACGGACGCGGCGGACGACGATTCGGACGTGACGTTCCGGGCCGTGCTGCAGGTGCACAGCGTCAGCGATCCGGCGCTCGTCGCGGACGCCGCGGACGTCTGGGCCGGCACCAGGGGCGAGACCTTCGGTCCCCGCGCCCGGATGGACGCGCTGCTCGCCCTGCGCCGTGCGGCCCGGGCCTGGGCCCCGCTCACGCCCCTGCTGGCGGCGGCCGTGCCGGACGCGGCCGTACTCGCCGACGAAGAGGTCACCGAGCTTCTCGGGGCGGGCGCCGTCGCGCTGAGCGCGGCCGGGGTCGACGTGCACTGGCCGAAGGGCCTCTCCCGTGGGCTCCGCACGCACGCGGAGGTAGGGCCTTCCGAGGGCGGTCCGGAGGCCGGCCATGCCTCAGCGGCCGTGCCGTCGTTCCTGTCCGCCGACGCACTGCTCGCCTTCACGTGGTCGTTCGCCCTGGGTGACAGGCGGCTGGACCGTGCGGAGCTGGACCGTCTCGCCGAGGCGAAGCGCCCGGTGGTGCGGCTGCGCGACCAGTGGGTCCTGATCGACCCTCAGGAGGCGCGCCTGGCCCGCTCCCGGCAGGACCGCAAGGTGACGCCGGTGGACGCCCTGGGCGCGGCCCTGACGGGCTGGGCGGAGGTGGACGGCCGCCGGGTCGAGGTGCGGCCCACCGGATGGCTGGCAGCCCTGCGGGAGCGGCTCGAGGACCCCGAGGCGCAGCGGCCCGTGGAGCAGCCGGCCGGCCTCGCCGCCACCCTGCGGGACTACCAGCGGCGGGGCCTGAACTGGCTCGCCGGTATGACGTCACTGGGTCTGGGCTGCTGTCTCGCCGACGACATGGGGCTCGGCAAGACGATCACGCTGATCGCTCTCCACCTGCACCGGCAGTCCGACGCCGAATCCGCCGGACCGACCCTGGTGGTCTGCCCGACGTCCCTGATGGGCAACTGGCAGCGGGAGATCGAACGGTTCGCGCCCGGCACACCGGTGCGGCGCTTCCACGGCGCGCGGCGCGACCTGGACGGCCTGGCCGACGGGGAGTTCGTGCTCACCACGTACGGCACGATGCGCCTGGACGCGCCCCGGCTCGCCGGGGTGCCGTGGGGCATGCTCGTGGCGGACGAGGCCCAGCACGTGAAGAATCCGCACTCCTCGACCGCGCGGGAGCTGCGTTCCATCGGCGCACGCGCGCGTGTGGCGCTCACCGGCACCCCGGTGGAGAACAACCTGTCGGAGCTGTGGGCGATCCTCGACTGGACGACTCCGGGGCTGCTGGGCCGGCTCGGTACCTTCCGCAGGCGGTACGCGGAAGCCGTCGAGGGCGGTCAGGACCCGGCCGCGGCCGACCGGCTCGCCCGGCTCGTACGGCCGTTCCTGCTGCGCCGCCGCAAGTCGGACCCGGGGATCGCGCCCGAGCTTCCCCCGAAGACGGAGACCGATCACGCCGTGTCGCTCACCGAGGAGCAGGCGGCGCTGTACGAAGCAGTGGTGCGCGAGGCGCTCGCGGAGATCTCCGGCGCCGGCAGCATGGCCCGGCGGGGCCTGATCGTGAAGCTGCTCACCGGCCTCAAGCAGATCTGCAACCATCCGGCGCAGTACCTCAAGGAGGAGCGGCCGGTGATCTCCGGGCGCTCCGGCAAGCTGGAGCTGCTGGACGAGCTGCTCGACACGATCCTCGCCGAGCGGGCGGGGGTGCTGGTGTTCACCCAGTACGTGCAGATGGCCCGCCTCCTCGAACGGCACCTCGCCGCCCGCGGCACGCTCTCGCAGTTCCTCCACGGAGGGACGTCCGTCGCCGGGCGCGAGGCCATGGTGCGGCGTTTCCAGGACGGCGAAGTGCCGGTGTTCCTGTTGTCGTTGAAGGCGGCGGGCACCGGACTGAACCTCACCCGGGCCGAGCATGTCGTGCACTACGACCGCTGGTGGAACCCGGCCGTCGAGGCGCAGGCGACCGACCGCGCGTACCGCATCGGCCAGACCCGGCCCGTGCAGGTGCACCGGATCATCGCGGAGGGAACGATCGAGGACCGCATCGCCGAACTGCTGATGCGCAAGCGGGAGCTGGCGGACGCGGTCCTGGGCGCCGGCGAGGCCGCGCTCACGGAACTGACGGACGCGGAACTGGCGGATCTGGTCGGACTGCGAGGGGGCCTGTGATGACTCGGCACGAGGACGACATGGAACGCACCTTCGCCGCGCTGCCGCCCGCGCACGGGCGGGGCTTCGCGCAGACCTGGTGGGGCCAGGCCTGGCTGAAGGCCCTGGAGGGCACGGCGCTGGACTCGGCACAGCTCAAGACGGGCCGCCGGCTCGCCCGCGCGGGTGCGGTCGGCGCGGTGTCGGTGCGCCCGGGGCGGCTGACAGCCGTCGTCCAGGACCGCGACCGTACGGCGCACCGGGCGGACGTCCTGCTGGAGGAGCTCTCGCCCGGGCAGTGGGACCGCTTCCTGGACATGACCGCGGAGCGGGCCGGTCACGTGGCGGCGCTGCTGGACCGGGAGATGCCGCCGCACCTGGTCGAGGACGCGGCGGACTCGGGCGTCGAGCTGCTCCCCGGCCTGGGCGACCTGGAGCCGGAGTGCGACTGCGGGGCCTGGGACCACTGCGGGCACACGGCGGCGCTGTGTTACCAGGTGGCGCGGCTGCTGGACCAGGACCCGTTCGTGCTGCTGCTGATGCGCGGGCGCGACGAGACCACCCTGCTGGAGGACCTGCAGGCGCGCAGCGGCGCGTCCACCACGGACTCCGCCGAGCCGGAGGGCGTGGACGCGGCCGAGGCGTACGCCGCCGGTGACATCCTGCCGCCGCTCCCGGATCTGCCCGGGCTCCCCGGCGGACCCGGTCGTCCGCCGTCCCTGGAGACCGAGGCACCGCCGGCCCCCGGCATCGACCCGGCCGCACTGTCGTTCCTGGCCGCGCAGACCGCCGTACGGGCTCACGGCCTGCTCAGGGGAGCGCTCCAGGGCGACTTGCGCGCGACGCCGGCGCAGGACGCGGTGCGGCTGGCCGCCGGTGACCCCGGCCGGGAGGTGGCCGACCGGCTCGCCGAGGGGTCGGGACGCGGCCGGGAGGGGCTGGCCACGGCCGTGCGCGCCTGGCGTCACGGCGGCGCGGCCGCGCTGTCCGTCCTCGACGAGGAGTGGCGTGCGGAGGGCGAAACGCTCGCACGCGCGCGTGCCGCCCTGGAGTCGGCCTGGGACACCGGCGAACGGCCGGAGCTGAGGGCGCGGGGCAATCGCTGGACGGTCGCCGGCACGCCCGTCCAGCTGCGTCTCGGCCGGGACGGCCGCTGGTGGCCCTACCGCAAGGAACGCGGCCGCTGGCAGCCCGCGGGAGGCGCCGCCCAGGACCCGGCGACGGCCCTGGCCTCGGCGACGGCACCGGCTTCGGCCGAACTCGCTCCTGGGGAAGGGAACTCCTTGTGAGGTCCGGCGGCAGGGCCACTTCGACCGCCGTGCCGGATGGTGGGAGCCCGGCCCTGCGCAGGGTGGGAAGACGGCCGGGCTCAGGGCAGCAGCTCGCCGGGGTCCAGGGACGGGACGAGGGATTCGAGGCCGCTCGGGAGATCGCTGGGCAGTCCGCTCGGCAGTTGAGTGGGGAATCCCGACGGCAGCCGCGTCGGCAGCTCGCTGGGCAGCCTCGTGGGCAGCGTGCTGGGGAGGCCGAAGGAGGGAGCGGGAGTGCGGCTCGCGCTCTCGCCCCCCGGCTCCCCGTCCGGTGAGTCGTCCCGTCCCGAGGCCATCAGCACCACGAGAGACACGGCTGCGACGGCCACGAGCACGGTGAGCAGGACGAGCAGCGGATTCTGGCGGCGGGGAGGCCCGGGCGGGTGCGGCGGTACGGGCGGCATGGCCATACCCGCCAGAGTCGCCGGCACCGCTCAAGCCGGTAGGGGCGCACGGAAGCTGATGCGGACTCATGGCGTGGATCGCACGATTCCGCGGCATGACGGGCTCGCCGCCCGGCCGTGGTGACCACCGGCCGGCGGGCCCGCACGCGCGCGTGGGCTCAGCCGCGTGCGCCCAGCAGGTGGTCCATCGCCAGCTGGTCCAGGTGCTCGAAGGCCATGCCGCGCGCGGCAGCCGCCTCCACATCGAACGCCTCGAACGCCGACCGGTCGGCGAGCAGGGCCTGCAGGCCGTCCGCGGCGGTGGGCTGGGCCAGCTCCTCGAGACGGGCCGCGCGCAGGGCCTCCTGGACCTCCGGGTCGGCGCGGAAGGCGGCGGCGCGGTCCTTGAGGACGAGGTAGTTGCGCATGCAGCCGGCCGCCGAGGCCCACACCCCGTCGAGGTCCTCGGTCCGCGGCGGCTTGAAGTCGAAGTGCCGCGGACCGGTGTAGCCGGCCGACTCCAGCAGGTCGACCAGCCAGAACGCGGCACGCAGGTCGCCGGCGCCGAAGCGCAGGTCCTGGTCGTACTTGATGCCGGACTGGCCGTTGAGGTCGATGTGGAACAGCTTGTCCGCCCACAGCGCCTGCGCGATCCCGTGCGGGAAGTTCAGCCCGGCCATCTGCTCGTGGCCGACCTCGGGATTGACGCCGTACAGCTCCGGACGCTCCAGGCGCTCGATGAACGCCAGGGCGTGGCCGACGGTCGGCAGCAGGATGTCGCCGCGCGGCTCGTTCGGCTTGGGCTCGATCGCGAAGCGGAGGTCGTAGCCCTGGGAGGTGACGTACTCGCCGAGCAGGTCGAAGGCCTCCTTCATCCGGTCCAGGGCCGCGCGGACGTCCTTGGCGGCGCCGGACTCGGCACCTTCACGGCCGCCCCAGGCCACGTACACCTGGGCGCCGAGCTCGACGGCGAGGTCGATGTTGCGGATGGTCTTGCGCAGGGCGTAGCGGCGCACGTCGCGGTCGTTGGCGGTGAACGCGCCGTCCTTGAAGACCGGGTGCGTGAAGAGGTTGGTGGTGGCCATCGGGACCTTCATGCCCGTGGCGTCCAGTGCCTGCCGGAAGCGCTTGATGTGCGCCTCGCGCTCGGTGTCGCTCGAGCCGAACGGGATCAGGTCGTCGTCGTGGAAGGTCACGCCGTGGGCGCCCAGCTCTGCCAGGCGCTGCACCGTCTCGACGGGGTCGAGGGCACGCCGCGTGGCGTCGCCGAAGGGATCCCGTCCCTGCCAGCCGACGGTCCACAGGCCGAACGTGAACCTGTCCTCGGGGGTGGGCTGGTAGCTCATGCCGCGGCTCCTTGCTCGCTGAGGCTATTTCGTCATGCCGATTTACAAATTAGTATGCGAGCACCTCTCTGGGAAGAGACCAGGTGCCTCCGAACGGAGACACGTGCCGCGCGCAGTAGGGAGAAGCCCGATGTCAGCAGCCGAGGGTCCGCTCGTCGTCGGTGTGGACTCGTCCACCCAGTCCACCAAGGCGCTGGTCGTCGACGCGTCCACCGGCCGGGTGGTCGCGAGCGGCCAGGCGCCGCACACGGTCTCCTCGGGGGCCGGGCGCGAGACCGACCCGCGCCAGTGGTGGGACGCGCTGTGCGAGGCTCTGCGCCAGTGCGGTGACGCGGCGCACGAGGCCGCCGCCGTGTCGGTGGGCGGGCAGCAGCACGGCCTCGTCACCCTGGACGGCCGGGGCGAGCCGGTGCGGCCCGCCCTGCTGTGGAACGACGTGCGCTCGGCGCCGCAGGCCCGCCGGCTGACGGAGGAGCTGGGCGGCGCGAAGTTCTGGGCGGACCGCACCGGAAGCGTGCCCGCCGCCTCGTTCACGGTCACCAAGTGGGCGTGGCTGGCCGAGCACGAGCCGGAGGCGGTGCGCGCCACGAAGGCCGTGCGTCTCCCGCACGACTACCTCACCGAGCGGCTCACCGGGCAGGGCACGACCGACCGCGGCGACGTCTCCGGGACGGGCTGGTGGGCGTCCGGGACGGAGGCGTACGACGAGGAGATCCTGGCGCACGTCGGGCTCGACCCGGCCCTGCTGCCCCGCGTGGTCCGGCCCGGCGAGGTGGCGGGCACGGTGCGTGACGGCCATGACCTGCCGTTCTCCCGGGGCACCCTGGTCGCGGCCGGCACGGGTGACAACGCCGCCGCCGCGCTGGGCCTCGGGGTGCGGCCGGGCGTGCCGGTGATGAGCCTCGGCACCTCGGGCACGGTGTACGCCGTCTCGCAGCGGCGCCCCGCCGACCCGAGCGGCACGGTGGCGGGTTTCGCCGACGCCCGCGGTGACTGGCTGCCGCTGACCTGCACCCTGAACTGCACGCTCGCCGTCGACCGTGTCGCGGCGCTGCTGGGTCTGGACCGCGAGGCCGTGGAGCCCGGCACGGCCGTGACGCTGCTGCCCTACCTGGACGGCGAACGCACCCCGAACCTGCCGAACGCCTCCGGCCTGCTGCACGGCCTGCGCCACGACACGACCGCCGGCCAGCTGCTCCAGGCCGCCTACGACGGTGCCGTGCACTCCCTGCTCGGGGCGCTCGACCTGGTCCTCGACGAGGACGCGGACCCCTCGGAACCCTTGCTGCTGATCGGCGGCGGCGCCCGGGGCACCGCCTGGCAGCAGACCGTGCGGCGGCTGTCGGGGCGTCCCGTGCAGGTGCCGGAGGCCAGGGAGCTGGTCGCGCTCGGTGCTGCCGCGCAGGCGGCCGGGCTGCTGACCGGGGAGGACCCGGCGGCGGTCGCGCGCCGCTGGGACACGGCAGCCGGGCCGGTGCTCGACGCCGTCGAGCGGGACGAGGAGACGCTGGCCAGGATCGCCGGGGTACTCTCCGACGCGGCTCCGCTGCTGGAGCGGCCCACCGACTCCCACTGAGGACTGGCGTCAGGCATGACCGCACCGCTGCACGAGGCCCGTCCCGCGGGGCCGGGGCGCGCCCTGCCCGACACCCAGCAGGGCATGCGCCGCCGCAACCTCGCCCGCGTCCTGCACACCGTCCGCGCCGAGGGGCCGCTGTCCCGGGCCGCCGTCGCCTCACGGATCGGCCTGACCCGGGCGGCGGTCTCGACACTCGTCGACGAACTCATCCGCTCGGGGCTCCTCGAGGAGCTGGGGCCCGAGCGGCCCGGACGGGTGGGCCGGCCCGGCTCCGCGCTCGCCGTCAGCGGACGCGGCCCGGCCGGCATCGGAGCGGAGATCGGCGTCGACCATCTCGCGGTCTGCGCCGTCGACCTGCGCGGCACGACCCGGTCGCGGGCGATACGCCAGGGAGCGAACCGCGACCGCTCCCCTCAGCCCGTGCTCGCGGAACTCACCGAGCTGATCCGGCAGGTCGTCGCCGAGGCGGAGAGCGAGGGCCTGTGGCCGGCCGGACTCGCCGTGGCCGTGCCCGGCCTGGTGGCACGCGACGCCCGGACGGTCGTGCGCGCGCCGAACCTCGGATGGCACGACACGGACCTCGGCACACTGCTGCCGGCGGACCTTCCGCTGACGGTGGACAACGAGGCCAACTTCGGCGCCCTCGCCGAACTCTGGCTGGGTGACGGCACACCCCGCGACTTCCTGCACGTCTCGGCGGAGATCGGAATCGGTGCCGCGGTCGTGGTGGACGGCGGGCTGCTGCGCGGAACCCGCGGTTTCGCGGGCGAGTTGGGGCACGTGCCGGTCCAGCCGGACGGGCCGGAGTGCGCCTGCGGTGGCCGGGGCTGCCTGGAGCAGTACGCCGGCGAGGAGGCCGTGCTGCGCGCGGCCGGTCTGGAACCCGGCGAGGACCGCGTCGGGCTGCTCGCGGGGCGCGCCGCCGAGGGCGACGAGGGCGTACGCCGTGCTCTGCGCGACGCGGGGACGGCGCTCGGTGTGGCCCTGACCGGGGCGGTCAACCTGCTCGACCCGGAGAGCGTGGTGCTGGGCGGGGAACTGTCCGGACTGGCGCCCTGGCTGCTGCCCTCGCTGCGGGACGAACTGGCGCGGCGTACGGCAGGTCCGGTGTGCCCCGTGTCCGTGTCACGGCTGGGCCCTCAGGGCCCGCTGCTGGGGGCCGCGCACTCGGTGGTCCGGGCGGTGCTGGACGATCCGGCGGCCGTCGCCCGGCAGGCCTGAAACGGCCGTCGCAGACGGTCACCTGCGAGTCTCCTCCCTTCCGAACCATCCGACTGGGTGAGGGAGTTGTCCACATCCGCAGGCCCGTCCACCGCATCGCGCCGCATCCTCCTGGCGGGTCGGCAGGCGCCGTAACTTGATCACCGCGGGCCACGACCGCAACGGCCGCAGTTCCCGCAGTTGAGCAAGAGCCACCCTCCTGTCGAGTCCGGAAGGCACACACCCATGGAACGGACCACTCCCTTCCCCAGCAGGCGCGGCATCCTGGCCGGCGCCGCCCTCACCGCCGTCCCGTCCGCCCTGCTCTTCGCCACCCGGGCCGACGCCCGGCCCCGGGCCGTCGATCACCCCGGAGCGGCATGGCATCCGGCGAGCCGCAGCAACTACACACCGTCCAACCGCCCGCGCGCCCACCCGCTGCACTACGTGATCATCCACGTGGCGCAGACGACCTACTCCGGCACCGTCTCCGTCTTCCGGAACCCGAGCAGGAAGGTGTCCGCGCACTACGTGGTGCGCTCCTCCGACGGGCATGTCGCGCAGTGCGTGCGCGAGTCCGACATCGCCTGGCACGCGGGGAACTGGGACTACAACACCCGCAGCATCGGCATCGAGCACGAAGGCTGGGTGGACCGGCCCGGGTACTTCACCGACGCCATGTACGAGCGGTCGGCCCGCCTCACCGCGGCGATCTGCGCGAGGTACGGCATCCCGAGGAATCGCGCGCACATCATCGGCCACCACGAGGTACCGGGCAGCGACCACACCGATCCGGGCCGGCACTGGGACTGGAACCGCTACCTCAGACTCGTCAAGTCCGCCTGAGGACCTGGTCGGAACCCCTGCGGGCCACCTCACGTCCCGGTTACAAATCGCTCAACCTCTGGTTGCGGACCGGTAAGCAGGCGACGATGGGGGCATGACTCTGGCCCAGCGCGCCATGGAGCGCCTGCAGGCCTGGCCCGACCTGATGGTGGGCCCGGCGAGTTGCGGTACCGGACGGGCGCTCCGTTCCGTCCGCGACGAGATCGTCCACTTCCACTCCTCACGGGACGTGGACCTCCACCTCACTCGCGGCGCCATCCAGCGCATCCACTACGACCTCGCCGGTTCGAGCGCGATCCACCTGCTGCCCGGGTCGGGCTGGGTGACGGTCCACCTCGACTGCGAGGCGGACGTCGACCTGCTGCTCGGTCTGGTGAGCATCGCCCTCAAGGCCCACCAGACCCCACGAGCCGATGACGGCGAGCCGCGTCTCGCCGGGTGCAACTTCCACCGGGTCACGGTGCTTCCGCGTGACGCCGTGGCGGGCGGCTGAGCCTTGGCGGACGCACCGGAGGCGGTCAACGCCGAGGCCTGGGGCAGGTACGGGGCGCATCATCTGCGACGGGGCACGGCGCTGCCCGAAGCGACCCGGGTCGACTGGGGGTTCGAGGGCGGCGGGCCGGGGAGCGAGGTTCTGGGGGAACTGACGGGCCGGCGGGTGCTGGACCTCGGGTGCGGTCCGGCCCGGCACGCTGTCCATCTGGTCCGGGCCCACGGCGCACTGGTGGACGGGGTCGACGCCTCGGCCGGGCAGTACGAGCGGGCCCGTGCCCGTTACGGCTCGCTGCCCGGGCTGCGGCTGGTCCTGGGCGACGCGGTGGAGCATCTGCGTGAGGCCGAGCCGTACGACGTCGTCTACTCCGTCAACGCCGTCCCGTACATCGATCCGCACCGGCTGCTGCCCGCCCTCGCCGGAGCGCTGAGGCCGGGTGGCAGGTTCTGCTTCACGGTGCTGCACAGCAACAGTCGTGGTGACGGACCGTCGGACCGGGTCGCGGCCCGGCCCGAGATCCTGCGGCTGGCGGGTGGCGGTGAGGTCACCGTCCAGATGTGGGTGCTCACCCCGGAGCTCTGGACGGCGCTGCTCACCGAGTACGGGCTGCGCGTGGAGGGGATCGACGTCCTCGACACGCCGGAGGACGGCAACAGGGCCTCCTACCGGCTCTTCCGGGTGACCCGGCCGGTCCGGGTCTCCTCCCGGCCGCGCGTCGGCGGGCCGCCGCACGCGCACGCCGCGCTCGGGGTGGGCGCCGTCGTGTACGGGCCGCGCGGGCTGCTCCTGGGCCGGCACCGGCGCGGGACGTGGGAGCTGCCGGGCGGGACGGTGGAACCCGGGGAGTCGTTGCGGGAGACGGTCGTGCGCGAGCTCGGCGAGGAGACGGGGCTGGCGGCGCGGCCTGAGGACGTCCGGCTGCTCGGGACGCTCCTGGACGAGGCGGGAGGTGTCATCCGCGTCACCGTGCCCGCCCGGGTCACCCTCTGGCGGGGGGAGCCGTCGGACCAGCCCGGCGAGAGCGTGGGCCGCTGGCGCTGGTTCGCCCTGGACCGGCTGCCGGAGCAGCTGTTCGTGTGCAGCGCCCAGGCCCTCACCGCATGGCGGCCCGATCTGCCGATCGACCACACGCCCGCGCATTTCACGCCGTACGACATCGGAACAGGCGACAGCTGAAGCACCCAGAGGGGTGCGTTTTTTCAGCCGTTCCCGCGCCGTAGGTGCTCAGCCGCCTCGCCGGCCCCCGTCGTCTGGTGCACTGCCCCTGAGGGTCCCGACAGTTGACGAGACATCAGGGGGCACGGTGGCAGGTCGTCGCAGGCGACGCGGTGCAGGCAGAGCGGTACTGGCGCTTCTCACGGCGTTCGGCGCACTGACCGGCTCGGCCCTGGCGGGGGCGGCTCCGGCCGGCGCCGTCCAGAAGGGCGTACGGGTCGCGCCGGGCGTGACGTACGAGGAGTTCGACATCAGGGCGGCCGAGGGGGTGACGCACGCGCATGTGCTGAGGGTCGATCTGAGCCATCCTCAGGTACGGGTCGATCTGCTGTATCCGGGGGCGGTGGCCGCACGCGGGCGGGTCTCGGCCATGGCGAACAGCCAGGGCGCGGTAGCCGGCGTCAACGGCGACTTCTTCAACATCACCGAGACGCAGCACCCAGGCGTCGAGGCGACCGGCGCGAGTGTGGGTCCGGCGATCACGGCCGGGCGGACGCTCAAGGCGGCCGTGCCGAACGGCCAGCGTTTCGGGCCGGCGCTGCCGCCCGGCACGACCACCGAGGACGTCTTCGGCGTCGGCACCGACGGGCGGGCCCGGCTGGACCGGCTGGCGCTCAGGGGTTCGGTCCGCACGGCCGAGGCGCAGCTGCCTCTCGGCGGGCTCAACCAGTACGCGCTGCCGGTGGGTTCCGTCGGTGCGTTCACCTCCGAGTGGGGCTCCGTCTCCCGGGTGCGCGCCACCTGCGGCACGGACACCGACCGCGCCGCTCCGTGCAGTACGGACACCTACGAGGTGACGGTCCGCGACGGCAAGGTCGTCTCGGCCGCCGACACCCCAGGCAGCGGCCCCGTCGCCGCGGGGACCACCGTGCTGGTCGGCCGGGAGGAGGGCGCCCAGCAGCTGCGCAAGCTCTCCGCCGGCGAACCGGTCGAGGTCGAGCACGGCCTCGTGGCGGCGACGGACGGTGTCGCCTACCAGCTCGCCCTCGGCGGCTACCCGGTACTCTCGGGCGGCCGGCCGCTGCCGGGGCTCGACAACGCGACGTCGGCCGTCCGTACGGCCGTGGGGATCGCCGACGGCGGGCGGCGCGTGCTGCTGCTCGCGCTGGACGGCGCCGCCGCCTACCGCAGCGGTCTGACGATCGCCGAAGTCGCCGGCACCCTGCAGAAGCTGGGCTCGGAGGACGCCTTCAGCCTGGACGGCGGGGGGTCGTCGACCCTGGTCGCCCGGAAGCCGGGCGAGAGCGCGGTCTCGGTGCGCAACCACCCCAGCGGCGGCGCCGAACGCCCGGTGCCGAACGGTATCGGCGTGTTCTCGGGGTGACTCAGGGCCGCAGACCACTGACGATGTCCGCCGTCGCCGTGAGGCCGCTGTGAATGGTGGGGGCGATGCTGGTGCTGGCCAGATAGAACCCGAGCAGCAGGCAGACCAGCGCATGGGAGACCTTCAGACCACCGCTGCGCAGGAAGATCACCGCCAGGATCATCAGCAGCAGGACCACAGAGATGGAAATGGCCATCGTCAACTCCTCCGCCACGCCGCCATGTCCGTTTCACGGCGTTCGGCCGCAAGTGTGGCGTAGCGGAGGGTGCGTCCGGGCGGCTGACCTGTCCGCCGAACGTGTGGTGTCCTGTGACCTCTCGCGGCCCTAGGGGGTGTGCCGGGCGTCGAGGAACGCCTCCAGGCCGGCGAGGTCGTCGGTGTTGAGGTAGTCGACGCCGGCGGCGAGCAGTTCGCCCCAGAGGGCGTCGCGGGCGGGGCCGGCCACGTCCGGGGTCGCCCAGAACCGCACCTGCTGCCCGCGCCGGTGGGCGGTCCTGACGATGTGCCGCAGTTTCTGCCGCTCGGCCGCCGGGAAGGCGCCGACACCCTGCCAGGTGAAGTTGAGCGTCCAATTGTCGCTGATCAGCGGGATGAAGGAGGCCGGCGCCGGGCTGCCGAGGTCGGTGAGCCGGCCGTCGTAGAAGGCGCGCCGGACGGTCTGGGCCTCCATGGGCGCGCGGGCCGCGCGGTCACCGGAGACGACGGCTGTGACCGGGCCGCGGAAGACCCGGCCGTGGGCGTACGTGGTGAACAGGTGCCGGTGGCGCCGGAGGTGGCGGTCGAGTTCGAGGTACGTCGACGAGCCCTCGGTCTTGATGTCGATGAGCAGGTACAGCGCGCCGCGGTACCCCCGGTACACCGAGCCGTGGTTGGCGCGGACGCGTGCGGCGAGCGGGGCGAGGTAGAGGGACTCAAGGGTGCGGGAGGGGTCGAGGTCCTCCGGGTCGTGGGCGACGAGGAGCTGGTCACCGACGAGGTGGATGTCGGCTTCGACGCTGCCGAAGCGGTGGTCGAGGGCGTCGGACAGCGGGCGCGGGTGCTCGTAGTCGTTGTGGGCGTGGGCGCGCCACAACGGGCGGGGCCTGTGTGTGCGTTCGCCGGCCGGTGCGGGGGCGGCGGGGAGGGCGATCGAGCCCGCGAGGGCCGCGCCGAGGGTGGTGAGGGCCGTGCGACGGGTGGTGAGGGCCATGCTCTGCCTCCCTGGAGGTGCCGTACGGGAACCCTGCGAGTATGGGGTCCCGGTGGGCTCAAGGAGCAGGCTCGCGCACGGAGTTGGCCGGACTGCCGCCATGCGTTCACTTCGGCGGACGGGGGCGCACCGAAAGGCCCGCCCCTGGAGGGGACGGGCCTTTTTCGGGCGGTGCCGGGCGTCGGGCGGGGTGTACGTCAGGGGGCCCGGAGGTCGACCAGCGCGGCCAGTGCCTCCCGGTGGGCACCCGGCGTGCCGTAGGCGATCGAGTCGGCCTTGGCACGCTTGAGGTACAGATGCGCGGGGTGCTCCCACGTCATGCCGATGCCGCCGTGCAGTTGCAGGGCTTCCTCGGCGGCGTGCACGGCCACGGGTGCCGCGTAGGCCTGGGCGACGGTGACGGCCACGTCCGCGTCCTCGCCCTTCGCCAGGGCGTCGGCGGCGTTGCGGGCGGCCGCGCGGGTGTTGACGACCTCCAGCCACAGCTGGGCCAGCCGGTGCTTGATCGCCTGGAAGCCGCCGACGGGCCGGTTGAACTGCTTGCGTTCCCTCAGGTAGCGGACGGTCTCCGTCAGCGTCCACTCGGCCAGTCCGAACTGCTCGGAGGCGAGCAGCCCGGCGCCGGCGCGCAGGGCTCGGCGTACGGCGGGCTCGGCGTCGCCCAGCAGCCGGCCCCGCGCACCGTCGAGGGTGACGGTCGCGAGCGGCCGGGTCAGGTCCAGGGAGGTCTGGGGCGTGACGGTCGCGGCGGTGGCGTCGACCGCGTACAGACCGCCGTCGTCGGCCGGCACGAGCAGCACGTCGGCCAAGGCCGCGTCCGCGATGCCGGTCAGTTCGCCGTGCAGCAGCCCGTCCTCGTGCCGGACGACCCGGTAGGCGGCACCCGGCGCGACGCTGAGGGCGACCGCGAGGGCGCCGATCGTCGTCCCGGTCGCGAGGCCGCGCAGGAGTTCGCCGGCACCGCAGGCCAGCAGGGCCTCGGTGGCGACGACCGCGCTCGTCAGATACGGCACGGGCGCGACCGCGCGCCCCAGCTCCTCCAGCACCACGGCGGCCTCGCGGTGCGTGGCGCCCTGGCCGTCGAGTTCCTCGGGCACCAGCAGGCCGGCGAGGCCCATGCCCTCGGTGAGGGCCTTCCACAGGGCCCGGTGGTGCGGGGCGTCCGACTCGGTGCGGGCGATGACGCCGGGCGCGTCGCAGTGGTCGGTGAGCAGGTCGCGGACGGCGGCGCGCAGCGCCTCTTCCTCTTCCGAGTACAACAGGTCGCGCTCGTTCTTCACCGGGCCAGGTCCTTCCAGGCGACGTCCTTGTCGGTGCGCGGCTCGGCGGGCAGGCCCAGGACGCGCTCGGCGACGATGTTCAGCAGGACCTCGCTGGTCCCGCCCTCGATGCTGTTGCCCTTGGAGCGCAGGTAGCGGTAGCCGGCGTCGCGGCCGGTGAAGTCGACCGACTCCGGGCGCCGCATGGTCCAGTCGTCGTACAGCAGGCCCTCCTCACCGAGGAGTTCCACCTCCAGACCGCTGATCTCCTGGTTGAGGCGGGCGAAGGCCAGCTTCATGCCGGCGCCCTCGGGGCCGGGCTGGCCCACGACGAGCTGCTGGCGCAGCCGCTCCGCGGTGAGGCGGGAGACCTCGGTCTCCACCCAGAGCTTCAGCAGCCGCTGGTGCAGATCGTGGGTGCGCAGCTCGGGCCGCTCGCGCCAGGTCTTCGAGATCGGGCCGATCATGCCGCCCTCGCGGGGCAGCCGCATGCCGCCGATGGCCACGCGCTCGTTGTTGAGCGTGGTCTGCGCGACCTTCCAGCCCTCGCCGACCGCACCGAGGCGGCGCGCGTCGGGGATGCGGACGTCGGTGAGGAACACCTCGTTGAACTCGGCCTCGCCGGTGATCTGCCGCAGCGGCCGCACGTCGACGCCCGGGTCGGTCATGTCGCAGACGAAGTACGTGATGCCCCGGTGCTTGGGCACGTCCGGGTCGGTGCGGGCGATGAGGATCGCCCAGCGGGCCACGTGGGCGCTGGACGTCCATACCTTCTGCCCGTTGACCACCCAGTCGTCGCCCTCTCGGACCGCCCGCGTGCCCAGCGCGGCCAGGTCGGACCCGGCGCCCGGCTCGCTGAACAGCTGGCACCAGACCTCCTCGCCCGTCCACAGGGGCCTGAGGTACCGCCGCTTCTGCTCGTCGGTGCCGTAGCCCAGGATGGTCGGCGCGGCCATGCCGAGACCGATGCCGATGCGCCGCGGGTCGTTGTCGGGCGCCCCGGCGGCCTCCAACTCGGCGTCCACGACGGCCTGGAGGGACCGGGGGGCGCCGAGTCCGCCGAGGCCCTCCGGGTAGTGCACCCAGGCGAGTCCGGCGTCGAAGCGGGCCCGGAGGAAGTCCAGCCGGTCGGTGGTGGCCGGGGGGTGAGCGGCGAGCAATTCCCGGGTGCGGCGGCGCAGTTCCTCGGTGTCGGTCATGCTGCCTCCTCCATGACGACCGCGACCCGGCCGGTGGTCAGACCGTCCGCCACCTTCTGCACGGCGGCGGCCGCCGAGCCGAGCGGCACGCGCTCGCTCACCAGCGGCTTGATCGCGCCCCGGGCGGCCAGCTCGGTGAGCTGCTCGTGGCAGTGCTGGACCAGCTTGGGGTTCTTGGTGTTGTACAGGCCCCAGTGCAGGCCGAGGATCGAGTAGTTCTTCACCAGGGCGTGGTTCAGGCCCGGGCTGGGGATCGTGCCGCTGGCGAAGCCGACGACGACGATGCGTCCTTCGAAGGCGACGGCCTTGGCGGACTGGGTGTAGGCCTCGCCGCCGACCGGGTCGTAGATCACGTCGGCGCCCCGGCCGCCGGTGGCCTCCTTGACGGCGGCGACGACGTCCTGGGAGTGCCGGTCGATCACGACGTCGCAGCCCAGCTCGCGGGCGACGGCCGCCTTCCCGGAGCCGCCGACGACACCGATGACGGTGGCGCCGGCGGCCTTCCCGAGCTGCACGGCCGCGCTGCCGACCCCTCCTGCGGCAGCGTGGACGAGCAGGGTATCGCCGGCCTCCAGACGGGCCCTGCGGTGCAGTCCGAACCAGCCGGTCTGGTAGCCGATGTGCAGGGCCGCGGCCTCGGCGTCGTCGAGGGCGTCCGGCGCGGGCAGCAGGGCGGCGGCGTCCGCGACGGCGTACTCGGCGAAGCCGCCGTGGGGCAGCGCCGGGTTGGCCATCACCCGGCGGCCGTCCTCGGTCTCGCCGCAGATCTCCACTCCCGGCGTGAACGGCAGCGGCGGCCTGACCTGGTACTGGCCGCGGCACAGCAGGGCGTCCGGGAAGTTGATGTTGGCGGCACGCACCTTCAGCAGGACCTGGCCGTCACCGGGCGTGGGGGGCTCCACCTTCTCGAGCCGCATCACCTCGCCCGGCTCGCCGTTCTCGTGTACTTGCCATGCCTGCATGCGGGGCCTCCACGGGGGACTGCTTCGTCTGACCGGGGTCGGTTCGCATACTAAGCGGTCGCTTGCCCGCTAGGGAACAGTCCCCGGCAAAGTCGGGCCCGGGGACCACCCGTAGGTCATGCGCCCTTCGGCCGGGCCCGTACATGCATCCGTTCGCCCTGCGGTCCGAACAGGCTGAGGAACTCCACGGGCCCCTCCCCCGTCGAGCCGAACCAGTGCGGTACCCGGGTGTCGAACTCGGCGGCCTCCCCGGCCGTGAGCACCACGTCATGCTCGCCCAGCACCAGGCGCAGCCTCCCGGACAGCACGTACAGCCACTCGTAGCCCTCGTGCGTCCGCGGCTCCGGCTCCTGTCTGCGCCGGGGCTCCAGGACCTTGTAGGCCTGGAGGCCGCCGGGCTGGCGGGTGAGCGGCCAATGGGTGCGGCCGCCCATGACGATCGGCTTCGACCGCACGCGCGGATCACCGGTCGGCGGGGTGCCGACCAGCTCGTCCAGCGCCACCTGGTGGGCGCGCGCGATCGGCAGCAGCAGTTCCAGACTGGGTTTACGCAGGCCGGACTCCAGCCGCGAGAGGGTGCTGACGGAGATGCCGGTGGTCTCGGAGAGCGCCGCCAGGGTCACCTCCCGGTCCTTGCGCATCTGCCGCAGCCGGGGGCCCACGCCCGCGAGTACCTCGTCCGTCGTCATGGTCGTATTGCAGGTTCGGCAAAGCCGTTTGTCAATCCCGCAGGGCCGGGGCGACGCTCGGCAGCGGAGGTGGTCACATGACCGAGAAGTACGCAGTGGTCGTCGTCGGCGGGGGCGCCGCGGGCCTGTCCGCCGCGCTGGTGCTGGGGCGGGCCCGGCTCCGCACGCTGGTGATCGACGCGGGCGAGCCGCGCAACGCGCCCGCAGCGCACATGCAGGGCTATCTGTCCCGGGACGGCATGCCGCCCGCGGAGTTCCTGGACATCGGCCGGGAGGAGATCGCGCGCTACGGCGTGGAGCTCGTGCAGGACCGGGTGGTGGAGGTGGAGAAGGGCGAGGACTTCACCGTGGTGGCGGCCGGTGGCCGCACCGTGCAGGCCCGGCGGCTGGTCGTGGCGACGGGGCTGAAGGACGAGCTGCCGGCGGTCGCCGGGGTCGCCGAGCGGTTCGGCCGGGACGTGCTGCACTGCCCGTTCTGCCACGGCTGGGAGGTGCGCGACCAGCCGTTCGGGGTGCTTGCCTCGAGCCCTGCGAGCGTGCACCAGGCGCTGATGGTGTCCCAGTGGTCGAAGGACGTGCGGTTCTTCCTGCACACGGTCGCCGAGGAGGAACTGTCCGACGAGGATCTGCGCCGGCTCGCCGCGGCCGGGGTGGAGGTGGTGCCCGGGGAGGTCACGGAGCTGGTGGTCGAGGACGACCGGCTCACCGGCATCCGGCTCGCCGAGGGCACGACGCACCCCCGCTCGGTGCTGTTCACCGCACCGCGGCCCGTGCCGCAGACCGGCCTTCTGGAGCGGCTCGGCGCCGAACTGCACGAGACGCCGTTCGGCGCGTACCCGGTGGTCGACCCGACCGGCCTGACGACCGTGCCGGGCGCGTGGGCCGCGGGCAACGCGATCGGCTTCGCCGAGCAGGTCGTGCACGCGGCGAGCGGCGGGTATCGGGCGGCGTCCGCGATCGTCGGGGACCTGCTGATGACCGACCTGGACGCGGCCGCCCAGGTGTAGAGGCATCGCCTCCGGTGCACCATGGCTGCATGCTGCTGCACCGGCTGGCCCGAGTGTCCCAGGAGGTCGCCGCCACCTCGGCGCGGTCCCGGAAGACGGCCCTGCTCGCGGAGCTCTTCCGGGACGCGGAGGCGGAGGACGTGCCCATCGTCATCCCCTACCTGGCGGGACGGCTGCCGCAGGGCCGGATCGGCGTCGGCTGGAAGGTGCTCGGTCACCCGGTCGCCCCGGCCGCCGAGCCGGGCCTGACCGTACGGGACGTGGACGCCCGGCTGTCCGGGCTCGCCAAGGTGTCCGGCCCCGGCTCCCAGGCCGAACGAGCCCGTCTGGTCCGGGAGTTGATGGGCGCGGCCACCGAGGAGGAGCAGCGGTTCCTGCTCGGGCTGCTCACCGGCGAGGTCCGGCAGGGTGCACTGGATGCCGTCGCGGTCGAGGGCCTGGCCCAGGCGACCGGGGCGCCGCCCGCGGACGTACGGCGGGCCGTGATGCTCGCCGGTTCCCTCCAGACGGTGGCCGAGGCGTTGCTCGCGGACGGCCCCGCCGCCCTGGACCGCTTCCGCCTCACCGTCGGCCGCCCGGTCTGGCCGATGCTGGCGCACAGTGCCTCCTCGGTCGCCGAGGCGGTGGACAAGCTCGGTGCCTGCGCGGTCGAGGAGAAGCTGGACGGCATCCGCGTCCAGGTGCACCGGGACGGCCGAACCGTTCGGCTCTACACCCGCACGCTCGACGACATCACCGACCGGCTGCCCGAAGTGACGGCCGCCGCACTGGGGTTGCGCGGCGAGCGGTTCATCCTGGACGGCGAGGTGATCTCCTTCGACGAGGGCGGGCGCCCCCGTTCCTTCCAGGAGACCGCCGGCCGCGTCGGCTCCCGCACGGACGTGGCGACGGCCGCCCGCGCGGTGCCGGTCTCCCCCGTCTTCTTCGACGCGCTGTCCGTCGACGGCCACGACCTGCTCGACCTGCCCTTCGCCGAACGGCACGCCGAGCTGGCCCGCCTCGTCCCCGAGCCGATGCGGGTGCGGCGCACGCTGGTGTCCGGGCCGGGCGACACGCCCACGGCGGAGAAGTTCCTCGCCGAGACCCTGAAGCGCGGCCACGAGGGCGTCGTCGCCAAGGCCCTCGACGCCCCCTACAGCGCGGGGCGGCGCGGGGCGTCCTGGCTGAAGGTCAAGCCCGTCCACACCCTCGACCTGGTCGTCCTGGCCGCCGAGTGGGGCCACGGCCGCCGCACCGGCAAGCTCTCCAACCTCCACCTGGGCGCCCGCACCGCCGACGGCGGCCTCGCGATGCTGGGCAAGACCTTCAAGGGCATGACCGACGCGCTGCTCACCTGGCAGACCGAACGGCTCCAGCAGCTCGCCGTCGACGACAACGGCCACGTCGTGACCGTACGCCCGGAACTCGTCGTCGAGATCGCCTACGACGGCCTGCAGCGCTCCACCCGCTACCCGGCCGGCGTCACCCTCCGCTTCGCCCGCGTCATCCGCTACCGGGAGGACAAGCGCCCCGAGGACGCCGACACGGTCGAGACGCTGCTCGCCGCGCACCCGGACGTGAAGCCGTGAGGCGCAGTGCCGGGCTGCTGCTCTTCCACCCCACCGACCACGGCCTCGAGGTACTGCTCGGCCACATGGGCGGCCCGTTCTTCGCCCGGCGCGACGCCGGGGCGTGGACCGTGCCCAAGGGCGAGTACGAGCCGGACGAGCCCGCCTGGGAGGCCGCCCGCCGCGAGTTCCAGGAGGAACTGGGGCTGCCCCCGCCCGACGGGAAGGCCATCGACCTCGGTGAGGTCCGGCAGACAGGCGGCAAGGTCGTCACGGCCTGGGCGATCCAGGCGCATCTCGACCCGTCGGCGATCGTGCCCGGCACGTTCCGGATGGAGTGGCCGCCGAGGTCGGGGCGGCTCCAGGAGTTCCCCGAGCTTGACCGGGTGCAGTGGTTCGGCCTGGACCGGGCCCGCGAGGTGATCGTCACGGCGCAGGCGGCGTTTCTCGACCGGCTGGCGGAGCACTCGACCTGAGGAGACCTCCCGCGTTGCGGTCCCCTCCGCCGCGCGGGAAGGTCGAGACACAGCCCGCTCCGAGGGAGGTCAGCCATGCCCATCGCAACGGTGAACCCGGCGAACGGCGAGACGCTCAAGACGTACGAGGCCATGGGCGAGGAGGAGATCGAGCGCCGGCTCCAGCTCGCGGAGGCCACGTTCCGCACCTACCGCACGACGAGCTTCGACGAGCGCGCCCGGCTGCTGCACCGGGCCGCCGACCTCCTCGAAGAGGACCAGCAGGACATCGCCCGCGTGATGACCACCGAGATGGGCAAGCCGGTCAAGCAGGCCCGGGCCGAGGCGGCGAAGTGCGCCAAGGCGATGCGCTGGTACGCCGACCACGCCCAGGAGCTGCTCGCCGACGAGGAGCCCGCCGACTCCGACGTGAAGGACTCCGGCGCCTCACGCGTACGGGTGCGTTACCGCCCGCTCGGCCCGGTGCTCGCGGTGATGCCGTGGAACTTCCCGCTGTGGCAGGTGGTCCGTTTCGCCGCACCCGCGCTGATGGCGGGCAATGTGGGCCTGCTCAAGCACGCCTCCAACGTCCCGCAGACCGCCCTCTACCTGGAGGACCTCTTCCACCGGGCGGGCTTCAGCGAGGGCACCTTCCAGACCCTGCTGATCGGCTCCGCCGCGGTCGACGAGATCCTGCGCGACGAGCGGGTCAAGGCCGCCACGCTCACCGGCAGCGAGCCCGCGGGCCGCGCGGTCGCCTCCACCGCCGGAGAGATGATCAAGAAGACGGTGCTGGAGCTGGGCGGCAGCGACCCGTTCGTCGTCATGCCCTCCGCCGACATCGACCGGGCCGCGAAGGTCGCGGTGACCGCGCGCGTGCAGAACACCGGGCAGTCCTGCATCGCCGCGAAGCGGTTCATCGTGCACACGGACGTCTACGACGCCTTCGCCGAGCGGTTCGCCGAGGGCATGAAGGCCCTGAAGGTCGGCGACCCCATGGCCGACGACACCGAGGTCGGGCCGCTCTCCAGCGAGCAGGGACTGAGCGATCTGGAGGAACTGGTCGACGACGCGGTGCGCGGCGGGGCGCAGGTGCTGTGCGGTGGCGAACGGCCGGACGGGCCCGGCTGGTACTACACGCCGACGATCCTCGCCGGTATCACCCGTGAGATGCGGATCCACCGGGAGGAGGCGTTCGGGCCGGTCGCCACGCTGTACCGGGTGGCCGACGTGGACGAGGCCGTGCTGATCGCGAACGACTCGCCGTTCGGACTGAGTTCGAACGTGTGGACGCGGGACGAGGGAGAGGTCGACCGGTTCGTCAGGGATCTGGAGGCCGGCGGGGTGTTCTTCAACGGCATGACGGCGTCCCATCCGGCGTTCCCGTTCGGCGGAGTGAAGCGGTCCGGGTACGGCCGTGAGCTGTCCGGGCAGGGAATCCGCGAGTTCTGCAACATCACCACTGTTTGGCATGGTGCGTGAGTGTTGCGGGGCTACGATCCCGTCTGTGAACCGCGAAGTGACTCTGCCTCTGATCGTCGACGACCGCGGGACCTTGCAGGTGGCTGCCGCGGATGTCAGCAAGCTCTTGCGGACGGTGGGGGGCCGGTGGGTGCGGCTTGTCGAGGCCGGGGAGTCGGGGCTCGACGAGGACACGGTCGCCGAGTTGGCCATCGAGCTGGCGAAGCTGGCCGACCGTATCGACGTGGCCTGTATCGCGCACAGCAGCGGGGGGGCGACCTGAGGCGTGCGGGGGCGGGTTCGTGGGGGGCCTTCAGATTGTGACGTTGTGAAGCGCGGGGCCCGGACAGGCCGGACCCCGCACAAGAGGGCGCTCACGATCCCTCGTACAGCCTGTTTACGGCTTGTCGAGCACCGTCCCCGTCAGCACCGGCCTGTCGGGCAGCGGCTCGGCGTTCCTGTCGGTCAGCGCGAGGCGCATCGACTCGGCCGGCTCGGCCACCTGGTCCCGCACGGTCGGCACGACGAAGTCCACGCTGCTGCTCCCGGGCGGGATGTTCACCCACACCCACAGGCTCGCGTCGGACAGCGGCCGCTCGGGGTCGGGCACGTCACCGGACGAGTCCTTGAGCCACTGCGGGTCCACGTCCTTGGTGGACAGCTCGGCGCCCTCGGTGACCGGGAGCACCCGCACCGGCTCCCAGAGGTCCACCGCCGCAGGCGCGTCCAGGGACAGCCGCCAGGTCAGCGTCTCTCCCTCGGTCACCCGGTCCGCGACCGGCGACAGGGTGATCACCGGCTCCGGGTCGTCGTTCTCGACGATGATCCCGCCCCGGTACTTGCCGACGACGGCGTTGCGGACGGCCTTGACGGCGATGTCGTGCTCCACGTCGTCGCCGTAGACCGTGTCGCCCTTCACCTCGACCGGCACGTCGATCGCGTCGCTGCCGGGCCGTACGGTCACGAGGCGGTTCTCGGACCGGCCGCTGTCCGGATCGAGGACGTACACGCGGACCTGCCCGCTGCCGTGCCCGGAGATCTCGACCGGGATCCGGTAGGTGCGGGTGCCCGAGTCGCCCTCCTTGACGATCGTGCGGCCCACGTCGACACGCGGCAGCGCGGCCGCCTTCACCGTGGGAGTGCCCGGCGCCCAGCCCCAGGCGTCCATCAGCCAGGCCCGCCCGGACTGGGAACGGGGCGTCACCTCAAGGGACTTGACATGCCTGAGATCGAGCCCGGCCCGGGTCGCGGCCGACAGCGGGACGCGCAGCTCCTGAGCCCAGTGGGAGGCGGTGTTCGCGGAGCCCGGGAGCCCGTCCACCCGGACCGAGCCCAGCGTCACCAGACGGTTGGAGGAGTCGGTGACGGACACGTCGAACTTCGTGCCGGTCGTGTTCGGCGGTACGAAGACCCGGAGCGCGAGCTTCTGAGAGTCACCGAGGGAGAGCGGCTCGGCCGGGGTGATACGCGCGGCCGTGCCCGGCGCGGACCACTTCAGGTCCACCGCGCTGCGGCCGGTCTCCTGTTCCGTCTCCCACGACGCGAAGTGCGGTGACGATCCGGGGGCCTCCGGGTCCAGACAGGACATGGCAGGGTCGGGGTCGATCGCCGAACACAGCCGGGCGCCGGTCACCTTCGCCCCGCCGTCCGGCAGGAAACCGGCGCTGCGGCGGCCGCCGACCGCGTGGGTCAGGACCCGGGCCGGGTCCGCGGACGGGGCTCGCTTGCCGGAACCGTCGAGCAGCGGACGCACCCGGTCGTCCCCGGCGAGGAAGAGCCGGGCCGCGGCGGCGATGTACGTGGCGCCCGCCTTGTGCTGCTGGGCGGCGGTCAGCCGGGTCGCGGCACCCGGCGCGCACACCGGGTCCGGCTGCTCCGGGTCGGTCCCGAAGTCGTCCCTGGCCGGTGCGACGGCCTCGCCCGGGGTCCACTCGCTGTTGAAGTAGTTGTGGTTGGCGCCGACCATGTAGACCGCGCTGTGCAGTGCCGTGCCCCGGCTGATCCCGCGCGTCCCGTCGACGAAGTCCTGCCCTTGCAGGTCCGACACGTCGCCGTCGCAGCCCGGCAGCAGCGTCACGGACGGCACGTCGGCCACTGGATTCCGGCCGAAGATCGTCGGTGCGATGAGCACCGTTCCGCGCACCTTCCAGCGCACCGGGCCCCGGTAGCCGTCCTCGGCGGCCGGCGGCGGGGAGAGGCTGTCCATGGCGGCCCGGTTGACGCCCTCGCCACCGCGCGAGTGGCCGACGAGCAGGACCTGGGAGAGGTCCGCCTTCGCCGCCTCGCGGACGACGGCCGGGGCGGAGGAGCCAGGGGCGGTCCAGTCGGCCCAGCGGGCCAGGTGCTGCCGCACCAGCGAGGAACGCGCCTGCGCGCCGGCGTCCTCGGTCTCCTGGTCCTGGGCGTTGATGCCGTTCGCCGAGATCGACACCGTCACATAGCCCTGGGAGGCCAGCAGTTGCTGGTCGCGCAGATAGCCCAGGTAGCTCGGGATCGGCTTGTAGCCGTCCGCACAGGGCCAGTCGCGGGCCACGTCGTCCTCGGAGCCCGGCTTGTAGCAGGTGCCGTGGCGGCCGTGCAGGAACAGCGCGAGCGGCCGGCTGCCGGTGCCACCCTTCGGCGCCACCACCTTGGCGGTCATCTCCACCGGGGCGGCGTACCCGGGCAGACGCACCGGGTCGAGATCGTACTCCCCGGTGACCGTGCGGTACGAGCCGGGTCTGCCCGGATCAACGCCGTTCGCGGGCGCCTGGGCGGGTATTCGTGCCACGCGCGAGCCGGACCTGTGCCCGTCGTCGGCCACGACGTCCAGCCGACGCCCCGCGGCCGTCACTTGAAGGGTGGTCAGCTGCTCGGGCTGCCTCTCGCCGAGAGCGAGCCGGAAGGTCCGCCCGTCCCTCGCCGGCTTCGGCACTCCGAGCAGCCGGTCGCCGGTACGGAACTCGACCCGCGCATCCCCCATGGGCACGGTCTTCGGGGCACGCCAGACCAGCTTCCGCGCCCCGCCCTCCCCGTCGATCCGCCACCCCGGCGGAAGTGGGTTGTCGTCCGTCGCGCCCAACAGCCCCGATGCGTGCGGCTGTTCAGCCTGTGCCAGTCCGGGCGAGCCCGCCAGGGCCGCCAGTACCGCCACGGCGGTCACACATGTTCGCCGGGCACGGATCAATGATCCTCTCCTCAAAACCCCGTGCGCAGACGTCCCGTCGGTCCCGGGCGCCTCTCGCGTCGCCTAGGACGCGGAGGGGTGTCTGTGGGTTGTCTGTGGAGAGACGCCGACAGCGGGCGAGCTGTGTGATCAAGCCAGTGCAGCTGATCGTTTCGGCGCCGCGCCGCCCTGACGTGGGAAGAGCCGATCACCACCCGCGACCGGTGCACGGGCAGGTACTAAGAGGCCGGCTCCGCGAGCGCGGACCAGAAGCTCGTCTCGTATGCCTGCAGCAGGCGGCCATACGTGTGTGCTCGCCTCTCGTCGAGACGACCGGCGTCCAGAGCGGCCCCTACCGCTGCCGTCGCCAGCCGGTCCAGGTCGGGTGACGGCTGCGCGAAGAAGTCGAAGAAGGCGCAGGCCTCGTCCGTGAAGCCGTAGTGGTCGCGCAGGGCCTTCGCGATCGTCGCGCAGTAGCCGCCCCACGCCGAGAAGTTGGCCGTCAGGGCCAGGACCACGTCCGCCGGTGAGGCGTTCAGGGCCAGCCAGGCCACGTACGCGGGGTATGCCTGGCAGCCGGAAAGCGGCTCGTACGACACCCCCTCCGCATCGCACGCCCGTGCGAAGGCAACCAGTCGCTCGCCCGCCAGCGCCTCCCCCTCCGCGAGGACCGTGAAGAAGGCCGCCGCCTCCGGGTCGGTCGCCTCGGAGCGGACTGCCAGGTGCTCGAACGCGCGGCGGTCCGCGGGGATCACCCAGGTCTGTTCCAGGGCGAGGGCGGCGAGCGTGGCCACAGGGGCCGTACCGTCGGCGATCCGGGGGACCAAGGGGTTGGCGCCAGGATCCGGGGCGAGGGTCGCGGTGGCCGTCTTCAGCAGGTCCCGGGCCGGGTGCGTCATCGCGTCCTCCGTCGTCGAAGTGTCGGGACGAGCCTGGCACGGCGTCCCCGAGACGGAGTAGTCCGGCGCGAGATCGGCGGCCCACCGGGTGATCGTGGGTGGACCACCCCTTGAGGTGAACCACCTTCTGACCGGGGGGCGAAGGGCCTTCCGGGAGGCGAAAGCAGGCACGGTTCATGGCGACTTTGTGCAGACCCTCGGTGTCCGTTCCAGAGCACGTGATCACGATGGAGGAGACGCTGGAGCTGGCGCGTGAGCGCCACGCCGACCACCCCCAACTGCCGCTGGCCCTCCGGCTGATCGAGAACACCGGTGTGCGCACGCGGCGCATCGTGCAGCCCATCGAGGAAACCCTGAAACACCCCGGATTCGAGGACCGCAACAAGCTCTACGCGGCAGAGGCCAAGGCCCGGGTCCCCGCGGTCATCCAGCGGGCCCTCGACGACGCAGAGCTGCTCACCACCGACGTCGACCTGATCATCTACGTGTCGTGCACGGGCTTCATGATGCCCTCGCTCACGGCCTGGCTGATCAACGAGATGGGCTTCGACCCGACCACGCGGCAGCTGCCGATAGCCCAGCTGGGCTGCGCGGCCGGCGGCGCGGCGATCAACCGGGCCCACGACTTCTGCACGGCCTACCCCGAGGCCAACGCGCTGATCGTGGCCTGCGAGTTCTGCTCGCTGTGCTACCAGCCCACCGACATCGGTGTCGGCTCCCTCCTGTCGAACGGCCTGTTCGGTGACGGCATCGCCGCCGCCGCGGTGCGCGGCCGGGGCGGCGAGGGCGTCGTCCTGGAGCGCAACGGCTCGTACCTGATCCCCAAGACCGAAGAGTGGATCATGTACGACGTGAAGGCCACCGGCTTCCACTTCCTGCTGGACAAGCGGGTCCCGGCCACCATGGAGCCCCTCGCGCCGGCGCTGAAGGACCTGGCCGGAGACCACGGATGGAACGCCTCCGACCTGGACTTCTACATAGTTCACGCGGGCGGCCCCCGCATCCTCGACGACCTCAGCACCTTCCTCCAGGTCGACCCGCACGCCTTCCGGTTCAGCCGGTCGACGCTCACCGAGTACGGCAACATCGCCAGCGCCGTCGTCCTGGACGCGCTGCGCCGGCTGTTCGACGAGGGCGGCGCCGAACACCGGGCGCGCGGGCTGCTCGCCGGGTTCGGACCCGGTATCACCGCCGAGATGGCCCTGGGCCGCTGGCACAGCGCGGACGAGACGAGGTGACATGAGCGAAGAGACGATCACCGAAACCCTGCCCCCGGTCCGGGACTGGCCCGCGCTCGACCTGTCCGGCGCGGACTTCGACCCGGTCCTGCGGGAACTGATGGACGAGGGCCCGGTCACCCGTGTCAAGCTGCCCAACGGCGAGGGCTGGGCCTGGCTGGTCACCCGCTACGACGATGTGCGGACGGTGACCAACGACCCGCGCTTCAGCCGCGAGGCCGTCATGGACCGGCAGGTCACCCGGCTGGCCCCGCACTTCATCCCGGCCCGTGGCGCGGTCGGCTTCCTGGACCCGCCGGACCACACCCGGCTGCGCCGCAGCGTCGCCGCCGCGTTCACGGCGCGCGGGGTGGAGCGGGTGCGCGAGCGGTCCCGCCGCATGCTGGCGGAACTGATCGACGAGATGCTCCAGGACGGTCCGCCCGCCGACCTGACGGAGGCCGTGCTCAGCCCGTTCCCCATCGCGGTGATCTGCGAGCTGATGGGCGTCCCGCCCGCCGACCGGCAGGGCATGCACACCTGGACCCAGCTGATCCTGTCCTCCTCGCACGGCGCCGAGGTCAGCGAGAAGGCCAAGAAGGAGATGGGCGCCTACTTCTCGGACCTCGTCGGTCTGCGCGAGGGCAGCACGGGCGAGGACGTCGCCTCCCTGCTCGGCGCCGCCGTGGGCCGCGGAGAGGTCACCCTGGACGAGGCGGTCGGACTCGCGGTCCTCCTCCAGATCGGCGGCGAGGCGGTCACCAACAACAGCGGCCAGATGTTCTACGTGCTGCTGACCCGGCCCGAGCTGGCCGAACGGCTGCGTGACGAACCGGAGATCCGCCCCCAAGCCATCGACGAACTGCTGCGCTGGATCCCCCACCGCAACGCGGTCGGGCTGTCCAGGATCGCCATGGAGGACGTGGAGATCCAGGGCGTACGGATCCGGGAGGGCGACGCGATCTACGTGTCGTACCTGGCCGCGAACCGCGACCCGGACGTCTTCCCCGACCCGGAGACGATCGACTTCGGCCGCAGCCCGAACCCGCACGTCTCCTTCGGCTTCGGCCCGCACTACTGCCCGGGCGGCATGCTGGCCCGGCTGGAGTCGGAGCTCCTGGTCGACGCGCTCCTCGACGGTGTACCGAACCTGCGGCTCGCCGTGCCGGCCGAGGAGGTGCCGTTCAGGAAGGGCGCGCTGATCCGCGGGCCCGAGGCCCTGCCCGTGACGTGGTGAGCACACGATGACGGCGACGGAAGGGCTGCTGGTCCCTCCGGGGCACGGCCGGGTGGTGGCGGCCCCCGCTCAGCACGTCACCTTCAAGGTGACCGGCACGCACTCCCGCATGGCCTCCACCTTCGAGGTGGTCGTGCCCCCGGGTTTCGACGTCGGCGCCCATGTGCACACCCGCAGCGAGGAGTTGTTCTACGTCCTCGAAGGCGAGCTGGACGTCCTCGCCTTCGAGCCGCGGATCCGTACTCCCGACAACTGGCAGCGGTGGGAGTCCCCTTCCGGCAACCGGGTGGTGCGGGCGGTCCCGGGAACGGTGATCGCCGTACCCCCGGGGTGCCCGCACGCGTTCGCCAACCCGACGGGCGAGCCCGCCAAGATGTTCTTCCAGGCGAGCCCGCCGCCGGACCACGAGCGGTACTTCGAGGAGCTGCTGGAGATCCTCGGCAGCGGGGGCCCGCCGGACCACGCGGCGATCGAGGAGCTGCGGGCGCGCTACGACATCGAGCAGCTGACGCCGCTCCGGCACCGCTAGCGGATGGGCACGCCGGCGAGGGTCCGGGCGATGACCAGGCGCTGGATCTCGCTCGTGCCCTCGAAGATGGTGTAGATGGCCGCGTCCCGGTGCATCCGCTCGACGGGGTACTCCCGGGTGTAGCCGTTGCCGCCGAGGATCTGGATCGCCTGGGCCGTGACCTTCTTGGCCGTCTCGCTGGCGAACAGCTTGGACATCGAGCCCTCGGCGGCCGTGAACGGCTTGCCGTTGACCGCCATCCAGGACGCGCGCCACACCAGCAGCCGGGCCGCGTCGATGGACGTCCGCATGTCCGCGAGCTGGAAGGCGACACCCTGGTTGTCGATGATGGGACGCCCGAACTGCTCGCGCGTCCTGGCGTAGTCGAGGGCGACCTCGTAGGCGGCGCGGGCGGTACCGACCGCCATGGCGCCGACGGCCGGGCGCGAGGCCTCGAACGTGGCCATGGCCGCGTTCTTCACGCGCTCACCGCCCTGCCTGGCCTTCTCCCGGGCGCGGGCGAGCCGTTCGTCGAGCTTCTCCTTGCCGCCGAGCAGGCAGGAGCCGGGGACGCGCACGTTGTCGAGGATGACCTCGGCGGTGTGCGAGGCGCGGATGCCGTGCTTCTTGAACTTCTGCCCCTGGGCGAGTCCCTCGGTGCCCGGCGGGACGATGAACGAGGCGTGGCCCTTGGAGCCGAGCTCGGCGTCGACGACCGCGACGACGACATGGACGTTGGCGATGCCGCCGTTGGTCGCCCAGGTCTTGGTGCCGTTGAGCACCCACTCGTCCTTGGCCTCGTCGTACACGGCCCGGGTCCGCATGGAGGCCACGTCGGAGCCGGCGTCGGGCTCGGAGGAGCAGAACGCGGCGACCTTGACATCGTTGGCGTCGCCGTACATCTGGGGGATCCAGGTGCCGATCTGCTCCTCGGTGCCGTTGGCGAGGACGCCGACGGCGGCGAGACCGGTGCCGACGATGGACAGGGCTATGCCCGCGTCGCCCCAGAACAGCTCCTCCATCGCCATCGGGATGCCGAGGCCGGTGGGGTCGAAGTACTGCTGGGCGTAGAAGTCCAGAGAGTAGATGCCGACCTTGGCGGCCTCCTGGATGACCGGCCAGGGAGTCTCCTCACGCTCGTCCCATTCGGCGGCCGCGGGGCGGATCACCTCGGCGGCGAAGCCGTGGATCCAGTCGCGGACCTCCTTCTGTTCGTCGTTGAGCTCCATGGTGAACTCGGCCTCGGCCATGTCGTCCCCTTCAGCGGCACGTGCATGTTACTTGCGGTAACAGCAGTCTGTTACCGGTGGGTAGTGGAAGTCAACTCCTACCGACCGGTCGGCACCCGTCCGGTGTCGTGGGCATGCTTCAGTGTTAGTTTGCGCAGGCGTCATCGAAACAGCACGGGTGGGGAGAGACCATGGACACCACGCAGCGGACCGATCAGCAACGGTCCGCCGATCGCCGTCGGCGTGAGCTGCTGGAGGCCGCCGACCGAGTGGTGCTGCGCGACGGTCCGCATGCCTCGATGAACGCGATCGCCGCGGAAGCCGGCATCACCAAGCCGATTCTCTACCGCCACTTCGGCGACAAGGGCGGACTTTACGCTGCCCTTGCCATGCGGCACACGGACGCACTGCTGGACTCGCTGCGCGCGGCGCTGGACGCGCCGGCGGACCGACGGGAGCGGGTCGAGGCGACGTTGGACACGTACCTCGCGGCGATCGAGGCGCGGCCCCAGGTGTACCGGTTCCTGATGCATCCGGCGGAGGGGGGCCAGCCGGGGGATCAGGGGTTCGATGTCGGCAAGCACAGTGCGCCGCTGCTGCGGCGGATGGGCGAGGAGCTGGCGCAGGTCATCGAGGAGCGGCTGGATCTCGGGCCCGGCGGTCAGCAGCTGGCGCGGGTGTGGGGGCACGGGATCGTCGGCATGATGCACGCCGCCGGGGACTGGTGGCTGGGGGAACGGCCCTGTTCCCGTGCGGAGTTGGTGCGGAGTCTGGCGGACCTGTTGTGGGGGCGTCTCGCGGCTGCGGGGGATCGGGTCGGAGGTCCGGGGTTCTGACCGTCGTGTCTCGGCTGACGGCCGGTGGGGGTTGTTCGCGCAGTTCCCCGCGCCCCTGAGGCGGTGACGCTCAGGCGCTCCACGAGGCCCGGGCGTCCCCGCGTTCCTGAGGCGATGACGCTCAGGCGCTCCACGGGGCCCGGGCCACCTGGCGCATCAGTTTGCGGCGGCGCCAGCCCTTGAGGTGGTCCGCGTACACGCGGCCTTCCAGGTGGTCGCACTCGTGTTGCAGGCAGCGGGCGAAGAAGCCCGTGCCGTGGACGGTGACCGGGTCGCCGGTCACCGTGAGGCCCTCGACCACCGCGTGGTCGTAGCGCTCCGTGCCCGCTTCCAGGCCCGGCAGGGACAGGCAGCCCTCCGGGCCCCGGATCACCACGCCGTCCGCCTCGGTCAGGCGGGGGTTGATCACATGGCCCACATGGCGGACGTCCTCGTCGTCGGGGCAGTCGTAGACGAAGACCCGCAGGGGCACGCCGACCTGGTTGGCGGCGAGGCCGACGCCCTGGGCGGCGTACATGGTCGCGAACAAGTCCTCGACCAGCCGGGCCAGTTCGGGGCCGAAGTCGGTGACCTCCGCGGAGGGTGTGTGCAGGAGCGGGTCGCCGTGCAGGGTGAGGTCTCTCACGCGGCCGTGGGCGCCGGGGATGGAGCTGTGTCGCATGGCGGCAAGAGTAAGGTCCTGTCGGTCCGCGCCTCCCACACGAGTTCGCCACAGTGCCGCGGTGCGGGAGTGCGAATGGATCTCGATAGGCTGAGGTCCACACCACGTGGCCGTCAGGCTTCAAGGCGCGGCGCGTACGCAAGGAGGATCGAGAACTGATGGCAGGCAACTCGGACCCGCTCTCGCCGCGGGCCAAGCTGGCCGTGACCGCGGGCAAGGCGGTCGCGGCGGCATCGCGCGCCGCAGGGCGCGGCAGCGGTTCGGTGATCGGCGGCCGGGTCGCGCTCAAACTCGACCCCGACCTCCTCGCCCGGCTCGCCCAGAACCTGGACGTGATCCTGGTCTCCGCGACGAACGGCAAGACCACCACCACCCGGCTCATCGCCGAGGCCCTGCGCGCGGCGGGACCGGTGGTCTCCAACGCGCTCGGCGCCAACATGCCGGCCGGCATCACCTCGGCCCTCGCCGGCAGCTCGGACGCCCGCTACGGCGTCATCGAGGTCGACGAGAAGTACCTCGCAGGCGTCGCCCGGGACACCGCCCCGAAGTGCATCGCCCTGCTCAACCTCTCGCGCGACCAGCTCGACCGTGCCGCCGAGACCCGCATGCTCGCCGAGAACTGGCGGGAGGGACTCGCGGGTTCCAAGGCCGTCGTCGTGGCCAACTGCGACGACCCCCTGGTGGTGTGGGCGGCGTCCTCCTCCCCCAACGTGATCTGGGTCGCGGCGGGGCAGATGTGGAAGGACGACGCCTGGTCGTGCCCGTCGTGCGGTGGCGTGATGCAGCGCCCCGGCGACGACTGGTTCTGCGGCGAGTGCGGCTTCCGCCGTCCGACGCCGAGCTGGGCGCTCTCCGGCGACCACGTCCTCGACCCGCACGGCTCGGCCTGGCCGATCCACCTCCAGCTGCCCGGCCGCGCCAACAAGGCCAACGCCGCCTCCTCGGCCGCCGTCGCCGCCGTGTTCGGCGTGCCGCCGCAGGTCGCGCTGGAGCGCATGTACCAGGTGCAGGCAGTGGCCGGACGGTACGACGTCGTCCAGTTCCAGGGCCGTGACCTGCGGCTCCTGCTCGCGAAGAACCCGGCCGGCTGGCTGGAGACGTTCTCCCTGATCGACCCGCCGCCCACGCCGGTCATCCTCTCCGTGAACGCGCGCGGCGCCGACGGCACCGACACCTCCTGGCTGTGGGACGTCGACTACACGCGTCTGACCGGCCACCCGATCTGCGTGGTCGGTGACCGGCGCCTGGACCTGGCGGTGCGCCTGGAGGTCGCCGACCAGCACTTCCAGGTCTACGAGAACCTCGACCAGGCCGTGGCCGCCTGCCCGCCGGGCCGGATCGAGGTCATCGCCAACTACACGGCGTTCCAGGACCTCCGCCGCCGCGTCGGCAACTGAGCACGAGACGTCAGGGGACTTTTGTGAGCGACAACCAACTGCGCATCGTCTGGATCTATCCCGACCTGCTCAGCACCTACGGCGACCAGGGCAACGTCCTCGTCGTCGAACGCCGGGCCCAGCAGCGCGGCCTGGACGTGGCCCGGCTGGACGTACGCAGCGACCAGCCGATCCCGACCTCCGGCGACATCTACCTGATCGGCGGCGGCGAGGACCGTCCGCAGCGGCTCGCCGCCGAGCGGCTGCGCCGGGACGGCGGGCTGACCCGGGCCGTGGAGAACGGCGCCATCGTGTTCTCCGTGTGCGCCGGCTACCAGATCCTGGGCCACGAGTTCATCAACGACCTCGGCCAGCGCGAGCCCGGCCTCGGGCTGCTGGACGTGGTGTCGACGCGCGGTGAGGGCGCCCGCTGCGTCGGTGACGTGCTGGGCGACGTCGACGGGCGGCTCGGCCTGCCCCCGCTGACCGGCTTCGAGAACCACCAGGGCGTCACCCACCTCGGCCCCACCGCCCGTCCCCTCGCCCGGGTGCGCTTCGGCAACGGCAACGGCACGGGCGACGGCACGGAGGGCGCGTACAACGACACCGTCTTCGGCACGTACATGCACGGGCCGGTGCTCGCGCGCAACCCGCTGATCGCGGACCTGCTGCTGAAGCTGGCCCTCGACGTCAACGCGCTGCCGCCGACCGACGACCGCTGGTACGAGGCTCTGCGGAACGAGCGCATCGCCGCTGCTCAGCAGCCTGCGTGAGCGCTGCGCCGCAGCGTGTGCGAAGCACGCGTCAACCTGCCGGTCAGCAGCCCGTCTGACGGCACATCCGCACAGGTGAGCGGGGTCGTCCAGCAGGCGGACGCGTGCTTCGGTCCGGCCCCTCGATGCCGCTAGGGTGGCGGGGATTCCAGCCGGACAACGTGGTCCGGACCCGGCCCACGTCGAGAAGGTATTCGGGCTATGCGCATTGGTGTCCTCACGTCCGGCGGCGACTGCCCCGGCCTGAACGCCGTCATCCGGTCCGTCGTGCACCGCGCCGTCGTCGACCACGGCGACGAGGTCATCGGCTTCCGGGACGGCTGGAAGGGCCTCCTGGAGTGCGACTACGTCAAGCTCGACCTCGACGCGGTGGGTGGCATCCTCGCCCGCGGCGGCACGATTCTCGGGTCCTCCCGGGTCCAGCCCTCCCATCTGCGGGACGGTGTGGAGCGGGCCAAGGGCCATGTCGAGGAGCTCGGCCTCGACGCGATCATCCCCATCGGCGGCGAGGGCACGCTCAAGGCCGCGCGGCTGATGTCGGACAGCGGTCTGCCCGTCGTGGGTGTGCCGAAGACCATCGACAACGACATCGCCGTCACGGACGTCACCTTCGGCTTCGACACGGCCGTGGGTGTGGCGACCGAGGCCCTGGACCGGCTGAAGACCACCGCCGAGTCCCACCAGCGGGTCCTGGTGGTCGAGGTCATGGGCCGGCACACCGGCTGGATCGCGCTGCACTCCGGCATGGCGGCCGGCGCGCACGCCATCGTCGTCCCCGAGCGGCCCTTCGACATAGAGGAGCTGACCCGCCGGGTCGGCGAACGGTTCGAGGCGGGCAAGCGCTTCGCGATCGTGGTGGCCGCGGAGGGGGCGAAGCCCCGCGCCGGGACCATGGAGTTCGACGAGGGCGGCAAGGACATCTACGGCCACGAGCGGTTCGCCGGGATCGCCCGGCAGCTGTCCGTGGAGCTGGAGGGGCGGCTCGGGAAGGAAGCCCGGCCGGTGATCCTCGGGCATGTGCAGCGGGGCGGGACGCCGACCGCCTATGACCGGGTGCTGGCCACGCGGTTCGGGTGGCACGCGGTGGAGGCCGTGCACCGGGGTGAGTTCGGGCGGATGACCGCGCTGCGCGGGACGGACATCGTGATGGTGTCGCTGGCCGAGGCCGTTCAGACGCTGAAGACGGTGCCGGACGAGCGGTATGCCGAGGCGGAGACCGTTCTCTGAGGTTGCTGTGAACAGCCGGGTGCGGGTGGTCTGTGGCTTGTCGCGCAGTTCCCCGCGCCCCTTGGGATGCTGAACCGCCCCCGGTCGTAGTCGTGACCGGGGGCGGTTCTACTCTTGTGGGCGGACAGATGGCTGCACACCCCCACGAAACAGGAGCCGGCGGAATGGATCACAGCGGGCACGGCATGACGATGGATCTGCCGCCGTTCACGCTGGGGCGAGGGCTGGAGTGGTCCCCGGACCCGTTCTTTCTCGTCGCCTGCCTGGCCGGACTGGCCCTGTACGCGTGGGGTGTCGTGCGGCTCGCCCGGCGCGGCGACAAGTGGCCCGTGGGGCGGACGGTCGCTTTCACCCTGGGCGTGCTGAGCATCATGCTCATGATGTGCACGCAGCTGAACGACTACGGCATGGTGATGTTCAGCGTGCACATGGTGCAGCACATGGTCATCAGCATGGTGTCGCCGATCCTCATCCTGCTCGGGGCGCCGATCACGCTGGCGCTGCGGGCCCTGCCGACCGCGGGGCGGGGGCGCAAGGGGCCGCGTGAGCTGCTGCTGATGTTCCTGCACAGCCGGTACATGCGGATCATCACGCACCCGGCGTTCACGATCCCGCTGTTCATCGCGAGCCTGTACGGGCTGTACTTCACGCCCATCTTCGACACCCTGATGGGCTCCAAGCCCGGCCATGTCGCGATGATGGTGCACTTCCTCGCCGTGGGTCTGGTGTTCTTCTGGCCGATCATGGGCGTGGACCCGGGCCCGCACCGCCCGGGCTACCTGATGCGGATGCTGGAGCTGTTCGCGGGCATGCCGTTCCACGCGTTCTTCGGGATCGCCCTGATGATGGCGTCCCAGCCGATGGTCGAGACGTTCAAGAACCCGCCCGCCTCGCTCGGCATCGAGGCGCTCTCGGACCAGAACGCGGCGGGCGGTATCGCCTGGGCGTTCAGTGAGATCCCCTCCGTGCTGGTACTGGTGGCCCTGCTGTTCCAGTGGCACGCCTCGGACCAGCGGCAGGCCAGGCGCACGGACCGGGCCGCCGACCGCGACGGGGACAAGGAGCTCGAGGCATACAACGCCTACCTGGCCTCGCTGAACGCGCCGGGGCGCTGAACACCGCTCGTGTACGGGCCGTGCGCGCCGGGCGTTCGCCGGGCACCATGGAGTCACCGAACCATGAGGAGGGTGTTGCGATGCCCGGTTCCACGAACGGTTCCAACTCGACGAAGACCATGGGAGTGCTCACCGTAGGCGGGCTGGTCGTGGTGACGGCCTACACGGTGGCGCTCGGGAGCAACGGCTGGCTGTGGTTCGGCTGGGTGGTCCTGGGTTTGATCACCCTCGGGATGGTGGTCACCACGCGCAGCACCTGACGGCTCACTCCCGGGGCAGCCGGCCCGCCGGGTGGACTCCCGGCTGGTACTTCGGGAGCCGGACGGTGATCTTCATGCCCGCGCCCGCGGCGGTCTCGATCACGAGGCCGTAGTCGTCGCCGTAGACCTGGCGGAGCCGGTCGTCGACGTTGGAGAGGCCGATGCCACCCGAGGGGCTGACCTCGCGGGCGAGGATGCGGCGCAGCAGGCCGGGGTCCATGCCGGCGCCGTCGTCCTCGATGACGACGAGGGCCTCGGCGCCCGTGTCCTGGGCGGTGATCTGGATGTGGCACTTGCCGGAGGACACGGCCTTGCCCTCCAGTCCGTGCTTGACGGCGTTCTCGACGAGCGGCTGAAGGCACAGAAAGGGCAGGGTCACCGGCAGCACCTCCGGGGCTATCTGGAGGGTGACGGACAGGCGGTCGCCGAAGCGCGCCCGCACGAGCGCCAGGTAGTGGTCGATGGCGTGCAGTTCCTCGGCGAGGGTGGTGAAGTCGCCGTGCCGGCGGAACGAGTAGCGGGTGAAGTCGGCGAACTCCAGGAGCAGTTCGCGGGCACGCTCGGGATCGGTGCGGACGAACGAGGCGATCACCGCGAGCGAGTTGAAGATGAAGTGCGGGGAGATCTGGGCCCGCAGCGCCTTGATCTCGGCCTCGATGAGGCGGGTTCGGGACTGGTCGAGGTCGGCCAGCTCCAGCTGGACCGAGACCCAGCGGGCGACCTCGCCGGCGGCCCGGACGAGCACCGCCGACTCGCGGGGCGCGCAGGCGACGAGGGCGCCGTGCACCCGGTCGTCGACGGTGAGCGGGGCGACGACCGCCCAGCGCACCGAGCAGTCGAGGCTGTCGCAGGTGAGCCGGAAGGCCTCGCCGCGGCCGGTCTCCAGGGGGCCCGCGAGACGTTCCATGATCTCGGTTCGGTGGTGGGCGCCGTCGCCGTCCCAGACCAGGACCTGCTTCATGTCAGTGAGGCAGAGGGCGTCCGTGCCGAGCAGGGAGCGCAGTTTGCGGGCGGATTTGCGGGCGGTCTCCTCCGTCAGGCCGGACCGCAGGGGGGGCGCGGCGAGGGACGCCGTGTGCAGGGTCTCGAAGGTCGCGTGCTCGACGGGGGTGCCGAGACCGGCGAGGCTCTTGGCCCGGGCGGTACGCCGGCCCAGCCAGACCCCCAGGGCGAGCACCGGGAGCACGGCGACGCACAGGCCCGCCAGGAAGCCGCTCATGCCGTCACCTCGGTGCGCAGTTCCTCGGGCAGGTGGAACCGGGCCAGGACCGCCGCCGTACCGGGCGGTACCCGGCCGGGGGTGGCCAGCGACACCAGGATCATGGTGAGGAAGCCCAGCGGCACCGACCACAGCGCGGGCCAGGCGAGCAGGGCGTGCAGGGCGGCGCCCTCGCCCGGATAGCCCGCCATGGTCGCGGCGACGGCGAGCAGTGCGGAACCCCCGCCGACCAGCATTCCGGCGGCGGCGCCGGGCGGGGTCAGCCGCCGCCACCAGATGCCGAGCACGAGCAGCGGGCAGAACGAGGACGCCGACACGGCGAAGGCGAGCCCGACGGCGTCGGCGACCGGGAGCCCGCCGACCAGGACACTCGCCGCGAGCGGCACGGACATGGCCAGGGCGGTGCCGAGCCGGAAGTGCCGTACGCCCCGGGACGGCAGGACGTCCTGGGTGAGGACGCCCGCGACCGCCATGGTCAGCCCCGAGGCCGTGGACAGGAACGCGGCGAAAGCGCCCCCTGCGACCAACGCGCCCAGCAGGTCGCCGCCCACTCCCCCGATCATGCGGTCGGGCAGGAGGAGGACGGCGGCGTCCGGGTCGCCGGTGAGGGTGAGCTCGGGGGCGTAGAGGCGGCCGAGAGCGCCGTAGAGGGGTGGCAGGAGGTAGAAGGCGCCGATCAGGCCGAGGACCGCGACGGTGGTGCGGCGGGCGGCGACGCCGTGCGGGCTGGTGTAGAAGCGGACCACGACGTGCGGCAGGCCCATGGTGCCGAGGAAGGTGGCGAGGATCAGCCCGTACGTGGCGTACAGCGGGCGTTCCTCGCGGCTCTCGGCCTGTGACGGCGACAGGTCACCGCCGCCGCTGCGCTCGGCCCGGGGGACGGGGGCGCCCGCGGCGAAGGTGAGCTGGGTGCCGTGTTCGATGCGGTGGGTGCCGGCGGGAAGTTCGAGGCGGGTCCCGGTGTGCGTCCGGCCGTCGACGGTGCCGGTCACCGTGACGCTCAGGGGCCGGTCGAGGGTGAGGTCGATGCTGTCGTCGACGCGTACGACACGCTGCTCGCGGAAGGTGGCCGGTTCGTCGAAGGCGTGCCGGGGCGCGCCGTCGCTCTGCCAGGTGAGGACCAGGAACAGGGCGGGGACGAGCAGGGCGGTGAGCTTGAGCCAGTACTGGAAGGCCTGCACGAAGGTGATGCTGCGCATGCCGCCGGCGGCGACGGTGGCGGTCACGACGACGGCGACGATCACTCCGCCGAGCCAGTCGTGCGCCCCGGTCAGCACGGTCAGGGTGAGTCCGGCGCCCTGGAGCTGGGGCAGCAGGTACAGCCAGCCGACGCCGACGACGAAGGCACCGGCCAGCCGGCGCACCGCCTGGGAGGCGAGGCGGGCCTCGGCGAAGTCGGGGAGCGTGTAGGCACCGGAGCGGCGCAGCGGGGCCGCGACGAAGAGGAGCAGGACCAGGTAGCCGGCGGTGTAGCCGACCGGGTACCAGAGCATGTCGGGGCCCTGGACCAGGACGAGGCCCGCTATGCCCAGGAAGGAGGCGGCGGAGAGGTACTCGCCGCTGATGGCGGCGGCGTTGAGGCGGGGGCCGACGGTGCGGGAGGCGACGTAGAAGTCGGAGGTGGTGCGGGAGATGCGCAGGCCGAAGGCGCCGACCAGGACCGTCGCGACGACGACGAGGGCGACGGCGGGGATGGCGTAGCTGGAGTTCATCGGGCGTCGGTCCGTCAGTGGTCGTTCATCGGTCTTCGACGAGGCGCACGAAGTCGCGTTCGTTGCGCTCGGCACGGCGGACGTACCAGCGGGCGAGCAGGACGAGGGGGGCGTAGAGGCCGAAGCCGAGGACGGCCCATTCCAGGCGGCGGGCGTCGGGCATCGCCGCGAAGAGCAGCGGGAGCGGGCCGACGAGCAGGCCGAGGATGGCGAACACGGTGAGGGCGGCGCGCAGTTGGGTGCGCATCAGGGAACGGACATAGGTGTGGCCGAGGGTGGTCTGTTCGTCGATCTCGGTGCGCGGGCGGTAGTAGCCGGAGGCCCGCCGGGTGCGGCGGGCCGGGCCGGTGACGACGACGCGGCGTTCGGTGTGGTCCTGGGGCACCGTCACGGCCTCCTCATGAGCAGGTCGCGCAGTTCGCGCGTGTGGCGGCGGCTGACCTGGAGCTCCTCGGAGCCGATCAGGACGCTGACGGTGCCCGCGTCGAGGCGGAGTTCGCCGATGTGGCGCAGGGCGACGAGGTGGCGGCGGTGGATACGGACGAAGCCGCGGGTGCGCCAGCGCTCCTCCAGGGTGGACAGCGGGATCCGCACCAGGTGGCTGCCCTTGCCGGTGTGCAGCCGGGCGTAGTCACCCTGGGCCTCGACGTGAGTGATGTCGTCGACCGAGACGAAGCGGGTCACGCCGCCGAGTTCGACGGGTATGTGGTCCGGGTCGGGTTCGTGCACGGGGATGCGCGGGGCGGCGCCGCGCAGCTCGGCGGCCCGGCGGACGGCCTCGGCGAGGCGTTCCTTGCGGACCGGTTTGAGAACGTAGTCGACGGCCTTGAGGTCGAAGGCCTGCACGGCGAAGTCCTCGTGGGCGGTGACGAACACGACCAGCGGCGGCCGGGCGAACCCGGTGAGCAGCCGGGCGAGGTCGAGACCGTCGAGGCCGGGCATCTGGATGTCGAGGAAGACGACGTCGATGGCCTCGGGCCCGCCCGGGCCGGACTCCAGGGCTCGGTTCATGCGGCGCAGTGCCTCGGTGGCGTCACCGGCGCCCTCCGCGCTGCCGATGCGGGGGTCGGCGTGCAGGAGGTAGAGCAGCTCCTCCAGGGAGGGGCGTTCGTCGTCGACAGCCAGGGCGCGCAGCATGAACGTGGAGTGTAGGGGTGATCCGTACGTCTGGACATGTGCCGGGGGTGGGCGTCTGCGCTGGACACGGTGCCCGCGCGGGCCGGGCGCGGACCGGGAGGCCGGTGGATACAGTGCCCGCATGAACAGCAGGTCCACGCCGTTCGACGAACTCGACCGGAAGATCATCACGGCGTTGATGGCGAACGCCAGGACGTCGTTCGCCGAGATCGGCACGGCGATCGGGCTGTCGGCCACGGCGGTCAAGCGGCGGGTCGACCGGCTGCGCGAGACGGGCGTGATCACCGGGTTCTCGGCGACGGTGAAGCCGTCGGCGCTGGGCTGGCGTACGGAGGCCTACGTCGAGGTGTACTGCGAGGGCGCGGCCCCGCCGCGGCGGCTGGCCGAGGTGGTGCGCGACTATCCGGAGATCGCCGCGGCGATGACCGTGACCGGCGGCGCGGACGCGTTGCTACATGTGCGGGCGCGGGACGTGGAGCACTTCGAGGAGGTGCTGGAGCGGATCCGGCAGGAGCCGTTCATCCGGAAGACCATCAGCGTGATGGTGCTGTCCCATCTGCTCCCCGAGAGCCCGGAGGCGGGGGCCAGCCAGCCGGCGCCGCAGGAGCCCCGGGGCGGCGCAGCAGACGTGCGCTGAGCGGACGGAAGACGCAGCGTTCCTGCGCGGACGCGCAACCTTTGTTCCTTGTCGGGCACCTCAGTCAGTTCCTACCGTTGTGTCAACCACCAGTCACACACCGTGAGGAAGCGGAGGGACCCCTCTGTGCCCGACTCCCGTGTGCCGCGCCGGCGGCGCTACCTCGTCTGCGAACCCAGACACTTCGCCGTGCAGTACGCGATCAACCCGTGGATGCATCCCGACGAACCCGTCGACGTCATCCGCGCCCTGGACCAGTGGCAGGCGCTGGTCGACACCTACCGGGCCCACGGCCATACCGTGGACAGTGTGAAACCCGTTCCCGGCCTGCCCGACATGGTTTTCGCCGCGAACGCGGCGGTCGTCGTCGACGGCCGCGTCTTCGGCTCGCTCTTCCACGCGCCCGAGCGCCGTCCCGAATCCGTGCCCTACGAGGCGTGGTTCAAGGCGGAGGGCTATGACGTGTACCACCCCGAGTCCGTGTGCGAGGGCGAGGGCGACCTGGTTCCGGCCGGCCGCTGGATCCTGGCCGGGACGGGCTTCCGTACGACCCGGGAGGCCCACAGCGAGGTGCAGGAGTACTTCGGGACGCCGGTGATCAGCCTGACGCTGGTGGATCCGTACTTCTACCACCTGGACACGGCGCTGTTCGTCCTCGACGACGAGAACATCGCCTACTACCCCGAAGCGTTCTCCCCGGGCAGCCGCGAGGTGCTGGCCCGGCTGTACCCGGACGCGGTGCTGGCCACCCGCGCGGACGCGATGGCGTTCGGGCTCAACTCCGTCTCCGACGGGCGTCACGTGTTCATCCCGCCCGGGGCGACGGACCTGGCCGGGCAGCTCGCCGACCGCGGTTACGTCCCCGTCCCCCTCGACCTGTCCGAGTTCCAGAAGGCCGGTGGCGGCATCAAGTGCTGCACCCAGGAGATCCGGGAGATCCGCTCATGACCGCACCCGTCCGCACCGAGGACTCGCAGGAGGCCCGCGGCTCGCGGGAGACCCGTGGCTCGCAGGAGCTGATCCGCGCGGAGGGACCGGTCCTCGCGCACAACTACCACCCGCTGCCGGTGGTCGTGGCGCGTGCCGAGGGCACCTGGGTGGAGGACGTGGAGGGGCGGCGCTACCTCGACATGCTGGCCGGCTACTCGGCCCTCAACTTCGGCCACCGGCACCCGGCGCTGATCGAGGCGGCCCATCGCCAGCTCGACCGTCTGACCCTCACCTCGCGTGCCTTCCACAACGACCGGCTCGCCGAGTTCGCGGAGCGGCTGGCCGCGCTGACCGGTATGGACATGGTGCTGCCCATGAACACCGGCGCCGAGGCGGTGGAGAGCGGGGTGAAGGTGGCCCGCAAGTGGGCCTACGACATCAAGGGCGTCCCGGCCGGCCGGGCGACGATCGTGGTCGCGGCGGACAACTTCCACGGCCGTACGACGACGATCGTCAGCTTCTCCACGGACGAGACGGCCCGGGCGGGCTTCGGGCCCTTCACGCCGGGTTTCCGGGTGGTGCCGTACAACGACCTGGCCGCGATGGAGGCGGCGGTCGACGAGACGACGGCGGCGGTGCTGATCGAGCCGATCCAGGGTGAGGCGGGGGTGATCATCCCCGACGACGGCTATCTGGCCGGCGTGCGTGAGCTCACCCGCCGCAAGGGGTGTCTGTTCATCGCGGACGAGATCCAGTCCGGGCTCGGCCGCACGGGCCGCACGCTGGCGGTCGAGCACGAGCCGGTCGTGCCGGACGTGCTGTTGCTGGGCAAGGCGCTGGGCGGCGGCATCGTGCCGGTGTCGGCGGTGGTGGGGCGCCGGGAGGTGCTCGGGGTGCTGCATCCCGGGGAGCACGGCTCCACCTTCGGCGGCAACCCGCTGGCGGCGGCGGTGGGTACGGCGGTGGTGGAGCTGCTGGAGACGGGCGAGTTCCAGCGCCGGGCGGCCGAGCTCGGCGTGATCCTGCGTGACGGTCTGACGGGGCTGGTCGGCAAGGGCGTCGTCGGCTTCCGCTCGCGCGGCCTGTGGGCGGGCGTCGACATCGACCCCGCGCTCGGCACCGGCCGCGAGATCAGCGAGCGGCTCATGCGGGAGGGAGTCCTGGCGAAGGACACCCACGGCTCCACGATCCGCCTGGCCCCACCGCTCACCATCACCGGCGAGGAGCTGAGGGGAGCGCTCGCGGCGCTGGAGAAGGCGCTGGGGTAGAGGACCGGCGGTCACCGGGGCGGGGAGCGGCGTCCTCGGGCGGGTCAGCCGCTCCCCGCGAGGGCGCGGCGCGGGGCCGACCGCGGCATCGCTCACCGGCAGGGAGAGGTCCGCACGCGGCCTGGACGGAGCAGGGCCCCTGCCCGCGCGGCCGACCGGCGACGACCGGCGCCGGTCGGCCGCACCGCGCGCCGGCGCCCCCGGCGGGCCTGCCCAGCCCGGACCGGCCCCGCCTCTCCGCGCGCAGACGGAACGACTGCGGCCTGCCCTGCGCGCAGGAGTTGGCCGTCCCGTTTCGGCCGGTCCTGCCCCCCGCGCAAGCGGAACCGGGACCGGGTGCCCGGCCCCCGTCCACCATCCCGCTTCCCCTCGCAAGTGGAACGTCGCCCCAGCCGCCTCCGCCGCCCCGACCGGCCCTGCACAAGCCGCCTCGCGTGGCCGGAAGGGTGAAGATTGGGGCAAGAGGTGGTAGACCACTCTCAGCGACAGAGAGGTCGGCCGTGGGCGCAGACGAGGTGTACGGCGTTGCCCGGCAACGGTTCGATGTGGCCGACGCGGCGCCCCTGTTGCTCGATCCACGGGGCGTGGTGACGGGCTGGACCAGCGGTGCCCGGCGGCTGCTCGCGTACCCGGCCGCCGAGGCGGTCGGCAAGAAGCTGGCCGACCTGCTGGCCACCGAGGACGCCCAGCGCATGCCGGACCTGGTCGAGCGGTGCCGCAGGGACGGCGGCTGGACGGGTCTGCTGACGGTCCGCCGCAGGGACGGGCAGCCGGTGAAGGTCGCGGCCCGGATCGCCTCGGCGGAGGAGGCGCACGGCGGCTCGCGCTGGCTGATGCTCCTGTCGGAGCTGGCCGGCGCCCCCGGCTGGGACATGAGCCGCACGGTCCTGGAACAGATGACGGCGGGCGCCCCGGTCGGTATCGCGATCGTGGACACGGATCTGCGCTTCGTGTGGTCGAACGCCGCCCTGGAGCAGTTCGGCGGCGGCCCGGCGGCGCGCCGGCTCGGTCTGCGCTTCGCGGACGTCCAGCCCGGCATGGACGCCCTGGCGGTCGAGGCCCAGATGCGGCACGTGCTGGAGACCGGCGAGGCGGTGATCGGCTACGAGCACGTGGGCCATGTGCGCTCGGCCCCGTTGCGCGAGACGGCGCACATGCTGTCGTTCACCCGGCTCGAGGACGACCGGGGTCATCCGATCGGCGTGTACTACACGGTCGTGGACATGACGGAGCGGCACCGTGCGCGGCAGCGGCTGGCGCTGCTCGACCGGGCCGGCGAGAGCATCGGCCGCAGCCTGGACCTCACGCGCACCGCGCAGGAGCTGGCGGACGTGGCGGTGCCGGGGCTGGCCGACTTCGTCACCGTGGACCTGCTGGAGTCGGTGCTGCGGGGCGCCGAGCCGGCTACCGGGCCGCTCGCGGACTCGGAGGAGCCGGTGGAGCTGCGCCGCGCCGGCTACCGGTCCGCGCAGGACGACCTCGCGGAAGCCGTCATCGAGATCGGCGAGGTGGTGGCCTTCCGGGCCGGAACGCCGCCTTTCCGCTGTCTGGCCACGGGACGGTCCTGGCGCGAGGAGCGGCTCGACCCGCTGACCCGGGACTGGACCACGGACACCCCGAGCGGCCACCGGGCCACGTTCCGGGAGCTGGACCTGCACAGCGTGATGACCGTGCCGATCCGTTCGCGCGGAACCACCCTGGGCATCACGACCTTCTACCGGCGCCACCACCGGGAGTCCTTCGACGAGGAGGACCTGCGGCTGGCCGAGGATCTCGTCGCCCGCGCGGCGGTCTGCGTGGACAACGCCCGCCGCTACACCCGCGAGCGGGACGCCGCGCTCGTCCTGCAGCGCAGTCTGCTCCCCCACCGGCTGCCCGAGCAGGACGCGGTCGACGTGGCCGCGTGCTACCGGCCCGCCGACGAGCTGACCGGTCTCGGCGGCGACTGGTACGACCTCATCCCGCTGTCCGGGGCGCGCGTCGCGCTGGTCGTGGGCGAGGTGCCCGGGCACGGCATCGACGCCGCCGCCGCCATGGGGCAGCTGCGGACCGCCGTACGGACGCTGGCGGCTTTGGAACTGCCGCCCGAGGAGGTGCTGGCGCACCTCGACGACCTGGTGGCGCGGTCGGCCCGGGAGGAGGGTGCGGAGCCCGGCACGGTGGGCTCCGCGGGGACGCAGTCTGTGGGCTCCGGGTGCCTGTACGTCGTGTACGACCCGGTCGACGGCGGGTGTGCGATGGCCGCGGCGGGACATCCCGCCCCGGCCGTGGTGCTTCCCGACGGCTCGGTCATGTTCGTCGATCTGCCGCAGGGGCCGCCGCTCGGCGTGGGCGGCCCGCCCTTCGAGGCGGCCGAGCTGACCCTGGCGGAGGGCAGCACGCTCGCCCTGCACACCGACGGTCTGCTGGCCAGGGGCGAGACCTGGGCCGTCGACGCGGGCCGGGAGCGGTTGCGCCGGGCGCTGGAGCGGGCGGGTCCGCTCGAGTCGTACTGCCGGTCCGTGGTCGACGCGCTGGTCCCGGCCCGCCCGTACGACGACGTGGTCCTGCTGATGGCCCGGACGAAACGTCTCGGCACCGGGCAGGTAGCGGCCTGGGACCTGCCCTCGGACCCGGCCGTGGTCGCCGACGCCCGCCGCACGGCCACCCGGCAGCTGGCGCACTGGGGCCTGGACGAGCTGGCCTTCACCACGGAGCTGGTGGTGAGCGAGCTGGTCACCAACGCCATGCGGTACGCCACCGGGACCATCCGGCTCCGGCTGATCCGGGAGCGCGCCCTGGTCTGCGAGGTCCTCGACGGCGGCGCCACCGCGCCCCATCTGCGCCATCCCCGTACGACGGACGAGGGCGGGCGCGGACTGCTGCTGGTCTCCCAGCTCACGCAGCGGTGGGGCACCCGGTTCGTCCCCGAAGGAAAGATCATCTGGGCCGAGCAGTCCCTGGCGGACCTCGCGGAATAGACCGGCCCAGATTGACTCATACCGTGGGAAACTGGTGACCCCGGCAGCGGTGAGGCGGCAGCCATGGCGGAGACGGAAATCGACTACGGCTCGGTGTTCAAGGCCCTGCCCGGCATGGTGGCGCTCCTGACCCCCGACCTCGTGTACGCGGACGTCAACGAGGAGTTCGTCCGCCTCTCCGGCCGTTCGCGCGAGCAACTGATCGGCAACTACCTGTTCGACGTCTTCCCGGACAACCCCAAGGACCCCACAGCTACCGGCATGCGCAATCTGGAGGCCTCGCTGTACCGCGTCCTGGCCACCGGGGAGCGCGACACCATGGCCCTGCAGCGCTACGACGTCGAGGACCCCGAGCGGCCCGGCGAGTGGCAGAAGCGCTACTGGAGCCCGGTCAACGCGCCGCTGCTCGGCTCGGACGGCAAGGTCGTGCTGATCCTGCACCGCGTGGAGGAGGTCACGGAGCTGATCCGGGCCCGGACCGGCCCTCCGGGGAACCGTGGCAGCAAGGCCAGGGTGCTGGAGGCCGAGCTGTACACCCGCGCCCGTGATCTGCAGGAGCTCAACGAGCGGCTGCGTCAGGCGCACTCCCGGGAGCGGGAGGTGGCACTGGCGCTGCAGGAGGCGATGCTGCCCGCGCCCCGGCAGGTCGGCCACCACCGGGCCGCCGTCCGCTACCGGCCCGCCGTGGGCGCGCTCAATGTGTGCGGGGACTGGTACGACCTGGTCGATCTGGTGGGCGGCGACCGGATCGGCGTGGCCGTGGGCGACGTGGTCGGGCATGGGCTGCGGGCCGCCGGTGTGATGGGCCAGCTGCGCAGTGCGCTCAGCGCGGCCTCCCGGGTCGCCGCGGGGCCGGCCCAGGCCCTGGACGTGCTGGGGCGCTATGCCCACGTGATCGACGGGGCCGAGTCGGCGACCGCCGTGACCACCTTCATCGACTGCGACCGCCACGTCATCACGTACAGCAGCGCCGGCCATCCCCCGCCCGTGCTCGTCCACGCCGACGGCCGCACGGAGTTCCTCGACCAGGCCACGGACACGCCGCTCGACGCCCGCCCGGACCCGATCCCCAGACCCCAGGCCGAGACCACGTTCACGCCGGGCGCCACGCTCGTGCTCTACACCGACGGCCTGATCGAACGGCGCCGCGAGGACATCGACAAGGGCCTGGAACGGCTCGCCGACGCCCTGCGCGAGCACCGCGACCAGGACCTCGAGACCCTTGCCGACACCGTGCTGTCGGAGTTGCTGCCGCCCGGCGGCGCCACCGACGACACCGCGCTGATCATCGTGCGCCTGTGACCTACATACGGGTCTTGCCGTGGTCGAGCAGCCGGATGCGGTCGACGTTCTGCCGGTCCTCGGTGTCTCCGCTGGGCTCACCGGCGAACCACGCGTCGAGGATCTCCGCCAGCAGCGGCTCCGAGGTCAGCCGCAGGCTGAGCGCGAGCACGTTGGCGTCGTTCCAGCGGCGGGCCCCGTCGGCCGTGTAGGCGTCCGCGCACAGGGCGGCCCGTACGCCGGGCACCTTGTTCGCGGCGATCGAGGCGCCCGTGCCGGTCCAGCAGCACACCACGGCCTGGTCGGCCGTGCCGTCGGCGACCTCGCGGGCGGCGGCCTCGGAGCACACCGCCCACTGCGGGTCGTCACCCGGGTGCAGCGCGCCGTGCGGCCGCACCTCGTGCCCCCGCTCGCGCAGGGCGGCCACGAGGGAGCGGGCGACGGGTTCGTCCATGTCCGAGGAAACAGAGATCCGCATGCCTGGCAGGTTACTCGGCCGAGCGGTGCGGGCCACCGGCCCACAGCAGCCGTTCGCCCGCAAGAGCCGGCGGCCCGCCACCCACCCCCGCCATCGCGCCAGGCCACCCGTTCGGCTTGCCCGCCACCCGGGCCGCGCAGCACGCTGGTCGCGCGGTACTCCCCAGCCGCATGGGCACCACCGGATGCACCCGCCTGACTGACCGTCAGTCAATTGGCGAAGGATCTGTGCGGTCCGCCCGCACGAGGTGCCCGGCGGTCGCGCCTGCACCTACACTGGCACCCCACGACATGCCGGTTGACCTGCTGGAACGCGGCGGCTGAGTCCACCGCGAGAGTCGAGGAGCGCCCGCTTTGTTCTACTACCTGCTGAAATACGTGCTGCTGGGCCCGCTGCTGAGACTGGTTTTCCGGCCTCGGATAGAAGGCCTGGAGCACGTTCCCGCGGAGGGCGCCGCCATCATCGCCGGCAACCACCTGTCGTTCTCGGACCACTTCCTGATGCCCGCGATCCTCAAGCGGCGCATCACCTTCCTCGCGAAGGCCGAGTACTTCACGGGCCCCGGCGTCAAGGGCCGCCTGACGGCCTTCTTCTTCCGCAGCGCGGGGCAGATCCCCGTCGACCGCTCCGGAAAGGACGCGGGCCAGGCCGCGATCCGCGAGGGCCTGGGCGTGCTGAGCAAGGACGAGCTGCTCGGCATCTACCCCGAGGGCACCCGCTCGCACGACGGCCGGCTCTACAAGGGCAAGGTCGGAGTGGCGGTGATGGCACTCAAGGCCGGTGTCCCGGTGATCCCCTGCGCGATGATCGGCACCTTCGAGGCGCAGCCGCCCGGCAAGGTCATCCCCAACCTCCACCCCGTCGTGATCCGCTTCGGCGAGCCCCTCGACTTCTCCCGCTACGAGGGCATGGAGAACGAGAAGGCCATCCTGCGCGCCATCACCGACGAGATCATGTACGCGATCCTCTCCCTGTCCGAGCAGGAGTACGTCGACCGTTACGCGGCCGTGGTGAAGGCCGAGGAGACCGCCACGAAGGAGCGGAAGTTCCGGCGCATGCCCCTCCGTTGAGCTCTGCTGTCGGCAGAAGCCGGTTACCCGCCGGCCTGCGGCGATCTACGGTCGTGGCATGAGACGTGCTGTGGTGATCGGGGCGGGCGGGCAGATCGGGAGGCCGGCGGTGGAGGCGCTGGCGCGGGACGGCTGGCAGGTGACGGCCGCGTCGCGCGGCGGCGGCCGGGACGGGAACTGGCCCGGCGAGGTGCGGACGCGGCGGCTGGACCGCGAGGACGACGCGGCGCTCGGCGCCCTGATCGGAGACGGATGCGACCTCGTGGTCGACATGGTCGCCTACGGTGCGCGGCACGCACGGCAGTTGACGGGCCTGGCCGACCGGATCGGCGCGGCCGTGGTGGTGTCGACCGTGTCGGTGTACGAGGACGGCAAGGGCCGTGGCTTCGACACCATGGGCGAGCCGGGCGGGCTCCCGCGGTACCCCGTGCCGATCGCGGAGGACCAGGTGACGGTCCCGCCGGGGGACGCCACGTACAGCACCGGCAAGGTGGCCCTGGAGCGTGAACTCCTCTCGGCGGCGGACCGGTTGCCCACGACCGTGCTGCGCCCGGGCGCGATCCACGGGCCGTACAGCCCGCTCCCCCGCGAGCTGTACTTCGTCAAACGCAACCTCGACGGCCGGCGCAGGCGGGTGCTCGCCTTCCGGGGCGAGAGCCTCTTCCACACGTCGGCGGCACGCAACATCGCCGAACTGATCCGGCTGGCTGCGGCCCGGCCGGGCTCCCGGGTGCTCAACGCCTGCGATCCGCTGCCACCGGCCGTGTCGGAGATCGGGGCCGCCGTGGACGCGGTCATGGGGGTGAAGACGCAGACCGTTCTGCTCGACGGGCCGGCGCAGGGGTCCGTGGGCGGTTCCCCCTGGTCGGTGGAGCTGCCGGTGGTGTGCGACATGTCCGCCGCACAACGGGAGCTGGGCTACCGGCCGGTCGTGTCCTACCCGGAGAGCCTGCCGGAGACGGTCGAGTGGCTCGTCCACCGGCTGTCCGGCCAGGACTGGCGGGAGGCGTTCCCCACCCTCGCCCGCGCCTACCCGGACCTCTTCGACTACGCGGCGGAGGACGCCTGGTTCGCGGCCCGGCCGGCTTGAGGAAGGGGCGGCCGGTGTCCCGGCCGCCCCTCACCACCGAACGGAGTCGCTTACGACTACGGCTTCGGCGTGGCGTGCGGCGCGCAGGTCACGTCGGCGCCGTCCAGCTTGCCGGTGAGCAGATAGGCGTCCACGCGGGGGTTGATGCACGGGTTGACCAGGCTGGTGACGCCGTGGGAGCCCGCGTCCTTCTCCGTGATCAGGCGGGAACCCTTGAACCGCTTGTGCAGCTCCACGGCGCCCTCGTACGGGGTGGCCGCGTCCCGCTCGGACTGGACGATGAGCACGCCGGGCAGGCCCTTGCCGGTCTTGACGTTGACCGGCGTCTGCTGCTTGGCCGGCCAGGTGGCGCACGGCAGGTTCATCCAGGCGTTGGCCCAGGTCATGAAGGGGTGGTCCCGGTGCAACCGGGTGTTGTCCCGGTCCCACTTGCGCCAGCTGGTGGGCCACTTGGCGTCGGCGCACTCGACGGCGGTGTAAACGGCGTTGCCGTTCTCCGAGGACGCGTTGCCCGCCGTGTCGGACAGGTCGGGGGCCGCGGCGTCGACGAGCGCCTGGGTGTCGCCGGCGACGTACTTGCTGAAGACCGAGGCGGTCGGCGCCCAGGCGGAGTCGTAGTACGGGGCGCTCTGGAAGAAGGAGATGAGCTCGGCCGGGCCGACGACCCCGCCGATGGGGTTCTTCTTCGCGGTGGCGCGCAGCTGAAGCCACTTCGCCTGGACGGCGGCGCGGGTGGTGCCGAGGTGGTAGGTCGCGTCGTTCTTCGCGACCCAGTCCTGCCAGTCCTTCCAGCGGCCCTCGAACGCGACGTCCTGGTCCAGGTTGGCCTGGTACCAGATCTTGTCGCGGGAGGGGTTGACGACGCTGTCGACGACCATGCGGCGCACGTGGCCCGGGAAGAGGGTGCCGTAGACGGCGCCCAGGTAGGTGCCGTAGGAGACGCCGAGGAAGTTGAGCTTCTTCTCGCCGAGGGCGGCGCGGATGACGTCGAGGTCGCGCGCGGTGTTCGGCGTGGTCATGTGCGGCAGCATCGCGCCGCTGCGCTCCTGGCAGCCCTCGGCGTACTCGCGGGCCAGCTTGCGCTGGGCGAGCTTGTCGGCCTCGGAGTCGGGCACCGGGTCGGCCTTGGGCGCCTTGACGAACTCCTGCGGGTCGACGCAGGAGATGGGCGCGGACTTGCCGACGCCGCGCGGGTCGAAGCCCACGAAGTCGTAGGCCTTGGCCGCGTTGGCCCAGACGGCGTTCTTGCTGGTGACCCGGGCCGGGAAGCGCAGTCCGGAGCCACCGGGGCCGCCGGGGTTGTAGATGAGCGCGCCCTGCCGCTCGGCCTTGGTGCCCGTGTTGCCGATGCGGTCGACGGCGAGCTTGATCTGCTTGCCGTGGGGCTTGGCGTAGTCGAGCGGCACGGTGACGTACCCGCACTGGATCGGCTTGGCCAGATTCCAGTCGGCCGGGCAGTCCTGCCAGTCGATGCCGGCCTTCGCGGCCCGGGCGGCGGCGATCGCGGCGCCCCGGGCCTCCCGGTCCTGGCCGTGGCCACGGCCCGCGTCGGCGTTCGCCGTGGGCGCCGCGACGGCGCCGGCTATCAGTGTGGCCGTGACGAGCGCGCCGGCCGAACCGAGCGCCGCCACCCGCCTCTTCGGTCTCGAACCCCTCAAGGGGGACCTCCCCGTACCTTGTTGCGATCAGTACGGGAGATCCTCCCGGTTGTGAGGTCCCTGACAACAGGGCCGGACGCCCTTCTTTGCCAATCCGATAAACGGAGAACACGTGCTGCTCTGCGGACGCCTACGTCTGCTGGAGCGACGCGAGGGCCTCGTCGAGCAGCCGCCGCAGCAGCAGGGCGTCCGGCGCCACCGCCGTCACCAGCGCGGCGGGCCCCGCGAGCGGCACGACCGAGGCTCCCTCCCCCAGCACCCTGGCCGTCACCGGCTCGGCGCCGAACTCCGGCCGCACCACGACCAGTTGACCGACGGCCTGGTACCCCGCCAGCACGGCGGGCCCGTCCCAGCCGCCCGGCGCGCCGGGCCCGCAGGCCAGCTCCTGGTCGAGTACGGCCTGCCCGGCGACCCGCACGGTCAGACGGCTGGTGAGCCGCCCCGCTTCCTCACCGACGCGTCCGAGCACCTGCTCCTCGCGCAGCACGAGCCGGGCCGTGGCGGCGAGCTCGACGCGGGTGGCGACATGGAGGTCACTGCCCCGGGCGGAGATCAACTGCTCGGGCAGCCAGTGCAGTTCACCGTGGTCGGCGACGTCGAGCCGGACGTCGTAGCGGGCGTCGCCCTTCGCCTGCCCGGGCAGCGCGATGGTCGCGGCGGCCGACCCGACGGACAGCCGCGCTCCCTCCTCCACCCGGCCCTCCACGGTGAAGTGGTCACCGCCGAGCGGCCCGCTCATCGCACCGACCAGCATGACCCGCGCCTCGGGGCCGGTGGACCGGGTGCGCCGCAGTGCCAGGGGCCCGTCGCTCTCCAGCACGGGCAGCGAGGTCCCGCCCCGCCCGTCGTCACGGGCGACGATCCGCGCGACGGACCGCACCCCGGCACCGGCGCCGGCACGCACGGTCAGGCCGTCCACGCGGCGAGCTGCGCACGCACCCACGCGGCGACGTCCGCCACCCCGGTCTCGCTGCGCAACGACTGAAAGGCGACGGGCAGTTCGGCACGCTGGGCCTTGGCGTCGGCGGCCATCCGGGCGAGGTCGGAGCCGACGTACGGGGCGAGGTCGGTCTTGTTGACGACGAGCAGGTCGGCGGTGGTCACGCCCGGCCCGCCCTTGCGCGGGATGTCGTCGCCCCCGGCCACGTCGATGACGAAGATCTGCGCGTCGACGAGCCCCCGGGAGAAGGTCGCGGTGAGGTTGTCCCCGCCGGACTCCACGAGCACCAGATCCAGCGGCCCGACCGCGTCCTCCAGGTCCTCCACCGCTTCCAGGTTCGCGGAGATGTCGTCCCGGATGGCGGTGTGCGGGCAGGCCCCGGTCTCCACGGCGGTGATCCGCTCGGGCGGCAGCACCGCCTCACGGAGCAGGAACTCGGCGTCCTCCCTCGTGTAGATGTCGTTGGTGACGACGGCGAGCGACAGCTCGTCCCGCAACGCCCGGCAGAGCGCGGCGACCGTGGCGGTCTTCCCGGACCCCACCGGGCCGCCGAGCCCGATGCGGAGCGCTCTGCGGGTGCCGTCGGGGCGGTGGGCGTCCGCACTGAGGGCGGTGGGGGCGTTGTGGTGGTGGTCGAGGTGCATGTGAGGCTCCTGGTGGGGCGGGCCCGGGTTTGCGGGCGATGCGGGATGGCGGGCGCCGGCGTCGGGGTGCGGGTGCGTGGGGGCTGGTCGCGCAGTTCCCCGCGCCCCTGGGCGGGGTTGGTCTTCGCGGCGTTTCTCAGGGCAGCTACGAGGCGAACAGCCGTACCGGCCACCCCGCATGCGCCTCCGCGCCGATCTCCAGCAGAGGCGCCGACCCGGCCGGCAACGCGTCGACGCCCTCGTCGACCACCTTCCGGGCCGCCTCCACCGCCCGGTCCACGACGCGGTCCACCTCAGGCGCGAGCCGGGCCAGCACCCTCGTCGCGTCGAACGGATCCAGACTGAGCAGCCGCACCGTCGCCGACGCGGGCCCGCTCACGTTCTCGTACGCCGCGCAGTACGCCGCGTCCACCGGCCCCAGCCCCGCCGCCCGGGCCGCCAGCCCCAGCACCACCGGCTGATGGGCCCCCTTGGGGAACTCCCTGCCGAGCGCGTCCAGCTCGGCGGACGGCCAGGTCGCGCGCGCCGCACGCAGCAACTGCCGCCCCAGCTTCCGCGCGGCGACCCGCAGCGCGGGGGACGGCGTACGCGCGTCCGCGGCACGGTCGAGCGCGACGGGATCGATCCCGAGCGCCGCGGCCGCGGACAGCCCCGCCGCCACCAGCCCCGCCGTGTGCAACCGCCCCCGGCAGAACTCCCCCAGGCTCGCCGCCCCACTGATCCGCCCGGCCTTGACCGCCGCCTCGGCACCGCCGGAGTGCGCATGCCCCCCGGCGGGAAACCGCCCGTCGGCCAGGACGAGAAGCGCTGCACGCGACATCAGACCACCCTCAGAACAGGAAGTACCGCTGGGCCATGGGCAGTTCGGCCGCCGGCGCCGCCTCGACCAGCTCTCCGTCGATGTGTACGGCGAAGCTGTCGGGGTCGACCCGCACCTCGGGGCGCGCGTCGTTCTCGCGCATGTCGGCCTTGGTCACCCCGCGCGTCGACTCGATCGGCACGAACCGCTTCCCGAGCCCCAGCCGCTCCGGCAGCCCGGCCTCGACGGCCAGGGGCGCGACGAAGTTGACGGAGTTGGAGGCCGGTGCCCGGCCGATCGCCCCGTACATCGGCCGCGGCAGGATCGGCTGCGGCGTCGGGATCGAGGCGTTCGCGTCGCCCATCTGCGCGTAGGCGATCTGCCCGCCCTTGATGACGAGGTGCGGCTTCACACCGAAGAACGCCGGTTCCCAGAGCACCAGGTCGGCCAGCTTGCCGCTCTCCACCGACCCGACCTCCCGGGCCAGCCCCTGGGCGAGCGCCGGATTGATCGTGTACTTGGCGACATAGCGGCGTACCCGGCGGTTGTCGGCCCGCCCGTCCCCGGGCAGGGCTCCCCGCCGGCGCTTCATCACGTGCGCGGTCTGCCAGGTCCGCATGACGACTTCGCCGACGCGGCCCATGGCCTGGGAGTCGGAGGAGATGATCGAGATCGCGCCCAGGTCGTGCAGCACGTCCTCCGCCCCGATCGTGGACGGCCGGATCCGGGACTCGGCGAAGGCCAGGTCCTCCGGCACCGCCGGGTTGAGGTGGTGGCACACCATCAGCATGTCGAGATGTTCCTCGGCGGTGTTGACGGTGAACGGCCGGGTCGGGTTCGTGGAGCTGGGCAGCACGTGCGGCTCGGAGACCACGGTCATGATGTCCGGCGCGTGCCCGCCGCCCGCGCCCTCGGTGTGGTACGCGTGGATGCCCCGCCCGGCGATCGCGGCGAGGGTGTCGCCGACGAACCCGGCCTCGTTGAGCGTGTCCGTGTGGATCGCGACCTGGATGCCCGTCCGCTCGGCGACGGTCAGCGAGGCGTCGATGACGGCCGGGGTGGAGCCCCAGTCCTCGTGCAGCTTCAGGCCGAGCGCGCCGCCGCGGATCTGCGACAGCATCGCCTCGTGGGAGACGGTGTTGCCCTTGCCGAGCAGTCCGATGTTGAGCGGATGGGCCTCCATGGCCTCCAGCATCCGCGCGAGGTGCCAGGGGCCGGGCGTCACGGTGGTCGCCTTGGAGCCCTCGGCCGGCCCCGTACCGCCGCCGACGAGGGTCGTGATGCCGGAGGACAGCGCCTCGTCGGCGATCTGCGGGCAGATGAAGTGGACGTGCGCGTCGATCGCGCCCGCCGTGAGGATCCGCCCGTTGCCGGCGATGATCTCGGTCTCCGGGCCGATGACCAGGTCCGGGTGGACGCCGTCCATGGTGTCGGGGTTGCCGGCCTTGCCGATGCCGGTGATGCGGCCGTCGCGGATGCCGACGTCGGCCTTGACGATGCCCCAGTGGTCGATGATCACCGCGCCGGTGATGACGGTGTCGGGGGTTCCTTCCGCCCGCGTGGCACGCGCCTGGCCCATGGACTCGCGGATGACCTTGCCACCGCCGAACACGGCCTCGTCACCGGCCAGCCCGGGGCCGCCGGAACGATCCTCCTCGATCTCGACCAGCAGGTCGGTGTCGGCGAGCCGGATCCGGTCGCCGGTCGTCGGGCCGAACAGGTCGGCGTACGCGGCACGCGAGATCTCAGGCATCGAGGGCACCTCCGGTCTCCCCGCGCAGGCCGGGCACCACTCGGGCGCCGGCCAGCGGAACGAGTTCGACGTCGACGGGGATCCCGGGCTCGAAGCGCACGGCGGTGCCGGCGGCGACGTTCAGCCGCTTGCCGCGCGCGGCGGCGCGGTCGAATTCCAGACCGGGGTTGGCCTCGGCGAAGTGGTAGTGGGAGCCGACCTGCACGGGCCGGTCGGCGGCGTTGAGGACGGTGAGCCGGGTGACCTCCCGGCCCTCGTTGAAGGCGATCGGCCGGTCGGCGAACAGGAACTCTCCGGGAATCACGGTGGCCTCCCCGTCAGACGATCGGCTCATGGACGGTGACGAGCTTGGTGCCGTCCGGGAAGGTGGCCTCGACCTGGACGTCGTGGATCATCTCCGGGATGCCCTCCATGACGTCGCCCCTGGTCAGGAGCTTGCGTCCGGAGGACATGAGTTCGGCGACGGTACGGCCGTCCCGCGCACCTTCGAGGATGTGCGAGGTGATGAGCGCGACCGCCTCGGGGTGGTTGAGCTTCAGTCCACGGGCCCGGCGCTTCTCGGCCACGTCGGCCGCCACGTGGATCAGCAGTCGTTCTTGCTCGTGCGGGGTCAGTTGCACGTCCCACCTCACAGTCCTCGCTCCGGGCCGTGCGGGGCCCGGCTGCCGCTGCCACGGGGCAAAGTGCCAGGTGGCGTGGACCGGCAGGCTAATTGGACCGCGTTTCGGGCACGTTAACCGAGCTGTGATCCGCCGGTGCCCTCGCCGCGCATGCCCGTCAGGGCCCGCAGACCGTCCCGGAGGACCTCGACCGGGGCGGGTCCGAAGAGGGACTGCTGCGCGATGAACCCGAGCACGGAGGCGATCATCGTGCGGGCCACATGGTCCGGCGCCACGTCCGACCGCATCATGCCGGCCTCCTGATAGCCCTCGACGATCCTCCCCCAGGCCGCGCGGACCGAGCCGTAGCCCTCCCGCAAGAGGACCGCCAGTTCCTCGTTGCGCAGTGTCTCCGTCCACACCTGGATGACGAGCCGCGGAAAAGCGGGCCGGCCGTCCACGACCAGGGACTCACGGGCGGCGAGCGTCCTGCCGAGGACCGAGGCGACGAGTTCGTCCGGCGGCGGTGGCGGACTCTGGCGTGCCGCCTCCTCGAAGGCCTCGCGGACGGAGTCGAGCGTCTCGGCGACGATCGCGCCGATCAGCTCCTCCTTGCCGCTGAAGTAGCGGTACACCGCACCTGCCGAGAGGTCGACCTCCTTCAGCACGTCCTGCATGGACGTGGCGTGGAAGCCGTTGCGGGCGAAGCAGAGCGCGGCGCCGTCGAGGATCTGGCGTCGGCGGGCGTCGAGATGTTCCTGGGACACGCGGGCCATGTCCACAACCTAAAACGAATATTCATTCTTGACAAGGCGCCGCGAGCGGAGCACGGTGAGAGCACAGCAAAACGAATGATCCTTCTTTTTAGTGCTCCGGTCGGCTCACCCCAGGAGACCCTCATGCCTTCCCGCAACCGCCATGTGATCGCGGTCGTCGTCCTCGTACCCGTCCTGGCCGCCCTCGCACTGTGGGCCTTCGCCTGGCCGGCCTCCCGTATCGCGCCCCGCGACCTGCCGCTGGGCGTGGCCGGACCACCCGCCGCCGCGGCCCAGGTCGAGCGGCGACTGGAGCGGCACGAGGGCGCCTTCGAGATCCACCGCTACGCCGACGAGGCCGCCGCCCGGGACGCCATCGAGGACCGGAACGTGTATGGCGCGGTCGTGGCCACGCCACAGGGGCCCGAACTGCTCACCGCGTCCGCGGCCGGACCGGTCGTCGCACAGTTCCTCCAGGAGGCCGTGGCGCAACAGGCCGCCGCCGGTGGCACACAGGTCGAGACGGTCGATGTCGTACCCACCCCGGCCGGTGATCCGCGCGGCGCGGTGCTGAACGCCGCCGCATTGCCGCTCGCCCTGGCCGGCATCGCGGCGGGCGCGCTGGTCACCCTCCTGGGACTGCGCGGCTTCCGGGCCGTGACCGCGCTGCTCGGCGCATCCGCCCTGGTGGGCGTGATCGCGGCCGGGATCGCGCACAGCTGGCTCGGGGCGCTCGGCGGTGACTGGTGGACGGAGGCGTCGGTGCTCGGCCTGTCCACGCTGGCCGTCGGCGGTGCCGTCGCCGGGCTCGCCGCCCTTCTCGGCACCGCCGGCATCGGTATCGGCGCCGCCATGGTGATGCTGCTGGGCAACCCCTTCTCCGGCGCCACGTCGGCCCCGCAGATGCTGCCGGAGCCGGCCGGCGCGATCGGCCAGTGGCTGCCGCCCGGCGCGGGCACGACGCTGCTGCGCTCGGTGTCCTTCTTCGACGGCGCGGCGGCGACCGGACCCGCCCTGACTCTGACCTGGTGGGCGGTGCTGGGCCTGGGCGCCGTACTACTCGGCGGCTCGCTCAGGGCACGGAAGGCGGGCGCCGAGCCCGGGGCCGACCGGCGGGAGCTCTCGACCGTCGGCTGACCGGCACCCCCACGAAGCGACTGTGCGTCCCCGCTGTAGCGGACGGGGACGCACGGTCTTTCGTCTGTCCGGGCTTCTCTTTAGTGGCCGCCCCGCCGGTGTTCCGCCGCGATCCCGAACCGCTGCGGTTCGCCAGGAGAGGACGCGGCCTCGCGGACCGTGGAGACGGCGGTGATCACCTGCTCCTCCGCGGTCTCCGTGAACTCCTGGATCTCTTCGAGTCGCCGCAGGTCATCGGCCGAGACGAGGGCGACGAGGGGCTTGCCGTGCCGGGTGACGACGACGCGTTCACCGGCGTACACCACGCGGTTGATCAGGTCGGCGAGTTCAGCCCTGGCTTGCGTCACCGGAATCTCGTAGGCCATGCCCCCATCATAACGTGACGTACGTCCTGTACATTTTTTACAGAGACAGCTGTCGCCGGAGACAGCTGCGCCGCGAGGAGGGGTTCACCATGAGCCGACCGTCCGCCCGCTACGTGCTGCCCGAGTTCACCGAACGCACAGGGTCCGGGCAACGGACGATGGATCCGTACTCGAAGCTTCTGGAGGAGCGGATCGTTTTCCTCGGGGCGCCGGTGGACGAGACCTCGGCGAACGACGTGATGGCCCAGTTCATGCATTTGGAGCACCAGGCTCCGGATCGCGACATCTCGCTGTACATCAACTCCCCCGGCGGCACCTTCCACGCGATGACGGCGATCTACGACACGATGCAGTACGTCTCCTGCGACGTGGAGACGATCTGCCTGGGCCAGGCCGGTGCCGCCTCCTCGGTACTGCTGGCGGCGGGCACGCCCGGCAAGCGATTCGCGCTGCCCGACGCCCGCCTGGTGATCCATCAGCCCGCGCTGCCCGAGCCGGTCCGGGGGCAGGCGAGCGATCTGGCCCTCCAGGCCGACGAGTTGACGCGCATCCGCAACCGGATGGAGGAGATGCTCGCACTGCACACCGGCCGCACCCGGGAGCAGGTGAGCACGGACATCGAGCGGGACAAGATCCTCACCGCCCGGGAGGCGGTGGAGTACGGCCTGGTGGACGGCGTCATCCCGAGCCGCAAGGCCACCCAGGCCCCGCCGGCCGGACGGTGAGGCCCTGGTGCTCCCGCCCGAACTGCCGCCGCTGCCCGCCCTGACGCGAGCCGAGGCGGAACTGATCGACCGATACCTCGAGGTCGTCGACCTGCTCGGCCGCATCAACCCGGCCCGGGACGGCGACACCTACCGCGGACTTCGCGCCGCCCAGGCCCTGGTCGGCAAGGCGACCGCGCTGCGCGACGCGCTGACCCTGATGCATCAGCGGGGCGAGACGGAACTGCACGCCGGCACTCTGGCCCGGGCGCTGCGGGTGCTGGACGGCGAGCGGCGCACGGCCCGGCTCACCCTGCCCCCGGATTCCGTCAGTTGAGGCGATCCCTCGGTCCGGATGCCCCTCCTGTCGGCGGAGCGTCCGGACCTGAGTCGAAACGGACCAAAAGACGTACCCCTGTTCGGAGTAGGCGGGAGACCTATTTTGGGACCCTCCCGGTTGCGCAACACGCGTGGCCCTCGGACGGAATGGGGCATTCCGTCGCTGGTCCGGCGCTCCGCGAACCCGTGGACAGGGGCACGAACGCACACGTGTCCACCCGAACGGGTGAGTGGTGAGTAACAACACAAACCCCCGGTTCCGTTGGGAAATCGGGACAGCCATGCGCCAAGATCCCTGTCTGACGACAAGCCCCCGCCGCTGTGGCGGGGCGATCCGGGCGGACGCCGAGTCCTGCCGCCACCCGGATGACCGGTCGACAGGAGTGGATCGGCAGGAGTGGAGGACCCAAGCACGACGGGTCGCCGGGACGGTCACGCCATGACCTGGCCCGAGCAGCCCTTGGGGTGAAGCCGCGTCAGCGGCCGGGCAACTTCGCCAGCCCGAATCCGACAGGTCATCCTTCACAGGCGGCTGACGAAGGGTTGCGCATGACTGCGCTCAATCGTGTCCCGTCGCTCATGGTCCGGGCCGGCACGGCCTCGGCGCTCACCATCGCCGCCGTGAGCGGCTCGATCGTGGCGCCCGGCTTCACCTCCGAGGCCGCGGCAGCCACGCCGGCGACCAAGGCACTCCAGATAGCGGCCTCCAAGAAGGGCTCACCGTACAAGTACGGGGCCACCGGTCCGCACCGGTTCGACTGCTCCGGGCTCACGCTCTACTCGTTCAAGAAGGCCGGCAAGAAGCTCCCCCGCACGGCTGCCCAGCAGTACAACAAAACGCGCCACATCTCCGCCAAGAACCGCAAGGCGGGAGACCTGGTGTTCTTCCACTCGGGCAGCAACGTGTACCACGTCGGTATCTACGCGGGTAAGAACAAGCTCTGGCACTCCCCGAAAAGCGGGGACGTGGTGCGGCTCCAGAAGATCTGGACCAAGAGCGTCTGGTACGGGCGCGTGAAGTGATCCGCCCGGCGTGCGGCGGCGTCCTTGACGCGCCGCCGCACGCCGGAGCGTGACACGGGCTTGAATGGATACCCGTCACTCCATGGCCGAGCACCGTCCCTGCACCGCGCACAACGAGACTCCGCTGCAACGCGCCGACCGCAACTTCGTCGAGCTGCTCCAGGAACTCCGCGTCACCCAGACGGGTGTGCAGATCCTCTTCGCCTTCCTGCTGTCGCTCGCTTTCACATCGCGCTTCGAGGACCTCGACACGGTCCAGCGCGTCACCTACGTCATCACGCTGCTGCTGGCGGTCCTGGCCGCCGCGCTCTTCACCGCGCCGGCCGCGCTGCACCGCTCCCTCTTCCAGCAGGGCGCCAAGCCCCGCATCGTGCAGGTCTCCTCGCGCCTGGCCACCGCCGGCCTGTGCGTGCTGGTGTTCGCGTTCAGCGGTTCCGTGCTGCTGGTGGTCGATGTGACCACGGGCCGGGCCGGTGGTATCGCCGCGGGCGCCGCGACCTTCCTGGTCTGCGTCGGTCTGTGGGGGCTGCTCCCGCGGCTGGTGCGGCGGGCGGGGCCGCGTGCGGAGACGGACGGCACCGGGGAGACCACCGAGGAGGAACCGGCACGGGGCGGCGTCAGGATCCCCGCACCGCTGCGGCACACCGTCGGACAGCCCTCAGGGCTTCGCGGGGCGCCAGCGCACCGGGAGGAGCCGGCACGGCACCGGTGACGGCCGCGGGCTCCGGCGGGTCATGAGGCTCGACGCGGGCACCGCAGCCGAGAGGACGGCCGGGAGGCGGGGGCGCGAGCCGGGGGCGCGTACGGCACCCGCCGGGGAGGACTTCCCTGTCCTGCTGCGCGTGACTACGGCTCCTGCCGGAGCGCTGTCGTCACCGGCTGGACCGGGAGGACCCACGGGAGCTCGATCGAGATGGTCTTGCCGCCCTCCCGGGTGGGGCGGATGCGGAGTCGGCCGCCGCACTCCGCGGTCAGCCAGCGGATGATGACCAGGCCGCGGCCGTTGTCCTGCTGGACGGCGGCGGGCAGGCGTCTGGGGAAACGCGGGTGGCTGTCCGTGACACCGATGCGCAGGTGCTCGTCGCGGTCGAGCTCGACGTCCACGGTGAACGTGGGCGACTGACCGAAGGTGTGCTGGACGGCGTTGGTGGCGAGTTCGGAGATGATGAGCCGGACGGTGTCGGACACTTCCGTGTCCGCCGGCAGGCCCCACTCCGCCAGCGTGCCCACCACGTAGGCACGCGCTGCGGAGACCGAGGCGGGATCGCTCGGCAGAGTGACGGATGCTTCCAGATGGTCTGCCATGGCGACGTCGTCCCTTTCCCACGGGACCCGCAGCCCGACACGGAGCAGATGGTTCGAGTACGGTCCCGGACTGGTGCTTCGTCGCCAGACTGCCACCAGAACACCCACGAAGGGCGGCGATCCACCAGGATATGCATATATCTGTCGCTCAAAGCGGTGAACTCTGCGACGCGAGACCGTATTTGGGTGGCTCGGAAGGAGTAAGGAGGAGCCCATGCAGCACGGTCCCGCGGTGCGCCGCCGGAAACTGGGCGCCGAACTGCGTGCGCTGCGCACCTCGGCGGGGCTCACGAGCGGTGAGGCGGCCCGCCTGGTGGGCTGGCACCAGTCCAAGGTCAGCCGGATCGAGACGGGCACGAGCGGGGTGAAACCGGCCGATGTCCGGTTACTTCTCGACGCCTACGGTGTGGCTGACTCCCAACTTCGCGGACTGCTCATGGCGTTGGCGGGATCCGACGACAGCGACGGACGGCACCACTGGTGGCACGCCTACCGCGGGGTGCTGCCGCCGACCTACCGGGACTTCATCAGCCTGGAGTCCCAGGCCGGCGCGATGCGCACGCTGGAGACCACCGTCGTCCCGGGCCTGCTCCAGACGCCCGAGTACGCGCGTGCGGTGACAGGGGCCGCGGTGGAGGGGCTCCCGGAGGACAGGCTCGACACGCTGGTCGAGGTGCGGCTGGCCCGGCAGGACGTGCTGCGCGCGGATCCCCCGCTGAGACTCAGTGCCGTCCTGGACGAGGCGGTGCTGCGGCGGGAGGTCGGCGGACCCGGGGTCATGGCACGCCAGCTGGAACGGCTGATCGAGGCGGCCCGGCTGCCCCAAGTGCGGCTTCAGGTACTGCCGTTCGCCGCCGGAGCGCACATCGGCGTCACCGGCCCTTTCGTTATCTTCTCATTTTCGAGCACTTCTGATCTGGATGTGGTTGTTCTCGACCACTTGACGAGTAGCCTCTACCTCGAACGGAAAGAAGACCTCCAGGCCTACACGGAGGCCTTCAACGCCCTTCAGATCCACGCCCTTTCGCCCGAGGACTCGTTGGATTTCATCGCCGGGACAGCCGCCGGCGCGTAAGGAGGCACCATGCGTGCACTGCCTCGTCACGTCCCCTCAAGCATCGAACTGCACGGTGTGCGGTGGTTGCGCAGCAGCTACAGCACCGGCGCGAACAACTGCGTCGAGACCGGGTGTCCGGATGCCCCGCCCTGGGCCGGACTGCTCGCCGTGCGCGACTCCAAGGACCCGGCCGGACCCGCGCTGCTCTTCACTCCGGGGAGCTGGGCGACGTTCGCGGCCGGGGTGGACCGCATGTGACCGCGTGCGGTCACACCGTCATCGTGCGACGCACGGCCGTGTCACGCCGACTCATGGCCGCGTCTCGCCGATCAGCCGTACAGCACGTTCGATCTGCTGACCGGTCAGGTCCGCGCGGGCGGTCAGTCTGAGCCGTGAGATGCCGTCCGGCACGGAAGGCGGCCGGAAGCAGCCCACGGCCAGGCCCGCCGCGCGGACCTGTGCCGCCCAGCGCACGGCGTCCTCGGCAGAGGGCGCCCGCACCGAGACCACCGCGGCGTCCGGACGTACCGCTTCCAGGCCCGCGGCGGTCAGGCGTGCGTGCAGTTCGCCCGCCACCTCGCGGGCCCGCGCCGCCCGTTCCGGCTCGCGGCGCAGCAGCCGCAGGGCCGACAGGGCCGCTCCCGCCGCCGCGGGGGCGAGTCCCGTGTCGAAGATGAACGTCCGGGCCGCGTTGACCAGGTGGTCGACTACCCGGGCGGGGCCGAGGACGGCTCCGCCCTGGCTGCCGAGCGACTTGGACAGGGTGACCGTGGCGACGACGTCGCCGGCGCCCGCGAGGCCCGCCGCGTACGGGGCGCCGCGGCCGCCGTCGCCCAGGACGCCCAGACCGTGGGCGTCGTCGACGACCAGCCCCGCACCGTGCTCCCGGCAGGCCTCCGCCAGCGCGCCGAGCGGAGCCGCGTCGCCGTCGACCGAGAAGACCGTGTCGGACACGGTGATCGCCGTGCCCTCGTGGGTGGCCAGCGCCTTGCGCACGGCGTCCGGCTCGGCGTGCGCCACGACCTGGGTGCTGCCGCGGGCCAGCCGGCAGCCGTCGATGAGCGAGGCGTGGTTCCCCGCGTCGGAGACGATCAGCGAGCCGTGCGGGGCCAGCGCGGTGACCGCGGCGAGATTGGCCGCGTAGCCGGAGGAGAAGACGAGGGCCGCCTCGAAACCGCAGAAATCGGCCAGTTCCCGTTCCAGTTCGGCGTGCAGTTCGGTGGTGCCGGTGACGAGCCGGGAGCCCGTCGAGCCGCCGCCCCAGGTCCGCGCGGCCCGGGCGGCGCCCTCGGTGATCTCGGGGTGGCGGGCCAGCCCGAGGTAGTCGTTGCTCGCCAGGTCGAGGAGCGGCGAATCGGCCGGACGGGGGCGCAGAGTCCGTACGAGTCCGGCGCGGGCGCGCAGCTCCGCCTGCTCGTCGATCCAGCCGAACGCCATGGGTGGTCCTCCGGGGAATTTGTAGGCAGTGCACAGACACTAGCGGGGCGACCAGCAGGTCAGTGTGTGGCAATACCCACACCTCGAAGCGACTCTGTTGTGCGAACTCTCCTTGGCCCCGGCCGCCTCCTTAGGACAGGATCGGCTTTCATGGACCTGCTGAACACGCTGGTGGACAAGGGGCTTCGGCGCGAGCTGCCGACCCGCGACGAGGCACTGGCCGTCCTCGCGACGTCCGACGACGACCTGCTCGATGTGGTGACCGCGGCCGGAAAGGTGCGGCGGCACTGGTTCGGCCGGCGGGTGAAACTGAACTATCTCGTCAATCTCAAGTCCGGCCTGTGCCCCGAGGACTGCTCGTACTGTTCGCAGCGGCTCGGCTCGACGGCCGGGATCCTGAAGTACACCTGGCTGAAGCCCGGCCAGGCGTCCGACGCGGCGGCGGCGGGTGTGGCCGGAGGGGCCAAGCGGGTGTGCCTGGTGGCCAGCGGGCGCGGCCCGACCGACCGGGACGTGGACCGGGTCTCCGAGACCATCAGGACGATCAAGGACAACAACGAGGGCGTCGAGGTGTGCGCCTGCCTCGGTCTGCTCTCCGACGGACAGGCGGAGCGGCTGCGCGAGGCCGGCGCCGACGCCTACAACCACAACCTCAACACGTCCGAGGCGACGTACGGGGAGATCACCACCACGCACACGTACGAGGACCGCGTCGACACCGTGCAGAAGGCGCACGCGGCCGGTCTGTCCGCCTGTTCCGGGCTGATCGCCGGCATGGGCGAGACGGACGAGGACCTGGTGGACGTCGTCTTCTCGCTCCGTGAGCTGGACCCGGACTCGGTGCCGGTCAACTTCCTGATCCCGTTCGAGGGCACCCCGCTCGGCAAGGAGTGGAACCTGACCCCGCAGCGGTGCCTCAGGATCCTGGCGATGACGCGGTTCGTCTGCCCCGACGTCGAGGTGCGGATCGCCGGCGGGCGCGAGGTCCATCTGCGCACGATGCAGCCGCTCGCCCTGCACCTGGCCAACTCGATCTTCCTCGGCGACTACCTCACCAGCGAGGGCCAGGCCGGCAAGGCCGACCTGGAGATGATCGCGGACGCCGGGTTCGAGGTGGAGGGCACCGACCAGGTGACGCTGCCGGAGCACCGGGCGTCCGGGGGTTGCGGCGAGGGTGGCGGGTGCGGCTCGCAGGAGAGCGGCGGGGCCTGCGGTTCCGCCGGGACGGCAGCGCCTTCCCGGACCGACGAACCCCGGACCGACCTGGTCGCCGTGCGCCGCCGGGGCGCCGGGACGGACCTCGCGCCCAATGCCTGAGCCGACCGTCGCCGAGCTGCTGGAGCTCGACCGGCGGCACGTGTGGCACCCGTACGGCCCCATGCCCGGGCGGCAGGAACCGCTCGTCGTGGAGTCGGCGAGCGGGGTGCGGCTGCGGCTCGCCGACGGCTCGGGAGAGCTGGTCGACGGGATGTCGTCCTGGTGGTCGGCGATCCACGGCTACAACCACCCGGTGCTCAACGAGGCCGCGCGCGAGCAGTTGGGGCGGATGAGCCATGTGATGTTCGGGGGCCTCACGCATGAGCCCGCCGTACGGCTGGCGAAGCTCCTTGTCGACATGTCGCCCGAGGGGCTGGAGCATGTCTTCCTCGCCGACTCGGGGTCGGTGTCGGTCGAGGTCGCGGTCAAGATGTGCCTGCAGTACTGGCGTTCCCTGGGCCGCCCCGGCAAGCAGCGGCTGCTGACCTGGCGCGGCGGCTACCACGGCGACACCTGGCAGCCGATGTCGGTGTGCGATCCCGAGGGCGGGATGCACGAGTTGTGGACCGGGGTGCTCCAGCGTCAGGTGTTCGCCGGCCCGCCCCCCGCGGAGTACGAGGAGGCGTACGCCGAGCAACTGCGGTCGCTGATCGAGCGGCACGCCGACGAGCTGGCGGCGGTGATCGTCGAGCCGGTGGTGCAGGGCGCGGGCGGGATGCGGTTCCACTCCCCCGCGTATCTGCGGGTGCTGCGCGAGGCGTGCGACGCACACGACGTGCTGCTGGTGTTCGACGAGATCGCCACCGGATTCGGCCGTACGGGCGCGATGTTCGCGGCGGGGCACGCGGCCGTGACGCCGGACGTGATGTGCGTGGGCAAGGCACTGACCGGCGGCTACATGACGATGGCGGCGACGTTGTGCACCGCGCGGGTGGCCGACGGCATCTCGCGGGGCGAGGTGCCGGTGCTCGCGCACGGCCCGACGTTCATGGGCAATCCGCTGGCGGCGGCGGTGGCCTGCGCCTCGGTCGAGCTGCTGCTCGGGCAGGACTGGCTCGCGGAGGTCAAGCGGATCGAGGCGGGGCTGCGGGACGGGCTCTCGGCCGCCTCCGGCCTGCCGGGCGTGAGGGACGTGCGGGTGCTGGGCGCCATCGGCGTCGTGCAGCTGGATCACGCCGTGGACATGAAGGCGGCGACGGAGGCGGCCGTGCGCGAGGGCGTGTGGCTGCGGCCGTTCCACGATCTGATCTACACCATGCCGCCGTACGTCACGGGCGACGCGGACCTGACGCGGATCGCCCGGGCCGTGTGCGCGGCGGCGCGGGAGGGATGACATGCCGGTACTGGTGATCACGGGCACGGGCACGGAGGTCGGCAAGACGGTCGTGACCGCCGCCGTCGCCGCGACGGCACTGGCCGCCGGCCGTTCGGTGGCCGTGCTGAAGGCCGCGCAGACGGGCGTACGTCCGGACGAGCCCGGGGACGCCGCCGAGGTGGCGCGCCTCGCGGGCCCGTTGACAACAGCCGAACCGGCCCGCTATCCGGAGCCGTTGGCCCCGGCCACGGCCGCCCGCCGGGCCGGTCTCGCCCCGGTCCATCCGCACGAGGTCGCGGAGGCCGCCGCCAAGCTGGCCACCGAGCACGACCTGGTGCTGGTGGAGGGAGCGGGCGGACTGCTCGTCCGGTTCGACGCCGTCGGCGGCACCCTGGCGGACGCGGCCGGGTTGCTGTCGGCGCCGGTGCTGGTCGTGGCGCCGGCGGGGCTCGGCACCCTGAACTCGACGGAGCTGACGGCGCGTGAACTGCGGTCGCGGGGGCTGGACCTGGCCGGGGTCGTGATCGGGAGCTGGCCCGCCGCACCGGATCTCGCCGCGCGCTGCAATCTCGCGGACCTGCCGGAGGTGGCCGCGGCACCGCTGCTGGGGGCGGTTCCCGCCGGGTCGGGGGCCCTCTCCCCCGCCGCGTTCCGGTCGTCGGCTCCGCACTGGCTGGCTCCGCCCCTGGACGGCACGTGGGACGCGGAGGCGTTCCGGGTGCGGGAGGCGCCCCCGGCGACCTGAGTTCCCGGGGCGCGCTGTGAAACCAGCGCGCAAGTGATCGCGTGTTGACCTACGTACGTGATCACTTCCGAAGGGACCACCTTGTACGCGAAGCACCTACTCCCGGCACGCCGTACGGTCCTCGCGCTGGGCGCTGCCGCCGCTCTCCCGCTGGGCGGCGGCACGGCCCACGCGTCGCCCGGCACGGGCGGCGTCACCGCGCGGCTGAGAGAGATCGAGCGGGAGCACACCGCCCGGCTCGGCGTGTACGCGCGCAACATGCGAACGGGCCGGACGGTGGCCTACCGGGCCGATGAACGCTTCCCGATGGCCTCGGTGTTCAAGACGCTCGCCGCCGCGGCCGTCCTGCGCGACCTCGACCGGGACGGCGAGTTCCTGGCCCGGCGCGTCCACTACACCCAGGAGTACGTCACGAAGTCGGGCTACTCCCCCATCACCGAGGACCATGTCGCGACCGGCATGACCGTCGGCGAACTGTGCGACGCCACCATCCGCTTCAGCGACAACACCGCGGGCAACCTGCTGCTCGAGGAGCTGGGCGGACCGACCGCGATCACGCGCTTCGCCCGTTCGGCCGGTGACCGCGTCACCCGTCTGGACCGCTGGGAGCCCGAACTCAACTCCGCGGAGCCGTGGCGCGTGACCGACACGACCTCCCCGCGTGCCATCGGCCTGACGTACGCCCGTCTCGTGCTCGGCGACGCGCTGCAGCCCCGGGACAGGGCCCGGCTCACCGACTGGCTGCTGCGCAACACCACGAGCGGGGAGAAGTTCCGCAAGGCCCTGCCGGCCGACTGGCTGATCGCCGACAAGACGGGGGGCGGGCGGTACGGCGGCAACAACGACGTGGGCGTCACCTGGCCGCCGGACGGCCCGCCGATCGTGATGTCGGTCCTGACCACCCAGCCGGAGGAGGACGCCCCGGCCGACAACCCGCTGGTGGCCCGGACGGCCGCACTGCTGGCGACGGAACTCGCCTAGCGTGGCCGGCCACGGCAGGACGTCGTGGGACGCCTGGCTCGTCGGCGGCGCGGCCGGTGTCGCCGGTCTGTCGGCGCTGCACTCCGCCGTGCCCAACGGGGTCGGGCGGCTGGGAAGCCTGCTGGAGACGTTCCTGCCGTGGCTGGGCTTGGCGGTGCCGCTCCTGGCCTGCCTCGCCGCGCTCAAACGGTCGGTGCCGGGGCTGCTCGCCTGTCCGGCACCCGCCCTCGTCTGGCTCTGGATGTTCGGCGGAATGTGGTTCTCCGCGCCCCCGGGCTCGTACGACCTGACCGTCGTCCAGCACAACGTGGCCGACGACAACGCCGACCCCGCCGGCACGGCGCGGGCACTGCTCGCCGCCCGCGCCGGCCTGATCGCCGTGGAGGAACTGACGCCCGCGGCGCGGCCCGCGTACCAGGGTGTCCTGGGCGCCTCTCATCCGCATCGGGCGGTCCACGGGACGGTCGGGCTCTGGTCGGCGTATCCGCTGTCGGACGTGCGGCCCGTGGACATCCGGCCCGAGGGCTTCCCGGAGAGCTGGCGACGCGGTCTGCGGGCGACGGTGTCCGCACCCGGCGGCAGGGTCGCGGTGTACGTGGTCCATCTGCCGTCCGTGCGCCTGGGCCCGACGGGCCTCACCTCGGCGGCCCGTGACGAGAGCGCGGCCCTGCTCGGGACCAGGATCGCCGCCGACCCGGCCGGCCGGCTCCTGGTGGTGGGCGATCTGAACGGCACGGTGCAGGACCGTGGCCTCGGCCCGCTCACCTCCCGACTGCACGCCCCGCCCAGAAGGTTCGCGTTCAGCTGGCCGGCCGGCCTGCCGGTGGCGAGGATCGACCAGGTGCTGGCCAGAGGGGCCCAGGTGACGGAGGTGACGGCCCTGGAGGCGACCAGGAGCGACCACCTTCCGGTATTGGGCCGCGTACGCCTGCGGTAGGCGGTAGGGGTGCGCGGGGCCCGTTGCGGGGAGAATCGCGGTAAGGCCAGCCTCGTCTGGGAGGTCCTCATGCCGCTTCGCCCCGGCAAGGTGCCACGGGACGCCGTGCACCATCCGCTGTTCGCCCGCTGCTACGCCCGGGCCAGTGTGGCCGCCGAGACCCGGATGGGCATGGGCCGGATACGCGAGAGGCTGCTCGGCGGGCTGTCCGGGCGGGTGATCGAGATCGGCGCGGGCAACGGGCTGAACTTCGCGCACTATCCGGGCACCGTCGCGGAGGTCGTCGCCATCGAGCCGGAGCGGCGGCTGCGGCACCTGGCCGTGGAGGCCGCGCTGCGCGCCGAGGTGCCGGTGGACGTCGTTCCGGGTGCGGCCGAGGCGCTGCCGGTCAAGAGCGAGGGCTTCGACGCGGCCGTGGTGTCACTGGTGCTGTGCAGTGTGCGGGACGTGCCCCGGGCGCTCGGGGAACTGCGGCGGGCGCTGCGCCCGGGCGGCGAGGTGCGGTTCTTCGAGCACGGCCGGGGCGGTGGGCGGGCGATGACCTTCACGCAGCAGGCGCTGGACCGGACGGTGTGGCCGCTGCTGAGCGGGGGCTGCCATGTGGCGCGGGAGCCGGTGCGGGCGCTGCGGAGCGCCGGGTTCGAGCTCGGCCCCTACCGGCAGGTGCTGATGCCGGCGGAGGGACCGAGACTGCCCGCCTCGTACTGCGTGCTCGGGACGGCGTGGCGCCCGGTCAGCGGGTGATCGCGGGCTCCACCGGCGCGGCTCCCGCCCGTTGCCCCGTACGGACGCCTCGCCGCCCCTGACCAGCCGGGCGGGATCGCGGACCCGCTCGAGGTCGTCCAACGGTTCAGTGGCGCCCTTCGCGCGTGCTCACGGTCTGCGCCGCACCCCTCGGCCGAGACGGACTCGTACTGCTTCCTGAAGCCGGCGGCGGTGTCCGACCCGCGGAGGATACCGAGTGTGGGCCGGGTCACATTACCCTCGGGCAGGGCCAGGAGGTCCAGACGTCCACCCCGAGGAGGCGGCCTTGTCCACACCTGCTGCGGAGCACACTCCCGGCCTCGCGCCGGCCGACGGGATCGCGGCCCGCGCCCGCTCTCTGACCAAGGCGTACGGCTCGGGCGAGACGGCCGTGCTCGCGCTCGACTCGGTGGACGTGGACGTCGTCCGGGGCCGGTTCACCGCCGTGATGGGCCCGTCGGGCTCCGGGAAGTCCACGCTCATGCACTGTCTGGCGGGGCTCGACACCGTCTCGGCCGGACAGGTGTGGCTCGGCGACACGGAGATCACGGGGCTGAGGGAACGCGAGCTGACGCGGCTGCGCCGGGACCGGATCGGGTTCATGTTCCAGTCGTTCAACCTCATCCCGACCCTCAACGCGCTGGAGAACATCACCCTGCCCATGGACATCGCGGGCCGGAAGCCCGACGGGACGTGGCTGGACCGGGTGATCGACACCCTGGGGCTGCGGGACCGGCTCAGTCACCGGCCGTCGCAGCTCTCCGGCGGACAGCAGCAGCGCGTGGCGTGCGCGCGGGCCCTGGCCTCCCGGCCCGAGCTGATCTTCGCGGACGAGCCGACCGGCAACCTCGACTCGCGCGCCGGCCTGGAGGTGCTCGGCTTCCTGCGCGAGGCGGTGGACCAGCTGGGGCAGACCGTCGTCATGGTCACCCACGACCCGGGCGCGGCCGCCCACTCGGACCTGGTGCTCTTCCTCGGGGACGGCCGGATCGTCGACGAGATGCGGCGCCCCACGGCGGAGGCGGTCCTGGAGCGGATGAAGAGGTTCGACGTGATCCGCACCCGCTACGAGGACGCCGGCGCCCCGGTGTCACCCGAGGAGAACTGAGCCCGTGCTCAAGGCGACCCTGCGGAGCTTCCTGGCGCACAAGGGGCGGCTGCTGCTCTCCGCGCTCGCCGTCCTGCTGTCCGTCGCGTTCGTCACGGGGAGCCTGATCTTCTCGGACACCGTCAGCCGCACGTTCGACCGGCTGTTCGCCTCCACCGCGGCCGATGTCACGGTCAGCCCGAAGGAGGACCTCGACGAGGCGGTGCCCTCCGGCCGGACCGCCACCCTGCCGGCCGCGCTCGCCGCACGCCTCCGGCAGGTCGACGGAGTCGCGGCGGCCCGCGCCGACGTGAAGGTGAACGGCCTCACGGTCGTCGACGAGAAGAACGAGCCGGTCGGCCCGACCACCGGGGCGCCGACGCTCGGCAACGCCTGGGCCCCGAACGAGCGCAGCCCCGTGAAGCTCACCTCGGGCCACGCCCCGCGCGGTCCTGCCCAGGCGCTGCTCGACTCCGAGACCGCCGGCCGCAAGAACGTGCACATCGGCGACACCCTCACCGTCATCGCGCCCCCCGGGTCGTTCCGGGTCCGGGTGGTCGGCATCGTCACGTTCACGACCACGAACCCCGGCTCCGCGCTGCTCTACTTCGACACCCCCACCGCGCAGACGAAGCTGCTGGGCCGGCCGGGGGCGGCCACCGGCATCTCGGTCGACGCGGCGGAGGGCGTCAGCGACGATCAGCTCAAACGGCACGTGGCCGGCGCGCTCGGCGCGCACACCTACGACCTCAGGACGGCCGACGAACAGGCCGAGTCCGATGTCGAGCAGCTGGGCGGGTTCCTCGACGTCATCAAGTACGTGATGCTCGGCTTCGCCGGGATCGCCGTACTGGTCGGCGTGTTCCTGATCGTCAACACCTTCTCCATGCTCATCGCCCAGCGCACCCGCGAGCTGGGCCTGCTGCGGGCGCTGGGTGCCGACCGGCGCCAGGTCCGGAACTCGGTGCTCACCGAGGCCCTGCTGCTCGGGCTGGTCGGCTCCACGCTGGGGCTCGCCGCGGGCATCGGGCTCGCGGCCGGGCTGATCGAGCTGATGGGCCTGCTCGGGATGAACATCGACGCCGACGAGATGGAGATCGGCTGGGTGACACCGGTGGCGGCGTACGTCGTCGGGCTCGGTGTCACCTTCGTCGCCGCCTACCTCCCGGCGCGGCGGGCCGCGGGCGTGTCGCCGATGGCCGCGCTCTCGGACGCCGAGGTCGCCGGGGTGGGCCGGCCGCTGCGGGTGCGCGCGGTGGCGGGCGGGATCGCCGGCGCGGCCGGTGCGGCGGCGCTCGCGGGCTGCGCGGTGTCGGGGCAGACGTCGTCGGCGGCGTCCCTGCTGGGGCTCGGTGTGGTGCTCACCCTGATCGCCACCGTGATCGCCGGGCCGCTGCTGGTGCGCCCGGTGATCCGGGTGCTCGGCGGGGCCTTCCCCGCGCTGTTCGGGACGATCGGCCGGATGAGCCAGCGCAACGCCCTGCGCAATCCGCGCCGTACCGGGGCCACCGCGGCTGCCCTGATGGTGGGGATCGCCCTGGTGGGCGGGATGTCGGTGGCGAGCGAGTCGATGACCGCGTCGTTCGACCGGCAGATCGACAAGACGCTGGGCGCCGACTTCGTGATCCAGAACAGCAACTTCCAGCCGTTCCCGCCGGAGGTCACCGACAAGGTGCGCGGCACCGACGGCGTGGGCCTGGTGGTGCGCGGGCGGTTCACGCCGGTCGCGGTGCGGCTCCCGGACGGCGACCGCGTGGAGACCACCGCCGCGGGCTACGGTCCGCGCCTCGACGAGGTCGCCAACATCACCTACACGCAAGGGGACTCCGCGGCCGCGCTGGCCGGCGGGAACCTGGCCATGGACCGGGACTTCGCCCGCGACCACGGCGTGCGGGTGGGCGGCACCCTGCCGGTGGAGTTCCCGGGCGGACGCTCGGCCGAGCTGACGGTCGGCGCGCTCACCGACCAGGACTCCGCCGAGGGGTTCGGCACCCAGGGCGGGCTGTTCTTCGGGCTGGGGACCCTGGAACGGTACGCGCCGGGCGGGCAGGACTCCGCGCTGTACGTCAACGCCGCGGGCGGCACCGGCGACGACGACCTGCGCGCGCACCTGGAGGAGACCCTGGATCCGTATCCGCAGGTACAGGTGCGGGACCTGGCCGACTACAAGCAGCTGGTCCACGACCAGATCGCCGTCCTGCTGTACCTCGTGTACGCGCTGCTCGGGCTGGCGATCATCATCGCCGTGCTCGGCGTGGTCAACACCCTCGCGCTGTCGGTCGTCGAACGCACCCGGGAGATCGGCCTGTTGCGGGCGATCGGGCTGGCCCGGCGCCAGCTGCGGCGGATGATCCGGCTGGAGTCGGTGGTGATCGCGGTGTTCGGGGCGGTCCTCGGGCTCGTGCTGGGGCTGGTGTGGGGCGTGTGCATGCAGCAGGTACTGGCGCTCCAGGGCATGACGGCCCTGGCGATCCCGTGGGTCACGATCGTGCTGGTGGTGGTCGGCTCGGCGGTGGTCGGAGTCGTGGCGGCGCTGCTGCCGGCGTTGCGCGCATCCCGGATGAACGTCCTGGCGGCCATCGCGCACGAGTGACGTCCGGATGGTGAAACGGTCTGACGCGCGTCGGCGCGGGTGATGTGATCTTGGGATGACCGACTTGCGTATCCGGGCCGCGACGCCCGAGGACCTCGACGCCGTGCTGGCCTTCTGGAAGGTGGCCGCCGAGGGCACGAGCATCAGTGACGACCGCGGTGGTGTGGAGCGGCTGGTCGCGCGCGACCCCGAGGCGCTGATCCTGGCCGAACAGCACAGCGGCGGACTGGCCGGCACGGTGATCGCCGGGTTCGACGGCTGGCGCTGCCATCTGTACCGGCTCGCCGTGCACCCGGACCTCCGCCGCCAGGGCATCGCCTCCGCGCTGCTCGCCGCCGCGGAGGAGCGGTTCGTACGGCTCGGCGGTCGCCGCGCGGACGCGATGGTCCTCACGCGCAACGAGACCGCGCACCGGGCGTGGGGCGCCGCGGGCTACGGGCCCGAGGAGCAGTGGCGGCGCTGGGTGAAGCCGCTCACCGACTAGGCGTGGCCCCGGCTCGGTGATCGCGGCCCAGTACAGGACTTTGCCCATCCTTTACTCTTGAATGGCCACTCGGTTCTGATGAAAGGTTGTGAGCGTCCGCCCATGGGCGAGCCTCCCCGTGCGCGACACCGCGCGTTCCGCCCCGTCCTGGAGAACCATGGAACGGGGGTGAACCGATGACCGAAGTGCTCCTCCTCCTGACGGCGATCCTGCTCTCGCTCGCCTGCGGCGCCTTCGTGGCGGCCGAGTTCTCCCTCACCACGGTCGAGCGCGGCGAACTGGAGCGGGCCGCCGAGCGCGGCGAGCGGGGAGCGCAGGGCGCACTGAAGGCCGTACGGAGTCTGACGTTCCAGCTCTCCGGTGCGCAGCTCGGCATCACCGTCACGAACCTGGTGGTCGGCATGCTCGCCGAGCCGTCGATCGCCGCCCTGATCGCCGGGCCGTTGGAGGACCTCGGAGTCTCGCGCTCGGCGTCGCGCAGCGTCGCGCTGGTGCTCGGTACGGCCGCGTCGACGGTGTTCCTCATGGTCGTCGGCGAGCTGGTGCCCAAGAACTGGGCGATCTCCTCCCCGCTGGCCGTCGCCAAGACCGTGGGCAACGCGCAGCGCTGGTTCAGTGCCGCGTTCCGGCCCTTCATCAGGCATCTCAACAACACGGCGAACCGGGTCGTGCGGCGGATCGGTGTGGAGCCCGCCGAGGAGCTCGCCTCGGCACGCGGGCCGCAGGAGCTGGCGGCCCTCGCCCGGCACTCCGCGAGGCAGGGCGCCCTGGAGCCCGACACCGCCGAGCTGTTCGTGCGCACGCTGAACCTCGCCGACCTGACCGCGGAGAACGTGATGACGCCCCGCGTGCAGGTCGTCGCGCTGGAGGTGCAGGCGACCCTGGAGGACGTCGCGAACGCGACCCGGGCGACCGGCCTCTCCCGGTTCCCCGTCTACCGCGGGACCCTCGATTCGGTCGTCGGAACGGCCCACGTCAAGGACGTGCTGGCCGTACCGGCCGAGCGCCGCACCCGGATCTACGTCTCCGAGCTGATGCGCGAGCCGCTGCTGGTCCCGGAGTCGCTCACCGTCGACCGGCTCCTGGACCGGCTCTCCGGCAAGCGCACGATGGCCGTCGTGATCGACGAGTACGGCGGCACGGCGGGAGTGGCCACGCTGGAGGACATCGTCGAGGAGGTCGTCGGCGAGGTGCGCGACGAGCACGACCCGCACGAGGCCCCGGATCTGGCCGCGGCCGGCACGGACGAGACCGGGCACGCGCTGTACTCGGCCGACGGCTCCGCGCGCGTGGACCACCTGGAACGCGTCGGGCTGCGCGCGCCGGAGGGGCCCTACGAGACGCTCGCCGGGCTGGTGGCGACGGTGCTCGGCCGGATACCGGCCGCCGGTGACACCCTCGAGATCGCCGGCTGGCACCTGGAGGTCCTGGACGCGACGGGGCGCCGGGCGGCCCGCGTGCGGCTGCGCGCCCCCCTCGACGACCGGAAGCCCGACGAGAAGGGGGTGGAGCTGTGACCGCCGTCCAGTTGCTGATCGGACTGGCGACGCTCGTCGTCAACGCCTTCTTCGTCGGCGCCGAGTTCGCGCTGATCTCGGTGCGCCGCAGCCAGATCGAGCCCTACGCCGACCGGGGCGACCGGCGCGCGAAGAGCGTGCTGTGGGGCCTGGAACACGTGTCCGCGCTGATGGCGGCCGCCCAGCTCGGCATCACGCTGTGCACGCTGGTGCTGGGCGTGGTGGCCGAGCCGGCGATCGCGCATCTGCTGGAGCCGGCGTTCCACGCGGTGGGCGTGCCCGAGGGCGCCGGGCACGCGGTGTCCTTCGTGATCGCACTGTCCCTCGCGACCTATCTGCACATGCTGCTCGGCGAGATGGTGCCGAAGAACATCGCGCTCGCCGAGCCGGTGCGCAGCGCGCTGGCGCTCGGACCGCCCCTGGTGGCGCTGTCCCGGGCGCTGCGCCCGGTGATCTTCACGGTGAACGCGTTCGCCAACGCGCTGCTGAAGCTGCTGCGTGTGGAGGCCCGGGAGGAGGTAGCCGCCTCCTACTCGGACGCGGAGATCGCACAGATCGTGAAGGACTCCGGCGAGGCCGGCCTGATCGACGACCGTGCCCAGGAGCGGCTGCGCGACGCGCTGGAGCTGGGCCGCCGCCCGGTGCGGGACGTGGTGCTGCCGGTGGAAGGCGTGGTGCACGCGAGCATGGGTGTCACTCCGGAGGGGCTGGAGCGGCTGTCGGCGGAGTCGGGGTTCTCCCGCTTCCCGGTGGTGGACGAGGGGCGGCGGATCGTCGGCTACCTGCATGTGAAGGACGCTCTGGACGCCGTCGGGCGGGACACACCGTTCCGGCTGCGGGACATGCGCCCCATCGCCCGCGTGCGGGAACACACGCCGCTGGACGACGTCCTCACGGCAATGCGGGGCAGCCGTACGCACCTCGCGGCCGTCCTCGGGACGGACGGGCGGCTCGCCGGGCTGGTGACCATGGAGGACGTGCTGCGGGAGCTGTTCGGTCAGCGCGCCTGAGGAGGCGCCCGGCGTCCTGGAGGTGCCGGGCCGGAGGCCGACCGACTGATGGGTATGTGAACGGGATACCATTTCCGTCGCCATGCAGACGAACCCCACCTACAGCAGCCTGGTCGCGGTCGGCGACTCCTTCACCGAGGGCATGTCGGACCTGATGCCCGACGGCACGTACCGGGGCTGGGCCGACCTGCTCGCCGCGCGGATGGCGGCCCGCACGCCCGGCTTCCGGTACGCCAACCTCGCGGTCCGCGGCAAACTGATCCGGCAGATCGTCGACGAGCAGGTCGACGTCGCGGCGGCCATGGGCGCCGACGTGATCACCCTCGTCGGCGGGCTCAACGACACGCTGCGGCCCACGTGCGACATGGGCCGGGTGCGCGGGCTCCTGGAGGAGGCCGTGGAGAAGCTGGCCCCCGCGTGCCGGCAGCTCGTCCTGATGCGCAGCCCGGGCCGGCAGGGCCCCGTCCTGGAGCGGTTCCGGCCGCGCATGGAGGAACTGTTCGCCTGCGTCGACGAGCTGGCCGCCCGGCACGGCGCGATCGCCGTCGACCTGTACGGCGCGCCCTCCCTCAGCGACCCGCGGCTGTGGGACGTGGACCGGCTGCATCTGACGGCCGAGGGCCACCGCCGGGTCGCGGAAGCGGTGTGGCAGCAGCTCGGCTACGACCCGGAGGACGCCGACTGGCACACGCCGATGCCGGCGACGCTGCCGCCGGGCTGGGTCATGCGGCGCGTGGCCGACGCGCGCTTCGCCCGGCAGCACCTGCTGCCCTGGATCGCCCGCCGTCTGACGGGCCGCTCCTCGGGGGACGGCCTGCCCCCGAAGCGGCCGGAGCTGCTGCCCTACGAGGATCCGGCGTAGCCGCAGGTGGAGACGGGCGAGGCGCTCTCGTAGCTTCCGACAAAGGCACCCGCGGCGCTGGCCTGCACGAATCGCCAGTAGAATCCGTGCACGTGACTTCCGCTCCCGCCAAGCCCCGCATCCCGAACGTCCTCGCCGGACGCTACGCCTCCGCCGAGCTCGCCACGCTCTGGTCGCCCGAGCAGAAGGTGAAGCTGGAGCGGCAGCTCTGGCTCGCCGTGCTGCGGGCCCAGAAGGACCTCGGGATCGAGGTGCCGGACGCGGCGCTCGCCGACTACGAGCGTGTCCTCGACACCGTCGACCTGGCCTCCATCGCCGAGCGCGAGAAGGTCACGCGGCACGACGTGAAGGCGCGGATCGAGGAGTTCAACGACCTCGCCGGGCACGAGCACGTGCACAAGGGCATGACCTCCCGCGACCTCACCGAGAACGTCGAGCAGCTCCAGATTCGGCTCTCGCTGGAGCTGATCCGCGACCGCGCGGTGGCTGTCCTGGCACGGCTGGGCAAGCTGGCCGGCGAGTACGGCGAGCTGGTCATGGCCGGCCGCTCGCACAACGTCGCCGCCCAGGCCACCACCCTCGGCAAGCGTTTCGCGACCGCCGCCGACGAGCTGCTCGTGGCGTACGGCCGGGTCGAGGAGCTGCTGGGCCGTTACCCGCTGCGCGGCATCAAGGGCCCGGTCGGCACCGCGCAGGACATGCTGGACCTGCTGGGCGGGGACGCCGCGAAGCTCGCGGACCTGGAGCAGCGGATCGCCTCCCACCTGGGCTTCTCACAGGCGTTCACCTCGGTCGGGCAGGTCTACCCGCGCTCGCTGGACTACGAGGTCGTCACGGCGCTGGTGCAGCTGGCGTCGGCCCCGTCGTCGCTGGCGAAGACGATCCGCCTGATGGCCGGGCACGAGCTGGTCACCGAGGGCTTCAAGCCCGGCCAGGTCGGCTCCTCGGCGATGCCGCACAAGATGAACACCCGCTCCTGCGAGCGCGTCAACGGCCTGATGGTGATCCTGCGCGGCTACGCCTCGATGACGGGCGAGCTGGCGGGCGACCAGTGGAACGAGGGCGACGTGTCCTGCTCGGTGGTGCGCCGGGTCGCGCTGCCGGACGCGTTCTTCGCGCTGGACGGCCTGCTGGAGACGTTCCTGACGGTGCTCGACGAGTTCGGCGCGTTCCCGGCGGTCGTCGCCCGGGAGCTGGACCGCTACCTGCCGTTCCTCGCCACCACCAAGGTGCTGATGGGGGCCGTGCGCGCGGGCGTCGGCCGGGAGCTCGCGCACGAGGCGATCAAGGAGAACGCCGTCGCCTCCGCGCTCGCCATGCGTGAGCAGGGCGCCGAGCGCAACGAGCTGCTCGACAAGCTGGCCGCCGACACCCGCATCCCGCTGGACCGGGAACAGCTGGACGCGCTGATGGCCGACAAGCTGTCCTTCACGGGCGCCGCGGGCGACCAGGTGGCCACCGTCGTCGCCCGGATCGAGGAGATCGTGAAGCAGCACCCCCAGGCCGCGGGCTACACGCCCGGCGCGATCCTCTGACGCGCCGGCCGGGTAGCCGACGGTGCCGCGTTTCACGCCCGAGGAGCTGGAGGCCGCCCGCGACCGCGTCGTGCCCGACGTGGTCGCGGAGGGTCTGCACGTCCTGTTCTGCGGCATCAACCCGGGCCTGCTGACGGCCGCGACGGGTCATCACTTCGCCCGCCCGGGCAACCGCTTCTGGCCGGTGCTGCACCGGTCCGGCTTCACGCCGCGGCTGCTGAAGCCGTCCGAGCAGCAGGAGTTGCTGTCGTACGGGCTCGGCATCACCAACGTCGTGGCGCGGCCCTCGGCCCGGGCCGACGAGCTGAGCGCCGGGGAGTACCGGGAAGGCGGGCGGCTGCTCGCGGCGAAGGTGGAACGGCTGCGGCCGCGCTGGCTGGCCGTGGTGGGGGTGACCGCGTACCGTGCCGCGTTCGACGACCGCAAGGCACGGGTGGGGCCGCAGTCGCGGACGATCGGGGACACGCGCGTGTGGGTGCTGCCCAATCCGAGCGGGCTGAACGCGCACTGGACGCTCGAGACGATGGCGGAGGAGTTCGGGCGGCTGCGGGACGCCGCCGGGGCCTGATCTCCTACGGCGGGTCGGTCTCCGTGACCAGGGCCAGCAGCTGGACCTCCCGGGACGCGTCCCGGTCGCCGACCGCCACGGCGACCCAGCGGCCCGTGCCCTCCACCTCCCACACGTGGGCGACGCTCGCCCGCGCGCTCAACTCGGCCCAGGGCCGGGGTATCTCCTCCCGCTCGGTGCGCAGCAGGACGGTCTGCAGGTTGTAGGGGTCCGTGTCGCCCCAGCGGGAGGCGAGGAGCTCGTGGACGGCGTCCCGGTCCTTCTCGAACTGGTCGATCGTCACCGCACGGGCCGCCGGGTCGTCGCCGGTGGCGGCTGCTAACACCGCGATGTGGTGACCGGGCCCCGAGACGCCGACGTCCGACGGGCCGTGCTCCGCCGGAAAGGGGCGGTAGCACAGCTCGTCGATGAGGGCGATGTGCTGTGCGATGTTCATGGGTCCAGTAAACCCGGCCCCACTGACACTTGGCGGGGCATCATCCGGCTCCCCGTCAGGCGTCCCTGCGCCGCACGCTCCAGGCTCCCGCCAGCAGCGCGGCGGCCGTCCACAGCCCGGTCACCGCGAGCCCCCACCATGGCCCGAGGGTGCCGTCGTACGTCTCCCGGAGGACGAGCTGTCCCGCCTTGTCCGGCAGGAAGTCGGCGACGGTGCCCGTCGCGTCGCCGATCACGAACGACACGACGAGGATGAACGGCACCAGCAGGGAGAGGGTGGCCACGCCGCTGCGCAGCAGGGCGGCGATCCCGGCGGAGAGCAGGGCCATCAGCATGAGGTAGACGCCGCAGCCCACGACACCGCGCACCTGCTCACCGGTGCTGAGCCCGTCGGCCGCCGGGCCGAGCCCGGCCCGCCCCACGAGGAGGGCGGCGAGGGCCGTCGACACTCCCACGAGGAGCGCCGGTACGGCGATGACGGCCGCCTTGGCCGCGAACCACCGGCCGCGTCTCGGCACGGCGGCCAGGGACAGCCGGAGCGCGCCCTGGTGGAACTCCGACGACACGGCCATGGCACCGAAGGAAATCGCCGCGATCTGGCCCGGAATGACGCCGGACAGGGCCGTGAACAGCGGATCGAACCCCGGGTCCGAGGCATCGGAGACGCCGGCGATCGCGGAGAACGCGAGGGTGGCCGCGAACAGCGCCAGCAGCGCTCCCGGGAGCGAGCGCAGCGTACGGATCTTCAGCCACTCGGAGCGCAGTACGGGCGTGAATTCCATGGTCAGGCCTCCTGAGGCTGTGCGGTGAACTCGGTCTCGGCGCCGGTGAGGTCGAAGTAGGCCTGCTCCAAGGTGCCCTCGTCGGCGGCCAGTTCCAGAACCGGCACGCCGGCGGCCGAGGCGATGCGGCCGATGTCGTCCACGCGCGCGTCGTGCACGGCCCAGTGCCCGTCCGCCTGTTCCTCGGCGGTGTGGCCGTGCCGGGTGAGGGCCGACTCGAGGGCGACGGGGTCGGTCGTGCGGATGCGGACGCGGGGCCGCACGCGCGCTTCGATGAAGTCCCGCAGCGGGGTGTCGGCGAGGAGCCGGCCCCGGCCGAGGACGACAAGGTGGTCGGCGAAGGACGCGGTCTCGTTCATCAGATGACTGGAGACCAGGACCGTGCGGCCCTCCCCCGCCAGCCGGCGCAGCAACGTCCGGATCCACACGATGCCTTCGGGGTCGAGGCCGTTGGACGGCTCGTCCAGCATGACCACCTCGGGGTCGCCCAGCAGAGCGGCGGCCATGCCGAGCCGCTGGCGCATGCCCAGGGAGTACGTCCGCACGCGGCGCCGGGCCACCGAGGCCAGGCCCGTCTCCTCCAGGACCTCGTCGACCCGGCGGTCCGGGATGCGGTTGCTCGCCGCCAGGACACGGAGGTGGTCGCGGGCGGTGCGGGAGCCGTGCGCCGCCTGCGCGTCGAGCAGGGCGCCCACGTGGCGCAGGGGTTCGCGCAGCGTCGAATAGGGCCGGCCGCCGATCGTGGCGGCACCGGCGGTCGGCCGGTCGAGGCCGAGCACCAGCCGCATGGTGGTGGACTTTCCGGCGCCGTTCGGGCCGAGGAAGCCGGTGACTCGGCCGGGCTGTACGCGGAAGGTGAGCCGGTCCACGGCTCGCCGGCTGCCGAACTCCTTGGTGAGGTCCTGCACGTCGATGCTGGTCATGGCACCAGCGTGGCGGTCGGCCCGGGGTGCGGTCCTCCCCCGGTGGTGGAGATCGTCTCCCCCGTGCGGGGGAGGCTCGCCGGCGGTGCCGGCTGGCACGATGACGCCATGGTCCGCATCCTGCGCCCGTTCACCCGGGCGGTGACGTACACGCGGTGGCTGCATCTCGCCATGGCCATCGTGTGGCCGTCCCTGTGGCTGTTCATCGACGAGGCGTGGTGGACCGTGGGCACGGCGACCGTGCTGCTCGGTCTCGCGGGCCTCGTCCCCGCCGTGCGGGTCGTGGAGGGATTGCAGGCCAGGCTGCTGCTGACCGGCCATGGGGACGTCGGTGAGAGCTCGGAGATCGTCGTCGCCCCCTCGGCCACGTGGGGCGACCGCGGGCGGATGGTGCTGTGGCTCCAGACGCGGCTGTTCCTCGGCGTCCTTGTCTCGCACCTCTCGCTCCAGCTCCTCTTCCTCGCGGTGGACCTGGTGTCGACAGCGATCAGCGGTGAGCGCGGCGGTGCCTGGCTCGCCGTCGAGGGCCGTCACTGGTGGCACGCCCTGCTCGCGCCCCTGCCCCTGGTCCTGGCGGCCGCGGTCGTGGTCGGCTCGGGGCACCTCATCACCCGCATCGCCCTGCGCCTGCTCGGCCCTTCCCCCGCCGAGCGGCTCGCCGCACTGGAGGAGCGCACGGAACAGCTCCTGGAACGCACCCGTATCGCCCGCGAGTTGCACGACTCCATCGGCCACGCGCTCACCGTCGCCGTCGTGCAGGCCGGGGCCGCTCGGGCGGCGGGCGATCCCGCCTTCACCGCTCGCGCCCTGGGCGCCATCGAGGAGACGGGACGGGCCGCCCTGGAGGATCTGGAGCGGGTGCTCGGCGTCCTGCGCGAGTCGGAGAAACCGGTGAGCGGCAGACCGACCCTCGCGGACGCCGACCGGCTGCTGGAGTCGGCGCGCGCCTCCGGGGCGAAGGTCGACGCCGAGGTGACCGGCCCGGTGGAGACGGTGCCCGGGCCGGTGTCCCGGGAGGGCTACCGGATCCTCCAGGAGTCGCTGACCAACGTGCTGCGGCACGCGGGGGCGGTCCCGGTGCACGTCCGTGTGGACGTCGCCGACGACACCCTCGTCCTCGCGATACGCAATCCGCTGCCGGCCGGGACGCCCGGCTCCGGGCGGGGCAGCGGGCTGCGCGGGATCCGGGAACGCGCGGCCCTGCTCGGCGGGCGGGCCAGGACCGGACCCGACGAAGGCGACTGGCAGGTCCATGCCGAGCTGCCGTTGCGTTGATCTACGCTGGTCCGATGCCGGTCACCGTTCTCCTCGTCGACGACGAACCCCTGGTGCGCACCGGTCTGCGGGCCGTGCTTGAGGCGCAGCCCGACATCGAGGTCGTCGGCGAGGCGGCGGACGGGGCGGCGGTGATCCCGCTCGTACGGCAGCTGCGGCCGGACGTGGTCGCCATGGACGTCCGGATGCCGCTGCTGGACGGCATCGAAGCCACCCGGACCCTGCTGCGGACGGTCGACGAACCGCCCCGGATCCTCGTGGTGACGACCTTCGAGAACGACGAGTACGTGTACGAGGCGCTGCGGGCGGGAGCCGACGGGTTCCTGCTCAAGCGGGCCCGGCCCGCCGAGATCGTGCACGCGGTACGGCTGATCGCCGAGGGTGAGTCGCTGCTCTTCCCGGCCTCGGTGCGGCAGCTCGCCGCCGAGTACGGCGACACCGGCGGGAACCGGGCGGCACGGGCCGTGCTGGAGCGGGCCCGGCTGACCGAGCGCGAGGCCGAGGTGCTGCGCCTGATGGCGCGGGGCCTGTCGAACGCGGAGATCGCCGACCGGCTGGTCGTGGGGACCGAGACGGTGAAGTCGCATGTCAGCTCGGTGCTGGCGAAGTTGGGGGCGCGGGACCGCACCCAGGCGGTGATCGCGGCGTACGAGTCGGGCTTCGTGGCGCCGCGCTGATCGCCGAGGGGCCGGTGTCTGCCCCTCGCCCGGGTGTGCCGGGTCGAAGTACGATCCGGCCAACACGCGCACGACCTGGGAGGACGGACGGTGGGGCGGCTGACCGGCGGGGATCCCTCGCTGCTGCGAAGGATCAACTCCGCGGTGGTGCTGCACGCGCTGCGTGCCACGGACTGCGCGACGCTGACCGAGATCACCCGGGTGACGGGGCTGTCCCGGCCGACCGTCGAGGGCGTCGTCGAGGGGCTCATCGAAGCCGGGCTGGTGGTCGAGAAGGCGGCCGAGGAGGGCGCTGCCCGGCGGCAGGGGCGTCCCGCGCGGCGGTTCCGGTTCCGGGCGGAGGCCGGGCATCTGCTGGGGCTGGAGATCGGGGCGCACCGGGTGGCCGCGCTGCTGTCCGACCTGGACGGCCGGGTGATCGGCGCCCAGGCCAGGGAGGTGCCCGAGACGGCGGGGGCCGACGAGCGGCTGGAGCGGCTGCGCGGGGCCGTCGCCGAGCTGTTGCGGCGGGCCGGGGTCGCACGCGGGTCGCTGCGGGCGGTGGGCGTGGCGACGCCCGGGATCGTCGAGGCCGACGGGACGGTGCGGCTGGGCACGGCGCTGCCGGGGTGGACGGGGCTGCGGCTGGGCGAGCGGCTGAGCCGGTCGTTCAAATGCCCGGTGCTGGTCGAGAACGACGCCAACGCGGCTGCCGTCGCCGAGCACTGGAAGGGCGCGGCCACCGAGTCGGACGACGTGGTGTTCGTGCTGGCGGGGCTCAGCCCGGGCGCCGGGTCGCTGATCGGGGGCCGGCTGCACCGGGGCTACGGCGGAGCGGCCGGCGAGATCGGCGCGCTGCACCTGCTGGGCCGGGAGGTGACGCCCGAGAGACTCCTCTCGACCACGGACGAACCCCTCCACCCCCTCGACGAGCAGGCGGTCGCCGAGGTCTTCGCGCAGGCCCGCGAGGGCGACCATCGGGCCCGCGCGGCCGTCGACCGTTTCATCCGGCGCCTGGTCCACGACGTGGCCGCACTCGTCCTCGCCCTGGACCCGGAGCTGGTCGTCATCGGCGGCTGGGCGGCGGGCCTGGACGGCGTCCTGGCCCCCCTCCGCCAGGAACTCGCCCGCTACTGCCTGCGCCCCCCGCGGGTGACCCTCTCCAGCCTCGGAGACGCGGCAGTGGCAACGGGAGCCCTGCGCCTCGCCCTGGACCACGTGGAAGACCAACTCTTCACGGTGGAACGCCCGTAGCCCCCGGGGGCGCGGGGAACTGCGCGACCAGCCACAACGAACCCGCAGCCCCCGAGTCACCGAAGGTCAACCGGCACGTGTCAGCGCGCAGTCCTCACAGCGGAACGCCTCTGGCCGACAACGCCCTGCAAGGGGCGCGGGGAACTGCGCGACCGGCCACGACGGGCTCGCAGCCCGCCACGCAGCGCACCACCCCGAACGGCACGGTCAGGACGCCCTCTGCTGAATCCCGGCGTGGATCTCCACACCCCCCGAGTCACCGAAGGTGAGGCGGCACGTGTCAGCGCGATACGTCGCCACCGACGACGCAGCCGTCCGCCCCCCGGCGACGAACCGCGTGGTCACCACCAGCACGGGTGCCCCGGGCAGCCGGTCCAGCTCCTTCGCCTCGTCGGCGCCGGCGGAGCCGAGCTCCACCGCATTCTCCTGCCGCTCCAGCTCCAGCCGTTGCAGTTCCCGCAGCACCGCCCGCGCGCGGGCCGCTCCGGACGGCGCGTCGATGCCGGAGAGCTCGGGCACCGAGGACTGCGGGATGTACAGCAGCTCCGCGGCCACCGGCCGGCCGTGCGAGACACGGGAGCGGCGCACGATGTGCACGGGCTCGTCCCGGCCGGTCTCCAGCGCGTCGGCGACGGCCGGCGGCGGCACGGCCGTCGTGCAGTCGACGGGCTGCCAGGCGTCCTCGGGGCCGCCCGGCCAGGTGTGCGGGCCGGTGCCGAGGGAGACGCCCACGCGGGGCGGCGCGACGGTCGTTCCGACGCCCCTGCGGCGCTGCAGCCTGCCTTCGAGTTCGAGTTGCTCCAGGGCCTGCCGGAGCGTGGCGCGGGCGACGCCGAAGCGGGCCGCGAGATCGCGCTCGTTGGGCAGGATCTCCCCCACCGAGAACTCCGAGTCGAGCGCTTGGCTGAGCACTGTCTTGAGATGCCAGTACTTCGGTTCCTGTACCGATTCCAGCTGCGTGGTCCCCACCCTGTCCTCCGCAATCGCCGTGGTCGGCGGCCTTTTAGCGCCCTTGTTTATTAAAGGTTGTTGCACTTCTCTGCGACCATAGGGCGGCCCTGATCCTTGGTCAAGACCAATGGCCGGGAACGTTCACGGGGCGTTCGTGTGGGCCGTGGACCGGCCCCCGCGGGCCGTTCAGGCGGCGGCCAGGGATCGCAGCTTGTCGGGGTTGCGGATGACGTAGACCGACTGCACGCGGCCGTCGGCCACGTCGAGCTGGAAGACGGAGTCGGGCTTGCCGCCGGACAGGATCAGCGCGGCCGGGCCGCCGTTGAGCTCCAGGAAGCGCACGGACAGGCCCGGTAGACCCTTCCGCGCGGCGCCGACGAGGAAGCGGCCGACCTTGTCGGCGGTCTGCAGGACGCGCAGCGGCGCCCTCGACTTGCCGCCGCTGTCGCCGACCAGCCGGACCTCCGGGGCGAGCAGCGCCATCAGGCCTTCGAGGTCGCCGTCCGCCGCCGCGGCGAGGAACCGTTCGGTGAGGTCGCGCCGCTGGGCGGGGTCGACCTCGTAGCGCGGGCGCCGCTCCTCGACGTGCCTGCGGGCCCGCCCGGACAGCTGACGCACCGCCGGTTCGCCGCGGTCGAGCATGGCGGCGATGTCGGCGTACGGGAAGCCGAAGGCCTCGCGCAGCACGAACACGGCGCGCTCCAGCGGTGACAGCGACTCCAGTACGACGAGGACGGCGAGGGAGACGGAGTCGGCGAGCACGGCCCGCTCGGCGGTGTCCGGCACGGTGTCGCCGAAGTCGGTGACGTACGGCTCGGGCAGCCAGGGTCCGACGTACGTCTCGCCACGGGCCCTGATCTGGCGCAACCGGTCGATGGCGAGGCGGGTGGTGATCCGTACGAGGTAGCCGCGCGGTTCGCGTACGTCGTCGCGCGCGGCACCGGACCAGCGCAGCCAGGCCTCCTGGACCACGTCCTCCGCGTCGGCCACGCGTCCCAGCATGCGGTAGGCGACGCCCAGCAGGACGGGACGGTGCGTTTCGAAGACGTCGGTCGCGGTCTCGGTGGTCACGGCTCCATCCCAGCCCACGGGTGCGGCTCTGTCCAGGCGAATCATCCCTTCCCGGACAGAATGGCCGACAGGACGCCGGTGCTCGGCGGCACGGCCGCGGAGGCGGCGCTGCGGTACGCGGTGCCGGGCACGGGGCAGGCCGGCCGCACGCCGGGCGGACGGCTGGCGGAGCTGGGGCACGAGGTGCGGCTCGGCTCGCGCACGCGGGAGACCACGGCCGCGTGCAGTGGGCCGCCGCCGCGGGGACCCGCCGGCGCTGGAGGAGGGTGAATGCGGACCGTGTGCTCGGCCTCGGGGGCGTCCGGGCGGCCCGGGCCGTGGAGATGCGGCTGCCCCTGAGGGCCGGCCTGTTTCGGAAGTTCGGGCACGGTGAGTTCAACCTGGAGGTGCGGCGGGCCCGTTGAGCGGCCCGATGCCGTGAACGTGCGGACACCATGGGGCTACCAGCGGGTAGCAATTGCTGACAAGCTGTCTACAGCGTCCGTCAGCGAGTACAGCCGAGGAGCACCCCATGTCCGCCACCGTCTCCTTCAAAGTCGCCTCCGCGCAGGGCGAGCAGAGCGTGACCCTGTCCTACACGCGCCGGGGCAGCGGCGAACCGCTGCTCCTGCTGCACGGCATCGGCCACCACCGGCAGGTGTGGGACCCGGTCATCCCCGCGCTGGCGGCCGAGCGCGACGTGATCGCCGTGGACCTGCCGGGCTGCGGTGAGTCGCCGGCGCTCCCGGACGGCATGGCGCACGACCTGCCCACGATGAGCACGGTCCTGACGGCGCTCTTCGGGGCGCTGGAGATCGAACGGCCGCACGTGGCGGGCAACTCGCTGGGCGGCCTGCTGGCGCTGGACCTGGCCCGGGCGCGACTCGTCCGCTCCGTCACCGCCCTGTCCCCCGCCGGGTTCTGGAACGACGCCGAGCGCCGCTACGCCTTCACCGTGCTGATGGCGATGCGCCAGATCGCCCGGCGGATGCCGCTGCCCGTGGTCGAGCGGCTGGCCCGCCCGGCCCTCGGCCGCACCCTGCTGACGAGCACCATCTACGCCCGCCCGGGCCGCCGTTCCCCCGAGGCCGTGGTCGCCGAGACCCTCGCGCTCGCCCGGGCCGAGGGGTTCTCCGAGACGCTGCGCTCCGGCCGGACCGTGCAGTTCACCGACGACATCGTGGGCACGCCGGTCACCGTGGCGTGGGGCAGCCGGGACCGGCTGCTCATCCCCCGCCAGGGTGTGCGCGCCAAGGGCGTCATCCCCCAGGCCCGGCTGGTGCGGCTGCCCGGCTGCGGCCACGTCCCGATGAACGACGACCCGGCCCTGGTGGCCCGGGTGGTCCTCGACGGCAGCCGCTGACCGGCCCCGGGGCGGGCGGCAGAGCCTCTAAGGTCTCCCCTCATGAGGCCATCGCAGAGCGACCCGGGCGAAGGTGCCGCGTCCGCCGCCTGGGAGCTGCTGCTCCCCGCCGCATCCGCTCCGGCCCGCACCCGTGGCCGTTCCCTGCAGGCGGCACTGCGCGAGGCGGTCCGCTCGGGCCGGCTCGCGCCGGGCACGCGGCTGCCGTCGAGCCGGGATCTCGCGGCGGACCTGGGGGTCTCGCGCGGGCTGGTCACGGAGGCGTACGGGCAGCTGACGGCCGAGGGGTATCTGCGCAGCGGCCGGGGCGCGGGCACCTGGGTGGGCGCGGCCGTCCGGGCCGTGGAGCCGCGAGCGCACGATCTCGCTCCGCGTTCCCCCGGCACGCGCGCGGACTTCGTGCCCGGGACGCCGGACCTGGCGCTGTTCCCGCGCGCGGCGTGGGCCGCCGCGCAGCGCGGTGTGCTGGCGGAACTGCCGCACCAGGAGCTGGGCTACCCCGATCCGCGCGGGCTGCCGGGGCTGCGTACCGCGCTGGCCGAACTGCTCGCGCGGCGGCGGGGCGTGGTGGCCGACCCGGAGCGGATCGTGGTCGTCTCGGGGGTGGCCCAGGCGACGGCCCTGCTCGGTTTCGCGCTGCACGCGCGCGGGGTGCGCACGGTCGGCGTGGAGGACCCGGGCAGCCCCCAGCACAGCGCGCTGTACGGCGCGGCCGGGGTCACCGCCGTGCCGCTGCCGTTGGACGACGAGGGAGTGGCCCCGGAACCGCTGCGGGCATCGGGTGTCCGGGCCGTGGTGACGACTCCGGCCCACCAGTTCCCCACCGGCATCGCCTACTCGGCCAGGCGTCGCGCCGAGCTGCTGGACTGGGCGCGGTCGGTGGACGGCATCGTCCTGGAGGACGACTACGACGGCGACTTCCGTTACGACCGTGCTCCCGTCGGCGCGCTCCAGGGCCTCGACCCGGACCATGTGGCCTACACGGGCTCGGTCAGCAAGTCCCTCGCGCCGGGCCTGCGGCTGGGCTGGATGCTGGTGCCGGAGTCCTGGGCGGAGGAGATCGTCGAACGCAAGCGCGCCATGGATCTCGGTCACCCGGCCCTCGACCAGGCCCTGTTCGCCCGCTTCCTGGAGCGCGGCGACTACGACCGCCAGTTGCGCCGCTGCCAGCGCGCCTACCGCGACCGGCGCGACGCGCTGGTCGCCGCCCTGCACGCGCACTTCCCCGGCTCGGAGGTGTCGGGGATCGCCGCGGGCCTGCACGTGATCGCCACAGTGCCGCGGCGGTACGGGCCCGAGGAGCGTTTCCTGGCGCGAGTGGCCCAGGCGGGCGTGGCGGTGCGCCCACTGTCGGCCTACGCCCACACACGGGCGGGGCCCGAGGGGGTTGAGGAGATCCGGCTGGTCCTGGGCTACGCCCATGTGCCGCCCGCCCGGATCGCCGAAGGGGTGCGTCTGATGGCGGCGGCGGCCGGGTGAGCCGACCGGTTCGCGGGTTCCCTCACCCCGCGGCCAGTTGTTCACTTGGGGTTCGTGTGTGCGCTGCGGCGTGCCAGTAGTTGTGGCTCTGCACACTTGGCCGGATCCCGTCCCTGGAGGCGCATCCATGTCACACCGTCCGTTGCCCGGGCGCCGTAGCGTCCTGCGTGGCTCCCTCGCCGCGTCGGCGGCCCTGTCCCTGCCCACCGCTCTCGGCGCGGCTCCTGCCTTCGCCCGCTCGGGGCGCCCCACCGCGGGGTGGGGTGTGCAGGCGGGAGACGTGACCTGCGACTCCGGGCTGGTGTGGGTGCGCTCCGACCGGCCGGCCCGGATGATCGTCGAGACGTCGGCGACCGAGTCGTTCCGCAACCCCCGCAGATGGCACGGCCCGCTGCTGGGCCCGGGCACCGACTTCACCGGCACCACCCCGCTGCGCGGTCTGCCGTCCGGGGAGCAGATCCACTACCGTGTGCTGCTCGCCGACCCGGACGACCCGCGCCGCACCGGTGAACCGGTCACCGGCTCCTTCCGCACGGCGTCCGCCAAGCGCCGCGACGGAGTGCGGTTCGTCTGGTCCGGCGACCTGGCCGGGCAGGGCTGGGGCATCAACCCGGAGTTCGGCGGCTACACGATCTACAACGCGATGGCCGCCCTCGACCCGGACTTCTTCCTGTGCAGCGGCGACAACATCTACGCCGACGGCCCGATCACCGGGACCGTGGCCCTGCCCGACGGCCGGACCTGGCGGAACATCACGACCGAGGAGAAGGCGAAAGTCGCCGAGACACTCGCGGAGTTCCGCGGCAACTTCCGCTACAACCTGCTGGACGAGAACCTGCGGGCCTTCAACGCCCGGGTCCCCTCCATCGTCCAGTGGGACGACCACGAGGTCACCAACAACTGGTATCCGGGCGAGATCCTCACCGACACCCGGTACACCGAGAAGCGCGTCGACGTGCTCGCCGCCCGCGCCCGCCGGGCCTTCTGCGAGTACTTCCCGATCTCCACGCTGCGCCGCCCCGACGGCCGGGTGTACCGCGTGCAGCACCACGGCCCGCTGCTGGACGTGTTCGTCCTGGACATGCGCACCTACCGCAACGCGAACTCGCCGGGCGACCAGCCCACCGACCCGCAGGGCATCCTCGGCCGCGAGCAACTGGAGTGGCTCAAGCGCGAGCTGTCCCGCTCCCGGGCGGTGTGGAAGGTGATCGCCGCCGACATGCCGATCGGCCTCGTCGTCCCGGACGCGACGAACATCGAGGCCGTCGCTCAGGGCGACCCCGGCAAGCCGCTCGGCCGGGAGCTGCAGATCGCCGAGCTGCTGCGGTTCGTCAAGCACCGGCGGATCACGGGCACGGTGTGGCTGACGGCCGACGTGCACCACACCTCGGCGCAGCACTACCTGCCGTCGAAGGCCGCCTTCACCGACTTCGAGCCGTTCTGGGAGTTCGTCTCGGGTCCCCTCAACGCCGGTGCCTTCCCGGCGAGCGCGCTCGACGGCACCTTCGGCCCGGACCGTGTGTTCGTGAAGGCGCCGACGACCGCCAACGTCTCGCCCGCCGGGGGATTCCAGTTCTTCGGCGAGGTCGACATCGACGGCCACAGCGGCGAGCTGACGGTCCGTCTGCGGGAGCAGGACGGCACGGTGCTGTTCACGCAGACGCTCCAGCCGGGCCTGGTCGGCCAGTAGGTACGGATCGCAACGTTTGAAGCGTCGACAAAGGGGGCAGACTGCCCCTTTTACCCGCCGGTCACAATGCGTTCGCGATCACGCAACACCGTTCCGTCACAGTGGGTGCATGACGCGAGAAGTGACCCATGTGACGCACTCCGAGGACAACTGCCGCCCCGCCACCTCGTGGCAGCGGGTCGCGGCGGCGTTCCACACCTGGCGGACACGACGCCAGGAACACGCACCGCCGACGGGTGATACCGAGTCCCCGGCACCGGAGCCGGTGCCGGGGGCGAACAGCCTGTGGCGGATGCGGACCACGGTTCAGGACGAGCCGGGGTCACTGGCGGCGCTGTGCGTCGCCCTGGCCGGGCGGCGCGTCGACATCCTGAGCCTCCAGACGCACCCGCTGGCCGAGGGCACGGTCGACGAGTTCCTGCTGCGGGGCCCGGCCGGCCTGCCGGCGTCCGCGATCACCACGGCCGTCGAGTCGGCCGGCGGCGCCGACACCTGGATCGAGCGGGCCGACGCCCACGACCTGGTGGACGCGCCGACCCGGATCCTCGGACTGGCCGCCCGCACCGCCCTGGACTCGGCGGAACTGCCGCTGGCCCTGCGGCAGTTGCTGGGCCGGTGCACGATCCGGTCCCAGCCCGCTCCGACCGGTGCCGGCCGGGCGCCGGGGGGCCTCGCGGTGGAGGGGGCCCTCGACGACACGGTGATGCGCCTGCGTGCCCCGGAAGGCGGAGTGATCACCGTGGAGCGGCCGTATCTGCCGTTCACGCCGACCGAGTTCGCCCGGGCCAGGGCTCTGGTGGAACTGGACGCCCGGCTCGGACCGCGCCTCCCGCACGGACGGGACGTGCTCACGCTCGCCGAGGGCAGCGACATCACCGTGCGGCGGGCCGATACGCGTGATCTGGAGGCCGCCCGGGCTCTGCACGAGCGGTGCTCGGCACGCACGCTGAGGCTTCGCTATCACGGGCCGGTCCGTGACGCCGACCGGTACCTCAACCACCTGCTCAGTCCGAGGTTCGGCCGCACCCTCGCCGTACAGACGGCCTCCGGGCGGATCGTCGGGCTCGGGCACCTCCTGTGGGACGGGGACGAGACGGAGATCGCGCTGCTCGTCGAGGACGCGTGGCAGCGGCGGGGTGTGGGTGCGCAGTTGCTGAGTCGGCTCGTGGCCATGGCCGTGGAGGCCGGGTGCTCGAGCGTGTATGCCGTGACGCAGGCGTCCAACACCGGGATGGTCGCGGCGATGCGGGGGCTCGGGCTTCCTCTCGACTATCAGGTCGAGGAGGGGACGCTGGTGATCACCGCGCGGCTGGGTGAGCCCGTTCCGACGCGTGCGGGTGAAGTCGGGAGCGCCTCGGCGCCGTAGGGGGCGTTGGTCAGGTGGCGAGTGCGGGTGCGCTGTGGCTGTTCGCGCAGCTCCCCGCGCCCCTTGAGGGGCCTCGTCCCAACGCCGCGTCCAGATCCGACCAGAGGTCCTCCACGTCCTCCAGGCCCACCGACATGCGCAGGAGGTGGTCGCTCACCCCGGCTCCCCTGCGGTCGTCCGCGTCGACGATGCGGTGGCTGATGGAGGCGGGGTGCTGGATGAGGGTGTCCACGCTGCCGAGGCTGACCGCCGGGGTGATCAGGCGGACCGCGCCGATCACCTCGTGCGGGTCGTCGTACACCTCGAAGGCGACCATCGCGCCGCCGATGCGGGGGTAGTGCACGCGGGCCACTCGCGGGTCGGCGGTGAGGCGGCGGGCCAGTTCGGCTGCCGTGGCGGAGGCCGCCCGGACCCGGACGGGGAGGGTCGACAGGCCGCGCAGCAGCAGGTAGCCGGCCAGCGGGTGCAGGACGCCGCCCGTGGCGAAGCGCACCTGGCGCAGCCGGCCCGCGAGCTCCTCGTCGCAGGCGACCACGCCCGCCAGGACGTCTCCGTGGCCGCCGAGGTACTTGGTGGCGCTGTGCAGGACCAGCCGCGCGCCGTGCTCGGCGGGGCGCTGGAGAACGGGTGTGGCGAAGGTGCTGTCCACAAGCAGCGGCACCGAGCCGCAGGCGTGCGCCACGGCCCGCAGGTCGACCTCGGCGAGGGTGGGGTTGGCCGGGGACTCGACCATGACCAGGCCGGTGTCCGGGCGCAGCGCGTCGGCGACACCCGCGGGGTCGGTCCAGGTCACCTCCGAGCCCAGCAGCCCGGCGGTCAGCAGGTGGTCGCTGCAGCCGTAGAGGGGGCGTACGGCGACGACGTGGCGCAGGCCCATCGAGCCGCGGACGAGGAGGACGGCGCTCAGCGCTGCCATGCCGCTGGCGAAGGCCACCGCCGCCTCGGTGCCTTCGAGACGGGCCAGGGCCGTCTCGAAGCGGGCGACGGTCGGGTTGCCGAGCCGCCCGTACACGGGCGGGCCGTCGGGTTCGGCGCCGGTGGTGGCGAACGCGTCGATGCGGGCCGCCTCGCCGCGGCTGTCGTACGACGGGTAGGTGGTGGACAGGTCGATCGGCGGGGCGTGCAGGCCCTGCCGGGCGAGGTCGTCCCGCCCGGCGTGCACGGCCTCGGTGGCGAGGGCTCGCGGTGCGGGGTGTCCGTCGTGGGCGCGCGTGCTCGTTGTGTCCATGTCCATGGTGGGCAAGGGTGAACATCGGCCGGGCTACCGGGTGAGCGTCCCGTGCTACGTTCGGCCGATGGCTGAATCTGTCGTACTGGATCCGGTGGACCTCCATCTGCTGCGGCTGTTGCAGAACGACGCCCGGGCGACGTACCGGGATCTCGCCGCGCAGGTCGGGGTGGCGCCGTCGACCTGTCTGGACCGGGTGACGCGGCTGCGCCGCTCGGGCGTGATCCTCGGGCACCGGCTGGAGCTGGATCCGGCCAAGCTCGGGCGAGGGCTCGAGGCCCTGCTGTCGGTGCAGGTCAGGCCGCACCGGCGGGAGCTGGTGGGGCCGTTCGTGGAGCGGATCCGGGCTCTGCCGGAGTCGCGGACCGTCTTCCACCTGACCGGTCCGGACGACTACCTGGTCCATGTCGCGGTCGCGGACATGGCCGATCTGCAACGGCTGGTGCTGGACGGGTTCACCTCACGGCGGGAGGTGGCGCGGGTGGAGACCCGGCTGATCTTCCAGCAGTGGGAGTGCGGGCCGCTGCTGCCGCCTTCGCCCTCGGCTCAATCCGCGTGACGTGTGCGGTCCGTCGTACGAGGATGGCCGCATGTCTGAGATCAAGAGCCCGCTGCCCCGTGAGGTCGCCGACGCGTACGTCGACGAGCTCGTCGCCCTCGACCCGATCACCGGTACGTTCCTCGGCGACAAGGAGAGTTCGAGCAGGCTGCCCGACACCTCGCCCGCGGGCCAGGAGGCACTCGCGGAGCTGGCGCGCCGGACGCTGGCCCGGCTGGACGAGGCCGAGCGGCTGCCCGGCGCGGACAGTGACATCGAACGCCGGTGCGCGCGGCTGCTGCGCGAGCGGCTGGGCGCCGAACTCGCGGTGCACGAGGCCGACGAGAGCCTGCGCTCCGTCAGCAACCTGAGCTCCATCGCCCATGCGGTGCGGCAGGTGTTCACCGTGACGCCGGCGCAGACGCAGGAGGACTGGACGGCGATCGCCGAGCGGCTGCGCGCGGTCCCGGCCGCACTGGCGGGCTACCAGGAGTCCCTGGCGCTCGGACTGGAACGGAAGCTGTACGGCGGGCCCCGCGCCACGGCCACGTTCGTGCGGCAGCTGGGCGAATGGGCCGACGCGGACGGCGAGGGCCACGGCTGGTTCGAGCAGTACGCGGCCGCCGGCCCCGAGCCCCTGCGGTCCGAGCTGGACACGGCCGCCCGCTCGGCCACCGAGGCCGTCGTGCGGCTGCGCGACTGGATGCGGGACGTGTACGCCCCGGCGATCGAGGGCGCGCCGGACGTGGTGGGCCGCGAGCGGTACGCGCGCTGGGTGCGCTACTTCAACGGCACGGACCTCGACCTGGACGAGGCGTACGCCTACGGCTGGTCCGAATACCACCGCCTCCTCGGCGAGATGAAGAGCGAGGCCGAGAAGATCCTGCCCGGCGCCGGCACACCATGGGAGGCGCTGGCCCACCTCGACGAGCAGGGCACGCACATCGAGGGCGTCGACGAGGTCCGCGACTGGCTGCAGAGCCTCATGGACGAGGCGATGGACGCGCTCGACGGCACCCACTTCGACCTGGCCGAGCGGGTGCGCCGGGTGGAGTCGCGCATCGCCCCTCCGGGCAGCGCCGCGGCCCCCTACTACACGCCGCCGTCGGACGACTTCTCCCGCCCGGGCTGCACCTGGCTGCCCACCATGGGCGAGACGCGCTTCCCGGTCTACGACCTGGTGTCGACCTGGTACCACGAGGGCGTGCCGGGCCATCACCTCCAGCTGGCCCAGTGGAAGCACGTGGCGGAGAACCTCTCCCGCTACCAGGCGAGCGTCGGCATGGTGAGCGCCAACGCCGAGGGCTGGGCGCTGTACGCGGAGCGGCTGATGGACGAACTGGGCTTCCTGACCGACCCGGAGCGCCGGCTCGGCTACCTGGACGCCCAGATGATGCGGGCCGTGCGCGTCATCATCGACATCGGTATGCACCTGGAGCTGACGATCCCGGACGACTCGCCCTTCCACCCCGGCGAGCGCTGGACGGCCGAGCTGGCGCAGGAGTTCTTCGGCTCGCACAGCAGCCGGCCGGCGGACTTCGTGGAGAGCGAGCTGACCCGCTACCTGTCCATGCCGGGCCAGGCCATCGGCTACAAACTCGGCGAGCGGGCCTGGCTCCTGGGCCGCGAGAACGCCCGCGCCCGGCACGGCGACGCCTTCGACCCGAAGGCGTGGCACATGGCCGCGCTGTCGCAGGGGTCGCTGGGACTGGACGATCTGGTGGACGAGCTGTCCGCCCTCTGATCAGCGCCGGAATCCGCCCTCGGAGCTGATGACCTCCCCGGTGATCCAGCCCGCCTCGTCGGTCGCGAGCCAGGCGATGAGGCGGGCCGGGTCGTCGGGCATGCCCCACCGTCCGGAGGGGAAGCGGGCGGCCACCGCCTCATAGTCCTCGCCGGTCAGGTAGTCCGTGTCCACGGGGCCGGGGTTGACGGTGTTGACCGTGATGCCCCGCTCGACGAGCGTGGTCGACAGGGAGCGGGTGATCGAAGCGAGGGCGCCCTTCTGGAGGGCGTAGGCGATCTCGCCCGGCATGCCGCCCGCGATGTCCTGGCCGGAGGTCATCATCACCACACGGCCTCCGGGGCCGGGGGGCCGCAACCGGGCATGGGCCTGGATGAGCAGCAGGACCGCGCGGGTGCCGACCGCCCAGTGCCGGTCGAGCATCTCCGTGCCGATCTCGTCCAGGGAGCCGTCGAACCCGCTCTGCGCGTGGTTGGCGACGAGGATGTCGAGGCGTCCGCCGAGGGCTTCGACGGCCCTGGTGACGAGTTCGGCGGGCACGTCCGGGCCGGCCAGGTCGCCGGGGCCCGCGACGATCCGGGCGCCGGGATCGCCGGCTGCGGCGCGCACGGACGCGACAACGTCTTCGGGGCGGTCAGCGCCCCAGGGCCGGCCGGCGTCGTGCGGGACGTGGTGGTGCAGGTAGACGCTCGCGCCGTAGGCGGCCAGGCGGCGGGCCACGGCGTGCCCGATGCCGCCGCGGCGGCTGGCTCCGGTGACCAGCGCGGTACGGCCGCGCAGGGGCAGCGTGTCGCGGCGCAGTTCCTCAGGGGTGGGGTGGGGAAAGCGTGGCATGAGTTCATCGTGATCGGGCCGGCCGCCCGGCGCACACGGTTTTCCCCGTCAGTGACGCTGGGTCATCTCCGCGCGAGCAGCCGGAGCTGGACCAGGCCCAGCCAGGTCTCCGGGCCGGGCTGGACCCTCGCCGCGCGCACGGCGTATCGGCCCGGTTCCAGGGCCACCCGCACGTGCTCGGACCCCGACGGGTGCGACCCGGGCCAGGCGGCGTCGAACAGGAGGACCGTGCCCGGCACCTCCCAGTGCACCTCCGGTTCCCACTCCGCGCCGTCGACGGCCGGCGGGACGCTCGCCAGCAGCTCGTCCTCCGAGTCGCCGGCGCACCAGCGGACGAACATGCCGTGGTCGGGCAGATAGGCGGTCGAGGCGGGCTCGTCACCCAGGACCAGGGCGGTGCAGTCGCCGACCGGGAGGAGGCCGACGTGGCCGTCCACCTCGCAGGCCCGGTCGTAGTCCGATGCCGTCTCCTCGCCGTCGGCGCCCGTCCAGAACGGCAGGACGGTCTCCGGTACCGCTATCAGCGGCCCGCCGCCCGACTCCACCCATTCCACTGCGCCCGGCTCCGCGTATCGCACCATGGCGCAAGAACCTACAGGGTCAAGTCGCGGCAAAAGATCGGGGGTTCAGCGGCCGAAGTCACCGGTGTCCACAGGCGTGGTCGGCAGGTGGGCCGCTGACCTCAGGCGCCGCGCTGCCGCAGTGCCGACCCGGACCGCCCCTTGACGACCTCCAGCTGGGCGTGGATCCGCCGCCGCAGGTCGGGGACATGGCTGACGATGCCGACGCTGCGGTCGCGTTCGCGCAGGGAGTCGAGGACGTCGAGGACCTCGTCGAGGGTCTGGTCGTCGAGGCTGCCGAAGCCCTCGTCGATGAAGAGGGTGTCCAGTCGCCCCCCGCCCGCCTCATCCGTGACGACGTCCGCGAGGCCCAGGGCCAGGGCCAGCGAGGCGAAGAACGTCTCGCCGCCCGACAGCGTCGCCGTGTCGCGTTCGCGGCCGGTCCAGGCGTCCACGACGTGCAGTCCGAGCCCGCTGCGGCCGCGTCCGGTGCGGTCGTCCGAGTGGACGAGGGTGTAGCGGCCCGACGACATGCGGCGCAGCCGTACGGTCGCGGCGGCGGCGACCTGCTCCAGCCGGGCCGCGAGGACATACGACTCCAGGCGCATCCGGCGTTCGTTGTCCGCCGAGGTGCCGGCGGCGAGACCGGCCATCCGGGCGACACGGTCGTACTCCTCGCGCAGCGGCGCCAGCCGGCGCACGGAGGCGGTCGCCCGGGCGGACAGCCGGTCGAGTTCGGCACAGCGCCGACGGGCGGCGTCGTGGGCGGAGGCGGCGTCGCGCAGCCGCCGGTCCGCCTCGTCGGCCGTCCGCTGCGCCGCGTCCAGGTCGGCCCGCGGCTCGCGGGCGGCGGCGGCCGTGTCGGCCTCGGCGAGGACGGCCCGGACGGCGGCCTCTTCGTGCTGCCAGGCGTCCAGGCGGTGTTGCAGCTCACGGTGGGCGGCGTCGTCGAGGAGGGCGGCGGCCGCGGCCTGCGGCGTATCGAAGCCGGCACGGAAGGCGGCGTCGGCGAGCCGGGCGTCGGCGTCCTTGAGCCGCTGGGCGCTGTCCTCGGCGGCCCGGGCGGCGTCGGCGGCGTCCGTGAGCAGCGCGGTTTGCCGCTCCAGCTGTGCGGCCCGCGCGGCGACACTGCCCAGGGAGCCCCGTACCCGGTCCAGCTCCTCCTCCAGAGCGGCCCGTTCGCGGTCCAGCCGCTCCCGGTGGCCGACCCGGGACGCGGTCCGTACGGCGGCCTCCTGCCGGGTGGCGAGGCGCCGTTCGCGTTCGTGCCCGGCCTGTCGCAGGCGCTCCTGCGCGGCGTGCAGCTCGGCTGCGGCGCTGCGGGCCCGCGCGTACCGCTCCTCCAGCTCCTCCACTTCCCGGGCGAGTTGGCTGGTAGGAGTGTCACCGGCCTCCGCGGTGGCGGCGGCCAGTGCCTCCCGTACGACCCCGAGGCGCCGCTCGTCATCGGCGTGCTGTTCGTCGGCGCGCTGGTAGGCGGTGAGGGCGTGCTCCTCCGCCTCGCGGTCGACGTGTCCTGCGTCCTTGCGGGCGGGGGCGGGGTGTTCGGTGGCGCCGCAGACGGCGCAGGGTGCGCCGTCGGTGAGGTTCGCGGCCAGTTCGGCGGCGATGCCGTTCAGGCGCTGTTCCTTGAGGTCGAGCCAGTGTTGCTTGGCCCGCAGTGTCTTGTCCTGTGCGATGCGGACCTGTTCGACCGCCTGGTCCGTGTCGTGGGCGAGCTGGTCGCGCAGGCGGGCCGCCCGCAGCCGCTGCCGCGCGGGCTCGCGCCGTTCGGCGAGCTGCTCGGCGAGGGCGGCGTCCTTCTGGGCGGAGTCGACCCGCGCCTGGAGTGCGGTGCGCGTCTCCTCCCAGCCGTCGAGCCAGGCCTCCGCCTCCTGCAAGAGGTCGGCGTCGGCGTGCTCCTGACGGTCCAAACCAACGCGCTCGTCGAGGAGTTCGGCCAGCCGCCGCTCGGCGCGGCGGGCCGAGTCGAGTCCGCCCAGTTCCTCGGCGGTCCGGCGTGCGGCGGAGGCGAGTCCGGCCGCACCCGCGTCGGCGAAGGTCTCCGGCAGCAGGGCACGCGCGCGTACCTCGGCGGCGGCTGCCCGGCGGTGTTCGGCTTCGGAGGATTCCCGCAGGTCCAGGGCGGGGGCGACCGCTTCGGCCTTGCGGGCCCGGTCCATGAGCGCCTGCGCCTCCCGGTAGGCGGCGGCTCCCTGCTCCAGACTCGCCGCCCGTTCCCGTGCCTGGGCGAACCGCCGCTGGAGGCGATCCAGTTCGCGGGCATCGTCCAGGGCGCGGCCGGCGGCGGCCTGCGCGGACTCGGCGGCGGTGAGCGTGCACGCGGCGACGGTGAGCTGCTCGCGGGCGGTGCTGCGGGCGATTGCGGCCGCACTCAGGACGGCCTCGGCGAGCCCCGGTTCGCCCGGGGCGAGTCCGGGCAGCTCCATGGCGTCGCCCGCGGCCTGCTGCATGCGGTGGGCGTCGGCCAGCAGCTCCGCGTCCCCGTCCCGCACCCGGGCCTCGGTGGCGCGGCGGCGCTCGGCCAGGCGCTTTTCGACGTCGGCGAAGCGGCGGGTGTCGAACAGGCGGCCCAGCAGCTTGCCGCGGGCCTCGGCGTCGGCGCGCAGGAACCGGGCGAAGTCGCCCTGCGGCAGCAGCACGACCTGGCAGAACTGCTCCCGGCTCATGCCGAGGAGCTGGGTGATCTCCTCGCCGATCTCCTGGTGGGAGCGGCTGAGGTCCTTCCAGGCCCCCGCCGTCGCGTCGTACTCGCGCAGCCACGTCTGGGCCTTGTCCAGGGTCGTGCCGGTGCCGCGCTTCTTGGGGCGCTCCCAGGGCGGCTGGCGGGTGACCTCCAGGCGCCGCCCGGCGACGGTGAGGTCGAGGGTGACCTCGGTGCGGGTCGCGGGGGCGGCGTGGTCGCTGCGCAGGGTCGTGCCCTGCCCGACGCCCTGCCGGGCGCCCGGCACCGAGCCGTAGAGGGCGTAGCAGACGGCGTCGAGGACGGATGTCTTGCCCGCGCCGGTGGGGCCGTGCAGCAGGAACAGCCCGGCGCTCGACAGGTCGTCGAAGTCGACGGTCTGGGTGCCTCCGAAGGGACCGAAGGCGGTGACCGCGAGCCGGTGGAGCCTCACCGGGCCACCTCCCGGACGGTCTCGTCGGCCCGCACGGCGTCGAACGCGTCCCGCAGCACGCCCTGTTCGCGCGCGTCGGGGCCGGCGCCGCGCACATGGGCGACGAAGTCCTCGGCGATCTCCTGGTCACTGCGGCCGGCGAGACGCCGGGCGTACGACACCTCGGACTCGTCCTCGTCGCGGTCGGGGTCGAAGACGAGGCTGAGCGTGTGCGGGAAGCGGGCGGCGAGCCGGGCCATCGGGTCGGCCGGGCGGACGGGGTCGGTGAGGGTCGCCTCGACCCACGCCTCCTCGTGCCGGGTCAGTTCCGGGTCGGCGAGGAGGTCTTCCAGCGTGCCGCGGATCCGGGCCAGGGCGCGGGGCACGGGGCAGTCGACGCGCTCGGCGTCGACGGAGCCGTCCGCGGCCAGGTCGACCAGCCACATGCTCTTGCGGTGGGCGGCCTCCGAGAAGGAGTAGGGCAGCGGGGAGCCGGAGTAGCGGACGCGGTCGGTGAGGGTCTGGCAGCCGTGCAGATGCCCGAGCGCCACGTAGTCGACGCCGTCGAACACCCCGGCCGGTACCGCGGCGACGCCGCCGACGGTGATGTCCCGCTCGCTGTCGCTGGGTTCGCCGCCGGTGACGAAGGCGTGCGCGAGGACGACGGAGCGGGTGCCGGCCGGGCGGGCGGCGAGGTCGGCGCGGACCCGGTCCATGGCGGCGGCGAGCACGGCCTCGTGTCCGGCCTTCTCCACACCGAACTCGTCTTTCACCACGGCCGGTTCGAGGTAGGGCAACCCGTAGAAGGCGACCTCCCCGTCGGCGTCGGCCAGCACCACGGGGGTGCCTGCCGCCGACGGCTCGGTCCGCAGATGGATGCCGGCCCGCCCGATCAGCCCGGCGCCGACGCCCAGCCGGCGGGCCGAGTCGTGGTTCCCGGAGATCATCACCGTGGGCACGCCGAGAGCGGCGAGGCGGTGCAGGGCGTCGTCGAACAGCTCGACCGCGGCGAGCGGCGGCACGGCACGGTCGTACACGTCTCCCGACACGACCACCGCGTCCACGGCCCGCTCCCGCACGGTCGTGACGAGGTGGCCGATGAACTCGGCCTGGGCGCCGAGCATGTTCACCCGGTGGAAGGCGCGGCCGAGATGCCAGTCGGAGGTGTGCAGCAGCCTCAAGACGCCGCCCCGGCCTGCATGTCTCCCCCTGCTGTCGCTCTCCACCGGCACGAGCCGGTACCCGCTCGCTGTCAGACCCACCACGCTAACGCGTGTGGGCCCCTGGTCCACCACCAACCTCGGACCGCCACGCCCATCCGACGGCAATTCAGGGGGAATGTCGCAACTGTGCTGCGAAACGGCGTGGCCGCCTTCACCCTGACCTCCCTGCTGTGCGCGCTCGCCCCGGGCCCGGGCACGCTCATCGCGGCCCGGGTGCTGCAGGGACTGTCGGCAGCGGTGATGACACCGCAGGTGCTGTCCCTCATCCGGGCCGTCTTCGTACACGAACGCGACCGGGCCCGGGCCGTCGGCGCCTACGGTGCCTCGATCGGCGCGGGCGTCATCGCCGGCCTCGTCGGCGGCGGCCTGCTGCTGGACCTGGACGTGGCGGGCCTGGGCCGGCGCATGATCTTCCTGATCAACGTGCCGATCGGTGCGGCGATCCTGTGCGCGGCCGTGCCCGCCGTCAGCGAGAGCCGCAGCGCGGACCTGCCGCTCCTCGACATCGGCGGCGCGGCCTTCACCGCCGTGCTGCTGCCCCTCGTGCTGATCCCGCTGATCCTCGGCGGCGAACACGGCTGGCCCTGGTGGACCTACCTCTGCTTCGTCCCGCGGCCGGCGTCCTGGCGTTCCTGCGCTGGGAGCGCCGGACGGAGACCGCCGGCAACGACCCGCTGCTGCCGGGCCGGCTGCTGCGGGCCAGGGGCTTCCCGCTGAGCATGGGCACGGTGCTGATGTTCTTCTCGGGCAACGCCGGGCTGTTCCTGGTGCTCACCACCCCCTCCAGTCGGGCCTGGGGCAGACCCCGCCGGCAGCGAGCCTGGTCTTCGTGCCGCTCGGCTTCGGGTTCATCGTCGCCTCGGCCGCGTGCCGCCGGCTCGCCGCCCGGTTCGGGATCGGGGTGTCGATGGCCGGCGGCCTCGTGATGGCGGCCGGTCTCGTGGCCGTGCCCGCGGTCACCGGCCTGGACCGCTCGGCCCAGGCGGTCGCGCTCGCGGCGGTGATGGGCGTCTCCGGGCCCGGGCAGGGCCTGGTCGTCGCGCCCTTGGTGGACGCCGTTCTCACCCGGGTCCATCCGGACGACGCGGGCGCCGGGTCGGGTGTGCTGAACACCGTGACCCAGGCGGGGATGGCCTTCGGGGCCGCCGTCATCGGGGCCATGTACCGCGGCTTCCTGGGCAGCAATCCCCAGTCCCCGGGTCCGGACACGGACTCGGCCGACTTCGCGCGGGCCTTCGACCTCACCGCGTACGTCCTCGCGGCCCTCGCCGTCAGCACGGCGTTGCTCGCGTTCCGGCTGGGGCGCGTCCCGGCGGGTGGGGCGACCGGGAACGCGGCGGACGCCGAGGACCGGGCCGGCGCAGACCGCTGACCCCGTCGGCGACGGCGTGGCGGTCCGGGACGGAACCGCCGTCAGGCGTCCCCGTACGCCTCCCCGCCCGGTGCGAAGCCGGCCGTCCCGGCGGTGGCGTCGGCGAGCCATGACCGGAAGGCGTCCACGTCGGCGTCCGGGAGGGCGATCTCGATCGTGACCGCGTCCCCGTAGCGCACGTCGCGGACTTCGCGCCCAGTGGTGCGCAGGTCGTTCTCCAGCTTGCCGGCCCGCTGGTGGTCGACGGTGACCGTGGCCAGCCGGAAGCGGCGGCGGGTGCGGGTGCCGAGGGTGTCCAGGGCCTCGCCGACCGCTCCGCCGTACGCGCGGATGAGCCCGCCGGCGCCGAGTTTGGCCCCGCCGAAGTAGCGGGTGACGACGGCGACGACGTACCTCATGTCGCGGCGCAGCAGCATCTGGAGCATGGGGACGCCGGCGGTGCCGCCCGGCTCGCCGTCGTCGCTCGCCTTCTGGACGGAGGCGTCGGCGCCGATCACATAGGCCCAGCAGTTGTGGGAGGCGTCGGCGTGCTCCTTGCGGACCGAGGCGATGAAGTCCTGCGCCTCCTGCTCGGTGGCCGCCGGGGCGAGGGCGCACAGGAAGCGGGAGCGGTTGACCTCGGTCTCGTGCACGCCGGCAGCGGCGACCGTGCGGTATTCGTCCTGCATCCGGCCAGCCTAATCGCGTGGCCGCCGGCGTCCCGGCGGGGCGGCCGGCCGGAGCCGCCGGGACCTCCGCTACGAGTGGGCCACGACCTCGCCGGCCGTCACCTGGGGCGGGTTGGGCAGCAGCTAGGCGAGCCGTTCCCGTACGAAGTCCCCCGCCCTCCCGGTCGACTCCTCGGCGCCGGCCCGGTCCTGGAAGACACCGGCCGACACCTCACCCCGCCGCCGGCGTCGACCCAGTAGTAGGCCACGAACCCCCGGACCTGACGGAGGAGCGGCAGGAACTCCTCGTTCACCCGGCGTCCCGCCTCAGCCGGGTCGGTCACCCCTTCGTACCGTCGAATCACGGCATGCATGACTGCTCTCACGGTGCCCGGGCTACTGCTTCGCGCCCCGGGGCACGGTCACGGACGTGAGCAGCGCGGTGCCGGGGGCGAGGGACCGCCAGGCCGTGCCGCGCCAGGACAGGACGGCGATCGCCGAGGTGGGGAACTTCGTACGGACCTGCTCCAGGGTGTCGGCGAGGCCGTCGCCGGCGAGGGCCAGGACCAGTTCCTCCAGCCCGGGGTTGTGCCCGATCAGCAGCAGCGTCTCCACCTCGGCGGGCACCTCGTGGACGACGGCCAGCAGGCCGGAGGGACCGGCGGCGTACAGGCGCCGGTCGTGACGGACCGGCGGGGGTGTGCCCCACTCGGCGGCGGCCAGGTCCCAGGTCCGGCGGGCGCGGACGGCGGTGGAGCACAGCGCGAGGTCCGGCAGGAGGTCCGCACCGGCCAGTGCCCGCCCCGCCGCGGGGGCGTCCCGGCGGCCGCGCGGGGCGAGGGGGCGTTCGTGGTCGGCGACGTCCAAGGGCCAGGCGGACTTGGCGTGCCGCAGCACGACCAGGCGGCGCAGCGGGCCTGCTCCGGCGCGTTCGATCATGACGGGGATCCCAGGTCGCGGGTGAGGTCGAGGCCGAGGAGCCGGTCGGCGTAGGCGTACGTCTCGAACCGGGCGCCGTCGGCCAGGTCCGGCTCGGTCTCGACCTGATGGAGCACGCCCAGCACCCGGGGTACGTCCAGGTCGTCCTCCCAGGCGTCGCGCAGCCGTCCCCGCACGGTGTCGGGAATCGGCCGTGAGGGCTGCCGTGCCCAGCGGGCGACCGCACCGCGCCAGCGGGCGAGGGTGGCGCGGGCGTCGTCGAGTCCGGCCGCCTCCAGCCGGACCGGGGCGCTGTGGTGACGGGTGATCAGGGCGAGGCGCAGGGCGGCGGGGTCGGAGTGGTCCGGTGGATCCGGCTCCACCGGCGCGACGGCGATCCGCACACCGTCGGGCACCGCCCCGCCCTCGGCGGTGACATGGACGACCTGGGCCTCGCCCAGGCCCGCACCGGCGTCGGGACTGTCCTCGAAGGGGTGGATGCCGAGCGCCGCGGCGCCCGCGCGCAGCTCCGGTTGCCGGCGGCCGCCGGCCAGCAGGGCCCAGACCGGTGTGCCGCCGAGTTCCAGGGTCCGGACGAGCAGGTCCCCGACGAGCAGCACCCGCAGGTTCGTCGAGTCGGAGCCGGAAGCGTGCACCACGACACGGGTCAGGCCCCGGCGGGCCGGGGCGGCGTCGACCGGCTCGCGGGTTCGGGCGTCGATGATGCGCAGCACGAGGTGAGCGTAGGCGGGCGGGCGGGCGGGCACGCGCAGGCAGGTTCGGCGTTTTCCGGCCACCGTGGCGACAATCGCCCCACCAATGGCGTGCCGGCCCGCTCCTCTCAGCCCAGCGTGCCGAGGAACCGCACATGGGGCCGCCCCTCGGGTCCTTCGCGGCTGACGGCGGCCCGCACCCCGTACACCTCGGCGATGAGCCCGGCCGTGAGGACGTCCTCGGGGGGGGCCTCCCGCCACGACCCGCCCCGCGGACAGCACGACGACCCGATCGCAGTACATCGCCGCGAGGTTGAGGTCGTGCAGGGCGACGACGGTGGTGACCGGCAGGCCCGTGACCAGGGTGAGCAGGTCGAGCTGGTGGTGGATGTCGAGGTGGTTGGTGGGCTCGTCGAGGAGGAGTTCGCGGGGTTCCTGGGCGAGCGCGCGGGCGATCTGCACCCGCTGGCGTTCGCCACCCGAGAGGGTGTGCCAGAGCCGGCCGGAGTGGGCGTCGAGGCCCGTGCGCTCCAGGGCGGCGCGCACGGCCCGCTCGTCGTCCGCGGAGGCGGGTGTCCAGGCCCGGCGGTGCGGGACCCGGCCCAGCCGCACGATGTCCTCGACCGTCAACTCGACCTGGGTGTCCGACTGTTGCTCGACCACGGCGAGGCGGCGTGCGACCGTGCGGCGGGGCAGGTCGCTCAGCGGTGTGCCGTCGAGGGTGACGACTCCGGAGGTCGGCATGAGCAACCCGGCCAGCAGCCGCAGCAGTGTGGACTTGCCGGAGCCGTTGGGACCGAGGACGCCGACCGTGGAGCCGGTCTTCGGGGCGAGGGCGACGCCGTCCAGGATGAGACGCCCGTCGGCACGGCGGCTGACCCGGTCGGCCCGCAGCCCCGCCTCCGCCGTCGCACCTGCGCCACTCACCGCGCCCTCCGCGTCCGGTACAGCACCGCCACGAACGCCGGCACGCCGATCAGCGACGTCACGACCCCCACCGGAATCTCCTGCGGATCGAGGACCGTTCGGGCCAGGGTGTCCACCCATACGAGGAACACCGCTCCCGCGAGGGCGGTGACCGGCAGCAGCCGCGTGTGCCCGGGGCCGGTCAGGGCCCGGGCGGCGTGCGGCAGGACCAGTCCGACGAAGCCGATCGCCCCGGCCGAGCTGACCAGCGCGGCCGTGAGCAGGGCCGTGGCGCACAGCAGCACCAGGCGGGTGCGGGCGACGGACACCCCGAGGGCGGCCGCCGCGTCCTGCCCGAAGGCGAAGGCGTCGAGGGTACGGGCGTACGACAGGCACACCACGAGCGCCACGGCCAGCACCGCCAGGCACAGCCATACGTCGGTCCAGCCGGCGCCGCCGAGCGAGCCGAGGAGCCAGAACAGCACGCCGCGGGTGGTCTCGGCGTCGGCGGAGGTCATCACGACGAAGGAGGTGAGCGCGGAGAAGAGCTGCATGGCGGCGACGCCCGCGAGGACCACCCGGTCGGTGGTGCCGCCGAGGGTGTGGCTGAGCAGCAGCACCAGCGCGAACGACAGCAGGGCGCCGAGGAACGCGCCCGCGGACACCGAGAGGGCACCGCCGCCCGCGCCGAGCACGACCACGAGGACCGCTCCGGTGGAGGCGCCGGAGGACACCCCGAGCACGAAGGGGTCGGCGAGCGGGTTGCGCAGCAGCGACTGCATCACCGCCCCGCAGACGGCGAGTCCGGCTCCGCACACGGCCGCGAGCAGGGTGCGCGGCAGCCGCAGCTGCCAGACGATCCCGTCCCGGATCGGCGTCAGCTGCGAGCTGCCGAGGCCGAGATGGGCTGCCACGACGGACCAGACGTCGCCGACGCGGATGTCGGCGGGACCGATGGTGAGGGTCACGGCGAGGGACGCGGTCAGCGCGACGGCCCCGGCCGCCCCCAGGGCGAGCCCGGACCCGCGCCGGGGCCGGACCCCGGCACCCGGCCGACCTTGGGCGGTCACTTCACCAGCCCGGACCGGCGCAGCCCGGCGGCCACCTGCTCCACGCCCTCGACGGTGCGGATGGTCGGGTTCATGGCCTGCCCGCTGAGCAGCACGTACCGCTTGTGCCGGACGGCGTCCATGTTCCTGGTGACCGGGTTGGACTCCAGGAAGGCGATCTTCTTCGCGGCCGACTCCGCGGTCTGCGACTTACGGGTCAGGTCGCCGATGACGAGGACGTCGGGGTCGCGGTCGGCGACCGTCTCCCAGTTGACCTGCGGCCACTCCTCGTGCGTGTCGTCGAAGACGTTCTTCGCGCCGAGGGCCTGGGTGATGATGCCGGGTGCTCCGCAGCAGCCCGCCATGTAGGGCGACTCGGAGTTCGCGAACCAGTAGAGGAGGGTGACGTCGGAGGCGTCGATGCCCGCCGTGGCCTTCTTCATGCGCTGCCGGAGGGACGACACGAGTGCGTCGCCGCGTTCCTTCACCCCGAACACGGTCGCGAGGTCATGTACTTCGCCGTAGACGGTGTCGATGCCCAGAGCCTTGTCGCGTGCGCCGTCACCGCCGCCCGAGTTGTCCTTGCCGGCGCAGTCGGACGGGGAGACGTAGGTGGGGACGCCGAGCTTCTCGAACTGCTCGCGGGTGGCGACGCCGCCTTTGCCGAGGGTGGAGACGAACGACGCGGCGACGAAGTCGGGCTCGGTGTCCAGGACGCGTTCGAGGGACGGGTTGTTGTCGGCGATGCGCGGCACCTCGGCGTCGGCCTTCTCCAGCCCCTTCATCACGGGGTCGGTCCAGGTGGCCGTGCCCGCGAGGCGGTCGGCCAGGCCGAGGGAGAGCAGGATCTCGGTGGTGCCCTGGTTGAGGGACACGGCGTGCTGCGGCGCGGCCGCGACGCGGACCTCGTGCCCGCAGTTGGAGAGCGTGACGGCGGCCTTCGCGTCGGTGGAGTCGGCGCCGCCGCAGCCGGTCAGGAGCAGGGAGCCGGCCGCGAGCAGGGCAGCGGCACGGGCGGGTGGAGCGAGGGGCACGGGAACCAGTCCTCAGTCGTCGAGGGCCCATTCGCGGAGCCCGGTCGTACGGTGCTCCCCCGCCGCGTGCGGCCGCGGGGGCCGCCAGCAGGTCTTCGGACTCGGGTTCATCCGGTACGGGACGCCTTCCCGGACGACCGAGTCGTCCAGTGGCCGAGGCCCCGCCCGTCCCCCTCACCGCTGCGCGTCAGTTCCGGATTCGCACCGGATTCCCTGACCCACGTACATGGGTTCGACTGGCCTCGGCAAGCTATCACGGAGGCTCTCGGGGAATCACCGCGCACTCCGCGTCGTTGCCGGGAGAGCAGTTCGTCACGACTCTCGAGGAGGCCGCCGGTGTACGGCGACGAGGCAGCGGTCCGCAGGATCCTCACCGAGCTCGGCGACACGTGGGCGGTGGTGGGCCTGTCGTCGAACCGGCAGCGGGCGGCGTACGGCGTCGCCGCAGTGCTCCAGCGCTTCGGCAAGCGCGTCGTGCCGGTGCATCCGAAGGCGGAGACGGTGCACGGGGAGAAGGGGTACGCGAGCCTGGCGGACATCCCCTTCGCCGTGGACGTCGTCGACGTGTTCGTGAACAGCGACCTCGCCGGGGCCGTCGCGGACGAGGCGGCCGCCAAGGGCGCGAAGGCCGTCTGGTTCCAGCTCGGCGTCATCGACGAGGGGGCGTACGACCGGACCCGCTCGGCGGGACTGGAGATGGTGATGGACCGCTGCCCGGCGATCGAGATCCCACGGCTGTCTCATCACCGCGTACAGGAATCCTGAAGCGTTTCCCACGAAATACCCGCGCCCGGTCAAGGCTGCACAACTCGTCTTCTTCCGCCGGCTGACCGATTCCTAACCTGAGGCCTCTTGCTCGCCGGACTCTTCGAGTTCACTGATGAGAGGCCCCGCATTCATGGAGAGAGACGGTCTGCGCCGGGACGTCGGGCTGATCGGGCTCATGTGGGCGTCGGTCGGATCCATCATCGGCTCGGGCTGGTTGTACGGCGCCGAGAAGGCCGTCGTTGCGGCCGGCCCCGCGGCGATCCTGTCCTGGCTCATCGGCGCCGTGGCGATCGTGCTGCTGGCCCTGGTGCACGCGGAACTCGGCGGCATGTTCCCGGTCGCGGGCGGCACGGCCCGCTACCCGCACTACGCGTTCGGCGGACTGGCGGGCATGTCCTTCGGCTGGTTCTCCTGGCTCCAGGCGGCGACGGTGGCCCCGATCGAGGTCGAGGCCATGATCGGCTACGCCGGGCACTGGCACTGGGCGCAAGGCCTCCAGCACGCGCAGGACGGGACGCTGACGACGAGCGGCTTCGTCGTCGCCGTCCTGCTGATGGCCGTGTTCGTCGTCGTCAACTTCCTCGGCGTGCGGATCCTGGCCCACACCAACAGCGCCGCCACCTGGTGGAAGGTGGCCGTGCCGCTGGCCGCGATCTTCATCATCGCGGCCGGCAACTTCCACCCGGGCAACTTCACCGAGCACGGCTTCGCCCCGTTCGGCGCCCACGGGGTGCTGAGCGCCGTCAGTTCCAGCGGCATCATCTTCGCCCTGCTGGGCTTCGAGCAGGCGATCCAGCTGGCGGGCGAGAGCCGCGACCCGCAGCGGGACCTGCCGCGCGCCACGATCGGCTCGGTCGCCATCGGGGCGGCCATCTACGTCCTGCTCCAGGTCGTCTTCATCGCCGCCCTGCCGCTGAGCTCCTTCGCGCACGGCTGGACCAGGCTCGACTACCCCGGCATCAGCGGTCCGTGGGCGGGGCTCGCGACCCTGGTGGGACTCGGCTGGCTGAGCGTGGTGCTGTACCTGGACGCGGTGGTCTCCCCGGCCGGCACCGGCCTGATCTACACGACGGCCACGTCGCGCGTCTCCTACGGACTGGCCCGCAACGGCTACGCGCCGAAGCTCTTCGTCCGCACCGACGCGCGCGGTGTGCCGTGGTTCGGGCTGATCGTGTCCTTCGTGACCGGCGTGGTCTGCTTCCTGCCGTTTCCGAGCTGGCAGCAGCTGGTCAGCTTCATCACCTCGGCGAGCGTGCTGATGTACGCGGGCGCCCCGCTGGCCTACGGCGTCTTCGCGGACCGGCTGCCGCACCGGGCACGCCCGTACCGCCTGCCCGCCGGGAAGGCCCTCTCGCCGCTGTCCTTCGTGGTGGCCAACCTCATCATCTACTGGTCCACCTGGGACACCCTGTGGCGGCTCGGCGTGGCCATCGTCCTCGGCTACGTCCTGCTCGGCGGCTACGCCTGGTACGCCACCCGAAAGGGCCTGCCCGACGCGCCCCGCCTCGACTTCAGGGCCGCCCGGTGGCTGCCCGTCTACCTGCTGGGCATGGGCGTCATCTCCTGGCAGGGCGGCTTCGGCGGCCAGGGGCACCTCGGACTGTGGTGGGACATCCTGGTCGTCGCGGTGTTCTCGCTGGCTGTCTACTACTGGGCCCGGGCCTGCGCCTCCCCGTCCGCGGAGATCGAGCGGAGCATCGAGGAGGTGACGGTCGAGGAGGTGCCCGTGCACTGAGACCGGCCTCCATAATGTGCGCATGACCCACGCCTTTCCGCCCGCGGACTCCGGCGCCCCGCAACGCTTCCCGGTCGTTGTCGTGGGCGCCGGTCCCGCAGGTCTGACGGTCGGCAACATCCTGCGGGCCGCGTCCGTGGACTGCCTGGTGCTGGAGAGCGAGACCCGGGAGTTCATCGAACGGCGGCCCCGGGCCGGGGTCATCGAGGAATGGGCCGTACGCGGCTTGGAGAAGCGCGGCCTCGCCCGCAATCTGCTGGACCGCGCGGAACTGCACACCGCGTGCGAGTTCCGCTTCGACGGGGAGCGCTACCGCTTCCCGTACGGCGAGCTGACGGGCAGCCACCACTTCGTCTACCCGCAGCCCTTGCTGGTGACGGACCTGGTGCGCGAGTACGCCGACGTCCGGGGCGGTCACATCCGCTTCGGGGTCCGGGACGTGCAGGTCCACGACCTGGACACCGACCGGCCGTCGGTGTCGTACACCTGCCCCGAGACGGGTGAACGCCACGTCGTGCACTGCGACTTCGTGGCCGGGTGCGACGGGGCACGCGGGGCGACCCGGGCCTCACTCCCGCCCGAGCGGGTCCGGATCGCGCGGCACGACTACGGCATCGGCTGGCTTGCCCTGCTCGCCGAGGCGCCGCCCTCCGCCGACTGCGTGCTGTTCGGCTGCCACGCGCGCGGCTTCGCCGGCCAGATGCCCCGCAGCCCGCAGGTGACCCGCTACTACCTCCAGTGCCCGCCGGGCGACGCTCCGGAGAACTGGCCGCACGAGCGCGTCTGGTCGGAGCTCCAGGAACGGCTCGGGGCGGCCGGTGTGCCGCCGCTGACCGAGGGGCGGCTGATCGAGAAGCGCGTACTGGACATGCACGACTACGTGGTCGAGCCGATGGTGCACGGCCGGCTCCACCTCGCCGGCGACGCGGCCCACCTGGTCGCCCCCATCGCCGCCAAGGGCATGAACCTCGCCCTGCACGACGCCTTCCTGCTCGGCGACGCTCTGGTCGCCCGGCTGACCACCGGTGACGGCAGCGGCCTCGACGGCTACGCGCAGGCGTGTCTGCGGCGCGTGTGGGACTACCAGGAGTTCTCGCAGTGGCTGTCCGAGGTGTACCACGGTACGGCGGCGGGCGACCCTTTCCGCGCGGGCACCACGCTCGCGCGGCTGCGCCGTCTGTTCACCTCGCCCGCGGCGGCCGCCGCCTTCGCCGAGCAGTACCTCGGCACGGCGGCGCGTCATTGAGCGAGCCGTGCTCAGTCGTGCGGGGGGCGGTCGCTGAGGCGGTGGTCGGCCACGTTCAGCGCCTCGTCGACGAGCCGGCGCAGATGGCCGTCGCGGAGTGAGTAGATCACCCGGCGGCCCTCTTTGCGCGTGTCCACCAGGCCCGCGAGGCGCAGTCGCGCCAGGTGCTGGCTGACGGCCGGTCTGGCCGCCCCGCACGCCTCCGTGAGCGTGGTGACGTCGGCCTCTGTGCCGGTCAGCGCGTGCAGCAGGGCGAGCCGGGTGCGGTCCCCCAGCAGGGCGAGCAGTTCCGCGGCGAGCGCGAGCTGCTCCTCGCCGGGGCTGCGCGGATGCGCATCATGCGCAGCTGACAGGTGCATGCGTGCGCTCATACGCACATAATGGCGCCACGGCACGGGTACGTCCACTCTCGCGCGCACCGAAAGGGGATCCACGTGAGCGACCGGCACGAGCACTCCCACCCGCAGCACCACACCCACGGGCAGCGGCACGGCCTGCGCCATCGGATCGGCCACCTCCTCGCCCCGCACTCCCACGAGACGGCCGACAAGGTCGACTCCGCCCTGGAGTCCTCGGCCCGCGGGATGCGGGCGCTGTGGGTCTCGCTCGTCGTTCTCGGCGTGACGGCGCTGGCCCAGGCGGTCGTGGTGGCCTTCTCCGGGTCGGTGGCGCTGCTCGGGGACACGGTGCACAACACCGCGGACGCGCTGACCGCCGTCCCGCTCGGGATCGCCTTCGTGCTGGGCCGGCGCGCGGCCACGCGCCGCTTCACCTACGGCTACGGGCGGGCCGAGGACCTGGCGGGGCTGGTGATCGTGCTGACGATCGCCGCCTCCGCGGCCTTCGCGGGCTGGACGGCCGTGGACCGGCTGCTGGATCCGCGCCCGGTCACACACGTCCCGGCGGTCGCCGTGGCCGCTCTCGTCGGCTTCGCCGGCAACGAGTGGGTGGCCCGCTACCGCATCCGCGTCGGCCGCTCGATCGGCTCGGCGGCGCTGGTCGCCGACGGTCTGCACGCCCGTACCGACGGATTCACCTCACTGGCCGTGCTGCTGGGCGCCGGTGGCTCGGCCCTCGGATGGCAACGGGCGGACCCGATCGTCGGGCTGGTGATCACGGCGGCGATCGTCCTGGTCCTGCGGGACGCGGCCCGGGAGGTGTTCCGCCGGGTGATGGACGCCGTCGACCCGGCGCTGGTGGACCGGGCCGAGCGGGCCCTGACCGAGGTCCCCGGGGTGCGCGGCGTGGGTGAGCTGCGGTTGCGCTGGATCGGCCACCGGCTGCGCGCCGAGGTGGCGGTCGTGGTGGACGGCGACGTGACGGTGCGCGAGGCCCACCGCATCGCCGTGGACGCCGAGCACGCACTGCTGCACGCGGTACCGCGCCTGACCGCGGCCCTGGTGCACGCGGATCCGGAGCCGGCCCCGGGCGAGAGCGACCCCCATCTGCCACTGGCCCACCACGTCGCGGCGTAGGTCAGGAGACCCCGAGCCCTTCCAGCACCACGGCACCCGGCAGTTCCGCGAACGCCTTGCCCGGGACCAGCAGCTTGCCGCGCCGCCGGCCGCTGCCGACCAGCACGTACGGCAGGTCGACGACGGCGGCGTCCACGAGGACCGGCCAGCCGTCCGGCAGCCCGAGCGGGGTGATGCCGCCGTACTCCATGCCGGTCTCGCCGGTGGCCGTGTCCATGGAGGCGAAGGAGGCCTTGCGGGCACCGAGCCGGCGGCGCACGACGCCGTTCACGTCGACCCGGGTGGTGGACGGCACGACGCACGCGGCGAGCGTGGAATCGCCGCCGCGCCTGCCCGCGACGACCACGCAGTTCGCCGACCGCTCCAGCAGGTCCTGCCCGTAGTGCTCCACGAAGGTGGCGGTGTCGGCCCACTCGGGGTCGGTGTCGACGTAGACGAGGTGCTCGGCGGGGACGATGCCCCGCCAGTGGCGTACGGCGTCGGCGACCGGGGCGGTGAGTTCGTCGAGGCAGGCGGGGGCCGGGCGGGCGTTGTCGAAGTCTCCGATGGGTGCGCGCATGGGCCGCACGCTAACAACAGCGGACCGTTGGCGGACCGGGCGTCTCAGGTCACGGGCGGCACCGAGACGGCCATGACCATCTCCATGGGCGCATCACCGGCGTTGCCGTACGTGTGCGGGACGTTGGCCTCGAAGTGGACGCTGGCGCCCGCGGGCACCCGGTGCTCGACGCCGTCGACGGTGAGGGTCAGTTCGCCCGCCGTGACGTGCAGCAGTTCGGTCGTGCCGGCGGGGTGCGGGTCCGACGGGCTGCTCTCGCCGGGCATGAGCCGCCAGTCCCACAGCTCCAGCGGGCCGGGCGCCTCGGTGCCCGCGAGGAGCCGGTTGTAGCTGCCGGCGTCGGTGTGCCACAGCCGTACGGCCTGCTCGGCCGGGACGATGCGGACGTGCGGGCCCTGTTCGTAGTCGAGCAGGGTCGTGATGCTGACGCCGAGCGCGTCGCCGATCTTGACGACGGTGCCGAGGCTGGGGTTGGTGCGGGCCTGCTCGATCTGGATGAGCATGCCGCGGCTGACCCCCGCCCGGGCGGCGAGCACGTCCAGGGTGAAGCCGCGCACCGCGCGCCAGTGCTTGACGCTCCGCGCCAGGGACTGGGTCAGCAGGTCGAGGTCCGACACGTTCCGTCCAATATTCTGTATGACATAGTGCAGCCGACTGCACTACGGTGTGGTTGACCTGATCGTTCACCGAACTGTACTGCGAGGCATCCGTCCCATGACAGCGCTCTTCGCCCTGGCCACCAGCCTGTTGTGGGGACTGGCCGACTTCGGTGGCGGTCTGCTGACCCGGCGCACGCCCGCGCTCACGGTGGTCGTGGTCTCGCAGTCGATCGCGGTGGTGGTGCTCGGCGCCGTCGTGGTGGCGACCGGCGGCTGGAGCGAAGCGGGGCCGCAGCTGTGGTTCGCCGTGGCGGCCGGGCTGGTCGGGCCGGTGGCGATGCTCGCCTTCTACAAGGCGCTCGCGCTGGGCCCGATGGGGGTGGTCTCGCCGCTGGGGTCGATCGGTGTGGCGGTGCCGGTCGGAGTGGGCCTGGTGCTGGGCGAGCGTCCCGGCCTGCTGCAGTTCGTCGGCATCCTGGTCGCCGTCGCCGGTGTGTGCCTCGCCGGCGGCCCCCAGTTCCGCGGCGCCCCCGTCCAGCGTCAGGCCGTCGCCCTGACCCTGCTCGCCGCGTTCGGCTTCGGCGCGGTGATGGCCCTCATCGCCGAGGCGTCGACGACGCTGACCGGTCTGTTCCTCGCCCTGTTCGTCCAGCGGGTGACCAACGTCGCCGCGGGCGGGCTCGCGCTGTTCGTGTCGGTACGACGCGGTGCGCCCGCCCTCGCGGCGGAGGGCTTCCCCTGGCGCACCCTGCCCGCCCTCGCCTTCGTGGGCCTCGCGGACGTCGCCGCGAACGGCACGTACTCCATCGCCGCGCAGCACGGCCCGGTGACGGTCGCCGCCGTGCTGGCCTCCCTGTACCCGGTGGTGACGGCCGTGGCCGCGCGGGGCGTCCTCCGCGAACGGCTGCGGGCCGTGCAGGCCGCGGGGGCGGGGCTGGCGCTGGTGGGGACGGTGTTGCTGGCGTCGGGCTGACCCGAACGGCCCGGGCTCCGGCTCCGGCTCCGGCTCCGGCTCCGGCTCCGGCTCCGGCTCCGGGGATGCTGCCGGCGCCGGGCGGACCCACGGTTCAGGAATCCGGCTCCAGCTCCGCGAGTCCGGACGCCGGCTCCTCGTCGAGCTCGGCCAGCCGGGCCGCCGTCTCCTCGTCCAGGCCCGACAGCGCGCGCAGCTGCTCGGGGGTGACGCCCTCCGGTATCGGGACCGGCGCCGGGGTGCGCAGGGGCGGCTGCCAGCCGTCGGCGGCGGTCCAGCGCCGTACGACGCGGGCCGGTGCGCCCGCCACCACGGCGTGGTCGGGCACCGTGCCCCGCACGACCGCGCCCGCGGCCACCACCACGTTCCGCCCGATCCGGGCGCCCGGCAGGATCACCGCGCCGGTTCCGATCCAGCAGCCGGGCCCGATCTCCACCGGCTCCATCCGCGGCCACTGCTTGCCGATCGGCTCGTGCGGATCGTCGTAGGAGTGGTTCGTGGAGGTGACGTAGACGTACGGGCCGAAGTAGCAGTCGCTGCCGATCGTGACCGTCGTGTCGGCGATGACGTGGCTGCCGCGGCCCAGGACGACGCCGTCGCCGAGCCGCAGGATCGCGTCCGGGCCCAGGTCGAGGTCGGGCATCAGACCCGCGGTGAGGGTGACCTGCTCGCCGATGATGCAGTGGGAGCCGAGGTGGATCCAGGGTTCACCGAAGACCGTGCCGAGCGGGAAGGCCAGCCTGGTACCTGTTCCCATCGCCCCGAAGCGGTAGCGGCCGGGGTGCTCGGCGGTGACGGAGCCCCTGCGCTGCACCCAGGCCCAGCCCGCGTGGACGGCGCGCTGCGTCAGGCCCCGCCGCCAGGATGAGAACGTGTTCTTGCGCTTCGGCACGCGCTCACGGTACTCAGCGGTAGCTCCACCCGCTGCGTCGGATACCTGTGATCTTCGCCCCACAGGGTGGCGTACGGTGTGCGCGTTGTCTACGGCGCTGGGAGGCGGACATGGGTCAGCGGGCGATGATCACCGGGATCGGCGGCAGGGAGCCGGAGATCGACGAGACGGCGTTCGTGGCGCCGACGGCGTCGGTCATCGGGGGCGTGACGCTGGCGGCGGGGGCGAGCGTCTGGTACGGCGCCGTGGTGCGCGGTGACGTCGAGGCGATCTCCGTCGGGGCGAGCAGCAACGTCCAGGACAACTGCACGCTCCACGCCGACCCGGGGTTTCCCGTGAGCGTCGGTGAGCGGGTGAGCATCGGGCACAACGCGGTGGTGCACGGGGCGACGGTCGAGGACGACTGTCTGATCGGGATGGGTGCGACGGTCCTGAACGGCGCGGTGATCGGGGCCGGGTCGCTCGTCGCCGCGCAGGCGCTGGTGCCGCAGGGGATGGTCGTGCCGCCCGGGTCGCTGGTGGCGGGCGTGCCTGCGAAGGTACGGCGGGAGCTGTCGGAGGAGGAGCGGCAGGGGGTCACCCTCAACGGCACGATGTACGCCGAGCTGGCGAAGGCGCATCGGGAGGTGCACGCGTAGGCGGTGCGGCGGGTGCCGCGTCGTGGGGGCTGGTCACGCCCACGCGGCGGAGCCGCACATGGACACAGTCCCGCAGCCCTAGAGGTTGTCCCGTATGGGGCGTGGGTTATCGGGCGAGGGCCAGGTTGTGTAGCCGGGCGATGCCGAGCATGGCCTGGTGAACGCCGTTGCCCTTG